>JBKEDP010000028.1:0-67084 GCA_047975485.1 Vibrio sp. | reverse complement strand
CTTCAAATGCAATAGTTGTTGGTTATAATATTGATAAAAAAGAAAGCAGATGAGATCGATTAAATTTTTTACGCATAACTTCATTACCTGAGTAACTATTACCTATAGCGTGGAAAGTATGATTACCTAAATCGATACCTAAGATATGAATAGAAGACATATGTGTCACCTCATTAATGAATGCCTACTCAAAGCTTAGAGACTGAGAGTCAGGCGGACCATATAATTAAGACTAGTGTAACAAAGAGTACAAAATTTCCAGCAGCGGCCTTTTTGCCTACTTTTATGGCTGTTGAAAAAAGTAGGTCGCCGAAGGCTTATCACCTGAAGCCCTTAGTCATCATGGGTTTATCAGGTTAATGTTGGAATTTATATAACAACTACTAAGCTTTCGCTTTTTTACCTTTCACTGTCGGAAAACTGATCTGCACTTTTAAGCCGCCTTCACTGCGGTTCGTTACCACAATGGCACCATGATGTTGACTCACAATACGCTTCACAATCGCCAAACCTAAACCTGCGCCCTCACTACTTCCACGAGCAGCATCTCCACGAGTAAATGGTTCGAATAACGATTCCAACTTACTTTTATCAATTCCGGGGCCATTATCTTCGACTGTAACCCAGACTAATTTCTTATCTGCCGACATACCCGTTGAAACACGAATCCAATCTTTCCCATATCGCATTGCGTTCACAACTAAATTAGAGACCACACGTTTAACCGCTACCATTTCACCAAACAGCTTGCGATTATTGGCATCAACTGAAAGCTCGAAATCGATATCATGTTTATCTTTTTCTGCCTCCACGACCTCAGTCACTATTTCGTTTAAGTCGACAGCTTGATGATCTTTTTCATGGGAAGGTTTTAGGTAGTCCATAAACTGACTGATGATCAAATTACATTCTTCGGTATCTTTAATCATACTTTCGGCAAGGTAATCATCTTCTGGCGACATCATTTCAGTCGCTAAACGAATGCGAGTAAGCGGTGTACGCAAATCATGGCTAATACCCGACATCAACAAGGCGCGGTCTTCTTCTAGCGCCTGAATGCCTTTTGACATCTGGTTAAACGCTTTGGTTACCGCCAAAATTTCTGTTGAACCTTTTTCTGGCACTGGTTCAGGAATTTCCCCTTTACCCACTTTTTTTGCTGCGGCTTCTAATGCCACCAGCGGTCGGTTTTGCAAACGAATAAAGAACCACATACCTGCAATCAACAACAATGCAATCAATAAACTGTTGCGGAACAAAGGTGCAAAATCTTTTTCTTTTAATTCTGTTAAAGGAATTCGAATCAAACGCTGCGGCAAAGCATCCACTTTCAACCACAACACATAACTTTCGTTGCCTAAAACCAAGCGAACTTCCGTAGGCGAATTCACTTGGTTACTCATTTCTTCACTTAAAAATTCAATCGTAGAAGCCTGATAGAATTCATCGGCTTTAGGTGACTGAGCGGGATAAATATCCACCCCAAGCTCAGTAAGTAATTCTCGGCGAAAAGAAGCAGTTTCAACTTGAGCATGTTTGGCCATCGCTTCTTCATCAATCATAACCCGAACTTCGTGGGACAGAATGAGGTTAAATTGCTTCAAACTCGGCAACAACGCATAGTTAAACACAATCACATAAGACAATACTTGGCTGGCGATAAGTAAGATAACCAAGAAGAAAACCGTTTGAGTTCGGGAACTGCGAAAGCGAAGCATGAAGAAATTCCGACAAATAAAAATAAAGAAGCTTTACCCTATCTTAAATTGTTCAGAATATTAAGAAATTATAAAAATGACGTTGCCAATTTTTGAAATAAAACAGGCTGACTTGTTAGCTAATCAGCTTATAAGTCAGCCTGTAAGAAAATCAAACTATGAAAAGTTAAATGATGAAATTATATCTTTTTACCATCAGGAACGAAGACATAGCCTAAGCCCCACACGGTTTGAATATAACGTGGGTGGCTTGGATCTTCTTCCAACATACGACGTAAACGAGAAATTTGTACGTCAATCGAACGTTCCATCGCAGAATATTCACGGCCACGAGCCATATTCATCAATTTGTCACGCGACATAGGCGTACGAGCATGAGTCACGAGGATCTTCAATACTGCAAATTCACCTGATGTCAGTGGCATAGGTTCTTCACCACGGAACATTTCACGCGTCCCAAGGTTGAGCGTAAATTCGCCAAATTCTACGATTTGTCCTTCTAAACTTGGTGC
This sequence comes from Vibrio sp., assembly GCA_047975485.1. Classification (GTDB taxonomy): domain Bacteria; phylum Pseudomonadota; class Gammaproteobacteria; order Enterobacterales; family Vibrionaceae; genus Vibrio. The sequence continues at coordinate 64,854 of JBKEDP010000028.1, read as the reverse complement.
CCCTGGAGCCTCAACCGATTGACGACGCAATACCGAACGCAAACGAGCTAATAATTCACGCGGATTAAATGGTTTTGCTAAGTAATCATCTGCACCAATTTCTAAGCCAGCAATGCGATCCATTTCATCACCTTTTGCCGTTAGCATCACAATAGGCAGCTGGTTGTTGTCTTCACGTAAGCGATTACAAATAGACATTCCATCCTCACCTGGAAGCATGAGATCGAGCACCATCAAATGGAAATTTTCGCGAGTTAGCAATCGATCCATTTGCTCAGCATTGGATACACTACGAACTTGAAAACCTTTCTCAGTTAAAAAACGCTCTAATAACGAACGTAGACGAGCATCATCATCTACTACTAGAATTTTATAATTTTCTTGTTCCATCCATTTATTCCTATTCACTATCCATTGGCGTATTCAAGATTCTTAGCCAACTGATATAACAAGTGATTTAAGCAACACCAGTCACAACTTTCCGCTGAGAATACTGAAAAACAACATACCTTGTCTTTAACCCTGTACCAGTTTGTAACAATTGAATACATTTTTCAGAGTTTTGTGTAAGAAATATGATTTATGAACCATTCTTTATCACCATCTGGCGTTTTCACCACCACTTCATCATCGACTTCTTTCTTTAATAACGCTCTAGCCATAGGAGAATCGATGGAAATATAGTCTTTTGCATCGCCATAAATTTCTTCAGGGCCAACAATTCGAAAACGCTTCACATCACCTGCTTCATTTTCGATTTCAACCCAAGCGCCAAAAAACACTTTACCTTCTTGTTGTGGGGAATAATCGACAATGGTGACTTCCGGTAAAAACTTTCTCAAAAAACGGACACGGCGGTCAATCTGGCGCAATAAACGTTTGTTAAAAGTGTAGTCAGCGTTCTCACTACGGTCGCCCAAACTCGCAGCCCATGTGACAATTTTGGTAATTTCTGGGCGTTTTACATGCCAAAGGTGATCGTGTTCAGCTTTTAGCTTGTTATAGCCTTCTCGGGTTATCAGTTTGGTTTTCACTCAATTTATTCCATTTAACGGTTTTGATTGAAGTTACTTGGGTCAGTCAAGATTTTCAACTACCTAGCGCTTCAGTTATCTAGATCTAAAGCTTCGGTTATCTAGTTAACTGTCAAGATTTCACGAATCGCTTGCCGTAGAACAGATTAACTTGCAGAATCCTACTCAATACATTGAAGTAACTAGCCTAAGATCAGGCTAACTAAGAAAGAGAGCTACAGCTACATGAGCCAACTGAATTCTATTTGCCAAATCCTTGCTCAAGAACTGAATGTTCGTGTCGAGCAAGTTCAGGCAACCGTCACCCTCATTGACGATGGCAACACCGTTCCTTTTATTGCCCGTTATCGTAAAGAAGTGACTGGTGGATTGGATGATACCCAACTCCGTACTTTAGACAGCCGATTAACTTATTTACGTGAATTGGATGACCGTCGCCAAACCATTCTGAAATCGATCAAAGACCAAGATAAACTCACCCCTGAGCTTGAAAAAGAAATCCTTTCAACCGACAGCAAAACTCGCTTAGAAGATTTATACCTGCCATACAAACCTAAACGCCGCACCAAAGGTCAAATTGCAATTGAAGCAGGACTTGAACCTTTAGCTGATACTTTATGGCAAAATCCACAGCTTGATCCTGAAGTTGAAGCGGCGAAATTCTTAAATGAAACCATTGCTGATAGCAAAGCCGCTTTAGATGGTGCGCGAGCTATTTTGATGGAACGCATGGCAGAAGATGCAGATTTGCTAGACAAAGTACGTACTTACTTGCAGAAAAATGCTGAGCTTCAATCTCGTGTTGTGACAGGCAAAGAACATGAAGGCGAGAAGTTTAAAGATTACTTTGAACATAATGAGCTTATTAGCCGAGTTCCTTCTCACCGTGCATTGGCGATGTTGCGTGGCCGCAATGAAGGCTTCTTGCAGCTTTCTTTAAATGCCGATCCAGCCCAAGAAGAAGGCGTACGTGGTTCTTACTGTGAAACCATTATTGCTGACCATTACCGTATTCATTTCAATAGCAATCCAGCTGACACTTGGTTAAAGCAAGTTATCAGTTGGGCGTGGCGCATTAAGATTTCCATGCACCTTGAAACCGAATTAATGGGCGCAATGAAAGAACGTGCAGAAATTGAAGCAATTGAAGTTTTTGCTACCAACCTAAAAGATTTGTTGATGGCAGCTCCTGCTGGTCCTCGTGCCACTTTAGGTTTAGACCCAGGTTTACGTACGGGTTCGAAAATTGCTGTTGTGGATGCGACTGGTAAAGTCTTAGCAACTGAAACCATTTACCCGCACCAACCTCACAATAAGATTGAAGCTTCAACCGCAACCATCTTGAAGTTAGTGAAAGCACACAATGTTGATTTGATTGCGATTGGTAACGGTACGGCTTCACGTGAAACCGATACTTTGGTGGCAGACATCATTAAAAAGAACAACCTAAAAGTTCAGAAGATCATGGTGAGCGAGGCGGGTGCTTCGGTTTATTCGGCTTCTGAATTAGCGGCAAACGAATTCCCTGATATGGATGTATCTTTGCGTGGCGCAGTATCGATTGCTCGTCGCTTGCAAGATCCTCTAGCTGAATTAGTGAAGATTGATCCGAAATCTATCGGTGTGGGTCAATACCAACACGATGTGAGCCAAAGTTTATTAGCGAAACGTCTTGATGCCGTTGTAGAAGACTGTGTAAACGCCGTCGGTGTGGATGTGAATATGGCATCTGCCGCATTGCTAACTCGTGTTGCTGGTCTTTCTACTACTATGGCGCAAAACATTGTTGATTATCGTAATGAACAAGGTCGTTTTGATGCTCGAACTGAACTGAAAAAAGTGCCACGTTTAGGGCCAAAAGCATTCGAACAATGTGCAGGTTTCCTTCGTATTATGGATGGTAAAAACCCATTGGATGCTTCATCTGTTCACCCAGAAGCTTATCCAGTAGTGAAGAAGATTGCCGAGAAAACAGGTAAACCAACTAAGGCATTGATTGGCGATACTGAATTCCTACGCAACTTACGTGCAGCGGATTACACCGATGAAACTTTTGGTTTGCCAACGGTGACTGACATCATCAAAGAGCTAGATAAACCAGGTCGAGATCCTCGTCCAGAGTTCAAAACCGCAACTTTTGCTGAAGGCGTTACTGAAGTGAAAGATCTTGAAGTCGGCATGATTTTGGAAGGTGTGGTTTCGAACGTGGCAAACTTTGGTGCGTTTGTAGATATTGGTGTTCACCAAGACGGCTTAGTGCATATTTCTGCGTTAACCGACCGCTATGTTGCTGATCCACGTGAAGTGGTCAAAGCTGGTGACATCGTTAAAGTTAAAGTGATGGAAGTCGATATTCAGCGTAAGCGTATCGGTCTTTCAATGCGTTTAACTGACGAACCGGGTGAGCAATTATCACAACGAGGTGGCGCAAGTCACAACGGTGGTAATAACGGCGGCAATGATCGTCGAGCGCCTCGTCAGAATCAATCTCGCCAGACTCAGCCACGTCAAAATCGTTCTGAACCAGCAAGCAATGGTGCTATTGGTGGAAGTGCAATGGGTGGAGCTTTCGCAGCTGCTTTTGCTAAAGCGAAAAAATAATCGAAGAAAAAAACAATCTAAGAAATAAAAGAATCGAAGAAATAAAACTAATGCAGGTCCGGTCTGATTAATATTGAGTATGGAGTAGAATTCAAAAAGCACCTAAACAGGACGGAGATTCTGCTAAATGTTCAATTTGGTTACTGTGACTTTCATGATATTTATTCTTTTCAAAACACCTAAGAAAAACGCTCCAATTCATATTGAACTGGAGCGTTTATTTATAAAGTCCTTTTTAATCAAACATCTAATTTGATCAATTGATATTATTTAATCAACAACGGAGATTCTGTTTGTTTTTCTTGGCCAGCCTTTTCACAACCAGGGCGAGACTTATCTAGAATCAAGTTACCTTCCACTTCTAAACCAAATTGACCAATCAAGAAAGAGTGGTTGATTGAAGTCACCACCACATCAGACAAAGCAATTGCGCACTTATCGCTTTCAATCGCTTTATCAATTGCATTCTTCATATCCGGTTTACCTAAAGGAAGGATAAACACTGGGTACATGTCTTCGGTTTTAACACGTTGACCAGTCACCAATTCACCTGAATTCAAATTCACACTCTTGGTACTGGCTAATGTCATGTCAGTTAAACGTGCACTACAACCCGATAAAAGAGCTAAACCCAAGCAAGCTAACAATATTTTTTTCATAGCGTACAACTCATCTCTGCTAGATCTTAAAAACTAAATTTAAAAAATGCAGTATATGCAGGTTAGCTCCTTTATTAAAGTGTGGTTATTCTTGAATCCAACCTTTCGCACACTCAACGGCACGCTTCCAACCGTTATGGCGGCGTTCACGTTTACCGTCATCATCACTTGGTTTGAATGAACGATCGAGAACAGATTTATGCTTCAACTCATCAATGCTTTCCCAGAATCCAACCGCAAGACCAGCAAGATAAGCTGCTCCAAGTGCCGTCACCTCAGTCACAACAGGACGATGCACTTCAGTATTCAACACATCTGCTTGGAATTGCATTAAGAAGTTATTAGCAACCGCACCACCATCCACTTTTAGGAAATCGAGTTTGATGCCTGAATCCGCCTGCATCGCTGAGATTACATCCAAAGATTGATAAGCAATACTTTCTAAGGTCGCACGAATAATGTGATTACGATTCACACCTCGAGTTAGGCCAACAATGATGCCTCGAGCATATGGATCCCAATGCGGCGCACCAAGACCAGTGAAAGCAGGTACAACATAAGCGCCGTTAGAAGTTTCAACTTTAGTGGCGAAATATTCAGTATCCGCAGCATCGTTGATTAGGCGTAATTCATCACGCAACCATTGGATAGAAGCGCCACCGATAAAGACCGCACCTTCTAGCGCATAACTCACTTCCCCTTTCGGGCCGCAAGCTAAAGTGGTTAACAAGCCATTTTCGGAAGTCACTTTTTTGTCGCCAGTATTCATTAGCAAGAAACAACCTGTGCCATAAGTGTTTTTCGCTTGACCTGCTTCAACACACATTTGACCAAATAGCGCCGCTTGCTGATCACCGGCAATACCAGCGATTGGAATACGTACTCCACCTTTACCACCAATATTGGTTTGTGCATAAACTTCAGAAGAGGATTTCACTTCCGGCATCATGGATTTAGGAATACCTAACGCATCAAGCAGCTTTTCATCCCACTCAAGGGTATTAATATTGAATAACATAGTGCGACTTGCGTTAGTTGGATCAGTGACATGAGTGCGGCCTTGGGTCATATTCCAAATCAACCAAGTATCAACGGTTCCGAATGCGAGTTCATCGTTTTCTGCTTGTTCACGAGCGCCTTCAACGTTATCTAAAATCCATTTAATTTTAGTACCAGAGAAATAAGGATCGACCACCAAACCGGTATTTTCTTGAATGTATTTTTCTAATCCTGCTGCTTTCAATTCTTCACAAATACTAGCGGTGCGACGACACTGCCAAACAATCGCATTGTAAACCGGCTTACCTGTTTTACGGTTCCAAACAATAGTGGTTTCACGTTGGTTAGTAATACCGATCCCTGCGACTTCATCTGGACTAATTCCTGATTTTGCTAAAGCTTCAACCAAGGTGGAACTTTGGGTTGCCCAGATTTCTAGAGGATCGTGTTCCACCCAACCAGCTTCAGGATAGATCTGCGTAAATTCACGCTGAGAAGTACAAACAATATTGGCGTCACGATCCAACACCACAGCACGAGAACTGGTTGTACCTTGATCTAAAGCAACAATGAATTTTTTGTCCATACTGAACCACCTAAATTTGTTATGTGAAACTCATAAATTGGAGGAAAAGAACTTCATCAAATCTATCCAAACCTATCTTTCATTTTGCTCTAAATTAAACCTATGTAACCTATTGTAAACCTCTCCATTTTTGAACTGTGCGTTCGCTCAAAACTAATTTAATCGGCCTTACATTATCCTCAGGTTAAAATTTAACAGCTCACTTAAAAGTCATTAACAAATTCAATAAAACAATAGAAAACAAACACCTAAGACTCAAAAGAGATATAAAGATTAAATATACCTAGCGTTAAAACAATAATTACATAGATTAAACATTTCGCTCGAACGAAAGTTATTTATTTCAAGAGCAGGTTAATTCCAAAAACCGAACTGAATTGATTGCCTCCAGTTTCGAAAATCACATACACTGCTTAATCATTATCAAAGTGATTAAATAGAAATTAGGCAAATTAAAGTTAAGGATAGAGCGTGAAAGCGAGTGAAAGGCATCAAAAGATTATCGAATTAGTCAAAGCACAAGGCTACGTCAGCACCGATGATTTAGTCGCCCGGTTTGAGGTTAGCCCACAAACCATTCGCCGTGACTTAAACGAGCTCGCCGATGCCAATAAAATTCGCCGCAATCATGGTGGTGCAACTCTTTCTAATAGTGCTGAGAACTCTCCTTATCTTGATCGCAAAATCATGAATCAAGAGGAAAAAAACCTTATCGCACACGCCTTGGTCAAGCACATTCCGGATGGTTCTACTTTATTTATTGATATAGGTACAACGCCAGAAGCTGTGGCTAAAGCATTACTGGAAAGACACGAAAACCTACGGGTTGTCACTAATAACCTTAACGTGGCCTTAATGCTAATGAGCAAACCTGATTTCAAAGTGATTCTGGCAGGTGGTGAAGTGCGCAATAAAGATGGCGGTGTTACCGGTGAAGCCACTCTCGATTTCATCTCTCAATTTCATTTAGATTTCGGAATATTGGGGATTAGTGGCGTAGATTATGATGGATCTTTACTGGATTTTGACTACCACGAAGTTCGAGTAAAACGCGCCATTATTGAAAACAGTCGTACAGTGTATTTACCGATTGACGATTCCAAGTTCGGTCGTAATGCCATGGTGAATTTAGGCAAAATTGAAGACATTGATTTGATCGTGACGAATAAGATGCCACCGCAAGAAATTACTACGCTAATTAAAGAACACGGCATTCATTTGGAAGTGGCTTCTCGTTAACTGATTAGCAGGTATTAGCCAATAAACTGAGAAACCTTATCGCAAAAAAGCTCAGGCTCGGTCATAAAAGGCGCATGGGAAGATGATTGAAAGACAAAGCTCTCACTATTAGGCATATAAGCATCGACTTGCGGAATTATGCTTTTTGGTACAAGCCCGTCTAATCGACCATATAAGCGCAAAGTCGGTACTTGAATATCAGCCAAAGCAGAACGTAAATCCACTTGCGCCAGAATGTCTAAGCCAATTGCTAAAGCAGCTTGATTAGGCATTGGACGAGAAAAAACCTGTTGCTTAATCCATTTCACATCGTCTTTAACCGAAGGGCTGCCCATTGCTTGTAGCTGCATAAAACCTTCCACGGTTTTGATGAAGTTATCACTCAATTGCTGAGTAAAATCCGTCAGAACTTTTGGCATAATGCCTCGCCAAGCTTTATCAGCAGAGAGTTCTTTATTTGCAGAAAAGCGAGGCGAACTGGCAAGGGTAATGAGTTTTTCAACTCGACTAGGTTGAGTTAGTGCAATTTGCGTTGCCACTAAACCACCTAATGACCAACCTAAATACACCGCTTTTTCTGGTGCGGAATCGAGCACTTGCTGACAAATATCATCTAAATCATCTGCCGCTGCTTCATTACTGAATCCATAGCCAGGCAAATCAACACTATGAACACAGAAAGATTGTGAAAGCACATCCATAACTTGCTGCCACACAGCACCATTCATACCCCAGCCATGAATCAAAACCAGATTTTGTCCATTTCCTTGTGACTGCCAATATATTCCTTGCGGTTGCCTATTTAGTTTGGTCATTGAACTTCCTGTTATTTTTAAACTGACTGCAGAGCTAATTGCATAAGTTATTTAGAAATAATACCAATATTTAACTGATCTGATTCTTATTAAGTGCAGAGTAGAATTCAAAAGTACATAGATGTACTTTTCAAAGCGCCTAGGACAGGACAGCGGTTCTACGGAGCACTTAATATGAACAGATATTTATGGGATCGGTATGATTTAGCACTAATTTCACGCTAGTTTGTTGTTGAACGAAGTCATAATACCTCGATTCAAAACCACACCATACTCGACATGACATTTCTGAATCGCATTTTTCAATTTTTACCCAAGCAATGTCACTGTTGTCGCTTAACTATGCCTTCTAATCAGCACTCCAATTATCACCATTTTTGGTGCCAAGATTGCATCAACCGAATGACCAGCAACCAAAATCGATGCCCTCACTGCGGTTTGCCTCATGCTCACAATCAAGCATCTGAAAACTTGGTATGTGGTGAATGTTTAGCTTCGCCGCCACCTTGGGATCGCTTGTATTGCATCAACGATTATCGTTCCCCACTAAAAGATTACATTCAAAAGCTTAAATATCAGCGACAATTTTGGTTAGCCAAAGATCTCGCGATTCTGCTTGCGGAAAACATTCCAACACCTGCACACGAGTTAATCCCTGTACCTTTACATTGGACACGACAATGGCGTCGAGGCTTTAATCAAAGCACTGAACTGGCAGAACAAATGGCGCAATTTTGGAAGAATAAAGGGATTGAATGCCAAGTAAATGAAAGGGTATTTAAAAGAATCCGTGCTACGCCACAACAAAAAGGTTTATCAAAAGTGGCAAGGCAAAAGAACATCAAACAAGCCTATAAATTAATAACGCCCCCAAAGTATCAACACATTGCGCTTATTGATGATGTAGTCACAACTGGCAGTACGATTCGTCCGCTATGCCTAATGCTAAAAAAAGCAGGGGTTAAGCACATAGATGTATATTGTTTGTCTCGCACACCATCACCTAAATAATCGGAATTTTCGGTAAATTAGATTTAAGCAATTCAGGGGAAATAGATTTGATCCCATAGCTAAGAAGAGTAAAATAACTTCAAAATCCCACTAAAGCAGTCAGGTATTAGTCGTGTCAGAGATTATCACTATTACAGAAAGTGCCCAATCGCACTTCGCAAAATTACTTGAACAACAACCAAGCGAAACCAACATTCGTGTATTTGTTGTTAACCCTGGTACTCCAAACGCAGAATGTGGCGTATCTTACTGCCCAGCTGAATCAGTTGAAGCATCAGATACTAAATTTGAATTCAATGGCTTCGACGCTTTTGTTGACGAGTTAAGCCTGCCATTTTTAGAAGATGCGGAAATCGATTTCGTGACCGATAAAATGGGTTCACAACTTACATTAAAAGCACCAAATGCAAAAATGCGTAAACTAGCTGACGACGCACCATTAATGGCTCGTGTTGAATACGCAATCCAAACTCAAGTTAACCCACAATTGGCTGGCCACGGCGGTCATGTTAGCCTAATCAGCATTTCTGATGACGGTGTTGCTCTAGTTCAATTCGGCGGCGGCTGTAACGGTTGTTCAATGGTTGATGTGACATTAAAAGATGGCATCGAGAAACAATTACTTGAACAATTCGCAGGTGAGTTAACAGCGGTTCGAGATTCAACAGAACACCAAGCAGGTGATCATTCTTATATGTAATTGAGTTTAAAATTCATTACAGTCAAAAAGCTCAACCACGTGTTGAGCTTTTTTTGTATCTGGAACTCACTTTCTCGTCAAATTCCCAATCAAAATATTATCCCAGCCGATGCCTTCATCGCCTAGAACGATAAAGTTCGGGTTTTCTAAAGTATCGCGTTCATTGTAAGAAAGCGGGTTCAGTTGAGTAGAAAGAATACGGCCACCAGCTTCTTCAACGATACATTGGGTTGCGGCAGTATCCCATTCTCCTGTTGGGCCTAAGCGGATATAACAATCAACTGCACCTTCCGCAACTAAACAGGCCTTTAATGCTGCGGAACCGAGAGGTACTAATTCGTAATTACGAGATGGACAAAGGTTGTCTGTAATGCGATTGATGTTCTGGCGACGGCTGATAGCAATAGCAATCGACTGTTCTTCTGAATCATGTTTTAAGGTGTGGATACGCACGTTTTCGTCCATTTCTGGAATCTTCCACGCCCCTTTGCCTTTGTAAGCAAAATAAGTCACACCAGAAACGGGAGCGTAAACCACGCCCATAATCGGTTGGTTGTTCTCTATTAGCGCAATCACAGTGGCGAAATCCCCACTGCGAGCAATAAATTCTTGGGTGCCATCAAGCGGATCCACCAGCCAGTAACGGCTCCATTGCGCTCGTTGCTCTAGGCTGATGTGAGCATCTTCTTCCGATAAAACTGGAATATCAGGCGTTAACTCAGAAAGAGTCTGCGTAATAAATTTATGCGCAGCGTAATCGGCTGTGGTGACGGGCGTGTCATCCTCTTTCACAAAAGCTTGGTAATCTTTGTTGTGATAGATTTCTAAAATGCGCTGCCCAGCTTCACGAGCAATACTGATGACTTGTGGAATATAAGAAGAAAGATCGCTTGGAGTCACCATTACTTTTCTCCCTTTTCCGCCGAGTCTTTCTCTAATGCTTTCAGAGCAAACATCAGTGCGGTGATAGCTCTTGGTTCGCAGAAATCCAAATGGGTCAGCAGTTCTTCAGCTTGTTGTAATGGCCAACGAACGATTTCTAATTCTTCAGGTTCATCCCCTTCCAAGCGCTCATTGTAAAGGTCTTTAGCAAGGAAAATAGTCATGGAACTAGAGAAATAAGACGGCGCTAACACCACTTGTTTCAACGGCTGGAAATAATTTGCTCCCATGCCGATTTCTTCTTTCAATTCTCGGTTGGCAGCTTGTTCTGGCGTCTCACCTGGATCAATTAAACCTTTCGGAAACCCTAGTTCATAGCGCTCTGTTCCCACGGCATATTCACGGATAAGCAATAAATCGCCATGCTCAGTTACAGGCACAATCATCACCCCACCACGTTGGCTTGGCTTCATGCGCTCATAAGTACGTTCTTCACCATTAGAAAAACGGAGGTCAATAGATTCAATGGTAAACAAACGAGAATGTGCTACCTCGGAACGAGCTAAAATTTCAGGAAGTTTGTGCTTTGCCATTGAATCACCTTCTATGCTTTCGATTTTGAAGCTATAGCTTAAATGAAATCTATTATAGCTTGCTAGAAAAAATAAGCTGGGAGCTATAACTTGCCAGAAAAATTAAACAGGTAACGTCCTTGAGAATCTGGATCACCAAGCCATTTTAGCTGTTCCATCATAGAAGAAGGGAAATCAGCACCCGGTTTGAACCATGAAGCCAGTTTATATTGTGATTGCTCATTTAAGTTCACACTGAACTCGCTGCTCACTTGAGAATTATTTTGTTTGCCTTTGATATCAATCTTTTGTGACTGGCATTTAATATCAGCAATGACAGGGCTAGGAGAAAGGTTTCCCATCGGCGTGATGATTTCACCATTCGTCCACGCAAGACTACCTTTAGCCTCTTCACACCAAGGCTGACCATAATCAAATTCAGTTAGGGATAACTCTAATTGACCTTGCAAATCAATGGGTGCGCCTTGCATTGGAATGAATCTAGCGACTTGAGGCATAGGAATTGAAGCCAATACATTCTTAGCATATAAACCTGTGATACCGGCACCAACAACGCCTTTGCCATCCAATTCAACACTGCTGCCTTGACCAAAGCGCACTTGATATTGCAATTTAGCAAGCAATAACTGGCTTGGTTCTAATGACCATTGGATACGACCAAAAAATTCTTGATCTACTTTTAATTGCTGCACACTACCATTCCAAACTGTACCTTCGATGCCGCTTACCGCTACACCTCGTTGGGCAGGAAAAAGCGAATACACCCAAGCTGCCGGTATGTTTGCAATCAGGCTTGCTAGCAAAAAAACACTAAAGATTAAGCTGTACCATTTCAGTCCTTTCATCATTAGATTAGCCTCTTGTTAATTGCAGGCGATTGACTTCTACCATGCCATCTTTATCTGCTCGGCTGACATCTAAAAACAGAACCTGTACTCCATACTGTTCTTTAAGTTGAGCAATCCAATTAATTAAATCATTGAACGACACAGGTTTTACCCACACTTGCAGCATGTCATCTCGTGGTTGCATACGAATCAATTCAACCTGAAAACGAGATGCGGTGGAGTACACCACTTTGTTTAACGGTTGGCTACGATCGACACCTTTTGAGCCGGTTTGAGAACGTAATGCCACAATATTATTTGCCGAGTTACTTACCCATTGCAGCAATTGCTTTTCAGAGTGCAAACGCATTTGTGCTTGTTCGGTGCGAGAAGTTAAAGGCTGCAATACACCCCAATACAAAAAGCCAACAACTAACAAAACAGAACAAATTGTGACTAATTGGCGTTCACGGGCTGAAATACTTTGCCACCAGGTTTTTAAAGGAACCACTGCTTTTTCAAGAAAAGCTGGCGCTTGGATTTTTTCACTCATCATTAAGCTCCCGTTCCTTTTTGTTTAATAATGTAACTACCTTGCACTAAGCCACCATTCTTATTGAGTTGACCTTCCTCGACGCTGAATTCTTTAGCGAGCTCGGTTCTGATCTTCTCAAAATCTTGGAAGTCTTTGCCTTGGGCATTTAAACGGATTTCCTGACGTGTTCCATCAAACTGCACACTTTGAATCGAAATCGCAGGCACGGTTTCTAATGCTGGTGCCAACTTGGACATCCAACCTAAAAATGCGCTGCCATTGCCACCACCTGACAAAGCATTTTCTTCATCTTGCATCGAACGTTTCAAATAACTGACGGTTGGAATGCGCTGTTTATTTGGAAAAACGCTACGGAAAATACGTTCACTTTCTGTGCGATAAGCTTGGGTTTGCGCTTCGATTTGATTGACTTGTACCGTTTGCTGAATAAACAACACCACTAATAAAACCACAGCAGCAATCGCCACTTTGCGCCATACATGCCAATGCTTAAACCAAGAAGCTTGTGGCTTAAATTGTCCAGTAAGCAAGTTCGCTTTAGTTTCCACAGCACCTTGCACCAAGGTAACCATTGGCATTTCTTGTGGTGCAAGTAACCATTTCGCAGGCAGGCTTTGATGGTTTTCCGGCAACGGGCTGTAGCTGTAAATGATCGCTTGTGAGGCATTCGTCTCATAAGTCTTTTCTTCTACAGGCTCCGCTGGGCCAAAACTATCTTCTGTTTCGAAACCCACTTCTGTTTCGAGGCCATCTTCTACTTCGACGTTTTCTTCTTTGGCTTGAACTTCATCCGAGTCATCCACTTCGAGCAATTCTTCAAACTCAAGTGCATCACCATCAGGATCGAGCCAGCCAGATGAAAAGAATAAATCTAACCAGACATCATCAACCGCAGCGCCTTTGACTTCGCTTTTGCGTAGTAGCCATTGCTCATTTAGATGCATAGCACTAATGCAACCGTCTTTCAGTGGCAGAGCTAAACAGTCAGGCACCATTTTTTTGACCACAATATTGTGCTCTTTAAAGATGTCCATCCAATCAGCAATCAACTGGCGTTCCACCGTTGCCACGATCGCTTGGTCGCCTTGTTTTTCAATCACACTAAAATGCATTTTTTCAATGTCTTGTGTGATTTGATCTTCCAGCAAAAACGGCAAAACAGAATCAAGCTTGCGCCCAACACCCGCAGGAATATTGATCGGCGTGATCAATACATCACTGCTCGGCAACAACGCAATCACGGTGCGATCTATGCTGTAATTAACTAAATCATTTAATTGATCGCGGCTATGCTTTTTATTATTTGAAAGCAATTCACCGGATGCTATAACTTTATTTTCACCTTGAGACCATACCAGCCAAGGTATTGGATCAGCAGGGTTACTGCTCAGTTTGATCGTCAGAAACTCGTTCACTGATCCCTCCAAAACGACGTCGTATCACTTGTGTATTTTTCTTATCTGGACTGTAAATTAGACTACGCAGCCTAACTCGAGAGTCTTCTACTTTAATTTGTGCATCAAGCTCAAAATATTGGCTTGTTGTGGTTAAAAATGGCTTTGCAGCTGCTCGAATATCACCTGTCACTCGGCTCATTCGTGCATCATTTAAAAAATCATCAATATCATCCCAACCATCACGAGGTCTTTCTTCTATAATTTGCACCGCATTATCTAAACTTAATGCCGGTTGGAACATTCCCGCTAATAGCAAAGCTTGATGCGGTTTAATGGTATTGACGTTGATATATAAATCATTGGTTGGCAAAGCGCAGGCTACTTGCTTCAAAATCAGCATGGCCTGTGCATTCACTTGGTTCACAGCACGCAACTCCGAGCTATCAGCAATAAGACTATCTGGTGCAGCATAAGCCGGTTGCAAGGCTTCATAGCTAGCGGTTTCTACACCACTTTGGGTATCAGTCTGGCTATCTTTATCAACAAATTCTTTGATGGAATCAGCTATCACTTCCGCTTGATAATTGTCGACGCCACCTTCTTCCAACATATAGGCTAAAGCTTTCAGCAAATACGGACGCTGATTGGTGTTATTCGCCGGTAAACTTGCCAGCGCATTCACATTAAAACAGGCTTGCTTATCAAGAATACTGCCAATCGCATCCCCGTTTTCCAGTGGATATTGCGTACCTTCAATTGCCCACGCTTGGCTTAAATTAGTGCTGTCGCTGTTTTCTTTGTAGCTTTCTTCTATCGCCACTTGCGCTAAAGCTTCGACACCCATGCTGTACCAATACGCTTGTTGGTTATTCAGCAAATTACTTGAGCGATAAAACTGGGTCGACATGCGCTGAGTCATGGTCGCCGCAATCGCCACTAATACCGCAACCAGCAACAACACGAAGATCAACGCCACACCTTGTTGGCCCTTGAGGCTTTTCAGTTTTCCAGTTCGGGCAAATCTCGTGCGCTTCATCATTGCGTCACCGCATCATCGCTATTAAAGCTGTCTTGTGTTGAATCCGGCCCGTTAGCGACTCCCGATTGCTCACCTTCTGGCGTTAAATATACTCGACGTATTTCACCGTAATCTTTTAAGGTCAGCGTCATTTCTACTGCTGCTGGTGTTTTTTGAGCATTAACCCATGTCGACTGCCAGGCTTTACCATCATAAAAACGAAAACTCATTGTCTCGACTTGGGGCAACACCACTTTATGCAATGGTTCTTGGCCTGTTGGCGTATCAGGATAACGCCACCAAATACGCTCTAAATTCTCTTTTGTGATTCGATAACCCACTTTGACGATCTCTCCACGAGGAAAGGCTTGTTGTGGATTCTGCCAACCTAATCGCACGAATAGGATGCCTTCTGATTCCGAATCTAAATACTGATCGCCCGAGTACAAAAGTGCGTTTTTATCAGCGTTTTCATTGCCTTTGAATGAACGAGCAACCATTTGACGGAAATCGCTGTCCATGATGATCATGGCTCGCTGAACTTCTTCTAATCGTTGTGTTTTTTCTTGCGATTGCTGATTACTGCGCTGAACTTGATTTACCACTTGATAACCAGCAAGGCTTAAACTGGCAAACACCACAAGCGCCACTAAGACTTCAATTAAGGTGAAACCCAACCTTGACTTAAAAGCTGTGCTTGGCCTATGGCTTAACTTATTTTTGTAGCTTAACTGCTTTTTACGGTTTGACTTATTTTTGTGGTTTGACATAAGTTCTCACCGTCATCAGTTTGTGCTTTTGGGCTTCATCGAGTGAGACACTGACATCCACCGCTTTAATTAAATCCATACCGGTTTTGACTGGGCTCGCCGTCCAATACCATTTTTGCCCAGCTAACTCTTCCACGCCTTTTTTGGTGGAGTTAAAAGATTCAGATAAATGCACCATCGCCAATTGGTTTTCAACCACCATGCTGGCAAAGGTTTTTTCTTCTAAATAACTCAAGGTATTAATGTGTTGAGTCACAGCACGAACAACACTTAATGCTGCGGTAGCAAAAATCGCTAATGCCACCAAGACTTCAAGTAAGGTCATGCCCTTGCTGTGTTTTTCTGAGCGTTTTAGCGAACGTCTTAAAGAAGGATTAAAGCGCATACTTACCACTTGGTATCATCCTTCTCATTCAAGTCATCCAGTTTTTCGCCCGGTTCTAGCAAATGGATCACACCCGCTTCGTTCACCGCAACTCGCCATGACTGATCAGAGTTGTCACTCGTGTTTGTTACGAACGACAAGGTAAAAGGCGTCACTTCACCGCTCGATAACACAAACACTTGCGGTGGTTTTGGTTTTTTCGTTTCATCTTCAAAAAAGTCTTCTTCTTTGAATAAACGATCGTCATCGTTCCACTCATCGCCACCTAGCTCAAAAACATATTTCAGATCTTCAGGCATTTCAGTTGAAGTGAAATATTTACTTTCAGCAACTTCTTCCCAACCGTCTTCCGTTAGTTGCATGTAGACGTAAGTGGCTTTTTGTTCATCAAAGCGCACACCATAATCTAAGCCATTCAGTACCGCATCATCACTCAGCAACTGCAAACGTTGGAAGAATCGGGCGGACTCTTCCTTAGCCTGATTTGCCTTACTGGTTGGCAAGGTTTGCACCACGGCCATGGCTGTCATCGCCATCACCACCACAACAAGCAACACCTCAAGTAAAGTAAAGCCTTGTTGATTCGAATGACTGCCAGAAGCCGTGCTTTGATATTTCATCTTTATTTGTTTTTATCTTATTGGCATTTATTTACTGGCTTTTATTTACTGAAAGTCTTGAATATTCCAGTTACCGATATCTTTTGTTGCTGCGTCATCACCGCCTTCTTCGCCATCAGAGCCAAGAGTAAAGATATCTAAATTGCCATGATCGCCAGGGCTTAGGTATTGGTAGTCGCCGCCCCATGGGTCTTTTGGTAGACGTTTGATATAGCCACCATCACGGTAGTTACGAGGCTCAGGGCTGCCACTTGGTTTGCTAACTAATGCTTGCAGGCCTTGGTCAGTTGTTGGGTAAACGCTGTTATCTAACTTGTACATATCAAGCGCATTTTCTAACGCCACAATGTCAGTCACGGCTTTTTGTTGATCGGCTTTTTCTTTGTTACCTAATAGGTTTGGCACTACAAAACTCGCCAAAATACCTAAAATTACCACCACAACCATAACTTCTAGCAAGGTAAAACCGCCTTGCTTACGAGTTATGCTCGGTTTTCTAAATGAATGTTTCATCTTACTTCTCCTATAAAATTCTTGCTTTTGATGCGCTCTATTTTTGAGTAACCGTTATTTTGAGTAACTATCTATTTTTGAGTAACTAGGTTGTTCAACTCTAAAATCGGCATTAAGGTTGCAGTCACAATAAACAGCACTATGCCCGCCATAAATACGATCAGTAATGGCTCAAAAATACCAAGCGCCATATTGACTAAAGATTCAAAATCACGGTCCTGGTTATCTGCGGCACGGATTAACATGGGTTCAAGTTCACCACTTTGTTCACCACTGGCGATCATGTGCAGCATCATTGGCGGGAACAGTTTGGTGTGTTCAAGTGACTTACGTAGGCTTGTACCTTCACGCACTTTGTCCGCCGCTTCGAGTATTTGCGCTTTAAAATATTGATTGCTCATAACATCCGCAGCAACACGCATACCATCAAGTAATGGAATGGCGCTAGAAGAACAAATCGCTAAGGTGCGAGCAAAACGCGAAGTGTTTAAGCCTTTTGCCACTTTACCAATTACAGGCAGAGACAAAACTCGCTTATCCCAACGCATCCGGAAGTCTGGATTTTTTAACGCTACTTTTAAGCCAACAATAATCAGCACGATCACGGCCAGTAGCAATAAACCCCAATGTTGAACGAAGTTACTTGCTGCTAATAAGATCTCTGTAGAGGTCGGCAGGCTTTGCTTCATCTGCACAAACTGATCGACAATTTTCGGCACGACCGCAGCTAATAAGAAAGCCACCACACTAATCGCAATCAGCGTCAACATGGTTGGGTAAATCAAAGCTTGTTGTAGTTTGGAGCGCATCTTCTGGCGGTTTTCAGCGTAATCAGCAAGACGATCTAAAATTGCATCTAAATGGCCAGATTTTTCCCCTGCGGCAACCATGGCACAGAACAAATCATCAAAAACATGAGGATATTCCGCCATGCTGTCAGACAAGGTATAACCCTCAACAACACGAGAACGAATGCTGACTAACATATTGCGGATATGCGGTTTTTCCGTTTGGTCTGCCACAGCTCGCAAACATTCTTCGAGCGGCATACCAGCTTGCACCAAGGTTGAAAGCTGGCGAGTAACCAAGGCTAATTCATTGGTGCTGATGCCTCGTTGAAAAGTAAAACTGGTTTTTGCATTTGCCTTTTGTGCTTTCGCTTTGGTCTCAATAACCTCGGTTGGCATTAAGCCTTTTTCTTTCAGACGTTGGCGCACTTGGCGGGCATTATCGCCTTCCAGAATACCTTTCTTCTGCTTACCTTTTGCATCCAGAGCTTTATATTCAAACGCCGCCATGTATTAGACTTCCTTGGTCACACGGAGCACTTCTTCTAAAGTGGTAATGCCCTGTAATACTTTGGCTAAACCATCATCTCGAATGCTTGGGGTTTTCTCTCGCACCGCTTTTTCAATCACTTGTTCACCGGCTTCAGAATGAATTAACTCTTGCGTGTCATCATCAATCAGCAGTAATTCGTGAATACCAGTTCGGCCACGGTAACCTTTATGATTACAGTGCTCACAGCCATGTGGTTTGTATAAAATCACTGGCTCATTTTCGGCCATGCCAAACAGTTTCTTTTGCTGAGCATCGGCTTCAAAAGGTACTTTGCAATCTGAACATAAAGTTCGCACCAGACGCTGAGCAAGAACGCCGAGCAATGAAGAAGAAATCAGGAAGGGTTCGATGCCCATATCACGCAAACGAGTGATCGCACCAATCGCAGTGTTGGTGTGCAAAGTCGACATTACTAAGTGGCCAGTCAATGACGCTTGAACGGCAATTTGTGCAGTTTCTAAGTCACGGATTTCCCCGACCATTACCACATCGGGATCTTGACGCAAAATAGCCCGCAAACCACGCGCAAAAGTCATATCCACTTTCGGGTTTACTTGGGTTTGACCAATGCCGTCGATATCAAATTCAATCGGATCTTCAACGGTGAGAATATTACGTTCAGCGCTATTAAGTTCTTGCAAGCCAGCATATAGAGTGGTGGATTTACCTGAGCCCGTTGGACCCGTCACCAGAATAATGCCGTGTGGACGAGCAATAAGCTGTTGGAAACTTTTATGGTTTTTAGGCGTCATGCCCAAACTATGTAAATCCAAACGAGTGGCGTTTTTATCTAAAAGACGCATAACCACACGTTCGCCATGAGAAGACGGCATGGTTGAAACACGCACATCGACAGCTCGGCCACCAATACGCAGCGAAATACGACCATCTTGTGGCACACGTTTTTCAGCAATATCTAGCCTTGCCATAACCTTAACGCGAGAAACTAAAATCGGTGCCAGTTTGCGGTTGGGTGATAGCACTTCTCGCAAAACCCCATCGACACGAAAACGGATCGATAAGGCTTTCTCAAAGGTCTCAATATGAATATCCGACGCACCTTCTTTGATCGCTTCACCTAACATGGCGTTAATCAATTTGATGATCGGCGCATCATCTTCTGATTCAAGCAAATCTTCGTTTTCAGGTAACTCTTCGGCTAATGAGAAAAAGTCATCATCGGCACCAATGTCTTCCATTAACTGGCGGGCTTCTGAAGAATCTCGTTGATAGGCTTCGGTAAGCTTAACTTCGAATTCTTCATTTGAAAGAGCATAAGGCTTAAATGAGCGACCGACAGCTCGGCGAATTTCCAGCAAAACTTGTGGCGATAAAATGCCTGAGAAATACAAGCTCGCTGAATTATCTTCACCAAATTCCAACACCACTTGATGACGCTTAGCAAACGCAAACGGCAAGCGGAAATCACAAGGCTCGAATTCCACTTGTTCGCCGATATTTTTCTCTAATGCAGTGTTATCTTCCACCGACATCATTGCAGCGTTCCTTGTTCAGCTTTTTCAATCTGGTCGAAGAAGGCTTTAATTTCTGCTGGGTGATTCGCATCATTACCGTACTTAGGCATAACTGGAACTTCTGCATTTGGTAGCAGTTTTATGCCTTTTTGTGCACGATAAAGTTGCTCAGCTCGAATGTAGTTATATTTACGACGAGATAGATTATCGACGCCGACACCATCACGAATAATGGTTGGCTTCAAGAACACCATCAGATTACGTTTTTCTTTGGTGGTGCTGGTATAAGAGAATAATTTACCTAACACCGGAATATCACCCAATAGTGGTACTTTTGATTCTGACTCTTGAGCTCGATCATCAATCAAACCACCAAGTGCAATCATTTGACCGTCTTGGATCATTGCAGTGGTATTGATTTGGCGTTTAGCAAAGCGCACATCGACCGCACCATTAGCACCCAACACATTCGAAACTTCTTGTTCAATTTTTAGCTGAACTGAATCGCCTTCGTTGATTTGTGGCGTCACTTTCAGTTTGATGCCCACTTCTTTACGATCAACGGTTTGGAATGGATTGGTGTTATCCGAGCTAGCAGTTGAGCCGGTCACAACAGGCACTTCTTCACCGACAATGAATGAAGCTTCGCTGTTATCCAGAACAATAATGCTTGGAGATGACAAAATATTGGAATTGGTATTGGTAGCTACTGCACTGATTAATGCTGTCCAGTCACCACTTACTACACTTAATGCGGCACCATTTACACCACTTAAAGCTGCAGCAAGAGTTGTGTAATCGCCTTTAGTTTCTGGTGTAGAAGATGTTGTTTGAGAACCATCTGCACTTACAACAGTAGTTGATGTTCCTGGTGTTGATTCCGCTTCTTGTAAGCCAACAGCAACCTGACCAATCTTAGCGTTGGCATTGCCATATTGAACTAAAGAGCCTGTACCTGAATCCGCATATTGAACACCGAAATCAATACCGTCACCTTCTGATACTTCAACAATTAAGGCTTCAATTAATACTTGAGCGCGGCGAATATCTAACTGGCTAATCACGTCTTCTAAAGTTTTCATGATGTCGCGTGGAGCGGTTAACACTAGCGCATTGGTACCTGGATCAGCGGTAATCAACACCTTGCTGTTGCCTAGAGCGCCAGCATCTTTTGCTTCTTTTTCAGCTTGAAGATTTTCAGATACGCCTTTTAGAACCTCGACTAAATCTTCCGCTTTAGCGTAACGTAAATAAATAACTCGGTTGTTACCCTTGGTTGCCATTTCAACATCAAGTTGGTTAATCAAGGTCTTCATACGCTGGCGAACTTTTGGATCACCAGAAATCAAAATCGAATTAGTGCGTTCGTCAGCAACCAGTTTCGGTTGTAGTAATTCTGGAGTATTTTTATCGTTGGTCTTGTTAAGTGATTCAGCAATTCGCACCATTTCTGCTGCAGAAGAGTTCTTCAGCGCAATCACTTCAACATCTTTATTACCCGCTTGGTCAACGCGATGAATAATGTCAGTTAAGCGATCAACAACCGAAGCGCGACCGGTCAATAGGATGGTGTTAGAACCTTCATAATGCACCACGTTACCTGCGCCGGCATTGTCATTTAATTGACGCAAAATGGGAGATAATTCTCGCACCGACACATTTTTCACTGTCACAACACGGGTGATCACTTCATCGCCAGCTACATTTTCTTTATCACCAACAACGGGAACTGCGGCGGTTTTAGCATCCTTGTCTTTAATGATTTTCAGTATACCGTCATCCATTTCAATCGCAGCGTAACCGTAGACTTCTAATACATTAAGAAAGAATTTGTAATACTGTTCTTCATTCATTGATTCATAGCTGCGCACATCAATTTTGCCGCGCACCGTTGGATCAACAATAATGGTTTTATTCAGATTGCGCCCAACAACATCGATAAACTCTTGAATATCTGTGCCTTTGAAGTTGGCAGTAAAATCATCCGCTATAGCAGGAATTGACACCAAACTTGTCATGATTATGAGTAGGGTTGTATTCCACCAGTTTTTCACATCTCGCTCCCGCTAAGACTAAAATTGAATATAAATGTCATGTAATTGCCCGTCTCGTTCTACCGACAAGTTCCATTCAGAATCTTGCAGAACGGTTTTCCATAACGAAGCGATTTGGCTTGGATCCGTAAGATCTTGTCCGTTTAATACCGTGGCAATATCGCCATCTTTTAAACCAACCTGATCAAATAAACTTCTCTCTTTCCCCGGTCTTACTCGGTAACCTTTTAATTTCCCTTCCTCCATCACTTGCGAGAAACGAATATATTGGAAAACCTTTTGTGGATCCTCTGCGAGCTGTTGGCGAATTTCGGAAAGATTTTCGTCACTCATTGATGAAGATGCAGAGGCGTTTGAGCCGGAGGATTTTTGAGTGGAGTGTTGGTTTCTAGCTATTTGTGCTGGTTGAGCCTGAGATGCCTTTTGATAATCAACACCTTGCAGCATCAAGGTTTCATCTCGGCCTTGATTGCGAATAATCACTCTATCGATATATATGGCTTGCAGTGTGGCGCGAGTTTTTTCTATCGTTTCGCCAATGCCATAAGTCGCTTGTGAACCTTGACTAGTAATAATGGCTAAACTGGTTTTTTGGTTGGTGCTCGATAAGGCTCCAACTAAAATTAAATTTAGGCTCGTTTGCGGCGCATCTTGAACAACACCAGAATTCATAATCTGTTTTTGTTCACCAAGAATATAAGCACCAAATAAATTTGCTTTTAACAAAGGGGAAATATTATTGCCTATATTATTAGCATTAGCTTGGCCTACCGATACCGGCGCTGCAGCCCAACGATTAACAGAAGAGTTAGAAGAAACAAGATTCCAAATAAGCATGCCCACTACCCAAGCCGTACAAGCAGTCAGTAACAAGGTACATATAACGCTTATTTTTTCCTGGTTTTTTATGAACTTATTTGCCAATTGAGAAAGGTCTTGAACATTATTCTTTAAGACCATAAAAATTTACACCTTAAAACCGCTTCCATTCTACCGTTTTCCTTCACTGTACATAATTTTCATGTACAAAATAAGACGCTCATTTTACTACCACTAAAAAATTAAACCAAACTAAATGCAAGCTTAATGTGGTTGGAATCAACATTTCCTTTTGCAACCCATCAAAACTGTCTATTTTTTGCCCACCCCATCCCAAAAACACTTTCAGATACTGACTTGATCGGCTTAGCTTGATGCCACTTAATTCCAACTTACACGTCTATTACTGTAGCTCAGTTAAGAATATAACTCAGTAAATAGGGCTCCTTCTCATTTTCATCATCAATAAGAGCTTTTTAATGATTCAATAAACCTATTTCATTAGAGAATTTAAAATTAATCGAATTTAGAAAAAAAAGCACAAATCCATACTTTTTTATTACTAGACTTCCTTGGAAATTTATTATTTACACAAAAATAACATAACATTAGCAAATACATTAAACTTAAGTCTTTGTTAAATAAGCGTTGCCTTGTAAGATCCATGTAAAAAATAAAAATGTATCAAAATGTTTATGGTTTAACGCTTGTTAAGTATTGGTTACCAAGAACACCCTGCACCAACAGAAATCAATGGCCATCCATTCTTACAACAAATACCAACCTCATTACGTTTACATTTATTTAAAAAAACACAATAGCAAAACTATGAGAACGGTCACATTTACAATTCCATGACATGAAATTGTTTGTTTTATCAGCATTAATATCCTCAATGACAGTGACGTCATTTACTAATAAAAAATGTCTATTAGAGGAAAGGAATATGGACTTTAAAAAATTATTGCTTGTGACAAGTATTGCAGCAACCTTGGCAGCATGTGGCGGCGGTAGCAGCGGCAGTGATGATGATAATGATAGCCCAGAAGCAACAAGTATGGATGTCGTGGCGATTGATGGTTATTTACAAAACGCAGATATATGGCTAGACGTAAATGGCAACCAACAACATGACCAAGGTGAGCCACTACTTAAAACTGATGACGAAGGTGAAGCAACACTTGATACAACAGGTATAGATAACCCTGAACAATATTCGGTAATGGTACAGGCGATTGCTGGAGAGACCATTGATACAGATAATCTAGGTACACATATTAGTAAAGATTTTGTTTTAATTGCCCCACCGAGTTCTGCTGACGAAGTTGCAGTAACGCCTCTTACCACGTTAGTCCATATGAAATATCTAGAAAAATTAAATGGTGGAAGTGATCCTACTCAAGCGTTAGCAGAGGCTAAAACTGAAACTGCTAGTGAACTTGGTGTGGATGAATCAAGTTTATTGGGTGACTTTAAAGATTCAGGTGATCAAGCGGCTGCATATGCGGCGACGTATATTGTCTATAAAGATATCTTACCTGAAACTCCAAAGGACATGCCAAGCACTCCAGATGAGCTAAGTCAATTCAATACAGATAAGGCAGCCGTTGTATCTGATCTTAATGAAATAATCACTACGGCTAAAAAGAACGGTACATTAGATGATCTTAAAATAGATTTAACCAAAGATGCAGATGGGGATGGTGTTCCTGATGCTATTGATGCCTACCCACATGACCGAAATCGTTCAAACACAAATGACTACACTCTTAATTACGACACCTTTTACAATGGTCATCAATTAGTACCGTCACCAGGAAATGTTTATAGTGGCGAGTTAGATGTTGCTGATGGAATATACAAAGGAGTAACAGACCGTGAGTTTGTTTGGTTCTATACTCCATACCCACAAGAGCTAGAAGATGAAAATTATTTGCTTTCTGCAATTGCTGATTACCATTTCGAGTTAAATGAAGGCTTCAGTGGCATTCCATTTACTAATATTTATGTAACACCTAAAAATGAAGAAGCTTACACAAGAATCAGCCAATCTCCAGCAGTAACTGAAGTTACTGGAGACCCTGTACGAGATACAAATTGGAATAAAGAGAATCCAGCACAGGATACTTATGTTATTACGATTAAAGATGGAAAAACACTAAACGAAACAATGAAAAGTGCAGGGTTAAACAAATCTGACTTTAAATTATTAAGTTTCCATGATGCCGTCAAAACCGTTGATGGCGATCAGGAATCTATAGACTCTAACTTTGTGCTTCGTACTGGTGGAACTGAATATAAGGCATCAGAAGAGTTCAGTGTCGATGAATACAGCTTCAACCCAACATTTATAATTGGTGATGGGCCAGAAATTGTTATCGCAAACGCAGTCGGTTTAACACAAAATCCAACTACAGGTGAAGTAACTGGTGAAAGCTATGGTGAGCGTATTTGGGCTTATGTTCCAGTGAAGGAGCTGGGCGATAAAAATTACGCAGATTACGAAGACGTTGCACCACTTTCTGATTATGCTAATTTTGATTTCGAATATGGTACATATGACGCTACTGGTAGTAATGCTTTCGTAAATATATATGTAGTAAGTGATAAAGTTATTCCTGACAATAAAGGTAATGCCATCCAAAACTCTAACGGTATCCAATTCAAGCAAATTAGTTGGATTCCTGAGTACGCAGGAGAAAAAGCAACAGGTAAAACTTATTACTCTATTGATATGCGTTTAGATATCAACAATGAGTTTGGTAATCTTAAAGATCGCATGGATAGCATCGGCTTAGATATCAAAGATTTTAAACTGATTGCTTTTGTTGATGGCGGTAAAGATGGTGATTTCGCAGGGAAAGGCAATTTCATTTATAAAAATGGTAACAAGCAAGCTACCACGAAAAAGCTATCACTAACCAAATTCGAATACTAAAACCTAAGGTTTCAACCTAAACCTCAAACGCCATAATACATTGTGTTATGGCGTTTTCTTTGTTGATAACAAGCAACAGAGTTGAAAAAGACCAACACTAGCCCAATATTTCTAAATCTGATTCAAACTTAGTTTACTTAGGTCAAATTACATGGGTGCAGAAACCACCGCTGTCCGCTTAGACAAATGGCTTTGGGCGGCTCGCTTTTATAAGACACGTTCAATCGCTCGAAATATGGTCGATGGCGGTAAAGTCCACTATAATGACCAACGAACGAAACCAAGCAAAATTGTAGAACTTGGTGCTGTTATTCGTTTACGCCAAGGGAATGAAGAAAAAACCATCGTTATCGAACGTATTTCCGATCAACGACGTGGTGCGCCAGAAGCTCAAACTCTCTATCGAGAAACGGACGAGAGCCTCGCAAAACGTGAAGAAAATGCGCAAAAACATAAGTTAAACGCACTTTACAGCCCAAGCCCTGAACGACGCCCAGACAAAAAACAGCGTCGTAATCTGATTAAATTTAAACATCAATAAACCGCCCCGTGGCGAGGAAACCTATCTCATGGCAAATAACCTATTACATCGCTATTTATTTGAAGATCTGTCTGTTCGTGGTGAGCTTGTTCAGCTTGATACAGCTTATCAACAAATCATTGCTAACAAGGATTATCCGCAGCCAATTCAACACTTGCTCGGCGAATTATTGGTGGCAACTAGCTTATTAACTGCGACGCTAAAATTTGAAGGTTCAATTACTCTGCAACTGCAAGGTAACGGCCCTGTTTCTCTACTTGTGATCAATGGCGACCACGACCAAAAACTTCGTGGTGTAGCTCGTTGGGAAGGCAACATTGATGCTGAAGCAAGTTTGCACGACATGCTAGGTCAAGGTCACTTAGTGATCACGATTTCACCAAACAAAGGTGAGCGTTACCAAGGTGTTGTTGGTTTAGAAGGCGATAACTTATCTGAAATCTTAGAAGCCTACTTCGAACGTTCTGAGCAGCTAAAAACTCGTTTATGGTTCAGAACTGGCGAAGTAGCAGGAAAAGCACACGCTGCAGGCATGATGTTACAAGTTATGCCTGATGGAACTGGCTCTGCTGATGATTTCGAACACCTTGAAAAACTGACTGAAACCATCAAAAACGAAGAATTATTCAACTTAGAAGCAAATGAAGTGCTATACCGCCTATATAACCAAGAAAAGGTGAAAGTGTTTGAACCGCATCCGGTTGAGTTTTTCTGCGGTTGTTCTCGTGAGCGCAGCGCTGGGGCAATTTCAACTGTCGCAAAAGAAGAATTGCACGATATTCTAAAACACGACGGCGAAGTGGCTCTACATTGTGATTACTGTGGCACAACCTATTCGTTCGATGCTGCACAAGTAGATGAAATCCTTGAATCTGCTAAGCGTGATGCAAATCCAACTATTCATTAATAATACTGTCCTTAATTCATATAGTTAGAGAACATCTAGCCAACAAAAAAGTCGACATTACGTCGGCTTTTTCTTTGTCACATTTTTGCAAATCCCTCCTTATCCATCCCTCATAATTTTTAGATACATCTCAATTTTTATAAAAAACTCGCCTTTTACTAACTTAATTTCATTTGTGCCCATTAGGACACCTTTTTGTGTATAAATCTTTGTTAAGGTGTTACCCAAGTTAAGGAAAACCATGCACAGAATATGGTTATGCCAATCACACAATGAATATATTTGGCTGCAAACATCAGGATTAAACTATCCTTTACCTATAACAGCAGCCAATAAAAAAGATTTTTTAAAACTACAATTACCCTACAAATTTCCCTATGAAGGAGCATTTATGACCGTTATGGATAAGGCATCGACTGTTTCTGTACCTCAGATAGATCTACGCACTTACGGTATTACTGGCGCAACTGAAGTTGTACGTAATCCAAGTTATGAGCAGTTGTTTGCAGAGGAAACCAAACCTAACCTAAGTGGCTATGAAAAAGGTATTGTGACCGAACTTGGCGCAGTATCAGTAGATACAGGCATCTTCACTGGCCGCTCACCAAAAGACAAATACATAGTTAAAGATGATGTAACTAGAGATACCTTGTGGTGGTCGGATCAAGGTAAGAACGATAACAAACCAATCACTCAAGAAGTATGGACTGACCTAAAATCATTGGTCACCAAACAGCTTTCAAATAAGCGCTTATTCATTATCGATTGCTTCTGTGGTGCGAACCCAGAAACGCGCCTAAAAGTTCGAGTGATCACAGAAGTCGCGTGGCAAGCGCACTTTGTGAAAAACATGTTTATCCGCCCAACGGAAGCAGAACTTAAAAATTTCAAACCTGATTTCGTGGTAATGAATGGTGCAAAAACCACTAATAAGAATTGGGAAAAACACGGCTTAAACTCTGAAAACTTTGTGGCATTTAACCTAACCGAACGCATTCAAATCATCGGCGGTACTTGGTACGGCGGCGAAATGAAGAAAGGCATGTTCGCAATGATGAACTACCTACTTCCGCTTAAAGGTATTGCATCTATGCACTGTTCAGCAAACGTCGGTGAAGATGGCGATGTGGCGGTATTCTTCGGCCTTTCTGGTACAGGTAAAACCACGCTTTCAACTGATCCAAAACGCCAGCTAATCGGTGATGATGAGCACGGTTGGGATGACGATGGTGTATTTAACTACGAAGGTGGTTGTTACGCAAAAACCATCAAGCTATCGAAAGAAGCAGAGCCAGATATCTACAATGCGATCCGTCGTGATGCGCTATTAGAAAACGTGTCTGTGACTCCAGCTGGCAAAATTGATTTTGATGACGGTTCGAAAACAGAAAATACTCGTGTTTCTTACCCGATTTACCACATCGAAAACATCGTTAAGCCGGTTTCAAAAGCTGGTCATGCCAAGAAAGTGATCTTCTTAACGGCTGATGCATTTGGCGTGTTGCCTCCGGTTTCTAAACTGACTCCAGAGCAAACTAAGTACCACTTCTTGTCTGGCTTTACAGCAAAACTAGCAGGTACAGAGCGTGGCATTACGGAACCAACGCCAACTTTCTCGGCGGCATTTGGTGCAGCATTCCTAACACTTCACCCAACGCAATATGCAGAAGTGCTAGTGAAACGTATGGAAGCGGCTGGTGCTGAAACTTACTTGGTAAATACAGGTTGGAATGGCAGCGGTAAACGCATTTCAATTCAAGATACTCGCGGCATTATTGATGCGATCTTAGATGGCTCAATTGATAACGCACCAACCAAAGTGATCCCAACTTTCAATCTTGAAGTACCAACGGAATTACCAAAAGTAGACAGTGGTATTTTGGACCCTCGTGACACTTATGCTTCTGTTGACGAGTGGCAAGCGAAAGCCGATGAACTAGCGAAATTGTTTGTTCAAAACTTTGCTCAATACACTGACACAGATGAAGGTAAAGCCTTGGTGAACGCAGGCCCTCAAGCTTAATTCTTCAACTAAACCCAATAAACGGGAAGCCAATTGGTTTCCCGTTTTTTATTTCTATCTAGTTATGTCAATACCAGCTTATATTTAACAAACTGAGAAATTGATATGAATTTCACTAAAATACAACTAGTTGAAATAACAAAGGTAGAAGTTTTAAGCAGAACAGTATAATTTTGTTATTAAACGAATTCTGCTTTCTTTCGGTTTAAAACACAGGACGTCACATGCGAAAACTGCTTGCGATCATCGTTGGTATCATCTCATTAATGATTGTTGCTTTAGTAGCGACCTATTCTGCCCTACACACCAAATATGCTCCGCAAGTCATTAATACGCTGTTGCAATACGGCTCATCTAACGACATTCATGCTCGTGAAGTGATTTATGATTATGACGATCCCTCTCATTTGCAGTTAAACGATGTGGTTGTTCAACCCGAAGATTACGGAAAAATCCATATTGAACAACTGGATGTTTGGTTAAGCGACAAACTTTGGAAAGATAACCGCTTGCAAATTGCCAACCTGGTTATTGATGGCATTAAATTGCCTAATGGTTTACCTACGCTATCAAAACCGACTTATTTAGATTTCGTGCAACTGAATCAGTTTTCAGTGAATCATTTAAACCTAGCGCAAAATGGTTTGGTGATCAGTGAGGCGAACTTACATATTAAACAGCCCCAAGTTCGCCCTGAGCCCACAGAAAATAGCCCGACTAAACCAGAAAAAGCCAAGCATCAAAAAGCTGATTCCCCACTTCATTATTTAGAGAATCTGTTGCCGTTTTATGGTGAAATGAAACTGTCCGCCGATCAGCTTTACTGGAAAAGTGAAGCCTTTGATAAGTTCTATTTGGATGGCGACATTACTCCACAAGAAACCACTTTTTATGCGCTGAGTTTTGAATGGCGTAAAGGAAAAGTGTCGGCTCAAGCAACCAAAAAATCGAGTGAGACGGTTTGGCAAATTCCACAAGCCAACATCAAAGATTTGCGTTTACAACAATCAGGTTTATCTGAAAGCGATAAGCTCAATGCTGGCAAAAGCGAAAACCCACATGCCATTAATTGGGGGGCTTTAAACCTAGAAAGCATGGAATGGGTGAATCAAATTCCAATGAAAATTGCGGATTTACGTATTGAAAATTCAAGCTTTGAAACTAAAAACTATTCGGCTAACAACATCAAATTAAACGCTGAAAATATTCAATTCCCATTTGAGTTTTGGCAACAACAAAATGCCTCAATCTTTGTGGTTGCAGATGGTATGGGCGCATTTGGTGAAGCCATTTCTTCGCCTGCTTTAGATATCACTTTGAATGGTAATGAAGCGACGGTGAAAGATATTTCATTAGAAATGCTACAAGGTAATCTGCACCTGCAAGGCAAGATGACACCAAAGGGTTGGGATCTCGAACAGCTCAATATCAACAATATCAAATGGTTCCCAACGGATAACTCGAAAAAATTGGTTTGGAACTATTTATCACAACTCGAAAATATTCACGCCAAAATGCTTAGCATCAGTAATGTCCAAGTGATTGATTTAACTGAACCACCTACACAAGCAAGTGGTTTAAGCATTGAAGGTGATGATGTAGAGCTAAAACGCAATCAACAATGGGGATTGTGGGATGGCAAGGTTAGCATTACTTCTGGAGCGGCTAGCTATGACGGTGTGACCAGTAAAAACCTACTGGTAAACATGCACAGCAAAGACGGTAAATTCAGCTTAGATCGCTTATTTATTCCAATGCAAAACGGCTTGGTTGAAGGCAAAGGCGACATTGAGTTTGTCAAAACAAGCCAACCTTGGAATGTGGATTTAGAAGCCACAGGTATTCCGTTGCGCTTTTTCTCTCGCTGGTTTGATTTACCACTGCATTTAGATGGCATCACAGATTTCACACTAAAAGGTGAAGGCTTGTATGGCGATGAACTCATCTTCAATCACAGCGTAACGGGTGACCTAAAAGCCAGCGTCACTCGAGCTACAACAACCGATGATTTCGAAACTTTATGGCTACGTAACCAAGGTTTGGATGACGCCTCTTTAGCTGATCAGAAACAAGAAGATTTGCAAGAAAAAGCCAAAGAAGAACAAGCCGAGCAAGAGCAACCAACAAAAGATAAAGCAGAAGAAAAATCAACTCAAGATGAAGATTCCGCTTCAGTTTCAGTTTCAAAAGCGGATGAAGCGAAAAATGATAACGCTAAAGAAACAGCGAATAAAGAGCCTGAAAGAAAACCGAAACCTGTGACCATTACCGACGTTCATTTAACTGCTGATCGTGGGCGATTATCGCTAAAACCTTTCACTATCGAAGCGCAAGATTTCAAAGCCAAACTGGGTGGAAAATACGATTTCTTATATCCAGACAAAGGCGATCTGAAATACCGTTTGGAAGGAAAGTGTCAGGCATTAACCTTTAACCTGTTAGGTAATCACAAGGATTCAATCTTGGTTGAAAATGATTGCCCTTAGATTTCAATAAAACCTAATACCAACAAAAATGGCGAGCAAGATTGTATTCATCTTGCTCGCCATTATTCTTAGCTTTAAATTTCTGGGATTATTTAATCATCGGCGCTTCACCAAGGAAGTCCGTCATTAGCATATAAGTTCCGGTGAACTCTACCGCAGCAACATCTCCGCTATAAACGGTCACATCAACAATCACCCTTGCTCGGCGGCCATTGACTAAACGGTCAAGGTCACCACTAATACTATCAATCGATGTCACGGCAAGCGGAGCTTCTGTCACTGGCGCACGGAAGCGAATATTACTGTCTGCCAGAATAATATCTGCCGCTAAACCTTTTTCACGCATCAACAACCATGCCATGCCCCAACCGGTTAAAGTGGTTAGAGTAAAAATAGAACCTGCAAACATGGTTTCGTGCGGGTTTATATTTGGATTTAATGGCGCAGAACATTCAAATTGATAGCCGGTATATTGGCTAATGCGAATGCCCATTGCGGCGCAAATTGGAATTTCTTGTCGCCAACGTTTTTGCAATTCATCACACCAATCTGGACGACGAGAAACATTCGCGCCCGCCTTCAAACGTTTGAGCATTTGTTGATGGCGAACAGGGCCTCTTTCATCGCTCAATTCACCTTGGCTTTCGAAGCCGTTTTTAGCATAGAAAGGAATGGCATCTTCGCGAGAGTTGCACACCAAACGTTTTGCACCTTCTTGCAGCGCATAAGATTCTAATGCCACTAAAATCAGCGAGCCCAAGCCTTTACCGCGGAATTGAGGATGAACCGCCATATAACGAATTTGACCTTCGTTGTTCGGTGTTAGGTACATGCGCCCCACCGCCATAACGCGATCTTTGCCATCGACAATCATGCGATGTTCGCTCATTTCGTCATATTCATCTCGCTCTGATCCTTGAGGTTGATGAAACGGCTCACGGAGCATTTGCCAGCGAAAATGATAATAACGTTCTAAGTCAGATTCAGACCTTGGCGTTACTAACTTAAACATATCAATCCCTTATGTATTTTTGATTCCTACTGATATTGCCAGAACCTATTACGCAAAGTAAACAAAATGTTGGAACTTGTTAACTCTAACGTTAAACCTGCAACCAGAAAGTCACGGGACCATCGTTCACTAAAGCGACTTTCATATCCTCGGCAAAACGCCCATTCTCAGTTTTGACATCAGCTTGGCGACATAATTCAGAAAAGTGATCATATAAACGTTCTGCTTCACCATGATCGGCACCATTTGAAAAACTTGGACGCATGCCTTTTTTGGTGTCAGCAGGAAGCGTAAATTGAGAAACAACCAACACACTACCACCTACTTGTTTCACATTTAGGTTCATCTTGCCTTGGTGATCTTCAAAAATTCGATAGCCTAATACTCGTTCGCTTAATCGCTTGGCTTTGGCTTCATCATCGCCTTTCTCTACGCCGAGTAGTACAAGTAAGCCTTTGCCAATTTCGCCAACGATTTCCCCATCTACTTTTACACTGGCTTCACTTACTCTTTGGATTAAAGCAATCACGAATCTTTCCTTTCTGTATTTTTTGTTGCTGTGTTTTTTGTTTCTGATGCGGCTTTGCCTGATTCAGTTTTTTCAGGGGCACGCTTGTCAGAAATATGTTGAATGAGATGAAGTGGTTCTTCATTAAACCAATGCTCGCGCTCTCCCAAACTGGCAGTTACTTCCGCCCCTACCAGCACGATAAACCAACATAGGTAAATCCACACAAATAGGATTGGGATCGAGGCTAACGCTCCATAAATCACTTGATAAGAAGGGAACGCCGCAATGTACATGGCAAATCCTTTCTTCGACAATTCAAACAATAAACCTGCGATTAATGCGCCTGTACAAGCGTGATGGAATCGCACTTTAATGTTGGGCACAACCATATACAAACCAACAAACGCAGCAGCAGACAGCAAGACCGGCAACATTTTATATAAACCACTCACCACTTCTTTACTGATGTATTGCTCGGACGTGATGTAAGAGGTTACCGCCAAACTACCCCCCATAAGAATTGGGCCCAGAGTTAGCACCATCCAATACATGGAAAATGAATATACAAGCTGACGTTTTTTCTTCACTCGCCAGATGTAGTTTAGGTTTTTATCAATGTTAGAGATCAGCAACATGGCAGTAATAAACACAAACGAGCCACCAATTGCGGTCATGCTTGAGGTGTTGGCAATAAAGGTATTCATCGCCTCTTTAACCGCATCTCCCGCCGCTGGTACAAAGTTCTCAAATACAAATTCTTGCAGTTGATCGGTAATACCATCAAAGATTGGAAATTTAGATAAAGCCGTAACTAGCACGGTAGCTAAAGGCACAAGAGAAAGCAGAGAAATATAAGCAAGATAACCAGCATTTACCGCCAATCGGTCATGAACAATACGGTTCTTGAGATAGATGAAATAGTGGATCAGGACGCTGAATTTTTTTTCGAGAACTGACATACGATTACGCCCTTACATTGAGATATTAGTGATTTCAAAGTGAGAAGTTTTTCAATGAAATCAAACCACTTAATGATTTGCAGGCAATTAGAATAACAAATTTTCTCATTAAGCCCTAGGTTATGTCTTTAAATATGCGCTAAAAGAAACATTTTAATAACAATTCGGCTTATTAGGTTAGACCAAGGCTCTAAATGCAAGGCACAAAAAAGCCGATGACCTTTCGATCATCGGCTTTGTTATTTATGTGCGTCTAACTTAATAGATGCGTTTAAGGCTGAACCTTATTTCGCAGCACGACCAGCACGTTTACGATCGTTCTCCGTTAGGAATTTCTTACGGATACGGATGCTTTCTGGTGTTACTTCTACTAGTTCATCATCATCGATGAATTCTAGAGCTTGTTCTAGTGTGTATTTGATTGCTGGAGAAAGCGTTTGAGCTTCATCAGTACCAGATGCACGAACGTTAGTTAACTGCTTACCTTTCAGACAGTTTACTGTTAGGTCGTTTGAACGGTTGTGAATACCGATAACTTGACCTTCGTATACTTCGTCTGCGTGCTCTGTAAATAAACGACCACGATCTTGTAGGTTAAACAATGCGTAAGTCAGAGCTTTACCAGTTGCGTTAGAAATCAATACGCCGTTTTGACGTTGACCGATTGTGCCACCTTTGTGGTTATCGTAACGATCAAACGTATGGTAAAGAAGACCAGAACCAGAAGTTAGTGTTAGGAATTCAGTTTGGAAACCGATCAAGCCACGAGAAGGCATGTCGAAGTCCATACGTACACGGCCTTTACCATCTGGTGCCATATCAGTTAGTTCACCTTTACGGATACCGATGTTTTCCATGATGCCACCTTGGTGTTCTTCCAACACATCGATAGTCACCTTTTCATACGGTTCCATTAGTTGACCATTTTCTTCTTTAATGATTACTTCTGGACGAGATACTGCTAGCTCAAAACCTTCACGACGCATGTTTTCGATTAGGATTGAAAGGTGAAGTTCACCACGACCAGATACTTTGAATTTGTCTGGATCGTCAGTTTGTTCAACACGTAGTGCTACGTTGTGAACCAATTCTTTTTCTAGACGCTCAAGGATGTTACGTGAAGTTACGAACTTACCTTCTTTACCAGCAAACGGAGAAGTGTTTACTTGGAAAGTCATGGTTACTGTTGGTTCGTCAACTGAAAGCGGAGTCATTGGCTCTACGTTGTTAACATCACAGATGGTGTCAGAGATTTTTAGCTCACCAAGACCAGTGATTGCAATGATGTCACCTGCGTTAGCTTGTTCAACTTCGTGACGCTCAAGGCCAAGGTAACCAAGAACAGTACCTACTTTACCGTTACGTTTTTTACCGTCAGCACCAACAACAGTTACTTGTTGGTTAGGGCGAACTGTACCACGAGTTACACGAGCAACACCGATTACACCAACATAAGAGTTGTAATCAAGTTGAGAGATTTGCATTTGTAGCGAACCGTCGATGTCAACATTTGGACATTCAACGTTATCAACGATAGCTTGGAATAGTGGTTCCATGTTCTCGCCAGTTTCGCCTTCTTCAAGAGTAGCCCAACCGTTTAGAGCTGAAGCGTAAACTACTTGGAAGTCTAGTTGTTCGTCAGTTGCACCTAGGTTGTCGAATAGGTCGAATACTTGATCCATAACCCAATCAGGACGAGAACCAGGACGGTCGATTTTGTTGATAACAACGATTGGTTTCAAACCGTGAGCAAATGCTTTTTGAGTTACGAAACGAGTTTGAGGCATTGGGCCGTCAACTGCGTCAACGATAAGAAGAACAGAGTCAACCATAGACATGATACGCTCAACTTCACCACCGAAGTCGGCGTGTCCCGGAGTATCTACGATGTTGATACGGTAGTCGTTCCAGTTAATTGCTGTGTTTTTAGCAAGGATGGTAATACCACGTTCTTTTTCGATATCGTTTGAATCCATGACGCGCTCTTCAGCTTCACCACGAGATTCAAGTGTACCCGATTGTTGTAATAGCTTATCAACCAAGGTGGTTTTACCGTGGTCAACGTGCGCGATGATCGCGATATTTCTTAACTTATCAATCTGTGGAGTAGTCATGGAATTCGATTCACTTATAAAAGATACCCAGAATTGGGCAAACTTGATTTAAAAAACGGTCGTAAATGTACCAGATTTTGAAAAAAAGCCTAGGAATATGTCACAGATTTGCGCATTTTTTATTCAAAAACACTGGTTTTTATGCGATTTAGGTTAGCTATTTTTTTTATATTTGCCAGTCTGAGCTTCAATTCCGTAAAACTGCCCACAAACTCTAATGACTTTTCATTGACAAATTGATCAATTCTCGGCTGAATAAGGCAATCGATTTAATCTTGCATCAATAAAGAGCAGTTAACGCACCAAAATGATGCAATTAAGTTCCAAAATAGTGCAACACACTGCACTTGA
Organism: Vibrio sp.; assembly: GCA_047975485.1. GTDB lineage: Bacteria > Pseudomonadota > Gammaproteobacteria > Enterobacterales > Vibrionaceae > Vibrio. The sequence continues at coordinate 28,118 of JBKEDP010000028.1, read as the reverse complement.
TTAGTACGAATAAGATTATTTCTTTGATTTTTAAAGGATTAATTTTTTGGCACGGTTTTAGCTTTAGTCTTTGCAACGTTGATTTAAATTTTAATCGAGACCGTTAAGGCTTAATTCTTACTTACTCAAACAAGAATCGCTTTAATCGCTCAAACCATATTGTTAACACTGGAGGTTATCCAAGATGTCAGTAGAAAATGTTCTATCTCTGATCACTGAAAACGAAGTTAAATTTGTTGATTTACGCTTTACCGATACCAAAGGTAAAGAACAACACATTTCTATCCCTGCTCACCAAGTAGATGCTGACTTCTTTGAAGACGGTAAAATGTTCGATGGCTCTTCAGTTGCTGGCTGGAAAGGCATTAACGAATCTGACATGGTGATGATGCCTGACGCATCAAGCGCTGTTCTAGACCCATTCACAGAAGATGCAACGCTAAACATCCGTTGTGACATTCTTGAGCCTGCAACAATGCAAGGTTACGACCGTGACCCTCGCTCTATTGCAAAACGCGCTGAAGACTTCATGCGTTCTACTGGTATCGCAGATACAGTTCTTGTTGGTCCAGAGCCAGAATTCTTCCTATTTGACGACGTGAAGTTCGACAACCACATCTCTGGTTCTTTCTTCAAAATCGACGATATCGAAGCTGGTTGGAACACAGGTAAAGATTACGAAGATGGTAACAAAGGTCACCGTCCACGCGTTAAAGGTGGTTACTTCCCAGTAGCTCCAGTGGATTCTTCTCAAGACATCCGTTCTGCAATGTGTCTAATCATGGAAGAAATGGGCTTAGTTGTTGAAGCGCATCACCATGAAGTAGCAACTGCTGGTCAAAACGAAATCGCTTGTCGTTTCAACACTTTGACTGAAAAAGCTGATGAAATCCAAATCTACAAGTATGTTGTTCATAACGTAGCTCACGCTTACGGCAAAACAGCGACTTTCATGCCTAAACCACTAGTTGGCGACAACGGTTCTGGTATGCACGTTCACCAATCTCTATCTAAAGATGGTGTGAACCTATTTGCTGGCGACAAGTACGGCGGCCTATCTGACATCGCTCTTTACTACATCGGCGGTATCATCAAACACGCTCGTGCAATCAACGCATTTGCTAACCCATCAACAAACTCATACAAACGTCTTGTTCCTGGGTTCGAAGCGCCAGTTATGCTTGCATACTCTGCACGTAACCGTTCTGCTTCTATCCGTATCCCAGTGGTACCAAGCCCTAAAGCGCGTCGTATTGAAACTCGCTTCCCAGATCCAGCAGCTAACCCATACTTGGCGTTTGCTTCTCTTCTAATGGCTGGTCTTGACGGTATTAAGAACAAGATCCACCCTGGGGATGCAATGGATAAAGACTTGTACGATCTACCTGCAGAAGAAGCAGCTGAGATTCCAAAAGTAGCAGAATCTCTAGAAGTTGCTCTTAAAGCTCTAGACGAAGATCGTGAGTTCCTAACAGCTGGTGGCGTATTCTCTGATGACTTCATCGACTCTTACATCGCTCTTAAAGCTCAAGATGTAGAGCGTGTGAACATGGCGACTCACCCACTAGAATTCGAATTGTACTACTCTGTATAATTTTGAATTGATAGAATTTGCACTGCTTATTAGTGCAATAAAATGATTAATTATTAGGCTTGCCTCGAAGGTGAGCCTTTTTTTTATTGTAAGAATTAACCCCATCTTTACCCTAGCGACGATTTTTTTCATTTATTTCGTTTAATAGGAAAAACATGGCTAATTTTAAACTGTTTAACTGCTTGGTCTTTTTTGCCATCTTGCTGCCAAGTTTATTGGCAATTGGGCAAGATATTTATCGATGGACCGACAACCAAGGTATTACTCACTTTTCAGATACTCAGCCACCAAAAGGTCAGAATCTGCAACGCATGACATTACCTTCCGCAGCAAAACTTCCAACAATCCCCAATCAAATATCCGCTTTGGATAAAGATTTCGCAGCCAATAGCAAAGAAAACCAACCTCTAACCATGCTCAACGTCGAAATCAGCAATTTGGTTGATCAACAAACCATTCGCAATAGTCGTGGTTTTATTATGGTGCAAGCCGGTCTCAACCAAAAACTATCAGAAACTCAATCTTTACAATTAGTTATCGACTCGCAGCCTTATGGTGCAGAACCGGAACAAAATAAATGGTCATTGGTGAACATAGATCGCGGAACGCACACTTTTTCTATCAACATTGTTGAAAACGGCAAGGTTATTGCATCATCTAAAACAATCACTGTGCACCTACATAGAACAAGATTGAAATAGCAGTTGATGGTTTGAACAAAAAGATAGCAGGATGAGCCAAAGCCCGCCACCACTTACTTTTTAAAAACAAAACCATTTAAACACGAATCAAAAACGGCTTTTTTATTTGTGTTGGAAATTATCCTGCTCCATACTCAAACTTTAGGTGCACCACATTGGTGCAAAGATGGATCGAGGCATAATGATGAAAAACACGAGCATTCAAAGTACGAACCTTTCCGCCACGATATTGGGCAATATGGTGACGGTAACGCTTTTATTGGATGAAAAACTCACCATTCATTATGCCAACCCAGCAGCGGAGCAATTATTTTCCCAAAGCGCCAAGAAATTGGTGAATAGTCCACTTTCTCAATTGATCCAACATGCTTCAATGGATTTGGCCTTGTTCACGCAACCGCTGCAGAGCGGGCAAAGTATTACTGATAGCGATGTGACTTTCGTGATTAATGGCAAGCCGATTTTGCTTGAAGTCACAGCGAGTCCACTTTCTGTCGACGTAGCGGGCACCAAAAAACTGATGTTATTGGTCGAAGTTCGCAAGATTGATTCACAACGTCGTTTAAGCCAAGAGTTAAATCAACATGCTCAGCAACAAGCAGCAAAGTTATTGGTTAGAGGCTTGGCGCACGAAATCAAAAACCCGCTTGGTGGTTTACGCGGCGCAGCACAATTGCTTGGCAGAATGTTGCCAGATCCAAGCTTGAACGAATATACGCAAATTATTATTGAGCAAGCGGATCGACTACGTGCTTTGGTCGACCGATTACTTGGCCCACAAAAGCCAGGAAAGAAAAAAGCGGTCAACATACATGAAGTGCTAGAAAAAGTGCGCCAATTGGTGGAGTTAGAATTTGGTAGCGAGGTAGTGATCGAACGAGATTACGATCCAAGCATGCCACATATCATTATGGATGCAGACCAAGTCGAACAAGCATTCTTGAATATCACCAGCAATGCGGCACAAATTTTAGCGTCTCAACCTGAAGGTACCATCACCATCAAAACTCGTACCGTTTACCAAGCCAATATCCACGGTCAGCGTCATAAGTTAGTCGCTCGCATTGAAATTATGGATAACGGCCCAGGTATTCCAATGGAATTACAAGATACCTTGTTCTATCCAATGGTTAGCGGACGTGAAGGTGGCACAGGTTTAGGACTATCTATTTCACAAAATATTATTGATCAGCACAACGGAAAAATTGACGTTGAAAGCTGGCCGGGTCATACCGTATTTACGATTTATTTACCGATTCAAACCGTATGACCGACAAACTATTAAGCTTTAATTGCTAAGGAATTAAACATTATGAGTAAAGGATTTGTCTGGGTCGTGGATGACGATAGCTCCATCCGTTGGGTGCTAGAAAAAACCCTTTCGTCAGCCAATATTCACTGTGAAACCTTCGCAGATGCCGAAAGCGTTTTGCTCGCTTTGGAACGAGAAACACCTGATGTGCTGATCTCGGATATTCGCATGTCTGGCATGGACGGCATTACTTTACTCAAAGAAATTCAAAGCTCTCATCCTGATTTGCCTGTGATCATTATGACTGCGCACTCGGATCTAGATGCAGCAGTCAACGCTTATCAAACGGGCGCATTTGAATATTTGCCAAAGCCGTTTGATATCGATGAAACTCTGACTCTGGTTGAACGTGCAATTACCCATAGTCACGAGCAAAAACATGCCACCAGCGCAGAAGAAACACTTAAACCTGTCACGCCTGAAATTTTAGGTGAAGCACCGGCAATGCAAGAAGTGTTTCGCGCTATAGGCCGCCTTTCTCGCTCTTCGATTTCAGTATTAATCAATGGTGAGTCGGGTACAGGTAAAGAATTAGTTGCGCACGCTTTGCATCGTCATAGTCCACGATCTAAAAATCCGTTTATCGCTTTAAACATGGCGGCGATTCCAAAAGATTTGATTGAATCAGAATTGTTTGGCCACGAAAAAGGCGCATTTACGGGAGCAAATAGCGTTCGCCAAGGTCGCTTTGAACAAGCTAACGGCGGCACATTATTTTTAGATGAAATCGGCGATATGCCACTGGATATTCAAACTCGTTTATTGCGCGTTTTAGCGGATGGGCAATTCTATCGAGTAGGTGGTCATGCTCCTGTCAGCGTTGATGTGCGAATCATTGCTGCAACTCACCAAAACCTCGAGAAGTTGGTGAATGAAGGCGATTTTCGTGAAGATTTATTCCACCGTTTGAACGTCATTCGTGTGCATATTCCTGCGCTAAGAGAGCGTCGCCAAGATATCGAAAAGCTGGCAAATCACTTCTTAGTTCGAGCAGCAAAAGAGCTAGGTGTGGATGTTAAAACCCTTCATCCAAGCACGGTCGAAACCTTAAACAAACTTCCTTGGCCAGGTAACGTGCGTCAATTAGAGAACATTTGCCGCTGGTTAACCGTAATGGCAAGTGGCAGTGAAGTATTGCCGAATGATCTACCTTCCGAGTTGGTCAATGAAAAACGCCCTAATGGACAAGGTTCTGGCGCAAGTTCATGGCAGCAACAACTAGCAACTTGGGCGCAAACCGCTTTGGCAGAAGGTGAATCTGAATTACTGAACATTGCTCAACCGGAATTTGAACGTATATTGCTTGAGACCGCATTAAGCCACACCAATGGTCATAACCAAGATGCAGCGAAATTATTAGGCTGGGGACGCAATACCCTGACGAGAAAATTAAAAGAACTGAATATTGAGTAAGCCATCACATTAAGCAAACCTTAAGCACTTAATATTCGCACGACTATGACGGCATTTTTCAATAATACGGATGGAATAGACCGAAAAATGCCGTTTCAACAAAAACAATATAAACAAAAAGTTAACTCTCTCCATTAGAATATTCCAACAAGATACCCCTCATTTCCCACTTTCAAGAACCACACATAGTTTAAATAAATAATTTTTTACCTATAATTCACACAAGTTATTTATATAAATTGTGTCCCATGAAAGTACCTCGCCTAACATTAAGAACAACCATTATTTTGCCTCTTACTCTCACGTTATTAGCAATGAGTGGCATTATTTATTTTGTTCAATCCTTTACCTATCAAATGACATTAAAGGACATTAGTAAAAAAGAACTCATGACCATAGCACAAACGGTCAAGGCGAATTTGACTGACTATTTGTACCCTCCATTTATCATTAGCTCTGCATTAAACCAGTCCATCATCCATCAATTTCATGGTCCAGTAGAAGACTCAGATGAAACTATTTCCTATCTATTCGGCTTATATCAAGAGATTAAAGATCTCCTCCCCCAGCTCGATAGCTTAAGCATAGGAATAGAGGAAAAAGACCATTTTTTTGGCTTCAGACGAGAACAAGATAATTCGTTGTCTTTAATGTTAAAAAGCGAATCAACAGGAAATGATTTGATCGTATATGACGGTTCAAGCAAGCATGCGGAACCTATTTATCGAGTCAAAGACTACAATATCCATACTCGTCCTTGGTATGCGCCTGTGGCAGCTTCACGTAAACGAATGTGGTCAGAACCTTATATCAACGATGATGAAAAACAAGATATCACCATTTCAGCCGTCACTCCCATCATAAAAAATAACAATCTTTATGGCGTTATCGCTGCGGATATTCGTCTTTCCAGTTTCAATTATTTCCTTCATCAGCAAAAAATGGATTATGACCGTTCTATCTTTATCTTTGATAACGAAGAAAAGATCATTGCTCAATCTAGCTACTCAGATGCCACATTATCTAACAAGGATCTAAAAGCCGAACTCTCAATCCCAGGAGGAAGACGCACGGTACTTAGTAGCAGCGATCCCGTGATAAAAGAAGCATCTACCGTGTTTTTTTCCAGCCATCACCAAATTAACAAGGTGCTTGAATTTAAAGTCGAAAACCAAAAGTATTTTGCTTACGTTACTGACTTTGCAGATAACTATGGCCTTCATTGGCACATCGCTATTTCCATCCCAGAATCCGTTATATTGAGTAAATTATCTAAGCAACAAAGAATTATGAATGCCCTTTTGTTTACCGGCACATTTCTACTTTGTTTTGTTGGCTATATTTTCCTAACCAAAATTACAGCACCAATTACGAGTACGGCACGAGCGGCCAATAAACTTGCGAAAACGGAATGGACAACGATTCCAGCCATAGGTTATACCTACGAAACTCACAGCCTTGTTGAATCATTTAATAAAATGGCTACGGATTTACACGCCGCATTCACGGATCAACACAAGCAACTTGCCTTTGATTCACTCACTCAGTGCTATAGCCGTGAAGGTTTAATTGAAATCGTTAAAAAAGAAACCAGACTTGATGGCTTTGTTTTTATTATTTCGATTGATAATTATAGAGATATCCATGACAGCCTAGGCTATAACAAGGGTGAACAGTTAATCCTCAGTATCACAAAAATACTAAAAACTCTTAGCCCTACCAATACTTATCAAGCCAGAGTTAATGCTCATGAATTTGCTTTAGTTGTACCGAAAATGCAGGAAAGCGAACGCTTAGTGTTGGTTCAAACCATTTTATCAACTTTTCTTCGAGCAATAGACGTGGATATGGATCGTGTCGTTGTTAATACTTCTATTGGCTACTGCGAGGCGAAAGGTGAACCGCAAATTGAGCATTGGCTAAGACAATCAAGTCTCGCTCTTACTCATGCTGTGAATCGTCAAATGAAAGAGTGTATTTACTCTCCCGAAATGGAAGAAGCATCCGTACAACGCACTCAAACAATTGTGCAAATCACAGAAGGTTTGAAAAAACGTGAATTTATTCCCTATTTCCAACCGCTGATCCATCTCAAAACCAATTCAATTATTGGAGCGGAAGCATTAGCTCGCTGGCAATCACCTCATAAAGGTTTGGTGCCGCCGTTTCAATTTATTCCTATCGCAGAAGAAACTGGGCTGATTCATCAAATTGGTTATCAGATTTTGTTGCAAGCCTGCCAAGATACTCAACAAGAAATCGAAAGTGGTCGCTGGCCGCATGATTTCCATCTACACGTCAATGTCGCAGTGGATCAATTGGCTTCAGAGCAATTTATTATTGAAGTTCAACAGATACTCGACCTTTCGCGATTGCCACCTAAAAATCTCACTCTCGAGGTGGTTGAAAGCAATCTGATTGATGATAGCCCCATCTTACTCAACAACATTAAGGCGATCAGAAATTTAGGTATTGGTATCGCGATTGATGATTTCGGAACCGGATATTCTTCACTATCCTATTTGCAATCTATTCCATTTGATTGCTTGAAAATTGATCGTGCTTTCGTCAAAACTTTGGATAAAAACAACAGTAAAAATTCCATTGCTGCGGCGATTTTGTCATTAACAAAAGATATGAATGTGACCATTGTAGCGGAAGGTGTCGAGACCAAAGAACAAGCGGATATTCTGGCGGAATTAAACTGCGAACAAGTTCAAGGCTTCTACTATGGAAGACCTATGCCTTTATCTGAATGGAATAAGAATTTCGCCCTCAAAACCTAAGCTCTTATCTCTTAAATCCCCTTATCGTTAAAATAACCTTATCGTTAAAATAAAAAGTGCCACTATGGGTGTCATCATAGCGGCATCAAAAAATTCACCTAAAAAAATAGGTAAATAAATCTTAATTAAACTAAACCAAGCGAGATTTTTCCTCGATCAGTTTATCGACCACACTTGGATCAGCTAGGGTTGAAGTGTCGCCCAAGTTGCTGGTATCGCCGGTTGCGATCTTACGTAGAATTCGACGCATGATCTTACCTGAACGAGTTTTCGGTAGTGAATCTGTCCAGTGCAAAACATCTGGCGTTGCGATTGGGCCGATTTCTTTACGCACCCAGTCTTTCACTTCTTTATGCAATTCAGCAGATGGGAATTCGCCATCATTTAACGTGATATAAGCGTATATTGCTTGGCCTTTGATGTCATGTGGAATACCAACAATCGCAGCTTCCGCAATCTTATCAAATGCCACCAGCGCCGATTCTATTTCAGCTGTACCCATGCGGTGACCTGACACGTTAAGTACGTCATCGACACGGCCTGTGATCCAGTAGTAACCATCTTCATCACGTCGAGCGCCATCACCTGTGGTGTAAACGCCTTTAAAGGTTGAGAAGTAGGTTTGTTCGAATCGATCATGATCGCCATAAATGGTACGCATTTGACCCGGCCATGAATCAGTAATCACCAAGTTACCTTCATTGGCACCCGATAAAGGTTCACCTTCGTTATCCAATAGTGCAGGTTGCACACCAAAGAATGGACGAGTTGCTGAACCTGGTTTCAAATCAGTCGCACCCGGTAATGGTGTGATCAAAATACCGCCTGTTTCAGTTTGCCACCATGTATCAACAATCGGACAACGCTCATCACCAATCGTTTTGTAATACCATTCCCACGCTTCTGGGTTAATTGGCTCACCAACTGAACCCATAACACGCAGGCTTGAACGATTTGTGCCTTTAATGGCTTCATCACCTTTTGCCATTAATGCACGAATCGCCGTTGGAGCAGTATAAAGAATAGTGACCTTATGTTTATCGACCACTTCACTCATGCGGCTAGTGTTTGGATAATTCGGCACACCTTCAAACAAAATGGTTTTCGCACCATTCGAAAGTGGCCCATAAACTAGGTAACTGTGTCCTGTAATCCAACCCACATCGGCAGTACACCAAAACACGTCATCTGGTTGATAATCAAATACATATTTAAAAGTCATGGTTGCATAAACTAAATAGCCGCCTGTTGTATGCAATACGCCTTTTGGCTTACCTGTTGACCCAGAAGTATAAAGAATGAATAGCGGATCTTCGGCGTTCATTGGTTCAGGCTCACATTCAGCCGATACTTGCGCCGTTGCTTCATGCCACCAAATATCACGCTCACTATTCCATTCCACTTCTGCGCCTGTGCGTTGGAAGACCAAGACATTCTTAACGTCAGCCTCTGGATTTTTCAACGCTTGGTCAACATTCGCTTTTAATGGAACAGCACGTCCACCACGCACACCTTCATCAGCTGTCACGACAACCTTAGCATTGGAGTCAATAATACGACCGGCTAATGCTTCTGGTGAAAAGCCACCAAATACCACGGTATGAATCGCACCAATTCGAGTACAAGCTAGCATAGCCACCGCAGCTTCTGGCACCATTGGCATGTATAAACACACCACATCGCCCTTCTTCACCCCTTGTTGTTTTAAAACATTGGCAAAGCGGCACACTTTTTCATGTAGTTGGTTAAATGTGATGTTCGCATCATCGGTTGGGCTATCTCCTTCCCAAATAATCGCCACTTCATCACCACGCTCAGCAAGATGACGGTCAATACAGTTTGCCGACACGTTAAGTTGCCCATCTTCAAACCATTTAATGTTGACATGCCCTGGGTCGAAAGAAGTATTTTTAACCTTAGTGAATGGTTTAATCCAATCAACTATCTTGCCGTGTTTACCCCAAAATCCTTGTGGGTCATTAACGGATTCTTCATACATAGCTTGGTAGGTCGCATTATCTGCGTGGGTGTGTTGCAAGATATTCTGTTTGACGGGATGGATATGAACTTCACTCATTGTGCTCTCCTTGCTTGAGTCAAAATGATAAATATAAGATATCTGTTTATTTAACTTTCCACCTATGGCGTATTTAGCGCAATTAGACTTTAGATTTAGAGGTTAAGTTTAAAGGAGATAAGAGAGCAAAAATGAGAACTAGCTCGAATGAAAAGAAGACGTTATCGAGCTAGTGAATTCGAATGGTGTGCTGTTTTTACTGAAAATTGATGGGTGATTACTTATCTATACGTTTATCTTCGTCAGTTTTCTTTTCGAATTCGCCTTCATAAATATCACCTTCTTGATCATGTTCAGACGTGCGGAAAGGATCTTGTCCAAACGGAGAAGACTGATTAAATCCTGATTGAGTAAACTGACCATTCACCTTTACACGTTGCATTAATTGTTTCGCTAACCAAGCTCGTGGTTTAGGAAGCAAAACCAACATACCTAAAGCATCCGTCATAAAGCCGGGAACAAGGAGTAACACGCCAGCTACCGCTAACATCACACCTTCAACAATTTGTTGCGCTGGTAATTCACCTTGTTGCATACGAGATTGCACGGACATCAAGGTTTGCAGTCCTTGGCTACGCACCAATGAAGCACCGACGATAGCAGTAAGAAATACGATACCTATGGTTGGCCAGAATCCAATAAAAGCTCCCACCTGCATAAACAAGGCAATTTCAATCATGGGAACACAAATAAATAAAACAACCAAAATAGGAAACACGAACACCTCCAACAGTTAATCGAGAAATCTCACCATAGCAGAACCCGAGTTATTAAGCATAGTCTTGTCTGTTATATCAGTAATCTAAACCGCATATTTAGAACAGAAAGGGCTGGTTATAAGCAAATAAGACAAAAAATCATCAACCATTGATAAAAACAATAAATAAATTCAAAACTTTGATCTCTAGCCTATTTTCTTACCTCTAAATGAGTATGATGTGGCACACAATTTTAAAGCCACTAAGCCCAGAATGGACTCTAAGCAACGTTGGCAAACAAAGAACTTTTATGTTCCATGCTTATTTGATAAGTGCTTAATAAGGTCCATTCTATGACAACACCAACAATTGAAACTCCTGTTCAACAATTCCGTATTGAAGAAGACTTACTGGGCACTCGTGAAGTACCAGTCGAAGCTTATTACGGTATTCACACAGTGCGTGCGATTGAAAACTTCAACATTTCCAACTCAACCATTTCCGATGTACCTGAATTTGTTCGTGGCATGGTTATGACCAAAAAAGCAGCGGCTTTAGCGAATAAGGAAATCGGTGTTTTACCTGCTGATATTTGTGATCACATCATTCATGCGTGTGATGTTATTTTGACCACTGGGAAGTGCATGGATCAATTCCCGTCAGACGTATTCCAAGGTGGTGCTGGTACTTCCGTAAACATGAACACCAACGAAGTTATTGCCAACCTTGCTTTAGAATTAATCGGTAAAGAAAAAGGCGATTACGATGTGATTAACCCAAATGATCACGTGAATAAAAGCCAATCTACTAACTGTGCTTACCCAACAGGTTTCCGTGTTGCGGTATATAACAGCATGATGAAAACCATTGAAGCAGTTGAGTACTTACGTGCCGCTTTTGATGCGAAAAGCGAAGAATTCAGCAACATTATCAAAATGGGTCGCACCCAATTACAAGATGCAGTTCCAATGACAGTTGGACAAGAGTTCCACGCTTGGTCTGTTACCTTAAAAGAAGAAGTTAAGAACCTTGATTACATCTCGAAATTACTTCTTGAGGTAAACCTTGGTGCAACCGCTATTGGTACAGGCTTGAATGCAGCACCAGAATACCAAGCAATGGCTGTTAAATACCTTTCAGAAGTAACTGGTCTTGAATGTGTTCCTGCGGAAGATTTGATTGAAGCAACTTCAGACTGTGGTGCTTATGTAATGGCTCACGGTGCACTAAAACGCCTTGCGGTTAAACTTTCTAAAATCTGTAATGACCTACGTTTGCTTTCTTCTGGCCCTCGTGCTGGTTTGAATGAAATCAACCTACCTGAATTACAAGCTGGTTCTTCTATCATGCCAGCTAAAGTAAACCCAGTTGTACCAGAAGTGGTAAACCAAGTTTGCTTTAAAGTTTTAGGTAACGACAACACGATTTCATTCGCAGCAGAAGGTGGTCAATTACAGTTAAACGTAATGGAACCAGTGATTGCACAATGTATGTTTGAATCTTTAGAGATCCTGAAAAATGCTTGTGTGAATCTTCGCGATAAGTGTGTTGACGGCATCACAGTAAACAAAGAAGTTTGTGAAGCATACGTTTATAACTCTATCGGTATCGTCACTTACTTAAACCCATACATTGGTCACCACCAAGGCGACATCGTGGGTAAAATCTGTGCTGAAACTGGTAAGAGCGTACGTGAAGTTGTATTAGATCGTGGCTTACTAACTGAAGCTGAGCTAAATGAGATTTTCTCTCCAGAAAACCTGATGAAACCTCAATACAAAGCGAAACGTTACAACTAATACTAGTTTTCTTGATTGATACTGATTAACTGAATTAATCTCGTTTAGAAAACGAATAATGGGAGCAATTTAGGCTCCCATTTTTTATCCCAAGCCTGAATCTCATCACCTTTTTGCAATCCATCGCAATCACTTCTCTATGATATACTTCTACGAAACTTAACCGCTTCCACACGGTCTATTCATTTTTATTTAACGTTTTGCAGGAAGTCAGCACTTATGCCCTTGTTACGCTCGTTTTCTTTGTTTCTTTTAAGCGCAACTTTATTTTGCTCACTTTCGGCTCAAGCAGCGAATTTCAATGCTGCAAATAATTCAACGCCAAGCTTTGATGCGAATCCCGTTGCATCAAATAATAGCTTTGTTCCTGTCGACCAAGCCTTTCCATTCAATTTCACTCAACAAGGCGATAAAGTCGTTTTAGATTGGCAGGTTAAAGACGGTTACTACTTGTATCGTGAGCGTTTTTCATTCCAAGCCAAAAATGCAGAAATCGGTGAGGCTAATATTCCTGAAGGCACTTACCACAAAGATGAATTTTTTGGTGAGGTGCATATCTTTACCGATCCTGTCTCGGTAGAAGTTCCAATTAAGCAAGTGGGCGAAAAAGGCGAGTTGATCGTTCAATATCAAGGTTGTGCGACAACTGGATTCTGCTACCCGCCAGAAACACGAGTTGTGCCGATTGAGCCTATTTCTAGCAGCTCGATTCAGAGTCCAACAAATCAACAAGCAGCTGGTGCATCAACGGTTGCAGCTCAAAATAAAACGCCACCAGCAACAGATTCAACTTCCGTTTCACAGTCTGAAGATTCCAGCATTGCTAACCAATTAAAAGACAATTGGTGGACGCCATTTTTATTCCTATTGCTTGGTGTTGGTCTTGCATTCACACCTTGCGTATTACCAATGTATCCGATCTTAACCGGCATCGTTTTGGGTGGTGGACGCATTGAAGCAAAAAAAGCATTCAAACTGTCTTCTGTTTATGTACAAGGCATGGCTCTCACTTACACCCTGCTTGGGCTGGTTGTTGCTTCGCTTGGCGTACAATTTCAAGCGGCTCTTCAATCACCAGCGGTATTAATTGGATTGAGCGTGCTGTTCGTTTTGCTTTCGCTGTCCATGTTTGGTGCTTACACCATTCAATTACCAAGCAACATTCAGACTTGGTTAAACAATCAAAGCAACAAACAGCAAGGTGGCAACCTCGTTGGTGTGTTCATCATGGGCGCAATTTCAGGTCTTGTTTGTTCACCTTGCACCACAGCTCCGCTTTCTGGTGCTTTGCTGTATGTCGCCCAAAGTGGTGATTTGCTGACAGGTGCAATTGCTTTATATGCCTTAGCGATTGGTATGGGTATCCCGCTTATTTTGGTGGCAGTGTTTGGCAATAAATTACTACCTCAAGCTGGCGAATGGATGAACCGAGTCAAAACCTTATTCGGCTTTGTTTTACTGGCTGCCCCGATTTTCTTATTAGAGCGCATTATTCCACACGTTTGGGCGCAAGGTTTATGGGTACTATTAGGCTTAGTTGCTTTTGGTTGGTTGTATCACGTGAAACAAACGATGCAACCCTCTGCTACTTCAAAAGACGGCTCTTCAAAAGACGATGGTTCAAAAGGGACCTGGAAACAAAGCATAATTGGGATCATTGCTATTCTAGGCTTAGTTTTTTCCGCTTTCACTGGCTTACAAATACTTGGTGTTGTTTCTTCTAGCTCTGTTGTTCAACAAGAAAAAACCGATGTTAGCTTTATTCGAATCAGCACGGTAGATGAATTAGAGCAACAGTTAGCGCAAGCAAAAGCCGCCAACAAACCCGTTATGTTCGACTATTACGCAGACTGGTGTGTGGCATGTAAAGAGTTTGAAAAGTACACTTTCCACGATCCAGAAGTTTCCAAACACCTAAGTAAATTTATACTGATCCAAGCTGATGTAACTGCCGCGAACCCTAGCGACATTGCTTTAATGCAAAAGATGAAAGTTTTAGGCTTGCCGACCATTGAGTTTTGGGATGCACAAGGCAACCATGTTCCAAATGCTCGTATTGCTGGCTTTATGAAAGCGGAAGAGTTCTTACAACATCTAACCAAAAACCAGCTAATAACCGCCGAGAACTAGACAAAAGTCGGATTAAGTTCAGACTTTTCTACTTCACCAGTTGAGACTAAAGTCAAAGAGGTTGATAATTAACCTATTGTTAATCAACAGTGAAGTAATTGTCATGGATACGACGTATAACATCATCATTGCAGACGACCACCCTTTGTTCCGCAATGCTCTATTCCAATCCATTCACATGGCGGTGAGTGGTGCGAATCTTCACGAGGCTGATTCCCTTGAAGCCTTGCTTGCTCTGCTCAAGAAAATTGATGAACCTGACTTGGTATTACTCGACTTAAAAATGCCCGGCTCTAACGGAATGTCGGGGTTGATCCATTTGCGCTCTGAGTATCCTGATTTACCGATTGTTGTTATTTCGGCTAGCGAAGAACCTAGCGTGGTCAGCCAAGTGAAAAGCCACGGTGCGTTTGGCTTCATCCCTAAGTCCAGCGATATGCGCGAACTGAATAGTGCACTCAATCAAGTCTTAAATGGCGACCCGTTCTTCCCTGAAGGACTCATTCAGAATACTCAAGCTTGTAATGAATTAAGTGATAAATTGGCCACTTTAACTCCGCAGCAATACAAGGTGCTTGGAATGCTATCTGACGGCTTGTTGAATAAGCAAATTGCGTACGAGTTAAATGTTTCTGAAGCGACGATCAAAGCCCATATGACGGCGATCTTTCGCAAGTTAGATGTAAAAAACAGAACTCAAGCGGTGATCCTTCTTCAACAATTAGAAACAGATATTTAGCGAAAAATTAAAAACTTACTCACCTAAGGTTAATAAAGTGTGGTATTTTTTATGTGTCGCTTATGCCATTTAGTTACAGAAAAATACCTATAACTTAACCGCTGTTTTTACCTACAACCAAACTGGAGTCTGAAAGGGTATCTGATCGACAATATTTTCTTTTTCATGCCTATGCCGTTAGAAAAGAGTGTTGCCTATGTTTGTTATCGATCAACTCATATTGTTAGCTGCTGTCCTGATTATTTTTGGCATTCTGTCGAGTAAATTATCTGCTCGCTTAGGGCTTCCTGTACTTGTCATGTTCCTCATTGTCGGCATGCTCGCAGGTGAAGATGGCCCTGGCGGCATTGATTTTGATAACGCTTCGATTGCCCATTCCCTCGGCTCTTTAGCTTTAGCCATTATCTTGTTTGATGGTGGCTTACAAACGCCATTTTCATCCATTAAGCAAGTTTGGAAACCCGCTTCAGTATTGGCGACATTAGGTGTTTTAATGACATCGGTGATCACCGGCATCGCAGCAGCCTTTATTCTTGATGTCTCTTGGCTTTACGGCTTATTAATCGGTGCCATTGTTGGCTCAACCGATGCCGCAGCCGTATTCTCTTTATTGCGTAATGCTGACATTCATATTCACCCTAAACTGAAATCCACCTTGGAAATAGAAAGTGCGACCAACGACCCGATGGCGATTTTCTTAACCGTAGGTTTGCTTGAAATCATGGTCAACGACTTAAAGTCAGGTTCAGGGCTACTGATGCTGTTTGTACAACAAATTGGTATTGGCACAGCGATTGGTTTGGCTTGCGGTTGGATTTCTGTTCGAGTGATCAACAAGATTAACTTAACCACTGCTGGGCTTTACCCTGTTATGGTTGCCGCTTTAGGTTTGCTTTCATTCGGGCTAAGCGCCAACTTAGGAGGAAGTGGATTCCTATCCGTTTTCATTACTGGCGTGGTGATGGGAAATAGCCGCTTTGTTTTCCAACGCAGTACATTCTTATTCCACGACGGTTTAGCTTGGCTTGGACAAATTGCCATGTTCGTAATGTTGGGCTTATTAATTACGCCATCTTCATTACTCGACGTCTGGTTTGAAGGTTTAATTATTGCGCTTGTGTTGGTGTTTATCGCTCGCCCAGCTTCGGTTTATCCTATCTTGAAACTGTTTGGCTTTAATCCAAAAGAGATCACACTCATCTCATGGGTTGGTTTGCGAGGTTCTGTGCCTATCATTTTGGCGATTTATCCGCTGATTTATGGATTACCGAACGCCAACTTAATTTTTAATGTGGTGTTCTTCGTGGTGTTAATTTCAGCCACTTTACAAGGCACAACTATGCCGATATTGGCGCGTCGTTTAGAGCTAACCGAGCCACCACCACCAACACCTGCGGCAACATTAGAGATCACTACATTAGGCTCTAGCGATGCTGAAATCGTTCAATATCAAATTGGGCCAAGCTCCCGTGCTTCAGGACGTCGACTGTCACAAATTGCTTTACCAGACGGTAGCGTGGTTGCCATGATTTCCCGTGGGCCAAAAGTGATCCCACCAAGAGGTTCAACTCTACTTCACGCAGGCGATCATCTGTTCATTATGATGGAACCCAAAGTGCGTGATTTCGTAGATTTAGTTTTCTCAAGCGTTACTGATTCCTCAGAAATCGTGCTGCCTGATGAAGAGCTATTTTTAAAAGGTTTTACTAAGGTGGGCGATATACTGCATTCCTACGGCATCGATTTGCCAGAAGAAAAGCACTTATCACTCAGCGATGTATTGATTCATGCTTTTGAAGGAAACCCAGTCCAAGGTTCATCTAAAGAGTTTGGAAACGTGACTTTATTTGTGCGCGATATTGTAGATAAACGTGTCGCCACTGTCGGCATTGTTGCGAATACTCCTGCCGAAGCACAAACAATATAGACCTTTGTCATGGAAGTAGATTCATTGGTATCACTTCTCAAATAAAGGCTATATACCCAAGTTGCAGTGAGGCGACCAGTGAATGAGGCCCCATGAGCTTAGCTCGCCTAAGTGATTGGGGCGAATGAGCGAAGTCAATAAAGCTGCGGCTTCAAGTACGAAGGGTATAGACCTTAGCCTAACAACATTCGACCTTAGCCTAGCCCAAATTCTGCGCTAGGCTAATTTCTTCCAGTCCACATCACAAAAACCCTAAAAACGCCCCATTTCTCCCCGACTAAAGTTGAAAAGCCCATTTCTGCACCTGCTGCTATTGTTTCTCTGTAACAAGTTTCTGTAACAAAAAAACAACAACAATGTTTTTAACAGTAAAAGGAGAATGGCCATGGCGTTTGAATCTGACCAACATGCCCAAGCCTACTGGAAGGAAAACCTAGGCATTATGGCGACACTATTAACTATCTGGTTTGTAGTGTCTTACTGTGCCGGCATTTTATTTGTCGATGCACTCAACACTATCCAATTTGCAGGATTTAAATTGGGATTCTGGTTTGCTCAACAAGGATCGATTTACTTCTTTGTTGCGCTGATCTTTATTTATGTCGCACGCATGAATGCGCTCGATAAAAAATACAATGTGCAAGAAGACTAAGAGGCTGATATGGATATTCAAACTTGGACGTTTATTCTCGTTGGTTTAAGCTTTGCGCTTTATATCGGCATTGCCGTATGGGCTCGTGCAGGCTCCACCAGTGAGTTCTATGTAGCAGGTGGCGGTGTGCATCCTGTTGCAAATGGTATGGCGACGGCAGCGGACTGGATGTCAGCAGCATCGTTTATTTCAATGGCAGGTATCATTTCCTTTGCCGGTTATGATGGTTCGGTTTACCTAATGGGTTGGACTGGCGGTTACGTATTATTAGCACTTTGTTTAGCCCCTTATTTGCGTAAATTCGGCAAGTTCACGGTTCCTGATTTTATCGGTGACCGTTACTACTCACGCACAGCTCGCTTAGTTGCGATCTTCTGTGCCATCTTCGTTTCGTTTACTTATGTTGCGGGACAAATGCGTGGTGTGGGCGTGGTGTTTGCTCGCTTCCTAGAAATAGACATTAACCTCGGTATCATCATTGGTATGGCGATTGTGTTCTTCTATGCCGTATTAGGTGGCATGAAAGGCATTACCTATACTCAAGTAGCGCAGTTCTGCGTACTAATTTTCGCATTCTTAGTTCCAGCTATCTTTACTTCAATCATGATGACTGGCCACGTTCTTCCACAATTGGGCATGGGCTCAACCATTACAGGTTCTGATGTTTATCTAATGGACCGCTTGGAGGGATTAACTCAAGAACTCGGGTTTACTTCCTACGTTGATGGTTCAAAAAGCATAGTTGATATTTTCTTTATCACAGCTGCTCTAATGGTGGGGACAGCTGGTTTACCACACGTAATTATCCGTTTCTTTACGGTACCTCGTGTACGTGATGCGCGTATCTCTGCGGGTTGGGCATTGCTATTCATCTCATTGCTTTACACTACAGCTCCAGCAGTAGCTTCATTTGCTCGTGTAAACTTGATTGATACGCTAAACGGCCCAGATCTACAAGGGGTTCAAGCTGAAAATGCACCTAGCTGGTATAAAAACTGGGAAGCTACAGGCTTAGTAGCTTGGGAAGACAAAAATGGCGACGGCCGCATGATGTACACTGGTGATGAGCGTAACGAAATGACCATCAACAACGACATTATTGTATTGGCTTCACCAGAACTAGCGAAACTTCCAAACTGGGTTGTAGGGCTATTGGCAGCCGGTGGTTTAGCAGCGGCACTATCAACAGCAGCAGGTCTATTATTGGTTATCTCAACTTCCATTTCTCATGACTTGATGAAGAAGAGCTTTAAGCCAAATATGACCGATAAAGAGGAACTCATCTATGCTCGGGTCGCCGCAGCGGTTGCGGTAGTCGGTGCGGGTTACTTAGGTATTAACCCTCCAGGATTCGTAGCACAGGTAGTAGCGTTTGCGTTCGGCTTGGCAGCTGCATCATTCTTCCCAGCCATCATCTTAGGTATTTTCTATAAGAAGATGAACAAAGAAGGTGCGATTGCCGGTATGGTGACAGGTATTGTATTTACTGCGGCTTACATCATCTACTTTAAGTTTGTAAACCCAGCGGCAAGTACACCTGATAACTGGTTCTTCGGCATCAGCCCAGAAGGTATCGGTACACTAGGTATGTGTTTGAACTTCGTGGTATCCATTGTGGTGAACAAGTTCACAGCAGAAGTACCAAAAGATGTTCAAGACATGGTGGAATCTATCCGCTTCCCGAAAGGCGCAGGCGCAGCACACGACCACTAATTAACTATTGATTTAGTAAAGCGAAAAAGAAAACAAAGCCCGAAGATCGTAATGAACTTCGGGCTTACTTTTGGATCACTTATTTACCAGATCATTTGCTCACGATAAGATCGCAGAGATCTCGATCTTCAATAAAGATCTCGTTTGTATATCAATCACACTAATTAGATGGTCAGAAATTGCGTAGGAAAAAGACTTGAGAACAAGGCAAAAAATTTCGATAAGTAGTTATTCTACAATCAAATTTTTTAACGCAGTTATCGAGGTTTTTAACAAGCAAGGATGAGCAGATAATTAGTACGATTGGTATTATTAACTGTTTTTCTCAACCTCAATGCCTAGCGTATCAGCTAAAGCTTGTAGCTCTTCTAAATCATCAACAAACAACAAAGCATTAGAGTTGTCGACTGCAAGGTAGAAGCTATTCGTGCCATCCATCCCTTGAATCGTAATAGCGTGAATGTTTTCAACTTGTTCACTCACAACTAAACCACCCATCGCAATACGAACTTGCCCACGATAGATCTCCACCAGCACACCCTGCTTCGTTTTGTATTCGCCCATCATTTTTATTTATTCCTTTATCAAACCCTAAAATTAGACTCACTGCCTATTCAACTTACAGCCTATTCAAGACGGCCCTTAATTTCAATGGCTTAACAGGTTTAGCTAATAATTGGAAATTACCCGCTTGGGTTTCTTGTTTTACTTCTGGTGAGCGATCGGCACTGACCACGACACCGACAAAGCTGTCGCCCAGTCTTGCTCGCAATTCATTCAACACTTCGATACCTGTGCGGCCGTGGTCTAAATGATAATCCGAGAACACCACTTCAGGACACCAATCATCTTCAATAGCTTTCAGGCTTTGCTTTAAGTCCAGAGCGGTTCGAACTTCACAACCCCAACGTTCTAACAAGGTTTGCATGCCTAATAAAATTTCAGATTCGTTATCCACACACAAGACTTTGATGTTCGCCAAAGGAGCATGTTCAGGTACTAGGGTTTGAGTTTGCGGTGTTGGTGCATTGGCGCAACGTTTGAGTGTGACGGAAAAAACAGTGCCTTGAGTTGGCCATGATCTTAACTCTAACGAATGACCAAGTAAGCGCACGATACCACGAGCAATCGCCAAGCCAAGACCTAAACCTTGGTCGGCACGGTTTTCATCTACGCGAGTAAATTCATCAAAAATTTCAGCTTGTTTTTCATGGGGAATACCAATGCCGTTATCCCAAACTTCAATGCGAATATGCTCTTTTGCACGACGAACTCCGATTAAAACTTTCCCTTTTCGCCCCTCTTGCTGGCTATAACGGAACGCATTAGTAAGTAAGTTTTGCAGCACACGACGTAAGAGTTTTGGATCAGACTCCACCACCAATTGAGTTGGCACTCGCTCAAATTCAATATTATGCTCTTTCGCCAAAACGCCAAATTCAGCATCGAGTTTATCGAGCACATCATGCAGTTTGAAACAGTGAATATCAGTCGGAACCTTGCCGGATTCCAAACGAGAAATATCCAACAAATCGCCAATCAATTCTTCAGCTACGCCAAGCGCACTTTCAATATGAGAAGAAAATTTGATCGTATTGTCGTCATTAGCCGTTTCAGAAAGTGAAGAAGCAAACAGGCGAGCGGCATTCAATGGTTGCATTAAGTCATGACTCACTGCGGCCAATAAACGGCTTTTTGATTTCGAGGCTTGTTGAGCATCCTTGGTGGCTTCGACCAGTTTCGCATTCAAGTTTTCCAGTTCATGGGTTCGCTTTTGCACTCGATCTTCAAGCGTTTCATTCGCCTCTTTTAATGCTTGCTCGGCACGACGGAATGCAGTGATATCCGAGAAACTCATAACAAAACCACCGCCGGGCATTGGGTTGCCTTGCACTTCGATCACTTGGCCATCTTCACGCACACGAGATGAAGTATGTTTTGTTCCTCGCTCTAAATGTTCAACACGACGACGCACATGGGATTCCGGATCACCCGGACCACATAAACCTTGCTGAGCATTATGGCGGATCACATCTGCAATCGGGCGCCCCACTTGAATTAACCCCGGAGGAAAATCGAATAACTCCAAATATCGTTGATTCCACGCCACTAAACGAAGTTGCTTATCGACTACTGCAATCCCTTGGCTCACGTGTTCAATAGCACCTTGCAATAAACTACGACTAAAATCATAAAGCTCAGAAGCCTCATCCACTATGGTTGCGACTTCTTCCAACTGCATATTTCGGCCTTGCAAAGCGGAAGTTAAAACCAGTCTTGCGGAGGATGCTCCAAACACACCCGCCAAAACCCGCTCAGTGTGACGAATTAAAGGCGCAGTTGCTTGTTGTTGCGGTAAAAGCGTTTTGTTTTGCTGTTCCCAGAAAAGTTGGAAAGCAGTACGAGCTCTCTTACGTCCGACAAATCGAGAAGCCAACATTTCTAATTCAGCAACACTCACTCGGCTTTGATATAAGCTCATATCTTCGGATTCATGAGTCGGAGTGCCAACAAAAGCAGCAGCCTGCAAGCGGTCACTCAAGCTTGAGCGAGTCACTTGAGACACAAACACATAAGCGACAAGGTTAACGATGAGGCTTAGCATCATGCCCCAATCTGATGCTTGCACGTCCATGTTTTGCAGCCAGTCTGGTGGAGTTAAAAGCCAAACCAGTAAGTTCGTTTCAGGATTTCCTGCCAACAAATTAGTCTGCATCATCAAGGTCATCAGCCACACGATAAATCCAAGAATTAAGCCAACATAAACCCCTTGGCGATTCCCTTTCCTCCAATACAAACCGCCTAATACCGCAGGTGCAAATTGAGCAATGGCAGCAAAAGAAAGCAAACCGATCACCGACAACGATGGAATATGATCCAGAACTTGATAGAAACACCATGCACCAAAAAGCAGTAAGGCAATTAAGGCTCGACGAACATTCAACAGTAAACCTGAAATTTGCCCCGGTTTGGCATCGGTTAATCGCATTCGTCTTAATAGCAATGGCCATACCAAATCGTTCGAAATCATAATGGTAAGCGCAATAGTGGATACGATAACCATTCCACTGGCAGCTGATGTGCCTCCTAAAAAGGCGAGTAACGCAATATTATCCGCTCCAACTGAAATCGGTAAGCTAATCACATAACCATCGGCACCCGTGCCAGATAACAAATATTGCCCAGCCCAAGCAATAGGCAGCACAAACAATCCCATCAACAATAAGTAAGTTGGAAAGACAAACCGTGCGGTGTGGAGATCTCTTGCCTGATCATTTTCAACAATGGTGGTGTGAAATTGACGAGGTAAACAAATGATAGCCGCAGCCGTTAGTATCATGTGGATGATTAAGGTTGGAATATTGGGAGTTTGGTAATAACGACGGGCCAATTCACCTAAGCTGATTTCTGGACGATTTGCCAAGATCAAAACCACAAACAAACCGACCAAAAGAAAGGCAATTAGCTTAACTAAAGACTCAAACGCCACCGCCATCATAATGCCACGATGATGTTCGGTATTATCAATATTGCGAGTGCCAAATAACATGGTAAATACCGCTAAAACACCCACCACAAACCATGATATTTGTTCATCTTGATATCCAAACTCACTGATCATTTTAGGGGCAACTAGTTCCAACCCCATAGTTATGCCACGCAGTTGCAAAGCGATATAAGGCAGAATCCCAATCACTGCAATTAAAGTAACCGTGATCGCCAATCCCTGTGATTTACCATAACGAGCAGCGATAAAGTCAGCGATGGAAGTGATGTGTTCTCGCTTGGTGATCAAAATCATGCGAGCCAGAATACGCCAGCCAAAAATAAAGACGAGAATGGGCGCTAAATAGATAGGAAGAAATGACCACATATCAGCACTGGCTTGTCCAACCGTGCCGTAGAAAGTCCAAGATGTGCAATACACCGCAATGGAAAGGCTATAAATCCAAGGCCGCCAACGAAACAGCCAACTCTTTTGCCTGTCGCCATACCATGCGATTAAAAATAAAACCCCTAAATACGCTAACGAAACGGGGACAACTAGCCATCCTTGCATATCTACATCCATGTAAAATAAGCCTGAATACATTGTGCTACGACTAAATTTTCACCTCAATCCCTTTCCTTTTGATTTGTGGATTCCGTAGTAAATTGAACACTTAGCCTAGGTTCGATTTTGGAGGATCTATCTTCACAAACAAGGCAATAGCTCCCATTAATGCCATCAACCAGAAAACACCTGCACCCCAGTATTCATAACCCCAACCACTGACTGCTGTCATTGCTGCCACACAGGCTCCCATTGGAATTGCGTTGTATAAAGCTTGCAGTGGTACCATCTTGCTATCATCGACTTGTTGGATGTAGCGAATCGTAGCAAAGTGAGTCAAAGCAAAGGTTAAACCGTGTAAAGTTTGCAGAATCGCTAACAGCCAAATTTCATGGGTTAAAGCAATCCCGCCCCATCGTACTACTGCAGCAACACCGGCAAGCAAGAACATGGCACGCAACGACCAACGACCAAATAAACGGGCGCTAAAAGCAAATAGCAGAACTTCGGAAACGACAGAAAAACTCCATAAGTAACCAATAATTGATTCTGAAATGCCGACTTCTTTCCAATGAATGGTACTAAAGCTGTAATAAGCGGCGTGAGAACCTTGCAGCAGAGCGATTAAGAACAGAAATTTCACCACTGGCCATTGCTTCAACAGTTGCATTAATGGCGGGCGAACTTGACGTTTTTCATCTTGGGTTTCAGGCAATAAAGTTGGACGTCTAAGTGAGAATAATAACGTCACGAACAAGCCAACCATAGCGGTGTAAACAATCATATTCCCGCCATAGTTATTGACTAAATAACCAACCAAAGTAGAGCCGACAATAAAAGAAATCGATCCCCAAACACGGCTTTTTCCATAATCAATAATGTTCAGTTTGCTGTAATAATTCGCCACGGAATCAGCCAACGGAATACCGGGGCCAAAGGTCGCATTAAAGCCAATCATCGCCAAAGCAAGCCACCAGAAGTTTCCGCCCGTGGCAAAATGTAAGGTACAAAAGATTAGGGCGATAAAGGTAAGAATGCGTAACGCTGGCATTAAATGCTCAACTTTGTGCAAACGAGGTGTAAGCAATAAATTGGTGACACAGCGAGTCGCAAAACCAAGCCCGAGCAATATCCCAATGTCTGCCGAACTTATACCTTGTTCAGAAAGCCACAAACTCCAAAACGGCAAGTAAATACCATACACGAAAAAGAAGCCAAAGAAGTATTGAGAAATCCAACCAAACGGCGATGGAGAGAACATCGAAAGCCCTATTATTTGAAGAAATAGAGTGACTATTATGCCCTCTATCAGCATTACTGACCATGCCTCTATCAACTCAATCGCTTTACCCATTTAGACGAAAGTCGTCTAGCGAGAAAAGCAGAAAATAGTCACACTCATGATCCGTGTTCTTGTGTGAGGTGATGCCATGCCTGATAAGTTTAATATGACATTAGCGCCGTTTGATCGCCTTTCGGAAACACAGCAAAAGCAACTGCGCTCGAATCTAGATGTCGCTTACTTTCGACAATTCGATACCATTCTCACGCCGGGAAAAAGTGATGACCATCTGTATATTTTGATGAAAGGTGGCGTGGAAGAAACCAGTGATGATGGCAAGGAAGTCTTTGCACATTATGCCGCTGAAGATATGTTTGATGTTCGTTCGTTGATCGATGGCACCATAAAACACAGATATACAGCGTTAGAAGATACACTTTCTTACCTACTTCCTCGTCCTGTTTTTCTTGAGCTTTACCAAAGCAATGACGACTTTGCGGCTTATTTTGATAACAATTTAACCGCGCGTCAGCAGCCGATTGAAAAGGCACACAATCAACAAAATTTAGCAGAATTCATTCTCACTCGAATTGATGAAAATATTTATACCCCTGCGCTGGTTTTATCATCCGATGCCAATCTAAAACAAACTGTTGAGCAGATGAAAGATCAAGGTTGCGATTGTGCTCTAGTGCCAATTTCAAAGCCACTGTCTGAATTAACTGCCGAAGCAATCTCAGAATCAAACGCAGCCAACACATTACCTTATGGCATTGTGACTCGAACTGATTTATTACACGCCATTGCACTCGACAATTTGTCAGTGGATACCGCAACCAAGCAAGTTGCACAATTTCCTTTGATTCATATAGAGCAAGGTCGCTATTTATTTGATGCCATGATTCTAATGACGCGTCACAAGTGCAAAAGATTAGTTGTCACACATGGCGATGAGATTGTGGGCATTTTGAATCTAACGGAAATTCTCAGCGCATTCTCTACGCACTCCCATGTGCTAACCATGCGCATAGCCAATGCCACTCAGATTGATGATTTAGTTCTCGCAGCCAGTAAGCAAAGAGAACTGGTACAAACTCTGCAACGTAATGGCATTCGAACTCGCTTCATTATGGAACTGATTTCAGCGCTCAATGAACAAATCATGGAGAAAACCTTTGAACTGATCGTGCCAAAACATTTGCATGATCACTGTTGTTTATTAGTTTTGGGGTCAGAGGGACGAGGAGAACAGATCCTAAAAACCGATCAAGATAATGCGCTCATCATTAAAGACGGAATGCATTACCAATTTGATGATTTAATGAATACTTTTAGTGAAACACTAGAGAAATTGGGCTATCCACCATGCGATGGCAAAGTGATGGTGAATAATCCCCAATGGGTGAAAAGCCAACGAGATTGGAAGAAGGCGATTACCGCTTGGGCAAATGAATGCCGTGTCGAATCGGTTATGAAGTTAGCGATACTTTCTGATGCCCATGCCATTGCCGGTAATAAAAAGTTGCTTGAACCGTTAAAACACACTCTTTCTGAAGCCATGCAGAATAATGAAATCGCTTTGATGGAATTTGCTCGCCCAGCTTTAGGGTTCTCGGTGCCTTTAACGATTTTCGGCCAAGTAAAACAAAGCAAACAAGGCATCGACATTAAGCAAGGCGGAATATTCCCTATTGTGCACGGCATTAGAACATTAGCGATTGAGCACCAAATTCTCGCTAGTAATACTTTTGAACGCATTGAACTATTGCAAAAAAATAACGTGCTAGAAAAACTCACTGCCGACAATCTTTCTGAAGCACTCAAACTATTTATTAAGTGGCGGCTCGATCAGCAAATCAATCTACAGCATTCACATAACAAATTAGAGGTAAGTTTATTAAACAGAATCGACCGTGACTTATTACGCCATAGCCTACATGTGGTGAAAAAGTTTAAGCAATGGCTTGGTTATCATTATCAAATTCGAGATTAGAGACTGCGATTATGAATAAGTTACAGCGCTTATGGTGGTTCTACCGCTTAAAAGATTCGCCTTATCGATCTCTATTTGGCTCAATAGATAAAAACGAATATGTATCTATTGATTGTGAAACGACAAGCTTAAACCCGATGCAAGCGGAGTTAGTAACGATTGCCGCAACCAAGATCATCAACAATAAGGTGATGACAAGCGAGCCCTTTCATATCAAATTGAAAGCGCCGCAAACTCTCAGTTCAACATCAGTCAAAATTCACAAATTACGCCACAACGATTTAGAAGAAGGATATTCAGAAGAGGAAGGATTAGAAAAGTTACTCGCTTTTATTGGTAATCGACCTATGGTGGGATACCACATCCGTTATGACAAAACGATTTTAGACCGAGCCTATAAGAAGCATTTTGGTTTTCCGTTACCAAATCCATTAATAGAAGTCAGTCAGCTTTATCACCAACAATTAGAGCGTTTATTGCCTAATGCGTATTTTGATTTAAGTCTGGAGGCTATTTGTCGTCATTTGGAACTGCCGATCCAAGAACGCCATGATGCTCTACAAGATGCTATTACGGCTGCTTTAATTTATGTACGTTTAACACATGGAAATTTGCCAAATCCCAATCTGGCGTATAGGAAATAGAAAGCAAATAGTATGAATTCAAGAAAAGATAGAAGAATAGAAGAATAGAAGAATAGAAGAAAGTATTGCTGGAAATTGCAGATAGAAAAAAGGCTCTTGATTACTCAAGAGCCTTTAGAAGAGTGGTGGAGGGATAGGGATTTGAACCCTAGAGCCGCTATTAACGACTGCCGGTTTTCAAGACCGGTGCTTTCGACCACTCAGCCATCCCTCCACAAGTTGTCATTATTGAATTAGTACATCAATAACGTGCGACCTTTCGGTCTGTCTTCGAGCCTGGCGATGTCCTACTCTCACATGGGGAGACCCCACACTACCAACGGCGCTACTTCGTTTCACTTCTGAGTTCGGCATGGACTCAGGTGGGTCCAAAGCGCTATGGTCGCCAAGCAAATTCTTTTGTTAAGTCGCTACAGCGACTTAACTTAATTCGGAAAGCTGGTTGCTATTTCTAGCTAAAGTCTCATCACTCATTCAAGTGCTTATTTGTATTCTTTATTGAGTCCATCAAAACCCTTTAGGTGTTGTATGGTTAAGCCTCACGGGCAATTAGTATTGGTTAGCTCAACGCCTCGCAGCGCTTACACACCCAACCTATCAACGT
>JBKEDP010000044.1:0-48475 GCA_047975485.1 Vibrio sp. | reverse complement strand
AACGTACAAATGACTGTTACTCTAATCGCTCCAATCGCGATGGACGAAGGTCTACGTTTCGCTATCCGTGAAGGTGGCCGTACAGTTGGTGCTGGTGTTGTAGCGAAAGTTATCGCTTAATTTGCCAAGCCTAACGGTTAAATACGAATAGTATTTGACTAACGACTATTAAAAAGGGCATCATTTGATGCCTTTTTTCTACGCTGAATAAAATGACGCTGTTTTATTGCTCATTTTGTCTGTATCAGCAAAGAATAATATTAGATTTGATCTAATTTATTTAGCGAATGGCTTTAAGCCAAAGCTAATGAGTTAGCCCTGCATCAGCGGGGTTATTGTCGTTTTAGTAAAACTTATCACAGGTTTGTTCTATGAAAGCCAAAGCTGAAACTCAAGAGAGTTCAAAAGCTGCAGATGCGTTTAAGTGGTTTATCACTTTTGCACTATTAGCTGCCGCTGTTGTGGGAAATTACCTGTATGGTGAAATGTCTGTTGTTATTCGTGCAGCAGCCGTTGTTATTTTGATCGCTGCCGCTTTAGGTGTTGCTGCGTTAACAACGAAAGGTAAAGCTACGTTAGCTTTTGCTCGTGAAGCAAAGCTTGAAGTTCGCAAAGTGGTTTGGCCAACACGCCAAGAAACTATGCAAACTACATTTATCGTATTAGCTGTAAGTATTGTAATGGCTCTATTGCTATGGGGAATTGACGGCATCATGGTTCGTCTAATTGCTCTAGCAACTGGAGTGTAAGGGGTTAAACATGAGTGAAGCACCAAAAAAACGTTGGTATGTTGTTCAAGCTTTTTCTGGCTTTGAAGGTCGTGTTGCACAATCTCTACGCGAACATATTAAAATGCACGGCATGGAAGACTACTTTGGTGACGTTTTAGTCCCAACTGAAGAAGTAGTTGAAATGCGCGCGGGTCAACGCCGTAAAAGTGAGCGTAAATTCTTCCCTGGCTATGTATTAGTTCAGATGATCATGAATGACGAGTCATGGCACTTAGTGCGCAGCATTCCGCGTGTTATGGGCTTTATTGGTGGCACCTCTGATCGTCCTGCTCCAATCACGGATAAAGAAGCTGATGCTATCTTGAACCGTCTAGAGCAAGCGAGTGAAGCTCCAAGACCGAAAACGCTATTTGAAGCAGGTGAAGTGGTTCGTGTTACTGAAGGCCCATTTGCTGACTTCAATGGTACTGTTGAACAAGTTGACTACGAAAAGAGCCGCTTGAAAGTGTCTGTATCGATCTTTGGTCGTGCAACACCAGTTGAGCTTGAGTTTAGTCAAGTTGAAAAACAAAACTAATTTTATTGCTTAATAAAGCAACAAAAGACTTGTTTTAGGCGTGAAGTTTTCCTATAATTTCGCGCCTTTTTACAGGTATTAATGTAAAACTAACGGGGAGCTGGTGAATATAAACTAGCGTTTGTACCCAATATTTAGGAATTAAAATGGCTAAGAAAGTTGAAGCTTATATCAAACTGCAAGTTGCAGCTGGTATGGCAAACCCAAGTCCACCGGTAGGTCCTGCTCTAGGTCAACACGGTGTAAACATCATGGAATTCTGTAAAGCATTCAACGCAAAAACAGAATCTATTGAGAAAGGTCTACCAATCCCAGTTGTTATCTCTGTATACAACGACCGTTCTTTCACATTTGTAACTAAGACTCCACCTGCTGCTGTTCTTCTTAAGAAAGCTGCTGGCCTTAAGTCTGGTTCTGGCCGTCCAAACACTGAGAAAGTTGGTACTGTAACTGACGCTCAGCTTCAAGAGATTGCTGAAACTAAAGCTGCAGATATGACTGGCGCAGACATCGAAGCGATGAAGCGTTCTATCGCGGGTACTGCTCGTTCAATGGGCCTAGTGGTAGAGGGTTAATATAATGGCAAAACTTACTAAGCGTATGAAAAACATCCGTGAAAAAGTGGATGTAACTAAAGAATACGAAATCAACGAAGCTATCGCTCTTCTTAAAGAACTAGCAACTGCTAAATTCGTAGAAAGCGTAGACGTTGCTGTAAACCTAGGCATCGATGCTCGTAAATCTGACCAAAACGTTCGTGGCGCAACTGTACTTCCACATGGTACAGGCCGTGACATCCGCGTAGCAGTGTTCACTCAAGGTGCAAACGCTGAAGCAGCTAAAGCAGCTGGCGCAGATATCGTTGGTATGGAAGATCTTGCTGAGCAAGTGAAAAAAGGTGAAATGAACTTCGACGTAGTTGTTGCTTCTCCAGATGCAATGCGTGTTGTTGGTCAACTAGGTACTATCTTAGGCCCACGTGGTCTAATGCCAAACCCTAAAGTTGGTACTGTAACTCCTAACGTTGCTGAAGCTGTTAAGAACGCTAAAGCTGGTCAGGTTCGTTACCGTAACGACAAAAACGGCATCATCCACACTACTATCGGTAAAGCATCTTTCGAAGCTAGCCAACTACAAGAGAACTTAGAAGCTCTTCTAGTAGCACTTAAGAAAGCTAAACCATCTTCAGCGAAAGGTACTTTCCTGAAGAAAGTAAGCATCTCTACTACTATGGGTGCTGGTGTTGCTGTTGATCAAGAATGCTTGAAGACTCAAGTTGCTTAATTGATTTGATTAGGTGCAAAATTTGTGTTTAATTTTGCGCCTAATTATGGTTGGAGTGTTGCTTATTTTGTCGAATTCTTTTTAAGAGCCAGACAGAGCAAATGATGCTTCCATCCAAGACCGTAGGCGTTAACTGATATTTATATTGGCTTAACTTAATAATTACCTACGTAGATGGTGCCCGAACTGATGGTCGTATTTCGTAAGAAATATTCATTTGGGAATGCACCGCAAG
This sequence comes from Vibrio sp., assembly GCA_047975485.1. Classification (GTDB taxonomy): domain Bacteria; phylum Pseudomonadota; class Gammaproteobacteria; order Enterobacterales; family Vibrionaceae; genus Vibrio. The sequence goes on along the minus strand of JBKEDP010000044.1, from coordinate 45,648 downwards.
AACACTCATTATTTTAATGAGTGGTGTAACTACAACCAGGAGTAAATCCAAATGGCTTTAAACCTTCAAGACAAACAAGCAATTGTTGCTGAAGTTAACGAAGCAGCCAGTGGTGCACTTTCTGCAGTTGTTGCTGACTCTCGTGGCGTTGCTGTTGGCGCGATGACTTCTCTACGTAAACAAGCTCGTGAAGCTGGCGTTTACATGAAAGTTGTTCGTAACACACTAGCACGTCGTGCAGTAGAAGGCACAGACTACGAATGTCTAAAAGACGTATTCGTAGGCCCAACTTTGATTGCTTTCTCTAACGAGCACCCAGGTGCTGCAGCGCGTCTTTTCAAAGACTTCGCTAAAGAGAACAAAGATTTTGAAATCAAAGCGGCTGCATTTGAAGGCGCAGTTACTAACGCTGACGTTTTAGCGACACTACCTACTTACGACGAAGCAATCGCACGCCTAATGATGTGCATGAAAGAAGCTTCTGCTGGCAAGCTGGTACGTACTATCGCTGCTGTTCGCGATCAAAAACAAGATGCTGCTTAAGCCTTGCATTTTTTTGGTTGCTAAATAAACTTATTGTTAACTTAAAAGAGAATTGTTATGTCTATTACTAACGAGCAAATCCTAGACGCAGTTGCAGAAATGTCTGTAATGCAAGTTGTTGAGCTTATCGAAGCTATGGAAGAAAAATTCGGCGTTTCTGCTGCAGCAGCTGTTGTTGCTGGCGGCGCAGCTGCAGGTGATGCTGCTGAAGAGCAAACTGAATTTGACGTAATCCTAACTGCTGCTGGCGCTAACAAAGTTGCTGTAATCAAAGCAGTACGTGGCGCGACTGGCCTAGGTCTTAAAGAAGCTAAAGGTCTAGTTGACGGTGCTCCAGCACCACTTAAAGAAGCTGTTTCTAAAGAAGAAGCTGAAGCTCTTAAAGCACAACTAGAAGAAGCTGGTGCTTCTGTTGAAGTTAAGTAATTATTACTTAATTTCTTAGCCGAAAGGCTAATGGCTGGTGATTATTTAATCACCGGCCTTTTTGCGCTGTAGGGTATAGATTTATTTTCCCGCTGTTTAGGGATCTATAACCGAGCAAAAAACACTTTAAGGTTCTGCTGAACTAATAACGTTCAGATGAGGTTGAAGTGTCACCACATAAACAGTGTTGTTAGTCACTGTCCCCGTAATGTCACTAGGCTGATATTAACGTGTCTTGGGCAGTTTGGGTCACTTATCAGCTAGCTGAGGAACCCCATGGTTTACTCTTATACCGAGAAAAAGCGCATCCGTAAGGATTTTGGTAAGCGTCCACAAGTATTGGACGTCCCATATTTGCTATCGATCCAACTTGATTCATTCGACAAGTTCATTGAACAGGATCCTGAAGGTCAATATGGTCTTGAAGCTGCCTTCCGTTCTGTATTCCCAATCCAGAGCTACAACGGCAACTCTGAGCTGCAATACGTTAGCTACCGTCTTGGTGAGCCAGTATTTGATGTTAAAGAATGTCAAATCCGTGGTGTCACTTATTCGAAGCCGCTACGCGTTAAATTGCGTCTAGTTGTTTTTGATAAAGACGCACCAGCAGGCACCGTAAAAGACATTAAAGAACAAGAAGTCTACATGGGCGAAATTCCGCTTATGACAGACAATGGTACCTTTGTAATCAATGGTACTGAGAGGGTTATCGTATCCCAGCTGCACAGAAGCCCAGGCGTGTTCTTCGACAGCGATAAAGGTAAGACCCACTCTTCAGGTAAAGTGCTTTATAACGCACGTGTAATTCCTTACCGCGGTTCATGGTTAGATTTCGAATTCGATCCGAAAGATAACCTATACGTACGTATTGACCGTCGTCGTAAGCTACCTGCATCTATTATTTTACGTGCACTTAATAAAACAACTGAAGAAATCCTAGATATCTTCTTTGAAAAAGTGCGCTTTGAAGTAAAAGACCAAACTCTACTTATGGAGTTGGTACCAGATCGTCTACGTGGTGAAACTGCTTCTTTTGATATCGAAGCAAACGGCACTGTATACGTAGAAGCTGGTCGTCGCGTAACGGCTCGCCACATCCGCAATCTTGAAAAAGATGGCGTTGAGTTCATCGAAGTACCTGTTGAGTACATCGTTGGTAAAGTTGCTTCTAAAGATTACATCGACGAATCAACTGGCGAACTTATCGTTGCTGCGAACCAAGAGATTTCTCTTGAAGCATTAGCAAACCTTTCTCAAGCAGGTTACAAAAAGCTTGAAGTACTATTTACAAATGACTTGGACCACGGCCCATTCATGTCTGACACACTACGTGTCGACAGCACTACGGATCGTCTTTCTGCACTAGTAGAAATCTACCGTATGATGCGCCCTGGCGAGCCACCAACAAAAGAAGCTGCAGAATCTCTATTCCAAAGCTTGTTCTTCTCTGAAGAGCGTTATGACCTATCGACTGTTGGTCGTATGAAGTTTAACAGCTCTATCGAACGTGAAGATGCTAACGATCAAGGTATCCTTGACGAGCAAGACATCATCGCGGTAATGAAGAAACTGATCGGTATCCGTAACGGTATTGGTGAAGTGGACGATATCGACCACCTTGGCAACCGTCGTATCCGTTCTGTTGGTGAAATGGCTGAGAACCAATTCCGTGTTGGTCTAGTCCGTGTTGAACGTGCAGTGAAAGAACGTCTAAGTCTTGGTGACCTAGATGCGATCATGCCTCAAGATCTAATCAACGCTAAGCCAATTTCGGCAGCGGTGAAAGAGTTCTTCGGCTCATCACAGCTTTCTCAATTTATGGATCAGAACAACCCGTTGTCAGAAGTTACGCACAAACGTCGTATTTCTGCATTAGGTCCTGGCGGTTTGACTCGTGAGCGTGCTGGCTTTGAAGTACGTGACGTTCACGTAACTCACTACGGTCGTCTATGTCCGATCGAAACGCCTGAAGGTCCAAACATCGGTTTGATCAACTCATTGTCAGCGTTTGCTCGTTGTAATGAGTACGGTTTCTTAGAAACGCCTTACCGTCGTGTTGTTGATGGTGTGGTAACTGAAGAAGTAGATTACCTATCTGCTATCGAAGAAGGTCAATTTGTTATCGCTCAGGCGAACGCACACTTGACTGAAGATGGCCGCTTTGCTGAAGAGTTGATCACAGCTCGTCAGAAAGGTGAATCTGGTCTTCACCCACGTGACCATGTTAACTACATGGACGTTGCAACAAACCAAGTAGTATCTATCGCTGCTTCGCTTATCCCGTTCCTAGAACACGATGATGCGAACCGTGCATTGATGGGTGCGAACATGCAACGTCAAGCAGTTCCAACTTTGAAAGCTGATAAGCCTCTAGTTGGTACAGGTATTGAGCGTAACGTAGCAGTAGACTCAGGTGTAACTGCGGTAGCGAAACGTGGCGGTATGATTCAGTCTGTAGACGCATCTCGTATCGTTGTTAAGGTAAATGAAGATGAGTTAGTACCTGGCGAAGCTGGTATCGACATCTACAACCTAACTAAATACACACGTTCGAACCAAAACACATGTATTAACCAACGCCCAACCGTGCTTCCTGGTGAGCCAGTATCTCGCGGTGACGTTCTTGCTGATGGTCCTTCAACAGACCTTGGTGAACTAGCGCTTGGTCAAAACATGCGTATCGCATTCATGCCTTGGAATGGTTACAACTTCGAAGACTCCATCTTGGTTTCTGAGCGTGTTGTACAAGAAGATCGCTTCACAACTATCCACATTCAAGAACTATCTTGTGTGGCTCGTGATACCAAACTTGGTAGTGAAGAAATCACAGCTGACATTCCAAACGTAGGTGAATCTGCTCTGTCTAAACTAGACGAGTCAGGTATCGTTTACATCGGTGCTGAAGTTAAGGGTGGCGACATCCTAGTTGGTAAAGTAACCCCTAAAGGTGAAACTCAACTTACTCCTGAAGAGAAGCTACTACGTGCTATCTTCGGTGAAAAAGCATCTGACGTTAAAGATACTTCGCTACGTGTACCAAACTCTATTTCTGGTACGATCATTGATGTTCAAGTCTTTACTCGCGATGGCGTAGAAAAAGACAAGCGTGCGCTTGAAATTGAACAAATGCAGTTGAAAGACGCGAAGAAAGACTTAACTGAAGAGTTCCAAATTCTTGAAGGTGGTCTATTAGCTCGTGTTCGTTCTCTACTGATCTCTGGTGGCTTCTCTGAAGCGAAACTAGACTCAATTGATCGTAAGAACTGGTTAACACTAACTCTTGAAGATGATGCACTTCAATCTCAACTTGAGCAGCTTGCTGAGCAATGGGATGAATTGAAAGCTGATTTTGATAAGAAGTTTGAAACTAAACGTCGTAAGATCACTCAAGGTGATGATCTTGCACCAGGCGTACTGAAGATTGTTAAGGTTTACTTAGCAGTTAAACGTCGCATTCAACCTGGTGATAAGATGGCGGGTCGTCACGGTAACAAGGGTGTAATCTCTAAGATCAACCCTGTTGAAGACATGCCTTATGATGAAAAAGGTCAACCTGTTGATATCGTGCTAAACCCACTGGGTGTACCGTCACGTATGAACATCGGTCAGATCTTAGAAGTACACTTAGGTCTTGCTGCTAAAGGTATTGGTGACAAGATCAACCAGATGGTTAAAGAGCAACAAGAACTAGCGAAATTCCGTGAGTTCTTACAAAAAGTTTACGACTTAGGTGACACTCGCCAAGAAGTAAACATTGCTGAACTATCTGATGACGAAGTACGCACTCTGATCAAAAACTTGCGTGGTGGTTTACCAATCGCTACTCCTGTATTTGATGGCGCAAACGAACCAGCAATTAAAGAATTGCTTGCTCTTGCAGACTTACCAACTTCAGGTCAGCTTGATCTGTATGATGGTCGTACTGGTGATAAATTTGAGCGTCCTGTAACTGTAGGTTACATGTACATGCTGAAATTGAACCACTTAGTTGATGACAAGATGCACGCACGTTCAACTGGCTCGTACAGCCTAGTAACTCAGCAACCACTTGGTGGTAAAGCTCAGTTCGGTGGCCAGCGTTTCGGTGAGATGGAAGTATGGGCACTAGAAGCATACGGTGCTGCATATACCCTACAAGAAATGCTAACTGTTAAGTCCGATGACGTGAACGGCCGTACTAAGATGTATAAGAACATCGTAGATGGCGATCACAGCATGGAACCTGGTATGCCAGAATCGTTCAACGTATTGTTGAAAGAGATCCGCTCACTAGGTATTAACATCGAGCTAGAAGACGAAGAGTAAGCTACTAGTCTTAGTAAGTGACTCAGATTTAACCCGGTAGAAAAGAGGCGTTCAGCCGAACGCCTCTTAACTCCTTACAGGAGCTGATTGTGAAAGATTTACTGAACTTTCTAAAAGCACAGCATAAGACCGAAGAATTTGATGCAATCAAAATCGGTCTAGCTTCTCCAGACATGATCCGTTCATGGTCTTTTGGTGAAGTTAAAAAGCCAGAAACTATTAACTACCGTACGTTCAAACCAGAGCGTGATGGTCTTTTCTGTGCGCGTATTTTTGGTCCAGTAAAAGACTACGAATGTCTTTGTGGTAAATACAAGCGCTTGAAACACCGTGGTGTTATCTGTGAGAAGTGTGGCGTAGAAGTTACACAAACTAAAGTTCGTCGTGACCGTATGGGCCACATCGAGCTAGCATCTCCAGTTGCACACATCTGGTTCCTAAAATCACTACCATCTCGTATCGGTCTATTAATGGATATTCCGCTACGTGACATCGAACGTGTTCTTTACTTCGAAATGTATGTAGTGACTGAACCTGGCATGACTGATCTTGAAAAAGGTCAAATGCTAACAGAAGAAGAATATCTAGACCGCTTAGAAGAGTGGGGTGACGAGTTCGTTGCGAAAATGGGCGCTGAAGCGATCAAAGATCTGCTACACACCATGGACATGGCTGCTGAAGCCGAGCAAATGCGCGAAGAACTAGAAACTACTAACTCTGAAACTAAGCGTAAGAAAATCACTAAGCGTTTGAAATTGGTTGAAGCGTTCATCGCATCAGGTAACAACCCTGAGTGGATGATCCTAACTGTTCTTCCAGTTCTTCCGCCAGATCTACGTCCTCTAGTACCACTAGATGGCGGTCGTTTTGCGACTTCAGATCTGAACGATTTATACCGTCGTGTGATCAACCGTAACAACCGTTTGAAGCGTCTTCTAGACCTAGCTGCTCCAGATATCATCGTACGTAACGAAAAACGTATGCTGCAAGAATCTGTTGATGCACTACTAGATAACGGTCGTCGTGGTCGTGCGATCACAGGTTCTAACAAGCGTCCTCTAAAATCTTTGGCAGATATGATCAAAGGTAAGCAAGGTCGTTTCCGTCAGAACTTGCTTGGTAAGCGTGTAGACTACTCTGGTCGTTCTGTAATCACAGTAGGTCCATACTTGCGTCTACATCAGTGTGGTCTTCCTAAGAAGATGGCACTAGAACTATTTAAACCATTCATCTACAGCAAGCTAGAAACTCGTGGCATGGCTACGACAATCAAAGCAGCTAAGAAAATGGTAGAGCGCGAAGAAGCGATCGTTTGGGATATCCTAGACGAAGTAATTCGTGAACACCCAGTTCTACTAAACCGTGCACCAACACTTCACCGTCTTGGTATTCAAGCATTCGAACCTGTACTAATCGAAGGTAAAGCGATTCAGCTTCACCCACTTGTGTGTGCGGCATACAACGCCGACTTCGATGGTGACCAAATGGCGGTTCACGTGCCTCTAACTTTAGAAGCACAACTTGAAGCACGTACATTGATGATGTCAACCAACAACATCCTTTCACCAGCATCTGGTGATCCGATCATCGTACCTTCTCAGGACGTTGTATTGGGTCTTTACTACATGACTCGTGAAAAAGTGAACGTGAAGGGCGAAGGTATGTACCTTGCTGGCCCTAAAGAAGCTGAAAAAGCTTACCGTACTAAGACTGCTGAGCTACACGCTCGCGTTAAAGTACGTATCACGCAAACTGTTGTTGATGAAGACGGTAACAGCACAACTTCAACAGAAATGGTTGATACCACTGTTGGTCGTGCAATGCTTTGGCAAATCGTTCCTGAAGGTCTACCTTTCAGCATCGTGAACCAAAAATTAGGTAAGAAGCAAATCTCTAACCTATTGAACGAGGCATACCGTAAGCTTGGTCTTAAAGACACAGTAATCTTCGCTGACCAAATCATGTACACAGGTTTTGCTTATGCGGCACTTTCTGGTGTTTCTGTTGGTATCGACGATATGGTTGTTCCAGCGGCTAAATACACTGAAATTTCTGCAGCAGAAGATGAAGTTCGTGAAATCCAAGAGCAATTCCAATCTGGTCTTGTTACTGCGGGCGAACGCTACAACAAAGTTATCGATATCTGGGCGTCTACCAACGATCGTGTTGCGAAAGCGATGATGGATAACCTATCTTCTGAAACAGTAATCAACCGTGACGGTGATGAAGAACAACAAGAATCGTTTAACAGCATCTACATGATGGCTGACTCCGGTGCTCGTGGTTCTGCTGCACAGATTCGTCAGTTGGCTGGTATGCGTGGTCTGATGGCTCGTCCAGATGGTTCGATCATCGAAACACCTATCACAGCGAACTTTAAAGAAGGTCTAAACGTACTTCAGTACTTTATCTCAACGCACGGTGCTCGTAAGGGTCTTGCGGATACAGCACTGAAAACTGCGAACTCAGGTTACTTGACTCGTCGTCTAGTAGACGTAGCGCAGGACGTTGTGATCACTGAACATGACTGTGGCACTTTAGAGGGCCTAGACATGATGCCTCATATCGAAGGTGGTGACGTTAAAGTTGCACTTTCTGAATTGGCTCTAGGTCGTGTTGTTGCTGAAGACGTACTAAAACCAGGTACTGAAGAAGTACTAGTTTCTCGTAACACATTGCTTGACGAGAAATGGTGTCAGATCCTTGAAGACGAATCAGTTGATAAGATCCGTGTACGTTCTGTAGTAACTTGTGATTCTGACTTCGGTTGTTGTGCAAACTGTTACGGTCGTGACCTAGCTCGCGGTCATAAGGTTAACCAAGGTGAGGCGGTTGGTGTTATCGCTGCTCAATCAATCGGTGAACCTGGTACACAGTTGACCATGCGTACGTTCCACATCGGTGGTGCGGCATCGACAGCAGCTGCAGAAAACAGCATCCAAGCGAAAACAACAGGTACAGTTAAGTTACACAACGCTAAGTTTGTAACTAACAAAGACAACAAGCTTGTTATCACTTCTCGTGCATCTGAAATGACCATCATTGATGAGTTCGGCCGTACGAAAGAGAAGCACAAACTGCCTTACGGTTCTCACCTAACTAAAGGTGATGATGCGCCAGTAACAGCAGGTGAAGTTGTTGCTAACTGGGAAGCGCACACCATGCCAATCATCACTGAAGTGGCAGGTCGCATCCAGTTCGTAGACATGATTGATGGTGTAACTATCTCTCGCCAAACTGATGACTTAACTGGTCTTTCTTCTAGCGAAGTTGTAGATCCAGCACAACGTCCATCAGCAGGTAAAGATATGCGTCCAGCAATCAAACTGGTTGATGAGCAAGGTAACGATGTAATGATCCCTGGTACTGATATGCCAGCGAACTACTTCCTACCTGGTAAAGCTATCGTTAACATTGAAGACGGTGCAGAGATGGGTGTCGGTGATACTCTAGCTCGTATCCCTCAGAAATCTGGCGGTAACAAAGATATCACCGGTGGTCTACCTCGCGTAGCTGACTTGTTCGAAGCTCGTAAGCCTAAAGAGCCTGCGATCCTTGCAGAACATACTGGTACTGTATCGTTCGGTAAAGAAACCAAAGGTAAACGTCGCCTAATTATCACTCGTGAGGGTGGTGAGACTTATGAAGAAATGATTCCTAAGCATCGCCAATTGAACGTGTTTGAAGGTGAGAAAGTGGAACGTGGTGATGTGATCTCTGATGGTCCAGAAACACCGCATGACATTCTACGTTTACGTGGTATTCACGCTGTTACTCAATACATTGCTAACGAAGTTCAAGAAGTTTACCGCTTACAAGGCGTAAAAATTAACGATAAGCACATTGAGACTATCGTTCGTCAAATGCTTCGTAAGTGTACGATCACTCACTCTGGGGATTCTGAATTCCTTGAAGGTGAACAAGTTGAATACTCACAAGTTAAAATTGCTAACCGTAAACTAGAAGCGGAAGGTAAAGAGCTTGTGCGTTTTGAACGTGATCTACTAGGTATTACTAAAGCGTCTCTAGCAACGGAATCGTTCATCTCTGCTGCATCGTTCCAAGAAACGACGCGCGTACTTACTGAAGCTGCGGTTTCTGGTAAGCGTGATGATCTACGTGGCTTGAAAGAGAACGTTATCGTGGGTCGCTTGATCCCTGCTGGTACTGGTTATGCTTACCACCAAGAGCGTCAAAAACAACGCGAAGGTGAAGAGCAAGGCCCATCAGCTGAACAAGCAACTGATAACCTAGCGGCACTTCTTAACGCAGGTTTCTCTGAAGACTAATTCAGAACACCTTAGTTAGAATTGAATACTGATAAAAGGCATCTCATTGAGATGCCTTTTTTATTATCTGATCATCCTTGCTTGTTAAAAGTCTTTTTCCTACGCAATTTCTGACCATGTAATTATTGTGATTGGTATCACTTCAAATTTTATAAATGATTGTTTTGTTTAAATCATCAATTTAAGTTATTTTCGTTATGACTTTTTTTGAAACTTTCTTCATATAATTGCAATAGATCAAAATCCATGCAGTTTTGCTGTTTTTCATCTTGCATAAACCGTCAGCTATATGTAAAAAAGTGTCTGATGCAAACGATTGCGCTAGATAAAAATAAATAATATGCGCAGTTAAACTACTTTAATCTGTTAACACCGAGGGAAATCACGTGTTAAATAAAAAATCTTTGCTTGGCAATATCGGGGTGCAAGTCGTAATCGGCATGCTACTTGGTTCAGTTGTCGGTGCCATTATGGGACATAATGCTTCAGTATTTGGCCCACTAGGTACAATCTTCATCAACCTAATTAAAATGTTGGTTATTCCTTTGGTTGCGGTTGCCATTATTTCTGGTGCGGCAGGCTTAGGTAACAGCCAATCTGCGGGTAAAGTGGGTGTGGTTACACTTGGCTACTTCGCATTAACTTCTGCACTAGCGGTTGTTCTAGCTCTTATCCTTGGTTCAGTTTTCCAACCTGGTCATGGTATTGATGTTAACGGCATCCAAAGCATGTTCTCGAATGAATATGAAGCTCAAGGTGCAATTCCAGGTTTCTGGGATACAGTAACGGGTATGATCCCAACTAACGTTTTCCAATCTCTAAACGAAGCAAACATTCTGCAAATTCTCGTTTTCTGCTTATTCTTCGGGATTGCTCTTGCTAAACAAAGCAAAGAAAAACGTGAGCCAATCATGAACGGTATCAACACAACCGTTGATGCAATGGTTTGGATGATCAACAAAGTAATGATTATCGCACCTCTTGGTGTATTTGGTTTGATGGCTGAAGCAGTTGGTACATTCGGTTTCGCATCTCTAATGGTGGTATTCAAGCTGTTCTTGGTATTCTTGCTTGCAATCATCATCTTCGGCTTTGTGGTTTACCCACTAATGATTCAAGCATTCAGCAAACTGTCTGCTAAGAAATTCATTTCAGCAATGAAGAAACCTCAAGCGGTGGCACTATCTACAGCATCTTCAATGGCAACTCTGCCTGTGAACATGGACGTAGTTGAAAACGAACTTGGTGTAAGCAACTCAACGGCTTCTTTCGTTCTTCCTCTTGGTGCAACTATCAACATGTCTGGTAACGCAATTTACTACGCATTGGTAGCAGTATTCTTCGCACAATTGTTCCACATTGATTTAGGTATCGGCGCTTACGTTGCTATCGTTCTAACTTCAACTCTTGGTGCGGTTGGTCAAGCGGGTGTTCCGGGTCCATCATTCCTAGTGGTTGCGGTTCTACTTTCTGCTGGTATTCCAATTGAGGGTCTACCACTATTGTTTGCTCTTGACCGTGTATTCGATATGATCCGTACAGCATTGAACATCACTGGTGACGCAGCTTGTGCGGTTATCGTTGATGCAATGCTGGCGAACGAGATTGCAGCAAATGATGATGTTTTAGTTGAGCAAGTTGCTGAACAAAAAGAAGCATAATCAACATAAGACATCGTAAAAACAGTTCCTTATTATGCCAATCACACGCATTTGTACGATTAGCATTGGATACCATGACGACTAGTTTTGTCTGATTGGTATCACTTGGCCGCTTAACTTAAGCGGCTTTTTTTTGCTTTGAATTCTGCCTCTTTCCTCAACTAAGGTATATACTCGCCAACTTCTCTTTGTGGTAGTTGGCGTAGTTATGTTTTACCTTTTTCCTTTAGTCACTGTCTTTGTTTGGGCGGGCAATTCCATTGTGAATAAAATGGCGTCGACCACGCTCGATCCCGGCGCAATTTCTTTTTATCGCTGGCTGATTGCCTTTATTGTTCTGACGCCATTTTTAGCCGTTTCCACTTGGAAGAATCGTAAAACCATCATTCCTTATTTGCCGAAAATTGCCTTTCTTTCGTTATTGGGTATGGTGCTAAACCAATCATTGGGCTACTACGCTGGATTAAGTACCACGGCATTAAACTTATCTTTGATTACCTCGTTAGTGCCGCTAATGGGGCTATTCCTGAGCATTCCATTATTGAAACAAAAGCTGACACTCTATGCGGTTTGTGGTGCGGTGATTTCTTTTGTTGGTTTGCTGATCATGCTTGCTCATGGTGATGTGTCGGCATTATTTGCGCACGGCATGAATCAAGGTGATGTTTTAGTGTTAATCGGCACATTTGTTTATGCCTTGTATGTGGTGTTGATTAAACGCTGGCGCATGCCGATCTCAAATTGGCAGTCGGTGTATGTGCAGATTTGTTGTGCGTTGATTCTGTTGCTGCCGCTGTTTATTTATAGCGAGACAGCGGAGTTTACTCATAAAACCGTACCCTTGATGCTTTACGCTGGGTTACTGGCTTCGATTGTTGCTCCTTGGTGTTGGATGATGGGAATTGAACATTTGGGTGCAGATAAAGCGGCAATCTTTATGAACCTGATGCCAGCAGTGACTGCAATTTTTGCGTGGATGATTTTAGGCGATCAATTAGAAGCCATTGATTTTATCGGCATGGTGATGATTATTAGCGGCGTGGTGTTGGCGCAACGTAGCAACAATGGCAAACCCGTCATGGCGAAAGTGCCACAAAAATAAGAGAAACGAGACAATACAAATCGTTGTAATTCTGTTGGTTTACCGAAACATTTGGTTTTACAGCGATGTTCTATTTAATTAAGCCCCTGGTGGAAACGCTAAACTTTCTGCAATCAATTGGATTAACTGATCTTCCAGTTCAAACCTTTCTTCCATCACTTCTCCAAGATCAGAAAAATCGACATCAAAATCTTCCAATTCATCTTCTTGATCCACATCGGCGTACTTATCCGTGTAGTTCAGTAATGGATCAGTGGTGGCGACAATCTTAAAGTAAGTTTGGGTGATTTCTTCAGTTGGAGAGAAACCCGTCGATTCCCATTTCGACATCACCATATCGTAGATTTTGAAATGGCCTTCAGAAATGTAATCCACCAAGTGTTGGCAAAAATGCTGCAATTCTTCTGGTGAAGGCAGTTTTGCAATAGGTGTTTTCTTATGTTGAGCTGGTTTTAGAGCCGCCAGCTTCCAATATTCAACAATGAGGTTCTGTCTGGTATTGAGCCAGTGATCGATCACTTCGCTAGAGCCGCCAAACTGTGCTTGGGTTTGTTTCAGTTTATTTAGCATGGCTGTGTCCTCAAAATCGCTAACTGAGTTAGCTACTCGCTTTGTCTTGGAGTGAACCGTGTTAGTTGCACATATACCCTTTTTCCCTGACGCTAAAACCTTAGTAAATATAGGTATAAACAATAAAAACGATAGCACTGGAATGAAATTAGATTGCCAGTAAAATGGTGGAACTTCAAGCAGTGAGGAAGTCCAATGTTAAAAAAATATGAAAAAATAATTTGGTGTATTGTGGATGGCAGTGATATTCATTTGCGTGATAATGCGCTGCCTTATGGAAGTGCTGAAGAACTGCAATTTCCCGCAGATCAAGCGGTGATTATTGGCAAACTTGATGGCGTTCCTTGCGCTTGGGTGAATGCCAGTGAAATCGAAACCAATCTCGAAATGACTTCCTTGCGTGAACTGCTTTCCATGCCTGAAGATGTCTTTTTAATGGCGAGCAGAGCGGTGCAATATGGACACATGGCAGCATCGCAACGTTTTTGCTCTCAATGTGGCGGACGCAACCACTTCAACCATAATCAGTTAGCAATGCAATGTAATGATTGCCGCACTTTGCATTATCCACGTATTTTCCCGTGTGTGATTGTGGCGATTGGCAAACAGGATGAAGGTGAAAAACAAATTCTGTTGGCGCAACATGCTCGTCATAAAGGCGGAATGTACACCGTTATTGCGGGTTTTGTGGAAGCCGGTGAAACTTTAGAGCAATGTGTGGCTCGTGAAGTAAAAGAAGAAACGGGAATTAATGTAAAAAACATCCGTTACTTTGGCAGCCAACCTTGGGCATTTCCTTCAAGCATGATGATGGCTTTTCTGGCGGATTACGATAGCGGAAAAATTCGTGTTGATGAATTTGAATTATCATCAGCAGGTTGGTTCAATGCCGAGAATATTCCCGAAGTGGCTCCGAAAGGTACGATTGCCCGTGAGTTAATTGAGCACACATTAGATTGCGAGATCGATCAGCATCGTAAATTTATAATGAATACTTAAACCTTAGTAATTATTCCCAAAGTAATTGTAGTCAACAACGCTGTGGCTTAATTACGAAGGGAATAAAAAAAACCTCCGGGGATACCGGAGGGGTAAGTAAGATGTCGTTATGAGATGCTGAACATTCAAGTGCTCAAGCTCGTTATTATATTGTGCTAGCAAACAAATTATTAACAAATAGCCTGACTCACGCAAACAAGACAAGATTTTAATGTTCCAGAACATGATCTCCATTGCAAAGCATTAGCAAAATGTGCGCTGTGCAATGTTAGAATAAATGCAAAAATAGACGTAACAATGTAATCCCTGTAAAAAGGTAAATCAGCGTAAAAACGTAAGAACTCACTTTTTAGGATAAAAAATGACTGAATTAAAAAACGACCGTTATCTACGAGCTTTGCTAAAACAACCCGTCGATTACACGCCAGTATGGATGATGCGCCAAGCCGGTCGTTATTTGCCTGAATATCGTCAAACTCGCAGTGTTGCGGGTGACTTTATGTCGTTATGCAAAAATGCGGAATTGGCATCGGAAGTGACACTTCAACCATTACGTCGTTTCCCGTTGGATGCTGCGATTCTGTTTTCTGATATCTTGACCATTCCAGATGCAATGGGTTTAGGCTTACATTTCGAAGCGGGTGAAGGCCCTAAATTCGAACGTCCAATTACTTGCAAAGCAGATGTCGATAAAATTGGACTTCCAGATCCAGAAGGCGAACTGCAATATGTAATGAACGCAGTGCGTCAAATCCGTAAAGATCTACAAGGTGAAGTGCCGCTGATTGGTTTCTCAGGCAGCCCTTGGACATTGGCAACTTATATGGTGGAAGGCGGTAGCTCAAAAGCGTTCACTAAAATTAAGAAGATGATGTTTGCAGAACCTGCGATTTTGCATGCCTTGCTTGATAAGTTAGCCGATAGCGTTATCGAATACCTAAATGCACAAATCAAAGCTGGTGCACAATCGGTTATGGTATTTGATACTTGGGGCGGTGTATTAACGCCTCGTGATTACAACGATTTCTCATTGCAATATATGCACAAGATCGTTGATGGTTTAATCCGTGAAAATGACGGTCGCCGTGTTCCTGTTACTTTATTTACTAAGAACGGTGGCATGTGGCTTGAGAAAATCGCTGCAACAGGTTGTGATGCAGTTGGTTTGGATTGGACTATTAATATTGCAGATGCCGTTGCTCGTGTAGGCGACAAAGTGGCACTACAAGGCAATATGGATCCATCGATTCTTTACGCTCAGCCAGAACGTATTCGCCAAGAAGTGAGTGATATTCTGGCGGGCTTTGGTGATGCTGGTACTGGCCATGTGTTTAACTTAGGTCATGGCATTCACTTAGACGTGCCGCCTGAAAATGCAGGCGTATTTGTGGAAGCGGTGCACGAGTTGTCTAAGCCATACCACAAATAAACGTTGTACTTGAAGCTGCAGTTTTGTTTGCAGCGTTCATTTGCTCAATCCTAACTTTAAAACGCAGGCTTTTCAGTCTGCGTTTTTTCTTTACTTAAATTCTGCAATACGTTGCTGTAAATGCGGAATCACTTCGGCTTCAAACCAAGGATTCTTCTTCAACCAGATATTATTTCTCGGTGACGGATGAGGGATAGGTAAAAATTTCGGTTGGAATTGTCGCCAATGTTGCACGGTTTCAGTAAGTGTTTTCGGCTTATCAGCAGGCAAGTAATAATCTTGTGCATACTGCCCGACCAATAACACCAACTCAATATTCGGCAATTGAGCCAAAACCTTGTCATGCCATAAAGGCGCACATTCTTTGCGTGGAGGTAAATCGCCACTTTTGCCTTTGCCCGGATAACAAAATCCCATCGGCATAATTGCTAGAAATTTAGGGTCGTAAAACTGTTCACGGGTTACGCCCATCCAATCTCGCAATCGGTCGCCACTGGCATCATCAAATGGAATACCGCTCTTGTGTACCTTCAATCCCGGAGCTTGTCCAATAAGTAAAACCTTTGCGTCAGGATGAATATGCACCACAGGGCGACACCCATCCGCCAAGTGAGATTCACAAACTCGGCATTGTTCGATGTCTTTTATCAATCTTGTAAAGGTCGGTTCAGCCATTAATATCCTCGATCAAAATCAATCTGATTAATTAAAGGCTGACCGGAAAAATACCGCTGAACATTTTCCGCAAAAATACCAAAAATCTGCTCAGGGAAACTGGTCGCTGCAATATGTGGAGTTAAGGTGACTTTCTTATGTTGCCAATACGGGCTCGTTTGTGGCAGAGGTTCTACAGGGAAAACATCTAAAAATGCATGTTCAACCCAACCTTTTTCCAAAGCATGCAATAAACCATCATCGTCCACTGCATTGCCTCGACCGATATTAAACAGCAGCGCTTTATTACAGTGAGATAGGGATTGTGCATTTAAAATCTGTTTAGTTTGGGCGGTACTTGGCAGGGCGTTTACCACAAGGTCAGCTTTTTGCATCGCTTTCTCAAGTTGGTCTATTGCGTAACATTCAACAAATTTCGCATCAGTTGGAGTTATACCGCTTCGATTTACACCAATGACTTTAAAACCTAACGCTGTTGCGGTGTGGGATAAATGCTGCCCAATCGAACCGGTTCCCAGTATCACCATGCATTTACCTTCAACGCTTTGGTAACCATGTTCTTCCCATACTTGGTTTTGCTGCTGATGGCGGTACAAATTGAAATGGCGGAAATAGCTCAAGGTGTAGCCTAAAACATATTCGCTGATCAATTGCCCGAAAATACCTTTGATATTGGTGAGTTGGTAATCCTTTCTCAGTTCTTTTCCAGTTAAGTCTTTCGCCATTAAGGTATCAATACCGGCAAAGGTAGATTGTGCCCATTTCAAGTTAGGAAATTGTGCCATGTTTTTGGCTAATAACGGTGGATCGGCTAATACTATCGTTGCTTCTTCCCTTTGCTTAGTAAGCGAGAGCGTCTCTTTGAGTGAGGAATTTGCGATAAGGTTTAAATAGGTTTCTTCCTGATCCGATAAGATATACAAACATTCGTTCATCATTTCCCAACTCCTTTTGTTAAAGAATAAATCGACAGCAGCAAATAAATCCGTGCTAGTGAATAAATTTTAAGTAAAAAGTGCGGTTATCAAGTACACTTCGTTGGTCTTTTTTGAGTAGAGGCTGTTTTGCTTTTGTGGGTGACTTTGATACAGAAGAAACAGCGTCTAAAAATTTTGAGCTAGAGTAATTATGCTACAGAACCCCCTTCAAGTTCGCCTAGAAAAATTTGTCCCTTGGCAACAAATGACCTTTATGGCTTGCCTATGTGAGCGCATGTACCCGAACTACGCACTATTTTGTGAAAATACAGAATTTGCTGAAGCGCGTAAATACCGTGAAATTTTGGACAGTATTTGGGAAGTGCTTACAGTTAAAACGGCAAAAGTGAACTTTGAGCGTCAACTTGAGAAGTTGGAAGAACTGATCCCTAGTTCAGAAGAATTCCAGTTTTATGCAGTTTACCCTGCGATTGATGCTTGTATTGGTTTATCCATTCTTCTACATGCTTTGCTTGATCGTGAAGAAATGTTCGAAGCTATGCTCGATTTAAGCCAACTTTCAGTGAAAACCGTTGCGCAGCTAGAAGAAGCGCAAGGTTGTGATGAAATCACTAACGAAAACCAAAAAGAAAACGAAGCGGTTTGCCAAGAATGGGATGTTCAGTGGGCAATTTTCCGTCCGTTACGTGAGTCAGAAGTGCGTGATATTGAGTTGATCAAAGAGCTGCGTTTGGAATTGCGAGAAGAAGGTGTGAGCAACATCGGCATCAGCTTATAGCTTATTCCTTGTGGCTTTGCGGTCAAAATT
This sequence comes from Vibrio sp., assembly GCA_047975485.1. Lineage (GTDB taxonomy): Bacteria > Pseudomonadota > Gammaproteobacteria > Enterobacterales > Vibrionaceae > Vibrio. The sequence continues at coordinate 27,903 of JBKEDP010000044.1, read as the reverse complement.
GACAAGAAAAATTACTAAAATCACATTTGTTTTGTGAATGGTTTTGGTTCTCGTTCTTTATATTCTTAATGGGTTTGTTGCATCACTTTGCCTTTGATTTTATTTAAAAAAATGCAAAATGTGAGTTCAAGCCCAAATTATGGCTAAAAACACATCATAAGAGCACAAGAATCGCTACAAACCTTTGCCAGACGGGGGCTTTATGATTTAGAGTGAGTCCAGAACTTAAAACACAAGTAGAAGGGAAACCTAGAATGAACAAGACTCAACTAATCGATGCTATCGCTGAAAAAGCAGACTTATCTAAAGCTCAAGCAAAAGCTGCTCTAGAAGCAACAATTGCAGGTGTAACTGACGCTCTTAAGGATGGCGATCAAGTTCAACTTATCGGTTTTGGTACTTTTAAAATCAACCACCGTGCAGCTCGCACTGGCCGCAACCCTAAAACAGGCGCTGAAATCCAAATTTCTGCAGCAAATGTTCCAGCATTCACAGCCGGTAAAGCTCTTAAAGACGCAGTAAAATAATGCAACTTCAGCCTAATTTGGGCTGATTGTATCTCGCATACTGTTCGAGTTTGTATATACTACGTTGAGTCCTTGCTCAGCGTAGTTTTTTTATGAAACGATTAATCTTACCTCTCTTTCTTGCTTCACTTCTTGTCGGCTGTGCTGGCACTCTATCTGATAAAATGGCGACCGCAGAAACCGTTGAGTTATCTGGCGGTGAATTATTAGGTCAAACCAAAGCATTTTACTGGTCAACAGTTCGTGGTTCGAAACCATTAACAGCCTCTGATTACGTTCAACAAGCCAATAATTCTTGGTATAAAAGTAGCTACAAATGGCAAAACGGCACCATTAGCGAGATTATTCGTGAAGGTAAGATGTTCCAATCGGACGGCAGCCTCAAATCATTCCTTGTAAATATTCGCTTTAGCACCGAAGGTGAGGCGATTTATCAACGTTATCGCATTGATAATCAAGTTCTACCACTAAACCAAGAAGACTTAGATGACTATGCCAATCAAGCGCAAGTTGTTGTTAATAAAGTGAATGCTCAGCACAGTGATGGGCTTGAGTTAATTCAGGGTATTTGGAATGGTGAAACTTTTGAAGGCTGCGATGGTGTGCGTTATAACACATTAGATTTCGAAGAAGCGCAATTGCCACTTTCTATCCAAGAGCGCCTAAACAGTTTATCAAGCTATGCCATTTTCGTTGGTGAGAAAAGCAAACGCAGCAAAACAGTAACGGTAGAAAAACTGATCTCACTTGAAGATGAAAGTGTTGGCTGTATGCAAAAGCCGCATTTAATCATGAATTAATTTTCAGAGCAGAAGAATAGACGAATAAAAGAGAAGAAGAATAAAGAAAGGGCGCTTACATTAATTGGAAGCGCCCTTCGTTTATCTGCTTGAATTAGATAAGCAATTACTTCTCAGCATTCTCGCGTGCAATTGCACGGTAGCCGATGTCGTTGCGGTAGAACATACCATTCCAGCTAACTTGTTTTGCAAGCTCATATGCACGTTGCTGTGCTTCAGAAACAGTATTACCTAATGCTGTTGCACAAAGTACACGACCGCCCGCTGTCACAACGTCGCCAGCAGCGTTATTTGCTGTACCTGCGTGGAAGATTTTCTGACCTTCAACATCTGCGCCTGTTGGTAGAGTAATAACATCGCCTTTAGCGTAATCAGCAGGGTAACCGCCAGCCGCTAGAACGATACCGATAGAAGCGCGTGGATCCCATTTTGATTCAACTTGATCCAGCTTTTCATCAATCGCTGCAAGACAAAGATCAACCATGTCAGATTGCATACGCATCATGATCGGTTGGGTTTCAGGATCACCAAAGCGACAGTTGTATTCGATCACTTTTGGTGTACCGTCAGCCATGATCATTAGACCTGCGTATAGGAAACCAGTGTAAGGATAAGCTTCAGCTTCCATACCGCGTACTGTTGGATAAATCACCTCATCCATAACGCGCTGGTGGATTTCAGCTGTCACAACTGGAGCAGGAGAGTATGCACCCATGCCACCAGTGTTCGGGCCTGTGTCTTTTTCGCCAACACGTTTGTGGTCTTGGCTTGTCGCCATTGGCAGAACGTTTTTACCGTCAACCATTACGATGAAACTTGCTTCTTCACCGTCTAGGAATTCTTCGATAACTACACGGCTACCAGCTTCACCAAATGCGTTGCCTGCAAGCATGTCTTGAATCGCTTCTTCTGCTTCTTCAAGAGTCATTGCTACGATTACGCCTTTACCAGCTGCTAAACCGTCAGCTTTCACTACGATAGGTGCGCCTTTTTCACGAACGTAAGCCAATGCTGGCTCGATTTCAGTGAAGTTAGCGTAATCTGCCGTTGGGATTTTGTGGCGAGCTAAGAAGTCTTTAGTGAATGCTTTAGAGCCTTCTAGCTGTGCTGCATCTTGAGTTGGACCGAAGATTGGTAAACCTGCTGCGCGGAATGCGTCAACCACACCGATTACAAGTGGTGCTTCTGGACCAACGATAGTTAATTCAATCGCTTTTTCTTTTGCGAATGCTACTAATGCGTCGATGTCTTCAACACCGATGTTTACGTTTTCTAATTTTGCTTCTAATGCTGTGCCTGCGTTGCCCGGTGCGATGAATACAGTTTCAACGTTTGGGTTTTGTGCAACTTTCCAGCCCAGTGCGTGCTCGCGGCCGCCAGAGCCAATGATTAATACATTCATCTTTTTAAAATCCTTATTGCTGCGCCATTTTCCCGATCTCTGCGTCAGGCTTGCTCATTTATACTTATAAACTCCGCGAGCCTTCCTTGACCTCAGAAAAATGGCTTTGCACTAATGCTTTTAAGTTATCTTTCTTAAGTAAAAGCATATTAAGAAATAGATCAGCTTTAAGGATTATGAACGCCTAAAGCTGATTAGTTTTATAAAACAGAATTTGGTCTTTATTCAAAATAGTTGGTGTTGTGGCTAGGCAGCAATTGAGTTCATCCTCGGGAGCATAGCTCGCCTATGTGACCGAGGTGAACGAAAGCAGCTAACAACGCCACAGCGCCAAATATGAAGAATAAAAATTAGTGACGGAAGTGACGCATCCCCGTAAAGATCATCGCCATGCCGTGTTCGTCAGCTGCTGCGATAACTTCTTCATCACGCATTGAACCGCCCGGTTGGATAACACACTTGATACCAGCTTCTGCTGCTGCGTCGATACCATCACGGAATGGGAAGAAAGCGTCAGATGCCATTACGCAACCTTCAACTTGTAGACCTTCGTCAGCGGCTTTGATACCTGCAATTTTCGCAGAGTAAACACGGCTCATTTGACCTGCGCCCACACCGATAGTCATGTCACCTTTTGAGTAAACAATGGCGTTAGACTTAACGTATTTTGCTACTTTCCAGCAGAATAGTGCGTCTTTCAATTCTTCTTCAGTTGGTTGACGTTTTGATACTACTTTCAAGTCGTCTAGTGTAACCATGCCGTGGTCGCGGTCTTGAACCAATAGGCCGCCGTTAACACGTTTCATGTCAAAACCAGTTGTCTTAGTTGACCATTCGCCACACTCAAGCAGACGAACGTTTTTCTTCGCTTCAACCACTTTGATTGCTTCAGCAGAAACAGAAGGAGCGATGATCACTTCAACGAATTGACGCTCAACGATAGCCGTTGCTGTTGCTGCATCTAGTTCACGGTTGAATGCGATGATGCCGCCGAATGCAGATGTTGGGTCAGTTTGGTAAGCGCGGTTGTAAGCTTCAAGAATGTCAGAGCCTAGCGCAACGCCACATGGGTTTGCGTGTTTAACGATCACACATGCTGGCTCGTTGAATTCTTTAACACACTCCAATGCTGCGTCAGTGTCAGCAATGTTGTTGTAAGAAAGTGCTTTACCTTGGATTTGGCGAGCAGTTGAAACTGATGCTTCTTGAGGATTTTTCTCAACGTAGAATGCTGCTGCTTGGTGGCTGTTTTCACCGTAGCGCATGTCTTGTTTCTTCTCGAACTGTTGGTTGAAAGTGCGAGGGAATTTGCTTTCTTCGTCGCCTTCTTTGTTGTCGCCGTAAGAAGGAACCATAGTGCCGAAGTAGTTAGCAATCATGCCATCGTAAGCAGCTGTGTGCTCGAATGCTGCAATCGCAAGGTCGAAACGAGTTTCAAGAGTCAGAGATTTGTCGTTTGCATCCATTTCAGCAACAACGCGGTCGTAGTCGTGTGCATTTACCACGATAGCCACGTCTTTGTGGTTTTTCGCAGCTGAACGAACCATGGTTGGACCACCGATGTCGATGTTTTCAACCGCATCTTCTAAAGAACAGTTTGGATTAGCAACGGTTGCTGCGAATGGGTAAAGGTTAACAACCACCATGTCGATTGGTTTGATGCCGTGTTGTTCCATCACAGCTTCATCAGTACCACGACGGCCTAAAACGCCACCATGAACTTTAGGGTGAAGTGTTTTCACACGACCATCCATCATTTCAGGGAAACCTGTGTAATCAGACACTTCTGTTGCGGTGATGGCATTATCTTGTAGCAACTTGTATGTGCCACCAGTTGAAAGAATTTCAACACCACGTTGAGTAAGAGCTTGAGCAAACTCAACAATGCCAGTTTTGTCAGATACGCTGATAAGAGCGCGGCGAATTGGGCGAGCGTTTTGCATGGCTTCCATATTCCTTAAATCACGGAGTTTAAAAAAGAAAGATGTTTGCCAAAGCCCGAATGGTGTCAAACGTTGCGGAGATACCGAAGTGTGACTGTGCGCTTTGGTAAAAATCTTCACGTTTCCCATTCCACTTAGCTTGCGAGCATAAGAGTGGATTTCTGAGAACTCCAAGATTTTGATGGCGCACATTCTAACGAACTTCTTCTTAAAAAGCTCGCGCAATCGTTTGGCTTTTTTGTTTTTTAATGCAAGTTATTGATTAATCGCTAAAAACATCTCGGAACCAATGGCCGGTTTCTCGGGTCGCATCTCGGGTGGCGTGACCAATGGTTCTTCCTGCTTCTTTTGTTGCTTGAACCGCTTCTTTACTGTCACTTTTGAATTGATCTTGGTCTTGTTGAGCACAGCCAATCACTGAAAATAGTGCAAAAGTAAGAATACTGATCGAGGCGATTTTTTTCATAATGGGTATCCTTGTTAGCTAAAACCTTGATTAATCTTACTCATTAGAGGCAATTGTGTCTCATATTGCGAGTTATGTTTTTGTAAGGAAAATCACAAATCAGAAGTGAAATGCTGATGGAACTTCAGAGCAACAAGACTTCTCTTACTTAAAGAGTTTGAGTGAGGCTGAACTTAAATCTCTAACCACGGACGGAAAATCCAAAGCTGAAAAGCACGCAGCACAGCAAGAATTTTTACGTCGGGCGTTGGGGTGAGGAAGTGATTTAGACCGCATAAATTGAACAAAAAAACCTCGTTATCTGAACAATAGTATTGCTTTTTTGCCCCACCCACCCTATATTTATCAGCAATATGACCCCTATCGATTGACTTTATAGTTAATTGCTTAGGGGTTTTTTATTATTTGGTAGATAAAAAATTTCAGTCCAATTTTCAGTAATCCCCATACTGTGCAAGTCCAAGCCCATATCTGTCATATTAGGTAACTCCGTTAACATTAAATCACTTAATCTTGAGCCCCAAGTTGAGTTTGGATTGATATGTTTAATTAAATGCTGTGCTATACAGAAAAGCAAAAATGGTCGAGAGCGAAGCCGGTCATTTAAAATAAACTGTTCAACCCAAGGTGCAATCTTATTGGATGGTAGTTTGGGCTTTTCAACTATGTTGCGGTTCCATAAGCGACTGTGATGAGCACAAACATTGCGTAAATAATTTAGTGACCGTAGCCAGCTTGCTAATACTCGGCCATTGGTTAATCCAAACTTTAATGCAATGGCGTCTTGATCTATTTCTTTCATTCCACCAAAAAGAAAAGAAAGACAACCAAAATCCCACACTTCGCAACTAATCCAGATCGGCAGAGGTAGACCGTGCTTATTTTTATTGTGCTCAATGAATTTTTCTTTGGAGCGAAGAATTAGTTTTTCATGCTTAGTTAGCCAACTCTGGTGTCCTGTTACCCCTTTTTTACTCATTCGGGCAGTAAACGATGCATGAAATAGTTCTGGCTTCAAATAAGCAAATTTATCTTTTTGGCCAAGTAAGTGGGCTATTTCTACTCGGAAAGCAATCTCTATGCGCTCCAAAGCATCCATTACCAATAAGCGTAATTTTTTATCAAAAATATAAAGATGCACAGCTTTTTCAAAAGTGGCACCTTGTTGGAAAAAATCCATTTTTACTTGTTCACCATCTATATATTTTTGTTGGCGGAAGGAATACCAATATCCACTCAAGCGGTAATATCCAATACGTGATAGGTAAGAAATTGCTTTTTCTTCATTTGTAATGATTAAACCTCGTTTCCGAAGCTTCACAACCATTTCTTCATAAGAATGCCAAGGTTTGCTGTATGACATCGCTTCCTCAAATAGGTTAACTTTTGAAATTACGCTAGACTTTTAGCTTTTCAAATTTTGCCTGAAGGATAGATAGAGACTGAGTGACTTTTTGTTATTTTGGAAAGCACTTCATATCTGAGCTTTTAGTTATAGAGGTGATAATCAGTTGGGAAGTTCGAATGCGGAAGAATATGTTGTACAGGGAAAAGATTGATAGGTGAAAAAGAAATTGTGGGTTCATTTGTGGGTTCAGATACAAAAACAGCGAGTACATTAATATGTAACTCGCTGTTTAAACTAGAGATTAGAGGCTAATCTTAGTTCATACCGTATTTTTTCAGCTTCTTGCGAAGTGTGCCACGGTTGATGCCCATCATGTTAGCTGCGCGAGTTTGGTTACCGCGAGTGTATTGCATCACCATGTCTAGCATTGGTTGTTCAACTTCTGCTAATACTAATTCGTAAAGATCGTTAACGTCTTGACCATTTAATTGAGCAAGGTAATTCTTTAAAGATGCTTTAACAGAGTCGCGCAATGGCTTCTGTGTGATCTGGTCTTGTGATGTAACAGTAGTAACTGTGAATGGTTCTGAAGTCAGATTTTGTTCGAACATAATTAGTCTTAGCTCTTCTGGTTATTTTATTGTGCAACGTCATACGCTTCATTCTTGTGGCTTAATGTGAGCTCCAAGAGTGTCGAGTATGTATCTTTCGTCATTGAGTCCAGTGTGGCTCAGTGAGTTTAGATATTAAAATATTGATTTAATGCATCGGTTTGCTGTGAGGCATCCTCGATAGCATTGAAAATTCGGCGGAATTCACCTTCTTGATCGTGCTCTTTTAAGTACCAACCAACATGCTTACGTGCGATGCGGGGCCCTAAAAACTCGCCATAAAATTCATGTAGAGCTTGAACGTGACCAATTAGGATCTCTTGTACCTCTTCGATTGGAAGTGGTGGCAAGTGTTCCCCCGTTTTTAAAAAATGTTGGATTTGGTTAAAAATCCAAGGTCGACCTTGGGCGGGGCGACCGATCATCAGAGCATCCGCTCCCGTATAATCGAGAACGTGTTTCGCTTTTTCTGGGCTATCAATATCACCGTTAGCAATAACAGGGATAGAAATGGCTTGTTTAACGGCTCTAATGCTGTCGTATTCTGCGTCACCTTTGTACATGCAAGCTCGCGTTCTCCCGTGGAGTGCTAGCGCTTGTATGCCGCATTGTTCGGCCATTTTGGCAACCTCAACACAGTTCTTATTGTCTGTGTCCCATCCAGTGCGCGTCTTTAAGGTTACTGGAACCTTAACTGCATTGACCACGGCTTTGAGTATTTGCTCAATGATGTCGGGGCGCTGCAATAGTGCGGAGCCTGCCAATTTTTTATTCACTTTTTTGGCTGGGCAACCCATGTTGATATCGATGATTTGCGCACCGTTTTCAACACTAAATTGAGCTGCTTCGGCCATTAACTGAGGATCAGCCCCTGCAATTTGTACAGAGCGAATGCCCGATTCACCTTCATGTACCATGCGTTGTTGGGATTTTGAAGTGTTCCAAACTTTTGGATTGGAGGACATCATTTCACTGACAGCCATGCCCGCACCGTATTGGAGACATAATTCTCGAAACGGTCTATCGGTTACGCCAGCCATTGGCGCAAGGATAAGATTATTCGTTAATGTGTAGTTTCCGATCTTCAAAACAGCTTCATACTTCGTCTCAGTAAGGGCGCGCATTTTACGCATTTTTTCGAGGCGTGAAAAGACTAATATTTAACCATTTGCGAATTAGTTTGCGAAAATGGCTATTTTTTCACCTTTTAACCCGAATAAAAAACCTGCAGCATGGTGAGCTACAGGTTTTTAATGATTTGGATATGGTTTTTATTTCGGCTGAATTATTTCTTTTGACCAGAAATTCGGCACCATTCGTTCAACTCGATGATTGGATCAAGGTTGAATTGGTCTTGGTAGTAAGTCGCTACATCCGCCGCTTGAGAGTCTAATACGCCCGACATTGCCAACAAGCCTTGTGGTTTTACTAGGCTTGAAATAACGCCTGATAGCTCGCGTAACGGGCCTGCTAGGATGTTTGCTACCACAACGTCAGCAATTAAGCCTTCAGGTTGATCTTGTGGAAGATAAAGCTCTAGTTGGTCTGCTACACCGTTGCGCTCAGCATTATCACGTGATGCGAGAATCGCTTGTGGATCGATATCAATACCAATCACTTTTGCTGCACCTAGTTTGATTGCTGCAATCGCTAAGATGCCTGAACCACAACCGAAATCGACCACGGTTTTGCCTTCTAAATCCAAACCTTCAAGCCATTGTAGACAAACTGAAGTGGTTGGGTGAGTACCTGTACCGAATGCTAAACCTGGATCAAGCATCACGTTAACTGCCGTTAGATCTGGGATTTCACGCCAGCTTGGGCAAATCCATAAACGTTTACCAAATTGCATTGGGTGGAAGTTATCCATCCACTCACGTTCCCAATCTTTGTCTTCGATTTGCTCAACTTTATAAGCAAAATCATCGCTCAACATGCCGCTGCTTTTGATTTGGCTTAATACTAGCTGTGTATCAATTTCCGCATCGTAAAGCGCAAGGATGTCTGTTTCGCCCCATAAACGAGTTTCACCCGGTAATGGTTCGAATACTGGTGTGTCTTTTGCGTCTAGGAAAGTCACAGAAAGGGCACCAGTTTCTTCCATCAGCATATCGCCAATGGCTTCAGCGTTGGTGTCGGTCGCGTTTAATTTGATTTGAATCCAAGGCATTTTGATTTCACTTCATTTAGATTAAATATTGTCGGCAAGTTTAGCATGGTTTTCATCATGGTTTGCTTGCGTATTGTTTTTTGTGTTTGGGAATAACTTGCTACCAATAATGAAAGCGATTAGCCCCAATAATAGAGTAGGTACGATAGCGTGGACGCCGTACATATTTGGCTTTAATAAGCTGAGTGCGATGTAACTGGTTAAACCTACAATCATGGAAGCGAATGCGCCGGTTGATGAAGCGTTCTTCCAATAAAGCCCCAATACGAGCGGCCATAAGAACACCGCCTGCATACAACCAAAGGCGAGTAAGTTCAGCCAAATGATCATGTCTGGTGGATTAATCGCAGCAACAAAAACTAAAGCAGCAAAAATACCTGTTACCCATAAAGAGAGTTTCGGTAGTTTTTTCTCGGCAGCTTCACCTTCGGCAATCGATGGGTTGATGTAGTTGATGTACAAATCTTTAAGCAATGTCGCTGAAGCCTGAATAAGCTGAGAGTCAATGGTCGACATAATAGCAGCCATTGGACCAGCTAAGAAAATACCAGCAACGACAGGAGGAAGAACCGTGATCATCAAGGTTGGCATGATTTGGTCTGGGCTTTCGATGTTCGGCACAATCGCACGTCCAAACGCACCCGCTAAATGCATTCCTAACATCAGCAGCGCAACCATGATGGTGCTGATCACCATACCTTTGTGTAGTGATGCACTATTTTTGTAAGACATACAACGCACAGCCGCGTGAGGCAAACCAATTGAACCAAAACACACCAGAATCCAGAAGCTCATCATAAAAGGTTGGCTCATAAAATGATTCGGCCCATAAGGTGTGATTAAAGCTGGATCGATGTGATGCAGTTCAGTCACGATATTGCCAATGCTACCGCCAGCGTGAACCACGCCAACCAATAACGCAATCGTACCGATAATCATCATGATACCTTGCAGTGTGTCTGTCATCACAACCGCACGGAAACCGCCAATCGTCGTGTATAGGCCAACGGTAATCGCAAAAATCATCAAGCCATGCGTATAAGAAAGTCCAGTCACTGTTTGCAGTAAACGTGCGCCACCGACAAATTGCACCACCATGGTTCCGAAGAAAGCGAGCAACAAGGTAAATGAAGCGAGAATCACCACACCTTTGTTTTGATAGCGTGCATAAAGCATATCGTTGAGTGTTAAAGCGTTATGGCGACGAGCTTCAATCGCAAATTTCTTACCTAAAACGCCCAGAGTTAACCAGGCAACAGGCAATTGGATCATGGCAAGTAAAACCCAACCTAAACCCATTTGATACGCTGCACCGGGGCCGCCAATAAAGGAGCTGGCACTGGCGTAAGTGGCGGCAAGAGTCATTGCAAGTACAAAGCCGCCCATGCTGCGTCCACCAACAAGATACTCGTTTAGGAAGCCTTTTTTGTTGGAATGTTTGCTGCTCCAAAACGCCAAGGCAAACACGGCAATCAGATAAATCACCAACGGGATAAGGATTAAATTATTCATGGTTATCCTTTTGCTCGTGGGCATGCTCAGAGAGTTCAGTTTCCGCTTCTAGCGACATATCTTTATAAACCCATTTCACCATAGCCGCACACAGCAGGGTAAAGATCACTGGGCCAACCACACAGGCGAGCAAAAACCAAAGAGGAAAACCAAAATATAAAGTCGGCATGGCTTGAATATTATCTGGCGCAGGAGCAACCACATAAGCGGAAATATACCACCAAACAAAATAAGCGAGTGCTAGGCCAATCGCCCATTTCGCTTCTTTGTGCGCTTGTTGGTAACGTTGTTTGAGAGAATTCATGTTGAGAAAATTTTCTGACAGAAAGTGAATAAAAAAAGGACAGTATTTTTACAAATTCTAACAGGAAACACAACGAGCTGTGGAGTTGTGGGAGGGATAAATAAAAAACGAGGCACATTATGCGCCTCGTTTTTATTCAAGATGAATATCTTAGGTTGAATTATTGCAAACCTAATTTCTTCTCTAGGTAGTGAATGTTTGCACCACCGTGTTGGAAGTTTTCATCGTTCATGATTTCAAGCTGCAACGGAATATTGGTCTTGATACCGTCGATGATGGTTTCACCTAATGCGTTTTTCATACGAGCAATTGCTACGTCACGGTTTTCACCGAAAGTGATCAGCTTACCGATCATTGAATCGTAGTGAGGTGGCACTGAGTAGCCCGCATATACGTGAGATTCCCAACGAACGCCCATACCACCTGGTGAATGGAAGTGTTCGATTTTACCCGGACAAGGTAGGAACTTCACTGGATCTTCTGCATTAATACGACACTCAATGGCATGGCCACGGATCTTAATGTCGTTTTGCGTGAATGATAGTGGTTGACCCGCAGCAATACGTAATTGCTCTTTGATTAGGTCAACGCCTGTTACCATTTCAGTTACTGGGTGTTCAACCTGAATACGCGTGTTCATCTCGATGAAGTAGAATTCGCCATTTTCGTATAGGAATTCAAACGTACCTGCACCACGGTAGCCGATTTCGATACAAGCGCGAGTACAACGATCACCGATGTATTGACGCATTTCAGCTGTGATACCTGGAGCTGGTGCTTCTTCCACTACTTTTTGATGACGACGTTGCATAGAACAGTCACGCTCACCTAGGTGAATCGCGCCACCTTGACCATCAGCCAAAACTTGAACTTCGATGTGACGAGGGTTTTCAAGGTATTTTTCCATGTAAACCATGTCGTTGCTGAAGAACGATTTTGCTTCAGAACGAGTTAGAGCAATCGCTTCAACCAATTCTTCATCTTTACGTACTACACGCATACCACGACCGCCGCCGCCACCAGATGCTTTAATGATCACTGGGTAGCCGATGCGTTTTGCGATAGCACGGTTTTTAGTGTCGTCGTCATCTAGCGGGCCATCAGAACCCGGTACACAAGGAACTCCAGCTTTTTTCATTGCGTTGATTGCTGAAACCTTGTCACCCATTAGGCGAATGGTTTCTGCTTTCGGGCCAACAAAGATAAAGCCTGATTTTTCTACTTGCTCAGCAAAGTCAGCGTTTTCAGATAAGAAACCGTAACCAGGGTGAATAGCTACTGCGCCTGAAACTTCCGCCGCAGAGATAATGCGAGGAACGTTTAGGTAGCTGTCTGTGCTGCGTGCTGGACCAATACAAATGGTTTCATCAGCAAGCAAAACGTGTTTTAAGTCGCGGTCCGCTGTTGAGTGAATGGCGACGGTTTTAATGCCAAGTTCTTTACATGCGCGAAGAATACGCAAGGCAATTTCGCCTCGGTTCGCGATGACAATTTTATCTAGCATAAAATGCCTCTTTTAATAGTGTTAATGATGTGAGTTCTGCGAAAAGGCAGAATTATTCAATCACAACAAGAGGTTGATCGAATTCAACAGCTTGGCCATCTTCCACTAGGATAGCGGTAACCACGCCTGATTTATCAGCTTCGATTTGGTTCATCATTTTCATTGCTTCAACGATACATAGAGTTTGACCCTCTTGTACGCTTTGGCCGATTTCGATGAATGATTTCGCTTCTGGGCTTGGAGAACGGTAGAAAGTACCAACCATTGGAGAAAGTACTTTGTGACCAGAAGCTACTGGAGCCGCTGCCGCAGGTGCTGCAACTTCAGCTACTGGAGCCGGTGCAGCAGCAGGAGCCGCTTGTGGAGCAGGAGCAGGAGCAACAGAGTATTGAACTGGAGCTGCTGGAGCAACTTGACCGCTGTAACGGTTGATGCGTACGGATTCTTCACCTTCAGAGATTTCAAGTTCAGCAATGCCAGATTCTTCAACTAGCTCAATTAGCTTCTTGATTTTACGAATATCCATAATATGTTCTCTATTTTGTTTAATTATTTGTTCACGTTAATCGTTTGAATTTTATTGTGATTAGCGTGCCGTAGCTTTGCTTTATGTCTTATCAATTTGTTTGAATGAGCAACATTAAGCGCAGCCTAAAAAACGCGCGAAACAGAATTACTTGGGTTTTACTTCGGTGTACTTAAATAATTGTGTGCCGCAGAAAGTGCAAATTGGTAACCTTGCGCACCCAGACCACAAATCACGCCCACTGCTTTATCAGAAAGATAAGAGTGATGACGGAATGGTTCACGAGCATGCACGTTAGATAAATGAATTTCGATAAACGGAATATTTACGCCAAGCAAAGCATCACGCAGCGCAACGCTTGTGTGCGTAAAGGCTGCTGGGTTGATCAGAATAAAATCGACCGTATTGTGTGCCGCATGAATAGCATCAATCAATTCGTATTCACGGTTTGATTGCAGATGCGACAACTGAATGCCAAGATCCTTTGCCTGAGCTTCTAGCTTATTAACAATATCTTGGAGTGTGTTCGACCCGTAATGGGTTGGCTCGCGTAATCCTAGTAAATTCAGATTCGGGCCATTTAACACAAGAACTCGTAAGTTTGCTGACATTGTGTGGCTAATATCCATTAAAGTGAATGAAAAATGCATCATGTCATATTTTTGACCATTTGCTAAGAAAGATAGCAAAAAAAATGACATGGCACTCATTAATTCGACCAATTATAGCTAAATCACAGCAAATCGCAGCATTTTACTGGTCTAAGGACTATTGTTTGCTCGAATGTTGCAAAAATGTTTCCGTAAATTAAGGGGTTAAGTTGACATAAAAAAAACCAACAGCCTGTGACTCGTTGGTTTTTTTAGCTTCAGATTTGAGAATGAAGTCGTGTTATTTAGCTTCTTCCACCAATGTTAGGGCTTTACGAGAAACTTCAACCGCAGCTTGCTTCATGTTTTGACGCTCTAATGCATCGGCAAGGAAAGAGTAATCAGAAATTTTAACTCTGTGGTGCAGTGCGGTTTCTAAAGCTTGCTGTGCCTCAGGCCATTTTTCTTCTTTCAAATACAATTGACCCAACACGCTATTTACTTCTGCATTGTCTGGGTGTTTTTTCACAATGCCTTCCATTAGCTCTAATGCCGGTTTGGTTTCTGGCAAAGTAATGTGTGGAAGAAGTGGAACTAATTTCTCACTCGGATTGTTTTTAATCGCAGTGCGTAAAATCGTATAAGCTTCAGCATCGCCATCATTTTCTAGCAACTGAGTGATCACAAGACGAATCATATTTTCATCTTGCTTAAGTTTCTTCGGCAGTTGGTTCCAATGAGTCAATAGACCGCTAGCACCACGTTCCGCAGCAATATCACTCATTAAGCCAACTTGAACTTGGTCGAATAACATCGCGTATTCTTCATCGTTCACTGTTTTGTTCTTTTTCAAGCTAGGTAGAAGAACTTCCAATTGAACCCAAGAGTGCAAACCTAAGTAAGTTTCTTTTAGTAGATTCAGAACGACATCGTTATTTGGATAGCGATCTTTTAATGGATCAATTTCATCATAGGCTTGAGAAAATTGCTTGTTGCGAAGCAGTTGTTTTACGCGAATCAATTTAACCGCAAGTGAATCAGAATCTTGCTCTGCTGCCAGTGCTAAATATTTCTCACGTTTTGCATCATCACCCATACCTTGTGCAGCTTCTGAAGCAATTAAGTAACAAAGCAGTGGCATATCGTGGTGATTTGCCCAGCGAGTCACTTTTTTCTCTGCGCCTTTCCAGTCACCTTCAAGTAGTTTGATGATGCCTTCATTGGTGTAGCGACGAGAGCGTTTTAGTTTGCGAACACTGAACCAGTTCCAAGTTGCACTACTTGCACGTAAACCACGTTTGATGATGGCTTCAAGTAAGAACAAAACGGCCAAAGCGGCAACCACAAAGATCACTAAAGTGGTGACACTCATTTCGGTTGTGGTGTCTGCAAATGAAATCAGCACATAACCTTGTTGATCGGAAAATTGCGTACCGACAAACAAGCCTAAGCCGAGAACAATAAATAGGAAAACTAATCGAAACATTATTCATCACCCCCAATGGTTGCGATTGAACGACGTAAGCGATCTGAAATTAGGTCAGTAAGTGGTTTTTGTGATTCTAATTTCACAGGGTAATCAACCGTGATGTTTTTCTTCTGTAATTCGTCTAATGATTTTTGAAATTCCAGAACTTTCGCAGATTCTTGGTTGAAGAACTTGGTTGACCAGTCTTTCGCTACTTCAATAGAGGCTTGGTAAATATCGTTGTTTTCAACGTAAACGCCTTTAATTGCCGTTTCGAGTTTCGCTTTCACATTTTCTTTTAGGTAGAAATGTTGCTCAGGAGATAGCAATGGAGTGGTGTTACCATCACGAGTGCGGAAAGTAATGAAGTGACCAGTGAAGTCTTTTAAAGACGTCATTAGGTTGTCTTGCCAATCAGTCACATCTTCAGACACCACTTGAGCTTCTTGCTTTTCTTCTTTTGGAAGTAGGGCGTTAGCCAGTGGTAATTCATCAATTTGTTTTTGCATACTGATGATTTGAATGATTAAGCCTTCACGATCGACTCTTGGTAGTGATTTGAGTTGCGTGATGTCATCAGCCATAGCTTTACGTAGTGGTACCATGCTTGGATCATTTAACGCAGCAATACGTTGGTCTGCGGCCATCATTAATTGGGTAGAAGATTCAACGTCATGCTCTAAGAACAATTTGCGACTTGCCATTTTGACAAGATAATCAGCTTCTGCCAGTAACCAATCATTAGGACTACGGCCTTTAATATCTGTGATAGCAAGCTGCAGGCTCTTGATGCTGCGATCTTGTTGTTCGGTTTGCGTTTCTAATGAATGCTTGAACTCAGTTGCTTGTTTTACAATCGCATCTTTACTGCTGCTGAGCTGATTAGAAACACTGCCATTTAGATTATTTACTTGTGCTTTAAGTTGAGCAATTTCTTGTTCACTCTGCTTGTATTGGTAGGCTTCAAATGCCACAACGGAACCGGCAACCAAAAGGGAGAGAATAATAGCAAGTGTGGCACGTTTGTTTCCTTTGGCTTTTTCTGGAGCCGGTTTGGTATTTTGTTCCACTTTTTTCGTTTCAGAACTCGCTGGCATTTCTGCCGTTGTCTCAGTATTGCTCAAGGTTGTCTTGTTATGATTATCTGTCATGGTTTTGTCCTGTGATAATTGTTTCACTGATTGCTTGCAGCAAAACAGGATTAGCAGCACTTCCTGTGTTGATTATTTGGGTAAAGCCATAAGCATGGGCTTGTTGTTTAATGCGCAAACTCGGCACATATAAAGTTAATTGAACAACCCATTGTAAATACTCTGCGGGAATTTGTGACATAAAAAATGCCAATTGCTCACCACTGGTGATGACAATATGCTTCAAGTCACACTCTTTCCAATCTTGCCAAGTTTGAGTATTTGCTATTGGTTTCAATATCCTAGCGTAAATTTCGTTATATTTAACCTTTGCACCTCGTTGTTGCAAGGTTGCGCAAATTAATTCACGACCACCATTACCTCTGAGTATCAAAATACGCTGATTTGACACTAACTTCAAAGCTGGTAGGTCCAGTAAGTGTTCGCTGTCACTGATTTGAGGGGATCTCACCTTTTTTGAAGTATGTTTTTCTAATAATTGAGCTGTTTTTTGCCCAATTGCAAAGTAAGAAATAGATGAAGGAAAAGTAGCGTTGGATTGTTGTAATGTTTGCCACGCCCAGTGCACAGCATGTTGGCTAACAGCAATGACAATGTCGGCTTGAGATAAGTCATCAATGAGCGACTCACTTCCCAAGCCTTGTTGTATGCCGATTAAAGAATGATGAATGGCGGAAATGCCTTTTTGTGTGAGCATGTCGCACAGTTGCTCACCATCCTTATCGGGGCGTGTAACTAGAACTGTCATTCGTGTTCGCAATACAGTCTTTCTAAAATGTCTTTGGCACCATCATTCAATAATTGGTGCGCCAGTTGTTCACCGAGCTGTTCTGCATCGTTACGATGACCCTTGATTTCGCCACGCACAATCAGACTGCCATCAGGTTCGCCTACTAAGCCACGTAGCCAGATGTTATCGCCATCCAGTAATGCATAACTGCCGATTGGAACTTGGCAACCACCTTGTAAAGTTAAGTTCATTGCACGTTCGCATTTCACACGGTCTGCGGTGTCTTGATCGTTCAGTGGCGCAAGTAATTTCAGTAAACGCTCATCATCTAAACGACACTCAATGCCTACCGCACCTTGTCCAACGGCTGGAAGCGATTCTTCTGGTTCGATAAAGCTACGAATGCGTTCTTCTAATTCAAGGCGCTTTAAGCCAGCTGCTGCAAGAATAATGGCATCGTATTCGCCAGCATCTAACTTACTTAAACGCGTTCCCACGTTGCCACGTAATTCTTTAATGATGAGATCTGGGCGCTGTGCTTTTAACTGACATTGACGACGTAAACTGCAAGTGCCAACTACTGAACCTTGAGGTAATTCGTTGATGCTGCCGTATGTGTTAGAAACAAATGCATCACGGGGATCTTCACGCTCACAAATGGTGACAAGGCCTAAGCCTTCCGGAAAATCAACTGGCACATCTTTCATCGAATGAACAGCAAGGTCTGCACGGTCTTCTAACATAGCGACTTCTAATTCTTTGACAAAAAGACCTTTGCCGCCAACTTTTGCCAGAGGTGTATCTAAAATAATGTCACCTTTAGTTACCATGGTGACTAATTCAACCTCAAGGCCGGGATGGGCTTTTTGCAGAGCATCCTTTACAAAATAAGCTTGCCAAAGAGCGAGTGGGCTTTTACGAGTCGCAATGCGAATTGGAGCAGTTGACATAGAGAGACCTTTTAATTCCTTAGTTTGTCCATAATCCTATCATTCCTTTTAGGAAAAACTTACCTTAACTGTTGTAATTTTGGTGGTAAAAGGGGAATAATTTGAACAGGAGCATATAGTTGGCCAAGTTCAAAATATAGGGCGGAACATCTCGCTGCCGCCCAGGCATACAGGACTAAAGTGGTATATGTCATCAAATTGTATAATGTTTACCCATGCTCGGAAAAATGTTAAATTGATCACGTTTTGAGTTCGAGCTGTTTTGTCTTGAACTTGTGTTTTTAGCTGTCGTTAGGGAAATCTCTTGCAAGCATACTCTCAGTCATTAATAGATAGACTCGATCGTCTGAATCAACAACGCGTTGATCGGGCTTTATCTATTATGGATAAGCAAACACAGCAAGTGTTTCATCTTATCCCTGTATTCTTGCATCTGAATCATCCGAATCTTCCCGGCAACAGTTTGTCGAACACTCCATCGGGTGTTTTTGACTATTCTCTCAGCACCATTCAAGTCCAATCTTTACAGGCTTTCAATTTTGATGAAGGCGTGAATTTATCAGACCTGACCAAACCATCTTCTAAACCGCCAGCGATCTTGGCTTTGTACACCATGGGCAGCACGTCTTCTATGGGGCAAAGTTCATCCAGTGATTTGGATATCTGGGTTTGTGTTTCTCCTGAGATGCCGCAAGATGAACGCATTAGCCTAATCAATAAATGTTTAAGCATTACCGATTGGGCAAAAGATCTAGGGGTAGAAGCTAATTTCTTCCTGATGGATGAATCTCGCTTTAGAAGCAATATCTCTGAAGAAATGACCGGTGATAACTGTGGTTCAACTCAGCATTTACTTTTGTTGGATGAATTCTACCGCTCTGCCGTTCGCTTAGCTGGTCAACGTTTATTGTGGCAAATCGTGCCGCCAGAAATGGAAGAATGCTACGACGAATATGTTGCGAAAATTTGTCGCGAAGGGCATTTAAATCGTTCTGAATGGATTGATTTTGGCCAGTTGCACCGCATTCCGGCTGAAGAATATTTTGGTTCAAACTTATGGCAGCTTTATAAGAGTATTGATTCTCCATACAAATCCGTATTGAAAGCGATTTTGCTGGAATCTTATTCTTGGGAATACCCACAGCCAAGACTTTTAAGCGTAGAAGCCAAACGTCGATTCTTTGCCCATGAGCGTAAAGAATACTGCATGGATAGCTACTACGTGATGTTGGTAAAAGTGACGCAATATCTCCAACGCATCGGGGATACTCGACGTTTAGAGTTGGTGCGCCGCTGTTTCTATCTCAAAACTCACGAAAAACTCTCACGTCCAGATAGTGATAACGATGTATTGTGGCGTCGTAAGGCTATCAAAGACATGGTTGAAAGTTGGGGTTGGGATGATGAGTTAATTAAACGTTTAGATAACCGTCGTCATTGGAAAGTTGAGCAAGTAAAAGTGGTGCACAAGGAATTACTTGATGCACTCATGCTGAGCTACCGAAACCTAATTCAATTTGCTCGCCGTAATGATATTACTTCAGCAATTAGCCCGGAAGATATCAGTATATTGGCGCGCAAACTCTATGCTGCATTTGAAATCTTACCGGGTAAAGTTACGCTGCTTAATGCACAGATTTCACCTGATTTACATGAGCCAGATTTAACCTTTATTCAAGTACCAGAAGGTCGAGTCAATAAAGCCGGTTGGTATTTGTATAAGCAACCGCTTGTTCCTGCTGAAATTATTGGTCGTGCACCATTAGAACATAACCAGTATTTAAGTAAGCTGGTGGCTTGGGGTTTCTTTAATGGCTTGATTACTGAAGCGACTCATCTTGATGCTGTAGTGCGCCATGCTAATCTTGATATTGATAAGCTGTACCAAATGGTGAGTGATTTACGTAATACTTTTTCGTTGCGTAAACGTCAGCCAAGTATGCAAGCTTTAGCGAGTCCTTGTGAAGTGGGCCAGCTGTCGATTTTTATTAATTTAGAAACCGATCCAACTGTTAATTTGACGCCACAGCAATTGAAAGTAAATCCAAAAAATCCGGTTGATGTGTTTAGTTTTTCCGACCAGCAAATTTGCTTAGTTTCTAGTGTTGATTTGGTTTATCGCAACTCTTGGCATGAAGTCAGAACGCTGCACTTTGAAGGTCAAACCGCTATTATTGAAGCCTTGAAAACGATTCTTGGCAAGATGCACCAAGATGCGCAACCTCCTGAATCGGTCGATGTGTTCTGTTACAGCAAACACATGCGTGGATTGATCCGTAATATGGTGTATCAACTATTGGCAGAATGTATCGACTTACGTTTAATGCCGGTGATTAACAACAAGAGACGTCGTTTTAAAGTGCTCAAGATTGCGAATCAAATGCATGGTTTGTTCTTTGAGCGCCGCGGTGTGTCTGTGATGAAACTTGAAAATTCGATTGATTTCTACAGCAGTATTTCAAGTAATAAACTGCAAGGTGTGCCATTACTGAAAGTGGGCAAGAGCCAAGAATTGCCGCCGCCTGATGTGGTTGATGCTTATGCCAGTGAAGGTTTGATTCAGTTCTTCTTTGAAGGAGATGATGATGGCTTCAATATTTATGTGTTAGATGAGCAAAACCATGTGGAAGTGTACCGTCAATTTGATGGTAATCGAGATGATATGATCCGTACGGTGAATAATTTCTACACCAATAACACGCAAGATGGTGCTTCAAAAGCTCAATGCAACTTTAACTTGCCGCAGTATTATCAAATCATTCATCCAGATCAAGGTGAAAGCTATGTCGTGCCTTATCGCAGTAGTACGCCATTTGCGACAGGTACAGCGTAAACGGCCTTTGTTTATATCGTTCAAAGTTAATAAAAAGGGTTTCTCTGAATCGTCAGGGAAACCCTTTTTCGTACATTAGTTTTAGCTAGAGATTAATTTTCTACACGTTCAAACACAGTCGCAATACCTTGACCTAAACCAATACACATAGTCGCTAGGCCGAATTGAACATCGTTCGCTTCCATTAGGTTGATAAGCGTTGTAGAAATGCGTGCACCAGAACAGCCAAGTGGGTGACCAAGTGCAATCGCCCCACCATTTAGGTTCACTTTTTCGTCCATTAGGTTTAGCAACCCAAGATCTTTGGCACACGGTAGAGATTGTGCTGCGAAGGCTTCGTTCAACTCAATCATGCCCATGTCTTCAATTGCTAAGCCGGCACGTTTCAGTGCTTTTTGTGTTGCTGGAACAGGGCCGTAACCCATAATGGATGGATCGCAGCCAGCTACCGCCATCGCACGGATTTTCGCACGTATTGGCAAGCCAAGTTCTTTCGCTTTGTTTTCGCTCATCACTAGCATTGCAGATGCACCATCAGATAGTGCTGATGACGAACCAGCTGTCACTGTACCGGTTGCTGGATCGAATACTGGGCGAAGTTGCGATAAGCCTTCAACCGTGGTTTCTGGACGAATAACTTCATCATAATCATACAGTTTCAAAGAACCATCTTGCGTATGGCCTTCAATCGGTAGAATTTCATTTTTGAATCGACCTTCAACCGTTGCTGCATGTGCACGTTGGTGTGAACGAGCTGCAAATTCATCTTGTGCTTCACGGCTAATGCCATGCAGTTTACCAAGCATTTCTGCGGTTAAGCCCATTGAACCTGCTGCGCGAGCAATGTTTTTTGCAAGACCTGGATGGAAATCCACACCATGCGTCATTGGAACGTGACCCATGTGCTCCACACCACCGATTAGGCAGATTTCAGAGTCTCCAACCATGATTGAGCGAGCAGCATCGTGCAACGCTTGCATAGATGAACCACATAAGCGGTTAACCGTTACTGCACCTACATTTTTAGGGATGCCAGCTAGTAACGCAGAGTTACGAGCGATGTTGAAACCTTGCTCAAGCGTTTGTTGAACACAACCCCAGTAGATGTCTTCAATCGTAGTTGGATCTACTTGAGGGTTACGCTTTAGAATTCCTTTCATCAAATGCGCAGAGAGATCTTCCGCACGCACATGACGAAATGCCCCGCCTTTTGAACGACCCATTGGGGTACGAATACAATCGACAATCACTACATTATTCATTTTGATATTCCTTATCCAAAGTCGTTAAACGGTCGCTACTGTTTGGCTTGCGTAAAATGTCTCGCCTTTTTCAGCCATGTCGATCAAGAGTTTTGGTACTTGATACATAGGGCTTAGCTCAGCATATTGAGACGCCGTTTGGATGTAATTTTGTAGACCAATGCTGTCTAGGTAACGGAAAACACCGCCACGGAATGGAGGGAAACCTAAACCATAAACCAGAGCCATATCCGCTTCTTGTGGAGTAGCAATAATGCCTTCTTCCAAACACAATACGACTTCGTTAATCATTGGGATCATGGTGCGGTTAATGATGTCTTCATCAGAGAAGTCTTTTGCATTTGCAGTGACATCATTCAGTAGGCTTAGCACGGCATCATCAAATTTCTTAGCTGGTTTACCTTTACGATCGATTTCATATTTGTAGAAACCGCTGCCATTTTTCTGACCGTATTTGTCAGCTTCGTATAGAGCATCAATCGCATCTCGACCATCTTTACCCATACGCTTAGGGAAACCTTGCGCCATCACTTCTTGTGCATGGTGCGCTGTATCAATACCAACCACATCAAGCAAGTAAGCTGGACCCATTGGCCAACCGAATTTGCGTTCCATGACTTTATCGATCTTGGTGAAATCCGCACCGTCACGCATTAGCAAACTGAAGCCACCAAAGTATGGGAATAGAACACGGTTAACGAAGAATCCCGGACAGTCATTCACTACGATTGGTGATTTGCCCATTTGTGCAGCGTAAGCCACGACTTTGTTAATGGTTTCTTCTGACGTGTGTTCGCCACGAATGATTTCCACTAATGGCATTCTATGAACTGGGTTGAAGAAGTGCATACCACAGAAGTTTTCTGGATTTTTCACCGACTTCGCCAGTAAGTTAATTGGGATTGTTGATGTGTTCGATGCAATGATCGCACCTTCTTTCGTGTTTTGTTCCACTTCAGAAAGTACCGCAGCTTTGACTTTTGGATTCTCAACAACCGCTTCAACTACGATGTCTGCTTGTTCAATACCAGCGTAATGTAGGCTTGGAGTAATTGAACCTAGCACTTGTGCCAGTTTGAAACCGTCGATTTTGCCACGCTCAAGTTGCTTGTTAAGCAGTTTTGATGCTTCTGTCATGCCTAGATCAAGTGACTTCTGTGCGATGTCTTTCATCAAGACTGGAACGCCACGAGAAGCAGATTGATAAGCAATACCGCCACCCATGATGCCTGCGCCTAACACGGCAGCACGTTCTGTTTTTGGTGCGGCTTTACCAGCTTTTTTCGCCAAGCCTTTGATGTATTGGTCGTTTAGGAATAGGCCGATAAGCGATTTAGCGACTTCACTTTGTGCACATTGAATGAAGTATTTGCGTTCAACGTCCAACGCTCCATCGCGATCTAAACGAGCCGCTTCTTCAATCGCTTTTACTGAAGCCATTGGGGCTGGGTAATGCGGACCTGCTTTTGCGCCAATCATGCCTTTCGCCATAGTGAAGCTCATTAATGCTTCTGTTTTGTCTAAAGCGAGTGGAGACATTCTTTGCTTACGACGAGCTTGCCAATCGATCTTACCTTCAACTGCTTGATTGATGGTTTCAATTGCTGACTCTTGTAGCTTGTCGGTATCAACAATGGCATCGATTAAACCAATCTTGATCGCTTCAAGCGCTTTCTGTTGTTTAGCTGTTGCGATCATTTCCATTGCATTATCTGCACCGATGACACGAGGTAATCGCACTGTGCCACCAAATCCAGGAATGATGCCTAGCTTAGTTTCAGGTAAACCAATTACCGCTGTGTTATCACCAATGCGGAAGTCAGTTGCTAGGATTAATTCACAGCCGCCACCAAGAGCAAAGCCACGAATCACTGATAATGTTGGGAATGGAAGATCATCCAACTTACAGAAAATATCGTTAGCGTATTTGCCCCAGTAATCCAACTCTTCCGTTGGTTTGGCAAATAGACCTAAGAATTCTTTAATATCAGCACCAACAATAAAAGTGTCTTTATCCGAATTTAGGATCAGACCTTTAAGGTTCGATTGGGCTTTAAGTGCATCAAGAGCTTCGCTTAACGCATCTAATGTTTTGGTATTTAGGGTATTAACTGAGGCATCAGCGCAGAATGTGAGTAGGGCGATACCATCTTGCAGTTCCTTGACCTGTAAGGACGAGTGTTGGTAAATCATTGTCTATCTCCATGACGAACAAGGGAATTGTTGTAGAGAACTTTATTATGGTTGTGTTCTGGTGTGACCAGATTGTTATATTTTTGATCGTTGTTATGCGAACTTCAATAACAATTCAAACAATTGTTTAAATTTGTGCGCAAAGTCATTTTGTTTATCTAAAATGATTCAGCGGCGTGTTAGACTGACAAACGATCCATCACATAAGCTAATATCCAAGATGATTGAGTTGGTCTCTTGATCTCGTTTTTGAGTCAGTTTTTTTGAGCTAGCTTTTCGAATAAGCCGCTTGAGTATTAAACCAGTGCGAAGCCGAAAATATTCCCTAATGAGCAGTAATCCATGAATGAACAACCTTATTTGATTCCAGTAAATGAAGTGATTTTTGAAGAGGAAATCAAAAAAAGCGTATTCATTACTCACCTTGCTCACACCCCAAGTGTCGAAAGTGCCAAAGCTTTTGTGGAAAGTGTGAAAGCGAAACATTCTGCCGCTCGCCATAATTGCTGGGGATTTGTAGCGGGTCGTCCAGAAGATTCATTATTGTGGGGATTCAGCGACGATGGCGAACCGTCGGGCACAGCTGGTAAACCAATTTTGGCGCAATTATCAGGTTCAGGCATAGGTGAAATGACGGCAGTGGTGACTCGTTATTCTGGCGGAATAAAACTCGGAACGGGCGGCTTAGTTAAAGCTTATGGTGGCGGAGTGCAACAAGCTCTCAAGCAAGTTCAAACTATTGAGAAAAAAATCACCGTTCAAATTCAGCTGAGGTTAGACTACTCTCTGATGCCGCTAGTGCAATCGGTGATGGTGCAATTTCAAGCGGTACAACTTGATGCCCAATTTATGACAGATGTTGAACTGCTGGTGGAAGTCGAAAAAAGACAAGCCGACGACTTTACACAAATGGTCATTAATAAGAGTGCCGCTAAAGTGACGGTAACGACATTAGAATAATCAAAACCGTTGAATGGATATTCAGCGCCGTTTAAAAAGGAATTTAGGAAGTCGTAGAACTTCTTTTTTAATATATGCAATTTCGTTCAATTATCCGCATCGTTGGTTTATTGCTGGCGTTATTTAGTGTCTCAATGTTGGCGCCAGCTTTGGTTGCGCTCGTGTACCGTGATGGTGCCGGTGTTCCTTTCGTCCTAACTTTCTTTGTTTTGTTGCTATGCGGTGGTCTTTGCTGGTTTCCGAACCGATACAGCAAATCGGAATTGAAAGCACGTGATGGCTTTTTGATAGTGGTTTTGTTCTGGACGGTTATCGGTAGCGCAGGGGCATTGCCTTTCTTAATATCTAAAAACCCAGATGTCTCTGTCACGGATGCTTTCTTCGAATCTTTTTCTGCCTTAACCACAACAGGGGCAACTGTTCTTGTCGGGTTGGATGCTTTGCCGAAAGCGATTTTGTTCTACCGACAATTCTTACAATGGTTTGGCGGCATGGGGATCATCGTGCTTGCGGTAGCCATTCTTCCAATATTGGGCATCGGTGGCATGCAGCTGTACCGTGCGGAAATTCCGGGGCCAGTCAAAGACAGCAAAATGACACCTCGTATTGCCGAAACAGCGAAAGTGCTTTGGTATATTTATTTAAGTTTAACCATTGCTTGTACTGTGGCGTTTTGGATTGCAGGAATGAGCTTGTTTGATGCAATTTGCCATAGCTTTTCGACGATTGCGATTGGTGGCTTTTCAACTCACGATGCCAGTATGGGCTATTTCAACAGCCCCGTGATTAATATGATCACGGTAGTCTTTTTGCTGATTTCCGCCTGCAACTTTAGCCTTCACTTTGCCGCATTTTCATCGGGTGGCGTTCATCCCAAGTATTATTGGCGAGATCCAGAGTTTCGCGCCTTTATTACGATTCAGGTGATTTTGTTCTTGTTGTGCTTTGTCATCTTACTTAATCACAATAACGAATTGTCTTTATTTGAGACCTTTGACCAAGTGCTATTCCAAACTGTTTCGATTTCGACCACGGCGGGATTTACCACAACTGGCTTTTCTCAATGGCCATTATTCCTACCGGTTTTATTGCTTTTTTCTTCTTTTATCGGAGGTTGCGCAGGCTCAACGGGTGGTGGGTTGAAAGTGATCCGAGTATTATTACTGACATTACAAGGTGGGCGTGAACTCAAACGCTTAGTCCATCCTAAAGCGGTTTTCCCAATTAAAGTGGGTGGAAAGGCTTTATCGCAGCGTGTTGTCGATGCGGTTTGGGGATTCTTTTCTGCTTATGCTTTAGTGTTCGTGCTTTGCATGCTGGGCTTAATTGCTTCTGGCATGGATGAACTGAGTGCCTTTTCTGCTGTCGCTGCAACATTGAACAATCTAGGGCCGGGGCTTGGTGAAGTTTCCGTTCATTTTGCCAATGTGAATGATGCCGCTAAATGGGTACTAATTATCTCTATGCTGTTCGGGCGTTTAGAAGTGTTCACCTTATTGATTTTATTTACTCCAACTTTTTGGAGAAGCTGATTTAAGTTGAAAAGATAGGTTAACGTGAAAAAGAACATCATTTTATATTCCACTTGTGAAGGTCAAGCCCACAAGATTGCTCTACATATTGCGCAAGAACTTGGTGCTGAAAGTTGTGAACTTGTGGATTTGCAGAAAAACAAGAGCGTCGATTTAACTCAGTACGATCGAGTGATTCTGGGTGCATCGATTCGTTACGGTAGTTTCAATAAAGCTTTATATAAATTTATCGATCAACACTTGCAACAACTCCAGCAAGCAAATGCTTATTTTTATGGTGTGAACCTAACAGCTCGCAAGGAAGGTAAAGATACACCAGAAGGAAGTGCTTACCTTCGTAAGTTTATGAAGAAGTCTCCTTGGCAACCAAAAGAGATAGGTGTTTTTGCTGGTGCGCTGCTCTATCCGAGATACAACTGGTTCGACCGGACAATGATTAAATTCATAATGTCGATGACAGGCGGTGAGACAGATACAACTAAAGAAGTCGAATACACCAATTGGGAAAAAGTCACTCAATTTGCCCAAATGATTGCAAAATCGTAGAGAAAATAGCCAAAAACAAGCGGGTTTGTTGTCAAATTAGCCAAACAGAAAAAAAACATAAAAAATTTTAAAAAAGGGCTTGCCAATGTGATTTGGATCTCTATAATGCCGCCTCACTGACACGGAGCAAGCAGCCTAGCAGCGGCAACGAGTCAGAGGTCATAAGCTTCTTAGCAAGCTTTACAAAAAGCGTTTCGATTTCACTTTTAAAGTGAATGAGAAAAAAGATTAAAAAAGTGTTTGACACTGAAATCTAAATCGCTAAAATGGCCGCCCTGTTCAACGAGATGTGATTCACATTTCGATAAGAACAGCGCTCTTTAACAATTTAAACCTATCAATCTGTGTGGGCACTCGTTGATGATAATCAAATAGATATTCTCTTTTATAAAGAGCGGTATCAAAAATGATTTCAATGAACTGAGTGACCAATCGATTATTAATTTATTAATAATTGGCACAGTCAATTCATTACCTTTCTGTTGGAAGGGTAATAGCTTTGAATTACTTATGTAGTTTGAAGTCAGTATTCGTTGAGTCGACAAAATCTTAAATTGAAGAGTTTGATCATGGCT
>JBKEDP010000021.1:0-66963 GCA_047975485.1 Vibrio sp. | reverse complement strand
AAAAGCTTACACCAAAAAGATTAATGGCAAAGATTGGATAATTATTAAAGACTTCAAAAAACACCTAAAAACTTTAGAAAAAGGGCATAAATGGGGAGCTAACAATCCAAGAATTATTCAGTTAGGGTTAGGGTTGCATGATTTAAAGGGGGCAATGCGATATGTGAAATTTAATGCAGGATTAGATATGGCGTTTTCAATTGGATTGAATGCCGCAGATTACATTTTGAGGGATGATGCAACGCTCGCCGAATTAGGTGTAAATAGTGCGGCAGATATAGCTAAAGGATTTATTGCGCTGGTTGGGGCTGCAGTTATAACCGCAACTTTCCCTATTGCATTAACAGTTATGGGGGCAAACATGCTCTTTGCTATTTCATCATTTGTCATCGGGTATGGGCTTGATAGTATTGATGATGAAACTGGTTTTTCTGAAGATTTGACCCAAGCTGTGGAGGAGTATTTCAAATGAATTATTTGAGAATATTGATTTTCGGTTTGTTGGCATTGGGATCGTACTTTCTTTCTAATAGAGTTATGCAATTAGCTTTTAGTAATGATTTGCCAGCAAATTTTGAGCTGTATGGTATACATAACATAGCCTCAGTATTTTCTTGTTTTTTAATTGGTATATATGCTGTTGTTTTAAGTGTAAATAACATTAAATCATTACCATTTAAGGTGGGAAATGCGAGTAAGTTTATAATCTTTTTTATCATTATTTCTATTTGTTTCTCTTTCGTTGTACGTCACCGTATTTATATAAAACTAGATAAGTTAGCTTATGTTGAATGCTCTGGGATGTCAAAGGTTGCCACTCGTTTTACAAGAAAAACCTATGCTCAAACACAACAAATTTGTGAACAGTTAAAGGCAGAAAAATAATGAGAGAAGATAAAAAATGGGATATTAGATTTTCTTTTTACCAGCAACTTGAAAATGAAAATATACCTTTTAGTGATATGCAAAAATCACCAACCTTTAAAGACTTAACTCGTAAGGAAAAAGTTTTAGTTCTAAAAATAACCCCCATACGATTCGACTATATGGGGGCTAATAGGCTAAGGGTTAAATGCCATACTAACTTTTATTGAACTCGGCAGGATCAGGGCCCATACGATAGTTTTTGTCCAAACTGGCCATTTCAGTCATATCTGTCTTTGATAATTTAAAATCAAACACATCTAAGTTACTTTCTATACGTTCAGGGGTTACTGATTTCGGAATAACGACATTACCTAATTGAATATGCCAACGAATAATGACTTGTGCTGGTGTTTTGTTATGTCTTGCGGCTATTGCTTTTATTACAGGATCTTCCAAAGCGTCACCACGACCTAAAGGGCTCCATGCTTGAGTCAGAATACCGAGTTTACTGTGTAATTTACGTAGCTCTGATTGTTGGAAGTACGGGTGTAATTCTATTTGGTTAATAACCGGTGCGACCCCAGTTTCATCAACAAGTTTTTGTATATGATCAGCATTAAAATTCGATACTCCGATGGAACGAACTTTACCTTCTTTTTGGGCTTCAATCATTGCTTGCCATGTTTCGACATATAGAGATTTTGCTGGCATAGGCCAATGGATAAGAAGCAGATCAACATATTCGAGTTGTAACCGTTCTAGGCTTTCATTAAGAGCTTGTTTCGTGGAATCAAAGCCTTGCGCACCATTCCAAATTTTAGTTGTCACAAAAATATCTTTACGAGGAACACCAGAGTCGATTATCCCTTTCCCAACGCCTTCTTCATTTTCATAAATTGCTGCAGTATCAATTTGATGATAGCCAGATTGAAGCGCATGGCAGACTGCTAATCTTGCTTGGTCTGGTGATGCTTTCCAGACACCTAGACCAACTTGTGGGATTGTATTGCCATCTGAAAATGTCAGGCTCGTTTGTTCGATTTCCATAATTAATTCCCTTATTTGTTTTCGAATGGTGTTATCTTTTTATACAGTTAGTGAGCAATATTTACTATAAACAATATCCAAATTTCCAACGCATATATGGAAGGAAATTAAGATCTCTAAATATATTGTATGAAAATACCCCCATACGGTTCGACGATATGGGGGTTAAGCTAAGAGTTGCTTCAATCAGGGTTTAAAATACTATTAGTCGTTGATAAATATTTTATGGGCTGATAACTAAATTGGCGCTTCAGTTCTTGCCTGTGGTTTTGGCGTTGAATTATGAACCTTATTAATGTGGCCGATATCGTTATTTCCCCAAGATTTTTTCCAAGGTAAACCTGTCATCGCTTCAATCGTTGCTTGAACTTCAGGAGCTGTTTCTTCAAGTTTTCCGCCTTGTTTTAGGCGAGCAACTTCATTACAAAGAACGGCGTGAGTTTTACCATCAACTTTGAATTGTGTTGCTGCGTAAATACCCCAAAGAGTCAAAGCAAATGGCAGTATCACCATGATGATCATAATGGTATCGATTGCTGATTGAGGTTGAGTTTTCACACCAGACATAAAGCCAGAGTACTCAAGAGCTGCACCTACAAGGAACATAGACATAGCTTGGCAAGTTTTGCGCAATAAGCTCATGAATCCTGCAAAAATACCTTCACGACGTTGGCGAGTTAAAACTTCATCAATATCTGCTACAAAGGTGTATGTGTTCCAAGGAATTGAGTACATACCGCCGCGAGCAAGACCTGCGACAACCGCTGCACTGTATAAGATGAACATTGACCATTGTGAAGAATAGTAAGACAAGCCAAACATCACAAAAGCGAGTAAAGCCATGCAGCCTTGGATGATGTACGCTTTAGTTGGTGAGTTGCGTAAGGTTAGCCATGTTGCCACTGTTACACCAAAGAATTGGAAGCCAGTCACAATAGTTAAAGCATTAGCTGCAATCGCTGAAGATGTGACTAAACCGAATACCACAAAGTAAGTAAATACTGCATTGAATACATCTTGACCAACAGAACCACCTAAATACATACCAAGTTCTGAGCGGAATGCTTTGATTTTCAATGTAGATACAAAATCGTAGTAAATGTAGTAAGCCTGTTTTGCAATTGAGGTTTTTTCTTTTGGCGGTAGCTCTTTCTCATAAGCTTCAATTTCTTCAACTGAGCGTTCCCAAGTGCCGAAATACACAAAAAATAAAACGATAGCAAAAGAAGCTGAGAAGATAAGACCTGCGTAGAAGAAAGAAGAAGCAGATTCTTGACCAAAATAGTCAATTAGTCGGCCAGGGATAAACGCAGAAGCAAAGCTAGCGATTTGTGCCACATACATACGAGCACTGGTTAGTTTTGAGCGTTTAGAGAAATCAGACGTCATTTCCGCAGCAAGGGTATCGTACGGAATTAAAATCATCATATAGACAATTTCAAATGCAATGTAGGCTAGCAGATAGGTCAAATAACTAAGACCTTGTGTCCAAAGTAAAGAATAAACAAAGACAAAAGGGACACAAATAATTAAGAAGAAACGTCGGCGGCCAAAACGACGACCTAATTTAGTTTTATGGAAGTTATCTGAAATGTATCCAATAGTTGGGCTCAGTATTACGTCCATTATACGAGCGATGGCAAATAGAGAACCAGCCTCAATTGGGCTTAATCCACAAAATGTTGTTAAGAAAAATAATAACCATGCACTGATCAGCGTAAATGCACCTGAACCAATAACATCAGCTAATCCATAACATAAATAGTTGTAGGGTTTAAAAACACGTTCATTAGAATTCATAGGACTACCCATGTTTAATTAAATTTATAGTTGTGTTGTTTTGCGGCATTGAACATAAATACCGCAAGCTAAATAAATCTGTAGGTTAAATTAAACAGTGACGATTTCTTCTTTATTCCAGCAAGTGTTGTCTGGATCTTCTTTTTCTAAATGAAAATCCGTAATCGCCACATCTCTAACGTTGTAAATGTAGAAACCAGATATTCCTCCTTCATATATATTTACGCCAAATGGATGACCTGTTTCAGGGTTAAATTTATAACTGTTATCAATACCCATTCCGGTAGGGTTATCAGGGTTGCATGGCGGACGAACGTCGTAGGTACCAAAGCCTGGGTTTTGAGATAATTGTTGTTTTAGCGATACCTTGTTAAAGGAAATTCCGCTGATAGCGTTATCGACTTCACTGTATAAACTGATTGCACCTTGGGAGGTACCGGTTAAGTTTTGGAAGATGATGTTCTCAATATTACCTGGAGTAATGTCAGGATTTCGGTAACGCAAACTGATGCCAACTGGTTCAGCTCTACCCCAATGATTGGCTGCACACAAACGGCTTTCGAAGGTGATATTGCTGAAAATCATATGGCGCAGGTGGCCACCGTCACGGGAAACTAATGCCACTGCTCGGTTGGAATCAAATACCGTGATGTTGTTTGCAACGATATTCTCAACGTTACCAAAGGTTTCTGTGCCCACTTTAATTGCGCCACCACGAGAGCGGATCACACAGTTAGTGACGGTAACATTCTGAGTGTTCATCCAGCGGCCGAAGTTCTTTTTCGTTGTTTTGATGCATACGCCATCATCTGCGGCACTAAAATAACAATTGGAAATACGAACGTGATGACAGCTATCAATATCCAAAGAATCGGTATTTGCTAGGTGTAGATCGTTTTCTATTTTTACATTATCGATATTAATGTCGCGACAGCAGGCAAGATGAATTGTCCACATTGGTGAATGGTAGATTTTTAGATCTCGCAATGTAATTTGATCACAGTCTTCCATTACTAACATACGAGGGCGTTCAGATTCCGGCATGCGATAACCAGCTGCATCGGCTTCCTTAGCAAACCACTTCTCACCCTGTCCAATAAGTAAACCGCCGTTAATGGTGACGTTAGTGGCGTCTTTTGCATAAATAAGAGCACGGTAAGAAAGTTCCGCCATCGATTGCGTTGTCACATGGTAATAATCTTCAATGTTGTCACTGGCAATTAACTCAGCGCCCGGTTCAAAACAAAGCTCAAAATTAGATGGAAGTACAAGGCTTGAACATAAATAGCGCCCCGCAGGAATAATTAATTTACCACCACCTGATGCCGCTATTTCATCAATACGTTTTTGTATTAATTCTGTAACAAGCGTATTACCTTTTCGGCAAATATCAGCATCGTCTAAATAAGTAATCATGTTTCTAACCTCGGTGGTATATTATTAAAAAATAAAGCTAATCAATTTGGTGAAATACAGAATGAAGCATGTACCGCATCTATTAATGGAGTTAAATAGTCCCTTCTCATGGAACTGGCATTGGTTCTGCCTGTGTGTAGATAAAGCCGAAACACTTGGCTACACAGGGATTATTTTTCATCAACAAGAACTGATTTCTATTCTTGCTCCCATGCCGGAATATGGTGTTCAAGCTGAAAGCGAAAATTTGCCTCATCAAAAAAACTATGCGTGGGTATATTTAAAAAAAGTGGCCCAGTACCTTAACCAAAAAAACATGTCGTTTTGGATCCAAGGAGAATCGAATCCAGCTGTTGATGTTTTACATCGCAAATACATTGAATATGGTTCGAATGCGATGCAGAAAAATTTTTGGTCTAATTTCTATAATTCCATCATTGATTCAGTCTTAATTTTTTGCCCAACCATTAGTGGTGTTATTTTTAGTGTCACCATTCCAGATATTCACACTGAACACTGGTACGCAGCTCTTGAAAACACATGGAAGCGACTGCGACAGCACGGGAAAAAGTTTGTCGTACGAGATTTTTTTGATTCTGATTTTCCTCGTCGTCAATTGGTTACCGTTATGTCTAAATTACCGAATGATGTTCGAGCTTCCTGTAAAGCGACCGAACTCAATTTTCATCCTGGGTTTGCTAATAATCCTCACTTAACCATGTTGCCTAATCATCCTAAATGGATTGAATATGAAGCCTGGGGCTTAGGTTACGGTTGGTCATATGTGCCTTGTTATTTAGTCGACGAGATTCAACAGCGTCTCACTTGGGCTATGAGCCTAGAAGGAGAGGGGATTGAAGCCATCGTAACTAAAGTCTCTTGGCAATGGGTTCCAAGTCATACCGCATTAGATTCCGTAAACATAGTTAATCTGCTTGGCCTTAAATTGATTAACCAGTCGGAACCGGATCACTTTTCATCACATAATGATCTTGCGCTAGAAAAAGCATGGCTCGATTTTACTCAAGTCCAATTTAGTTCAAGATTTGCGCAAGATATGTTTTTTGCCTCTTTAAAAGCCAGTCATTCATGGTTGTTAAGCATTCCAAATGTGCTTGGTCGCTGTCTGCATTACCAAAGCCAAATTCCAGAAAATATGAAGCAGGCTCAGCAATTAATACACATGGATACCCGTAGTGCTCGTCGAGATCAGGCTTTCCAACTTCTTTTTCCCGTTGATGACATCGATACTGGGCTAAATCAAAAAGAGCAAATTCAATTAGAGAAAGAAAAATCCCAGTTTATTTGTCGCCAACAATTACATAACTTAAATACTATTCGTTCTTCTGTTATTGACCCAAACGGCTACTTCCAACAAGTGATTGATTCATGGGAAATCGCACAGGTTTATGGCGAAATGTTCCAAAAAGTCACACTCGCTGCTACCGACTTCTTGTGGTTAGAGCACTATAACGATCATAGCAATCTGTTTTTAACCTTAGAGCAGCATCATCAAGCACTATATCAACTGGCCGATCAACTCGATGATTTCTGCCAAGATAAAACCGCTCCTCTCTATTCAGCGTTGCCTTTGTTGCTGAGCTCTGAACGTTTGCGCAGCTTTGCTGATTCACTTATTTCGTCTTGAGATTGAATCTATCCCATGAAATAAATATTTACATTTGGAGAGTGTTGAAAAATTTTAGGAAAAAATAGGAATGGTTTGAAAGCGTGATCATGATTGCAAAACTGAATTAATGAGTGTGATGAAAATCCCAATTTGAGAGTATTTGGAATGTGATCAATGTAGTTGGAGCCTGCACAGCTACGATAAAAACAAAACCCACTAGAGCATCACTCTGGTGGGTTTTGTCATTATTAGATTAGCCAAACTTTTGGAGTCATTCGAAAAACAGACACCCACCTTATCTTGGCCACATGAATTAGCCCGATATGTTTCGCAAAACCACAATTGAATACGATACAACCGACTGAAAGTTTTTTATTTTGCTCGATGTAAATAATTTTGTTATGCACTGGTCATAACATTGATTTGGAGTTATGATTGTGAACGGGATTGAAGTCTTATTGAGTATGCATGGTGAACTAGTTTATCGAGATGATGGCTATTGGTGGAAAATTGAAGCTTGGCTTGTTCCATCAAGCAAAGAGCGTCCCCATGGTATTCGTTACAATCTCACTCTGCATAATCAATATAATAAGCGAATATTTGGTCATGATAACGCTCATGCAGTTAAGCCACCGAAAGTAAAAAAATTCAGTGGTAAGCGTTATGAATATGACCACTTTCACAAATCAACTGTTGATCAAGGTACGCCTTATGAGTTTTCTGATTGTTATACATTACTTCAGGATTTCTTTGAAGGTATCGATAAAACAATTGCGGCAATAGAGAGGAAGTAACATGAAAGCAAGAATTGGAATTATGTCTGAAAAGTTAATCCGTATGCGGTTGCTTGCTATTGCTCAAGGGAAGTATAAGCCACAGCCAAATGAGCCAAAGGTTTGGTATACATCCCTTAATGCAATTTCTCAGGTTTTAAGGCCAGAAAATATCGAATTATTACGTTTGATGGATTCGGAACGGCCAGAAAGTTTAACTCAGTTAGCTGAAATGACTGGGCGGGCAAAATCGAATTTATCGAATACGTTGAAAGCATTGAGTGAGAAAGGATTTGTACGTTTAGAACAGGGGAATGGTAAATCTTTAAAACCTGTAGCCTTGTTTACTGATTTTGAAATAGTGACGGATTCTGAATTAGAGCATTACCTGCTGCAACTGGAAATTAACCAGTCTGCAGCTTGATTTTCTTGCTGTAAAATTTCAAAAACAGATATTTAAAACCTAAAACCTAAAACCTAAAACAAAGCCCACTCGATTTAACTCGAATGGGCTTTAATTTGATTAGTAAACTGTTTTATAAACCGTTTATTAGTCGATTTGTTTATCCTTGGTTAGCGATAAAATCCAAATGCAAATCACCGCTACTGCAACAAATCCGCCTAAGATAATCGCTGGCATGGCGGCATAACCTAAAATATGCCAGATAACGTATTCTAAAGTACTCATAATTCTTTCCTTTTAAGAACGAAGGGATTACCAGCCTTCGACATCTTTCATATCAGGTAGTTTGTGCGCAATACCTTTATGACAGTCTACACAGGTTTTATCACCATCAGCCAATGCAGTTGAGTGTTGCTTCACTGCACGAGGGCCTTGTTCTGAGAAATCCATATAGTTGAACTGGTGACAGTTACGACATTCTTTGGAATCATTGTCTTTCATTCGTTTCCATTCTCGGTGCGCTAAATGACCACGGCGAGCTTGGAATTTTTCCTCAGTGTCGATAGTGCCAATAAAGTTATAAACCAACTCTTTTGAAGCCTGAACTTTACGCACGATCTTGTCTGTCCATTGGTGTGGAACGTGACAGTCAGAACAAATAGCACGTACACCAGAACGATTAGAATAGTGAATAGTTTCACGAATTTCTTTCACGATAGGGGCGTGACAGCCAGAACAGAATTCTTCCGTGTTGGTCGCTTCCATACCGGTGTTGAATGCACCCCAGAAGAGTAGACCGCCCATAAAGCCCATAAACAGGATCACGCCTGCTGCGGCCTTACTTGGTGTCGATAAACGCTTCCAGAAGTTTTTTAATATTTTCATATTTTTCTCTCTTAGCCTAAGTAAAGTTTCTGCTTATAAAACGTCACTTACTTAGGCACTACTTAGCGTTTATTTAAGTGAATCTACTCGTTCGAAACCGTTTTCAACCAGTGGTTTAGCATCGGCTTGCGGAACGTGACATTGCAAGCAGAAGTAACGACGAGGTGAAACGTCAGAAAGCACGGCATCTTGACGGTTTACATAGTGAGTTACACTGATTTTGGTTGCGCCCATTTCTTTCGCATTTTTCCAGCTGTGACAAGCCAAACATTTGTTCGCGTTCAAAGATACTTCGTAGTTGCGAATCGTATGTGGGATCAACGGTGGCTGATACACATAATCACTGTCTACTTGGTGATCTTTAGGGAAACGTTTGAAGTCGTCCGCTGGGCGAGTTGCTTCAAGTTCAGTTGCGCCACGTAGCGATTCCAAACCACCAATGCCGCCCGGATTGTTCAGTTCCGTTTTAGCTTGTTCGGTTTTAGCCTCTTGAGCTTTCGGGGCTTCTTTTGCCGCATCTTCCGCTTGGACGGCACCGACGACTAATGCGCCTGCTGCAACCAGTGCCATAATGAGTTTTTTCATAATCTTCTCCGATTCTTTGTTGGCGGTTTAATACATCGATTTATCAGATTGAATATCGTTAAACCGCCTTAATTTTTATTGCTCGAACGTGCCTTACACGCTAGCGACTTTCGTTATCTTCACAGGGCACTTTTTAAAGTCCGTTTGTTTAGATAGCGGGTCAGTTGCATCAAGGATCAATTTGTTGATCAGGATGCGAGCATCAAAGAAAGGAACGAAAACCAAGCCTTGCGGCGGACGGTTACGACCACGAGTTTCTACACGAACACGTACTTCACCACGAGGCGATTGAACTAATACTTCATCACCACGGCGTAAGTTACGTGCTTCTGCATCATCTGGATGGATGTAGCAAAGTGCATCAGGAACAGCTTTGTACAATTCAGGAACACGACGAGTCATGGTGCCTGAGTGCCAATGTTCAAGAACACGGCCAGTACATAACCACATATCGTATTCTTCATTTGGCACTTCTGGTGGCGCTTCGTACGGAGCCGAAATAATTAACGCTTTACCATCTGGTTTACCGTAGAAGTCACGACCTTCACGTTTTGCGTATGGGTCATATTCTGGGTTGAAACGCCATAGAGTTTCTTTGCCATCAACCACAGGCCAACGTAAACCGCGTACTTTGTGGTAAGTATCGTATGGTGCTAAATCGTGACCGTGGCCGCGACCGAATGAAGCGTATTCTTCGAATAAACCTTTTTGAACGTAGAAACCAGCATCTTTCGCATCATCGTTAAGCTCTTGCGCTTCTTCTAGCGGGAATTTATCGACATGGCCATTACGGAACAAGATGTCGTAAAGCGATTTGCCACGGTATTCAGGTGCTTTTGCTAATAGTTCTTCTGGCCACACGTCTTCCATCTTGAAGCGTTTCGAGAATTCCATTACCTGCCAAGAATCCGAACGTGCGCCTTCAACAGGTTTCACTTGTTGATACCAAGCTTGAGTACGACGCTCTGCGTTACCGTAAACGCCTTCTTTTTCTACCCACATAGCAGTTGGAAGAATCAAGTCAGCCGCTTGTGCAGTAACCGTTGGGTATGGATCTGAAACCACGATGAAGTTTTCAGGGTTACGGAAACCCGGTAGACGTTCAGTGTTAATGTTCGGACCAGCTTGCATGTTGTTGTTACATTGAACCCAGTAACAGTTCAATACGCCATCTTTTAGCATGCGGTCTTGCAATACAGCATGGAAGCCTGGTTTTGGTGGAATCGTACCTTCTGGCAGTTTCCAGATTTTTTCTGCAATCTTACGGTGTTCTGGGTTAGCAACCACCATGTCAGCAGGTAGACGGTGTGCGAATGTACCGACTTCACGAGCTGTACCACAAGCTGATGGTTGACCAGTTAGTGAGAATGGGCTGTTACCCGGCTCTGCGATTTTGCCGGTTAGTAAGTGTAGGTTGTACACTAAGCTTTGCATCCAAACGCCACGAGTATGTTGGTTCATACCCATAGTCCAAAGTGACATCACTTTACGTTTTGGATCAGCATATTGTTTCGCAAGCTCGATCAAATCTTCTTGCGATACGCCAGACATTTCAGATGCTTTCTCAACGGTGTAAGGTGCAACCGACGCTTTATATTCTTCAAAGCTGATGTCGCTCATTGCATCAGAGTTAGCATTTTTCGCTTTAACTTGTAGAGGATCATTATCACGCAAGCCGTAACCAATGTCGGTTGCTGCTTGTTTAAAGTGCGTGTGTTTGTTTACGAAATCCCAGTTAACTGCATCGTTTTCAATGATGTAGTTTGCAATGAAGTTAGCAATCGCAAGGTCAGACTGAGGATGGAAAACCATACCGCGATCCGCTAATTCAAATGAACGGTGGTAGTAAGTTGAAAGCACGTTTACTTTAACGTGGTCAAAACTTAAACGGCGGTCAGTAATGCGAGTCCAAAGAACAGGGTGCATTTCTGCCATGTTTGAACCCCAAAGCACGAAAGAATCTGCGTGTTCGAAGTCGTCATAACAACCCATTGGCTCATCAATACCGAAAGTACGCATAAAGCCTACAACCGCAGAAGCCATACAGTGACGTGCGTTCGGGTCGATGTTGTTAGAACGGAAACCGGCTTTCATCAGCTTAACCGCTGCGTAACCTTCCATTGCTGTCCATTGACCTGAACCAAACATACCCACGCTAGTTGGGCCTTTTTCTTTAAGTGATTTTTTGAATTTCTCTGCCATCACATCGAAAGCTTGATCCCAAGAAACTGGCGTAAACTCACCGTTCTTGTCGTATTTGCCATCTTTCATGCGTAGCAGTGGCGAAGTTAGGCGATCTTTACCGTACATGATTTTCGATAAGAAGTAGCCTTTAATACAGTTTAAGCCTTTGTTTACTGGCGCTTCAGGGTCACCTTGTGTTGCCACAACGCGACCATTTTGTG
This sequence comes from Vibrio sp., assembly GCA_047975485.1. Classification (GTDB taxonomy): domain Bacteria; phylum Pseudomonadota; class Gammaproteobacteria; order Enterobacterales; family Vibrionaceae; genus Vibrio. The sequence goes on along the minus strand of JBKEDP010000021.1, from coordinate 55,152 downwards.
TGCCGACCAAAACAGAACAGCCCGTACCACAGAAGCGACACGGTGCTTTATCCCATTTAATAGCCGTTTGATCAGAGCTGACAATTAAGTTAGTCGCTTTGGCTGAAAGGCTTATCCCTGCCACTGCGGCAGCGGAAGCGGCTGCGTTTGCTTTAACAAACGCACGTCTTGTCATTTTCATACATCACCCTTATAGGACTTTGATCCAGTGTTTCCTTTCCAACTTGCGATTTTTGTTAGCATATTGGTCCGGTTTTTATATTTATTCCGTTAAAAACAGTTAATTAAGTAAATTGGTTTCTTTGAGCTTTTTCTTAAACAGAGCTATTCGTTCATCAGAGCTCGTCGTTCATCAGATCTTGGTTTCGAGCTCTTTATCTAGATTTTCTAAATCATGCTCGATTTGATGAAAAACTAATGCGGTACTTAATACGTGGTCGAGTTGGTTAATCGCATCGATGGTATCCGTGATGTAACCTTGGTTTTCGGTTTCAATCACCACCACCAATTTGCCTTCTTCACTTTCTCCATAGATCTCTGCGCCTTCATAGCTTTCAATCGTTTTCTTGATGGAAGCGAGATACTGCGGCACCACATGCACAACTAAACTTGAGATATGAACTTCATTCAGTGACATTTAAGGTCTCGTTTGTTATTGATTTTGTTTAGGTAATTAAATCAGTTTCACGTTAATCGCTTGAGTCGGACAAACCGAAACACAAGCACCGCAACCATTACAAAGATTGGTGTCGATTTGTGGTTGAGCTACCGAACCGACCGCCAACTTAAAGCGAATAGCGAAAGGTTCACAACTGTCACCACAACTGCGGCAATCGACATTTTGTTGGGCAAGGCATTGTTCTGAAATCACTGCTTTTGCTTGCCAAGGTTTTTCTGTTTTTGGGTTAAATAAAGCTGTTGAACCATTAAAAGAAATGCTTTCAGGGCAAGTTTCAGCACATTGATAACAAAACGTGCATTCGCCTAAGTTGAAATCCACTCTAGGAAAACCACCATCCGAAGGCTGAATGATTTTCTCTGGGCACGCTTCAACACACTTTCCACATTGAGTACATAAATCCGTAAACAGGTGATCTTTTACCCAAGGCAGATTAGGTTTATCGCTGTCTTTTCGGCGAGTAAAAAGTTGACGTCGTGAAATGTTGACTTGAGAATTTGACACGTCATTACCTGCTGAAATACGTAACGTTTAATTGATAAATTTTGTTTAAAACGCATAGATGTTTTTTAACAAAGCGCTATGCATTAACCATTTATTAACCCATGTAAAATTGTAGTTTTTACAGGTAAAGCTGAAATACCCAGAAAGGGGTAATTGAGGGTAAAAATTGTTTTAGATCAATTTTTAAGCTAGATAAGGTTCACAGATTTTGAATGGTCAAACTAAAATCAAAAAATTGTTAATTGAAAAGCAAAAAAGATGTCACTTTAGTGGTAAGGTACAAAAAATTTTTATGGATAAAAAATTGGGTTAAGTGTGACTGTATATTCAAATTTGGAGCTATCTTCTTTACCAAAAAAGCCGATTGCTACCACCATTGCTAAAGGATTAACATCGATTTTAATCTTGGCTTTAGCGACAATTTTCGTAGCAATCTTTACCATTACTTATAGTTTAAAAGATGCCGAGGCGATCAACGTAGCCGGTTCTTTACGAATGCAGAGTTATCGTCTCGCTTATGATATTCAAAGCCATTCAACCGAAATTAATACCCACATAGAGTTGTTTGAGCAGTCATTAACCTCTCCTGCCATGCAAAGCTTAAGTGCTTTTGTTGTGCCTGAAAGAATTCAATTTCAATATCAAGATATCGTCACTCGTTGGAAAACGCTTTCTTCAGATGTGATTTCCGGCAACACGGAAAATTACCTTGAGCAAGTGCAAGGTTTGGTGGCACAGATCGATCATTTTGTTTATGACTTACAGCGATTCTCTGAGAACAAACTTCGCATGTTTGCCATGGCTGGTGGTATCTGTTTGTTTATGATTTTTGTGATCACTATTTTGATCGTCCGTTTTGCTCGCAATCGAATTGTGAAACCATTGGAAGAATTCATTGCCGCCAGTGAATCAATTCAAAATAAAAACTTTGATATTTATTTAAGTTTAAACAGCGATACGGAATTGGACGTACTCGGTCACTCCTATCAATCAATGGCAAAGCAATTGGCAGATCTGTATCAAGGATTAGAACTTGCGGTTAATCGGAAAACACAAGAATTGCAACAAGCTAATGATTCGCTAAAAATCTTGTATGAATCATCAGAAGCCTTATCCACTTCGCGCTTATCTATTCACGATTTTGAATCTATCTTGGAACAAGTGAGTCAAATTGAAGGTGTACAAATTTGTCGTTTGTCGATTGATGAAAAAGAAGGCGGTCAAATTGAATTGGTTGCTGGTGAAGCACAACGAGGCTTGGCTTGGCATTCAGTAGCCTTAGAAGAAGGGGACATGTTGCTTGGACAATTGGAATGGCAACAAAGTGATGTAGAGTTTGAGCGCCAATTTATGGAAAGTTTAGGGCACATCATGTCTCGTGCTTTGGCGTTTAATCATAACTTAAAACAAACTGAGCAACTGATCTTAATGCAAGAACGTGCCACCATTGCACGTGAATTACATGATTCTCTGGCGCAATCTTTGTCTTATCTCAAAATCCAAGTCGCTTTATTAAAACGCAATGTGAATAACCAAATGTGTCAGCAACGTTGTAGTAAAGCTACTGAAATTATTAAAGAATTGGACGAAGGATTGGTGCAAGCTTATACCCAATTGCGAGAGCTTTTAAGTACCTTCCGTTTAAAAATAGAAGAAGCGAATTTTGGTGAGGCCTTGAAACAGCTGTTGCAACCATTGCAAAGTCAAACAACGGCACAATTGAAAGTAAACAATAGATTGATGTCATTGGATCTGGATGCTCAACAGCAAGTACACTTACTGCAATTTATTCGTGAAGCCGTGCTAAATGCGGTAAAACATTCTCAAGCGGAAAACATTAGTGTCAATTGCTATCAAGAAGATGAGGTGATTCACGTTTGCATTGAAGATGATGGCGTAGGTTTTGATGTGAATAAACCTAAGCTTCATCACTATGGCATTACTATTATGCAAGAACGTGCTTCTCGTTTGGGTGGGCAATGTTCTATTGATTCTACATTAGGTCAAGGTAGCCAAATTCATTTTAGATTGGCATCCGAATAACAAGATTAAAAACAATAACAAAAACGAAGAATACAAAGGTAAAACATGAATACAGTGTCGAAAGTTTTATTAGTGGATGATCACCCGCTTATGCGCCGTGGTATCGGTCAATTGCTTGGTTTAGAAGATTGCTTTCAAGTGGTCGGTGAAGCCAGTAATGGTGTCGATGCGATTGCATTAGCGAACGAGCTTGAACCTGATTTAATTTTGCTCGATTTAAATATGAAAGGTATGTCGGGCTTAGATACATTAAAAGCCATGCGTAAAGAAGGCATTGATAGCCAGATCATTATCCTGACAGTTTCAGATAACCCTGCTGATATTGATGCGTTAGTGAAAGCGCAAGCTGATGGTTACTTGCTAAAGGATAGTGAGCCTGATGAGTTGCTTGAGCTATTAAAACAATCACAGCACGGTGAACCGGTTTATAGCAAGTTAGTGCAACAGCATTTAGAAAACCGCGACGAAAACGACAATTTACTGAATCAATTGACCGACCGTGAAATGCAAATCTTGCAAGAAGTAGCGAAAGGTTTCCGTAACAAACAAATTGCCGATACCTTATTTATTTCCGAATCGACCGTGAAAGTTCACATGAAAAGCTTGCTGAAAAAGCTTAATGTGGCATCTCGTACCGCTGCGACAATCTTGTACTTAGATACTTACGGGCAAAACTAAATACCGTCGCACTGGCGCTGTAGCTTTGTTGACTGCGCTCACTTATCCCCCTATTTCTTTTAAAAAGAAGTTGTAGGTGCGTTATATTCATGGGGTGAGTGCGTTTGTTGCCTCGCTTTAGCTCTAATTACTTAGGGCATTAAATAACCAGAACTCAAAACGTTAGAGAACGTAGGAATAAGCAAAATGTTCACAGGAATAATACAAGCCGTAGCGACTTTAGAAGAAGTGACTGATGCTCAAGGCATTCGTTGTTTTACCATTGATTTTCCACCAGGCTTTTGTGACGGTATTGAAATTGGTGCAAGTGTTGCCGTCGATGGAGTGTGTTTAACCGTTACAGAGATAGTAAACACTCACACATTAAAGTTTGATGTCATGTTCAAAAGTTTGGAAATCACCACGCTCAGTCGTTTTAAACAAGGCGATAAAGTGAACGTTGAACGCGCTGCAAAAGATGGTGCTGAAATTGGTGGTCATCCACTTTCTGGTCATGTGGATTTTTGTGCAACCGTGCTTGATGTTCAGCAAATTGAAGCGAACTACCGCATTCGAATTGGCGTCGAACCGCAATGGCGACGTTATATCTTCCCGAAAGGTTATATTGCGATCAATGGTGCCAGTTTAACCATTGCTGATGTGAATAAAAAGGAAGGTTGGTTTGATGTTTGGCTTATTCCTGAAACTCGCCGTATGACAACATTCGAACTCAAACAAAATGGTTCTCAATTGAATATCGAAATAGAACGAAGTACTCAGGTTTATGTTGATACTATTCGAGATACATTAGAAGAAAATTTAGGCAGCTTATTGCCAAAATTAGAATCATTATTAAATGCGAATAATATTGATTTAATTGAAGAGATATCCAAAAGTAAATAAATAGTTAAATAATAGATAGCCAGTGAATGCAATTCAATTTTATTATTGGTTGTTCGCTGGTTAATGATTATTGAAATTACAGCTTATTCGGTGGTAACTATTTATAAAGCTAATAAAGATGGTGCTTTATTTTGCGATAGCGCAAGAATTAGGATATTTCTTACATTTTCCTAATGGGAATATAGCGTGCTCAAGAGTATGATTGCTTAGACATTTCATTATATGAAAATAAAGACAACTTCTTAACAATTGCTAAGGATTGCATTGGCAAGAAGTGGTGATTTTTTGCTTGTATTAAGGTGTTTAGAGCATGTTACAAAGAGAACGCATGATGCGGTTAAGTTCTATACTATTAGGACTATTAATAGCTGTGGTAGTGACAATGGGATTCACATATCACGAATATAATAATTTAAAGGAACGAATTAATACCGATATCCTTCCGAGTGCTGTAATGGAATTACATTCCTTAGCGGAACACACTCAAAGTCAATTTCAATTTCTTCGTTATACGACTCTACAGCAAACTATTCAAGAAACAGGTATTCCGCTTTTAATTAGCCAAAGCCAACCTGAGCTTGTAAAAAGATGTTTGGCTAAAATTGATACTGTCAATAATGATACGGTATTTACCAATCGTTCCGCGCAAGAAGTGGCTGGTTCAGATAGCCGCAACGGTGTGCTATTGGGTGAAGGTGATATTCATCGCTACTCAGTTGAAGCATTAAACTTGCTATGTACCGTGTTGACCACGTCGAACAAAAACTCGGAAGTTGTACGTTTGATTAAGCCACACCCAGTAGTGAATTCACTTTTCTACTTTGTGGCGAAAAATAACGACTATTTGTTCATGTATAACCGTGCTTTTGCCGACACAAAAATCAATGAATATATTGTTCCTCATGTACGTACTGAGTTTGAGCAATACGGTGATGGTTTAAATGATTACTGGATTTCAGGAACTTATACTGATATTCAAACCAAGAAACCTGTATTGACCTTCGTGCAAAATATCAAAGATTATCATAATCAGGTGATTGGCTTCTTAGCACGTGATGTGCTTGTAGAAGATTTAAGCAGACTTATCAGCCAAGCGCTTAATCAGCGTGATGATAATATCCGTTTAATGGATTACGCTCGTATTACTATTTTTAATAATAATAAGATTATCTTTAACCAAGACCCTAAAGCTGACTTAACTGGTAAGAAGTTGCTCGATTTCCGCAATGACTTCTTAGATCGTGAAACTTCAGAATTTGGCCGTTTCATTATCGATTTGCATTTGCCGGTTGGCTCAATGGTTAAACTGATTTTTGATGAGCAGCCATACTTATATATCATTCCATTACTTGTGTTCTTCTTCTGCTACTTGATTTTGCAGCAAGTGATGCACGGTATCCGCGAAAGTGATAAGCAATTCTTCGATTCACTAACGGGTGTATATAACCGTCACGGCTTACAGCAGAAAGTACATAAGAAAGTTGAAAAGGCAATTGCGAGCGATAAGAAGGTTCACATCTTCTCAATTGATGCGAATAAATTTAAGCAAATCAACGATAAATATGGTCACGATACCGGTGATAAAGCAATTATCTTGATTTCAAAAGCGGCGAAGCATATTTGTAAACCGTTTGATGACATTGTTCGTTTGGGTGGTGATGAGTTCCTGGTTGTGCTTTACATCGATGCGAAAGTGGAATTTGATCCAAATACCTTTATGAATCGTTTCAATCAGAAACTGGCATACGATTGTAAAGCGAACATGGTTCCAAACTTCACTGTGAGTGGCGGTTATGTCAACTTCGGTGCTAAGAGCCATCAAACGCTTTCTCAAGCAATCAAAGAAGCAGATGCACTGCTATTGAATAAGAAGTCGATTGATAAGATTGACACAATTTGTGAAGAGTTTGATAGCTTTGACATCAACATTTCTGAGCATGAGCAAGAAATCAAATTGGATATGTCTGAGAAGCTGAACTTTGTTCACGCAGAGCACTTATTACAAAGTGAATTGAATGAGAAAGTATTAACGGTTTACCGTACTCAGCTTGGGTATGTGATCAGTAACTACTTCCAAATGATCTATTCTTGTAAGCGCGAGAACGATGATTTGCACCATTACCGTATGAAGATTGTAGAAAGCCACTACGCAGCGGGTATTCCGATGTCAGTGTTCTACTTCTTGTTTATCAAGTACAGTAATTTCTTATTCCGTGATTTCCAAACTAATCACGATGAGTTTGTGGTAAATAACCGCTTGATGTCTTACGAATTGCACTTTATTTCGAGCTTGAAAACTCGCTAATAAGCAGTTAATTAGATAGATATAAGAATCCCCAATGGTTAACGCTATTGGGGATTTTTTTGCGCTTCACAAAGCAAAATTTAAGCAGAAAAAACGCCTCAACCTCTGAGGCGCAATATCTACTCCAATAACTACAAAATTATTGAATTGGTATAACATCAATAAAAAATTTAGTTAAAAAATGCAGTAAACCAATCTTGGTGCTGTTCCCAAAGTAGTTTCGATGCCATTACCATCGACATAATGATCACCAAAGGTTTTACTACTTTTGCGCCATTGCCAAGTACCACTTTAGCGCCTAAACGTGCGCCTAAGAAGTTACCGACAGCCATGGTTAAACCCAATTTCCAAATCGGTAAACCAGCCAGAATAAAGAAAGAAAGCGCAGCAATATTAGACGTGAAATTCAAAACTTTTGTGCGTGCAGTAGCTTCTACTAAGTTCAAGCGGCCAATTGCGACAAAACACACCGCAAAAATCGAGCCTGTACCTGGGCCTAAAAAACCATCATAAAAACCTACGCTCGTACCAATGATAAAAGCAAAAGCGGCTTCTGAAAGTTTAGGTTTTTCATCAGGGGCAGGCGTAGCGGATTTTGAAAACAAAAAGTAGCCAGAAATCGCAATTAAGATGATTGGGATAATACTCATCAAAGTATCGGTATTAATGCGTTGAACAGATTCTGCACCCACAGCTGAGCCGATAAAGGTACAAACAATCGCCAACCACATAGACTTGAGTTTTACCGTACCACTACGAACAAAATACAAACTTGCGGAAAAGCTGCCAAATGAGCTTTGTAGTTTATTGGTGGCGAGTGCGTTGGTTGGGGGAATGCCAGCAGCAAGCAAAGCGGGTAAGGTGAGTAAACCACCACCGCCAGCCATGGCATCAATAAAACCTGCAAGTCCTGCTACACCGACAAGCAATGCCATTACTTCTAAAGAGATATCCATTTTACATCCTTGAATATAGTGAAGCAGAGACTATACATATTCAATCAGTAGAATTGTAGTTATCTTTCTTTATTAAATAACCTTTATTAATTAGCGAACTCAATGCTCTTGCTCCAATACTGCTTGTACCACTTTGCGCACTGACATTGGTTTATACAGGAAATAACCTTGCAGCAGTTGTACGCCATTGTGAGTTAAGAAATCCACTTGCTCTTGAGTTTCAATTCCTTCCGCCACAATATCCACCTTCATATTGTGCGCCAACTGAATGATGCTGTATAACACGGTGGAGTTGACGGCTTCTATGCCTATGGTGTTTACAAAGCAACGATCGATTTTCAAACAATCGAAGTCGGTATCTTGCAGAATGGAAAGGGACGTATGACCGGTACCAAAGTCATCAATGGAAACGCTCACCCCTAGGCTTTGAATATCGGTTAATAAGCGTCGTTCAGGCTCGAGGAGTGCTTGCCTTTCCGTAATTTCAATCCCGAAGTCTAACTTCAATTTGCGTAGTTTTTTACGAATTTCATCAAGTTTGTACAAGCAATTAGATTGGCTTAAATAAGACGGAGGTACATTGATGTTGATTTCCAAACGAGCATTAAAGTCCGTTTTGTCTACGTTCTGCCAATCGCTCACTGCTCTATCTAAAATATAGTCTGTGACTTTATTGATGAGGCGGTTATCTTCAGCAATTGGAATAAAAGTATCAGGGCTAATGAAGCCGTATCTTGGATGTTCCCAGCGCACTAAGGCTTCGACACCTTGAATTTTCCCCGTTTTGCTATCGACCAAAGGTTGATAATGGAGAAAGAGCTCATCCTCTTTAAGCGCCCGTTTGAGATCTTCCAATAATGAACCTTTAGTCTTATACCAGAATGAAATCAAATAGATAAAGATCGAAACCAAAATCGAAATCGGTAAAGCCGTAAGAAGGTAAAGAACTCGGTATTCTTGTTTTAAGCGTTGACTTGGCTCGACAGTAATATGCAAATTTAAGTATTTTGAGTAGGCGCTAACTGAGTAATCATGGTTATGACCTCTGTTTATTTTTGGATACGTTGCCCCTGAAACGGTAAGGTGCGAGTCGGACAGGCGATCATCATCTTTTAGACCAAGACGAATATCGATATAGTTTTTATCGATCACCGAAATCGCAGCACGATCTGGGCGATTTTTGTCTTGGTTAACAACGAGTAAACTGGTTTGTTTTTCGTCTGAATAAGGGACGTCATACAAGTATTCGCCAGTTTTGAATAGGTATTCTGGAAAGGTTTTGTGCTTGTAGTTGATTTGACTTGCTTCTCGACGTGACGAACATTCGACATGACCATCTGTGACGATCAACACTTCTCTTAAAAATGGTTCGAATAAGAGATCGTCTTGAATCTGTCGACAACTGGTTGCATCGTAAAGTGCTTGCAGGTTTTCATCTCGTAATTCGTCGACAATTTCTTCGATTTGATGGACATAAGCATGCGCCACTACATCTAACTCTTTCTTTATACTGATTTCGCTTAAATAGAAAGACGCCAATAAAATAATCGGTAGTGGAATAAAAAACAGAGTTAGAACTGATTTCAGTGTCTTAGGTGCTATGGTATTAGGCATAAAATTCCATTTTTACGGCAAAGAATCAAAGCATAAAACCAATGATTCATAAAAATAAATAAAAATTACGTATTGTTTTTAATATGAATTTTGTCATTTTCTAGTTTTTATATCTTACACTTTCATAACAATCAAAGCTATTTGTTATTGAAAGTGTAACATGGTTGCTTAGTGGATTTTGCAAGCTGGAGCACATTGAACTAGTCTAATGAAAAGCCTCTGAATCTGAGTTAGAGGTATGAGTTTTGTTGATGGCATCATTTACCCTAATCACATAGGAGGTCAACATGACATATCAAAGTAAAATTGATGATCTTGAACATCAGATTTATCTAGCCTACGCCGAAGGTGATTATCAACAAGCTTCACAGTTAGAAAAGCAATTGAAAAGAATTCGTGGCACATCAAGCCAAGTGAAAGATCAGCAAAGTGAGCCGTATTCTTTGGAAGGGCATGTTTACGTTGATGATGATTGAGTCATTGGTGGTGAAATCTTTTTGTTAGATTAGAAACCACAAGCCGGTAAATTCAGATAGAATGCGTTTTTTGATTTTAAAGATGTATCCTTATGATTGGCTTGTGGTTGTTTTTTGCGGTGGTGACAGTGGTTATCTTGATCCATCATTGTTTTACGCGGGCTTTTTCCGCCAGAATTTTTCTGAGTCCGGTCTCAAAACCTCTATTTTATTTGTCCGCATTAATTGGTACGCCTATTCATGAAGCGTCTCATGCCATTATGGCGGTAGTTTTTCGTCATCAAATTCATAAAGTATGCTGGTTTCAAGCGGGTAACGATGGACGTTTAGGTTATGTTGAACATAGCTGGAATACTCGCTCCTTATATCAATCCTTAGGCTGTATTTTTATTGCGTTAGCACCACTAGCAGCAGCGTTTGCTTGTATTACTGTGCTTTATCACTTTATGGATATGCCGGATTTACCTAAGTTTGTTCTTAATGTCGATGTGGCGAATGTGCAAACTATCAGCATGGCGGCGATTAGTTATTGTTTGCAATCTGGTGAAGTGTTGATTTCTCATGCGCTTAGTAATAAAAATTCGGCAATCAGTTTGCTGCTAGCTTCGCTAATTTGTTTTCATTGCATTCCAAGCCGAACTGACTTTCATAACGCACTAAAAGGTTCAGTTGTGTTATTAGTGGTGCTCGGTGTGTTGTGGGGATTATCACTGTACTTTAATTTGCATCATCAACAATGGATGCTGGCAGCGTTTAATTTTTCCGTCAACGTATCGAGCTTTATTCTGATCACTTCGCTGCTTTCGATGTGCTGGTGGTTTGTGTTAGTTCTACCGAGTTTGATTTTCAGTGGTAGATAGCTTCTAAAACAGCTCGCTTATTAAAAACAAATCGCTTTTAAAGCCATACAATTTCCTATGCATACAAAAAACCGAGGCTTTTATTAAACCTCGGTTTTTTTATGCAAACTCGTTTACTGTAAGTGCTTACTTATCCGCAAACGTATATCTTTCAAGCCAATGCGCATAAGGGGCAGGCAGGATCCAAGACGGCTTTTCAACATTCAACGCTTTTGCTAAACGGTAAGTGTAATGTGGGTCAGCTAAATAGGCTTTACCAATCATCACTTGATCCATTTGTTGTTCTGCTACTACTCGCTCTGCATCTTCAGGTTTATCAATGCCCCAAGCTGATGCAACTGGCAAACCGGTTTCTTTGCGAACACGTTCTGAAATTGGTGCTAAGAATGCAGGTCCCCAAGGAATTTGCGCCGTAGGAATATTAAAACCAACGCTCACGCTCACCATGTCTAAACCGTTGTCTTTCATTTGGTTGATCATGTTGATCGATTCTTGCAGCATCACTTCATCTTGACCATCAAACTCAATCACACCAAGGCGAATGGTTAACGGTAAGTGAGAAGGCCAAATTTCACGTACAGCATTAAATGTTTCTAAGATAAAGCGAGCACGATTTTCAGCACTGCCGCCGTATTCATCAGTACGTTGGTTAGCATGAACAGAGAAGAAACTTTGCGCCAAGTAACCGTGAGCAAAGTGCAGCTCTAGCCACTCAAAGCCAGCATCCAATGCACGTTTTGCACCCGCAACAAAATCCGCTTTCACACGCTCAATATCTTGTTTGGTCATCTCTCGTGGCGTTTTTGGCAGATTCGCACCAAAAGCTAAAGCAGAAGGAGCAATAGTTTGCCAACCATTTTCACCACCTTCAGCAATATGATCGTCGCCTTCCCAAGGAATATTGGCGCTTGCTTTACGGCCTGCGTGCGCAATTTGAATACCTGCAACGCTACCATTGTCTTTAATGGTTTTAGCTACTTTCGCTAATTCTTGTGCTTGCTCATCATTCCAAATACCTAAACACTTTGGCGTGATGCGACCTTCAGGAGAAACCGCTGTCGCTTCAACAATCACAAGGCCAGCGCCACCACGCGCTAAACCTGCGTAGTGAATGTTATGCCAGTCGTTTGCTACACCATCAATGGCCGAATATTGACACATTGGCGGAACAGCGATGCGGTTTTTCAATTCGATATTTTTAACCGTTAAAGGTTGGAATAATGCAGACATAGAGATTCCTTGTTTGTTTCTATTCGGCTGAGTATAAACCTCTGCAATTGAGAAATAGAATGATTAAGCGAGATTTTCAATATGCATCAAAATCATATTTAAGATTAATTGGTTTGATTTATAAGCAAAAAAATCCCTGCAATTTATTCAAAAGCAGGGCGTGGCTTATTATGTAATATCCCTTGCGGGCTGATGCGAATCAGAAGCACACAAAAAAGAAAAAATCGTGTGGTTTAATATTGATGAAATTTACCTGATTGATAATCGTCAATCGTCTGGTTGATCTCATCCATGCTGTTCATTACAAACGGTCCGTAATGCACAACCGGTTCGTCGATTGGCTCGCCGACAAAAATCAGCACACCGGCATCTTTACTCGCTTGCAACACAATCTGATCCGTTTGCTTGCTATCGGCATCACTATGATCAGATTTCGGTAAAACCGCTAAATCTGCTGTGCGTAAGCGTTTTATTTCTTTGTCTGTTTTGGTTTCATCAACAATGCTGACTTCACCCTGGTAAACATAAATCAACGCATTGTGTTGTTGATTGACCTCAAAGCTCAATTGACTTGTGTCTTGCGCTTTCCAGTCGGCAACAGTAGCAAATACTCCGGTATCGGTTAACGGCCCTTGTAGCTTTTCACCGTTTACATTCAGATTTCCAGCAATGACTTTAATTTGATTCTGCTCAGAAAACGTCTTAACTGTAATCGTTTCTGGTTGAAAATCAAAATATTTAGCCGGTTTCATTTTGTCTTTCGCTGGCTGATTTATCCAAATTTGAAAGCCATGCAATTGCCCGTTTTGCATAATCGGCATTTCACTGTGGATCACACCTTGTCCAGCAGCCATCCATTGCGCACCACCACTGCGAAGTTCACCCACATTGCCCATATGATCTTTGTGCTGAAAATGACCGTTAAGCATATAAGTTAAAGTTTCGATGCCACGATGAGGATGTGGAGGGAAACCACCGACATAATCTTTTTTATCATCGGCTTTCAATTCGTCAATCATTAAAAACGGTGAAAAGTGCTTATGGTTAAAACCTGCAACTCGGCGGATTTTCACACCATCACCATCTGATGTTGGCTGCGATTGCATCACTGTATAGACAGAACGGAAATTAGATTGCGACATATTCACCTCTCTTGAAGAATTTGCAACTGGAATGATTGTAGAAGAACGGCATTTGTTATGAATGCGTTGCAGTGAATGGAGTTGTTCGAAAAATTCGAATGGCGTTGTTTTAAACGAAATGAGGTTGGTGTTAGCGATTATTTCTCATTTTTAAGTGATCTAAAGCACAACTTGATTACCTCTTTAGGGTTAATTGCGATATATCAAAAAAACTTTAAAGAACTAGGCGCATAGTGTCTGCAGTTTTGAATTTGTAGCCCGCAGCGCCCCATTTTAATGGTTGTTATTATTTTGTTACATTTTATTTGGGTGCTGACTTGTTTTAAACATTTTAGAGATCTTGCAGAGCTCAAAAGTATAAATGGTAAGGCGCAGCGGTGTACTGAGAGAAATAGTTAGCTTTAAACTCGCGAAGTAACTATCCATATTTTAAGAAAAATAAATTATAGATGTTTTATTTTTATTCACTCTGGCTATGTTTTTTGTGCTGGATTGAGTGAGTAAATGAATTACCTGACATTCGGTAAGGCGTTGCGTAAAAAAGTGCAAACTAGCAAGAATTGCTGCAGCATCTATCAGTTAAAAGCAATAACAGCAAAATTAGCTGCTAAACTGAACCAACGCCTTATGTTATGCCAATCACACTAATTAGATGGTCAGAAATTGCGTAGGAAGAAGGCTTGAGAACAAGGCAAAAAACTTTGATAAGTAGTTATTCTACAATCAACTATCTTTATTAACGAAAAGTTTAACGCAGTTATCGAGTCTTTTAACAAGCAAGGATGAGTAGATAATTAGTACGATTGGTATCAGGTCGCATATCAAATCCACCTTTCTGAAAAAGTGGATATTTAGTATTTAAATTATCAATATTATTTGGAGGCAACATGAGTGCATTTTTTATTCCTGCGGTAAACCTAATGGGTGCAGATTGCATTGTTGAAGCAGCAGACGCAGTAGTAGGTTACGGCTTTAAAAAAGCATTGATCGTTACAGATAAAGTGCTTAACCAGATCGGTATGGTTAAACAAGTAACGGATTTACTAAATGAGCGTGACATTGAAACTGTTGTTTATGATGGCACTCAACCAAACCCAACAATCAGTAACGTTGAAGCTGGTTTGAAAATTCTTAAAGAAAACGAGTGTGATTTCGTAATTTCTCTAGGTGGTGGTTCTCCACACGATTGTGCTAAAGGTATTGCGCTTGTTGCTACTAACGGTGGCAAAATTGCAGATTATGAAGGTCTAGACGTTTCTAAAAAACCTCAACTTCCTTTAGTTGCAATCAACACAACTGCGGGTACAGCTTCAGAGATGACTCGCTTCTGCATCATCACCAACGAAGAAAACCACATCAAAATGGCGATCGTAGACAAAAACACAACGCCAATTTTGTCTGTGAACGATCCTAAACTAATGCTTGCAATGCCTGCTTCTCTAACTGCAGCAACAGGTATGGACGCATTAACTCACGCAGTTGAAGCTTATGTTTCTATCGCAGCGACACCGGTTACTGACGCAGTAGCAATCAAAGCAATCGAATTGATCCAAGCGAACCTACGCGCTGTAGTTGAAAATGGCGACAACCTAGAAGCTCGTGAGCAAATGGCTTATGCACAATTCATGGCTGGTATGGCATTCAACAATGCTTCTCTTGGCTATGTTCACGCAATGGCTCACCAACTAGGTGGTTTCTACGACCTTCCACACGGTGTATGTAACGCAGTTCTTCTTCCTCACGTTCAACGCTATAACGCACAAGTTTGTCCTGAGCGTCTACGTGATGTTGCTAAAGCTCTAGGTGCTGATGTTGAGAACCTAACAGCTGAGCAAGGTGCAGAGAAAGCAATTGAACTTATCCAAGAACTTTCTCAAGACGTGAAGATCCCTTCAGGTCTAACAGAGCTAGGTGCAAAAGAAGAAGATCTACCAACTCTTGCAACTAACGCACTGAAAGATGCTTGTGGTCTAACTAACCCTAAACAAGCAACGCACGAAGAAATCGTAGAGATTTTCGCTCAAGCGATGTAATTTCTGTTAATCAACAATTGATTAATTAGAAATGTTTATAAAACTGTAGTTCAATTGGACTGCAGTTTTTTATTATCTATTTAACCTGAACTCTGGATAAGAAAGTCATTACCGCTAAACAATCAATAAGTTAGCTAACGATATGTCACAGTGCATCTATTTTGGATGGCTAACTAGGCAAAATCATAAGTCAATAGCTAGCCTATTGCGTTGATTTTAACGACGTTAGACGCAAAAAGAGATGTGCTGTGAGGCTTAAATTATCCAGAGTTCAGGTTATTTATTCTGTCTATAGATTGCTTTAACCCCAAAAGTCCGATAGTTTTTAACCATATATTTTTAACCATACATTTATCGATAATTACTCTGCTACGGATTGAGCAGTAATAGCACAAGGATTTGTGGAAGATGCCGAATTCACCACTTGCTGATCTTGAAACTCCCTTCCAGCAAGGATCTATAACACCTCAAACTCAACGCCAAACCCAGATACATCCCAATCAAACTTCTGATGGCTGGAAAGCAAAGCTCACTTTAGATTTCACCGATCGTGGCGATAAAACCGTAGTTGGTAAAAAAACTCAGCTTGGTCCTTTAGCCATTCAGCGGCCGTTATATCCGGAAGGGGATGTTTGCCACACCTATTTATTACATCCTCCGGGAGGCGTTGTCGGTGGAGATGAATTACGCATCGAAGCAACCACACATCAAGGTGCGCATGCGTTAGTTACTACGCCTGGGGCAACCAAGTTTTATCGCTCAGAAGGTAAGGTCGCCAAGCAGAAGCAAGTGCTTACCGTCACATCTGAGAGTTGTTTGGAATGGTTACCGCAAGAGAATATCTTTTTCCCAACCGGACAAGTTCAAGTTGATACCGATATTCACCTCGAACAAGATGCACTCTTTATGGGATGGGAGTTGCACTGTTTTGGTCGTCCTGCACTAAATGAGTGCTTTGATGCGGGTAAGATCTGGGGGAAAACTCGAATCTTCCAGCAAAACAAACTCATTCTTACTGAAAACCTACAAATGAAAGGTGGCGATAAGTCCATTTTAAATATGGGTTTACAGTCATTTCCTATGATGGGTAGCTTTTTCATTACCGCCACTCAAGATTCAGATTTAGAAGCGGTACAAGATTTGCTTGAAGTCTTTTCAAATAAGAGAGATGAACAGGGCCAACTTGAATTAGTGGTTGGTGCAACTCAAATTGATCAACTTATTGTGGTACGAGCATTTGGCTTTTGGACTGAAACCTTGCTGGCTGCTTTTACCTTAATTTGGAAACACTTTCGCAAGCAGTGGTTTGGTTATGAAGCGGATGCTCCGAGGATCTGGGCAACCTGATCTGATGGTTGAAAAATCAAGATTTTGGAAAAATAACCTATCATGTATGTTTTTTATAGAAAGAAGTACAGCGGGCGACATCAAGTTTCTAGCCACAAATAGCTTTTAATGTGTAAAAGCTTTCAACGTGTTAAAGCTTTCAATGTGCAATAGCTTTCAATGAGCATAGTTAAAAGAACAAGTGCAAATTCAAAAGAACTAATACCAAAAGAACAAAAACAAAGGAAAAACAGATGGAATTGACGCCAAGAGAGAAAGATAAACTTCTCATTTTTTGTGCTGGTATGTTAGCGCAACAACGTAAAGATAAAGGCTTGAAGCTGAATTACCCTGAATCCGTTGCTTTGATCAGCAGTGCGATTTTAGAAGGTGCACGTGAAGGTAAAACCGTGGCGGAATTAATGAGCTTTGGCCGCACCATCTTAACTGTCGATGACGTGATGGAAGGGGTGCCGTCAATGATCCCTGATGTGCAAGTGGAAGCCACATTCCCTGACGGCACAAAGCTGGTCACCGTTCACGATCCGATTGTGTAAGGAGCGCTTATGAAAACCAGTAACGCTAATCCAAACGCATTTATTCCTGGTCAATTGGTCTCTGGCGAGGGTGAAATTGAACTCAACGTAGGCCGTAAAACCATTCAAATCAAAGTCGAAAACTTGGGCGATCGTCCTGTGCAAGTCGGCTCACATTATCATTTTTATGAAGTGAACGATGCATTGAAATTTGACCGTGAAGCGACCCGTGGATTTCGTCTCAATATTCCAGCTGGCACAGCAACTCGCTTCGAGCCGGGGCAGTCTCGTACTGTTGAATTAGTGGAATATGCCGGAGATAGAAAGGTATATGGCTTTAAAGGTCGTGTTCAAGGTGCGCTTTAAGAGTTGCAGCGAATAAAAGGATTTTAAAAAATGGCAAAAATTTCAAAACGTGCGTATGCGGAAATGTTTGGTCCAACTACGGGCGACCGCTTGCGTCTTGCTGATACAGAACTTTGGCTTGAAGTCGAAAAAGATTTCACGGTTTATGGCGACGAAGTGAAATTCGGTGGTGGTAAGGTGATCCGTGATGGGATGGGACAAAGTCAGCTATCGTCAGAATTTACTCCCGATCTTGTACTGACTAACGCTGTAATCTTAGATCACTGGGGCGTAGTGAAAGCCGATATTGCGGTTAAAGATGGTCGAATTTGTGGAATAGGCAAAGCGGGCAATCCTGATGTACAACCGAATGTTGATATTATTATCGGCCCAGGAACAGAAATCATTGCAGCGGAAGGTTCGATTGTTACCGCTGGTGGCATTGATTCACATATTCACTTTATCTGCCCACAACAAATTGAAGAAGCCTTAGCCTCAGGTGTCACTACTATGATCGGCGGCGGCACAGGTCCAGCAACGGGAACCAATGCGACAACCTGTTCACCTGGACCTTGGAATATTCACCGCATGTTGGAAGCTTTGGATGAGTTTCCAATGAACTTTGGCTTGCTCGGTAAAGGTAATGCTAGTCTGCCTGAATCATTAATCGAGCAAGTAGAAGCGGGCGCAATTGGCTTAAAACTGCATGAAGATTGGGGTTCAACACCAGCGAGCATTGATAACTGCTTAACCGTTGCCGACCAAATGGACGTGCAAGTTGCGATTCACACCGATACCTTAAATGAGTCAGGCTTTGTGGAATCCACCCTTGATGCCATTGGTGATCGTGTTATTCATACTTATCACACTGAAGGGGCCGGTGGTGGTCACGCACCGGATATTATTCGTGCTTGTGGTGAATCTAATATTCTTCCATCTTCCACTAATCCAACTCGTCCATACACCATTAATACGGTTGATGAGCATTTAGATATGTTGATGGTGTGCCACCACTTGTCACCATCGATTGCTGAAGATGTGGCATTTGCGGAATCCCGTATTCGTCGTGAAACCATTGCCGCAGAAGATATTTTGCATGACTTAGGTGCGTTCTCAATGATTTCATCTGACTCACAAGCAATGGGGCGCATTGGTGAAGTGATCCTGCGTACATGGCAAACCGCCCACAAAATGAAAGTGCAACGTGGTTCGCTAGAGCAAGACCAAACTGCTTTTGATGAAAGAACAGAGAAGTTCGGTCACACCACGCCAAACGACAACTTCCGTTTGCGTCGTTATGTTGCCAAATACACGATTAACCCAGCGATTACCCACGGTGTGAGCCATGAGGTTGGTTCAATTGAAGTAGGAAAATTAGCGGATTTAGTGCTTTGGAAACCAGCATTTTTCGGTGTGAAACCAAGTGCAATAATCAAAGGCGGCATGATTGCAATGGCACCAATGGGCGATCCAAATGCGTCGATTCCAACACCGCAGCCAGTGCATTATCGCTCTATGTTTGGCAGTTACGGTAAGGCTTCTAAATCCACTTCTATGCTATTTGTTTCTCAAGCGGCACAAGATAAAAATATCCCAGAACAATTGGGCTTACATAGCTTGATTGGTGTAGCGAAAAACTGTCGAAATATTTCTAAAGCCGATATGAAGTTAAATGATTGGCAGCCGAAGATAGAAGTAGATTCACAAACTTATGAAGTAAAAGCTGACGGCCAACTATTGAGCTGTGAACCAGCCGAAGTATTGCCGATGGCGCAGCGCTATTTTTTATTTTAAGGGAAGCTGTTTTAAGAGAAGTTTCTTTTAACTGAACAACTATAAAAATAACAACGGACGATGGAATGATCGAATTAACCAAAGTAGTTACGGATACAACAAAATCTATAGACGGCACATTGAGCTTGCCAATTAACAGTCGTATTAAAAGCCGCTTGAAAGTCGTGCTGGATGACGGCAGAGATGCAGGTTTATTTCTACCTCGCGGCAATATTTTACGTGGTGGCCAAGTTCTGCAAAGTGAATGTGGTTTGCTGGTGGAAGTAAAAGCTGCGCCAGAAACGGTTTCAAGCGTGTATTGTGAAGATGCGCTATTGCTCAACCGAGTGACTTACCACTTAGGTAACCGCCACGTGCCTTTGCAAATTGCAGACGGTTGGGTGCGTTATCAACACGATCATGTATTAGATGACATGGTGATTGGTTTAGGTGCAAAAGTGACTGTAGAAAAAGCACCATTTGAACCAGAAGATGGCGCTTATGGTGGCCGTTCTGGTGGGCATCACCACGATCATGGCCACGAGCACAGTCATGATCACGGGAATAGCCACGATCATCATTCTCATTAAGCTATTTGTTTTGGAAATAAAGTCTTCTTTGTTAAATAAGTCTTTTTGGGAAATATGTCTTTTGGGGAAAATAAAATAGCTATGGAACTGAATTTAAGTTCAGCTAATTATCGGTTATTTCAGCTTATTAGCCCGTCACTGCCGATTGGAGGATTTACCTATTCTCAAGGTTTGGAGTGGGCGGTCGAAGCTGGTTGGGTATCGAACCAAGAAAAGCTATTAGATTGGCTGGAAATGATGCTCAACAATAGCTTGGTTACGCTTGAACTTCCAATCTTGGCAAAACTATATCAAGCACTCGAATGCGATGATGAAGTAAGTATTTACTACTGGAGTGAGTATTTGTATTCCTGCCGCGAAACCAGTGAGTTGAGAGCAGAAGAACTGCAACGAGGCAAAGCTTTATTCACCTTGTTAAAGCAACTTGATTTACCGGTTAAGCCAAGTTGGCAGCCAGAAAATAATCCGCATGCTGCAACGCAAAATCAGTTGCTTGGTTTTTGTGTCGCAGCTAAAGCGTGGGGAATTACGCTAGAGCAATTACAACAAGGTTATGTTTGGAGTTGGGCGGAAAATATCGTAATGGCAGGTGTGAAATTGATCCCGCTTGGACAAACAGCAGGGCAGAAAACCTTGTTAAATTTATCCACTTTATTACCTCAAGCCGTAAATAAAGCAAATCAAATTTTAGCTGATGATATTGGCAGTTTCACGCCCGCGATTGCGATTGCGAGCAGCAAACATGAAAGGCAGTACACAAGATTATTTCGCTCCTAATTTATTGAATTGAAAATTGATTAAGAGCGAAAACAACACAGATTTTAAGGAAAGAAAAATGTCACAAATGGAAACTTATAAACAACCGTTACGCATTGGTATTGGTGGCCCTGTTGGTTCGGGCAAAACAGCGTTATTAGAAGTTTTGTGTAAAGCGATTCGTGATCGTCTTAATATCGCAGTGGTAACCAATGATATTTACACTCAAGAAGATGCAAAAATTCTAACTCGTGCAGAAGCTTTAGCTGCTGATCGTATTATTGGTGTTGAAACTGGTGGTTGTCCGCATACCGCTATTCGTGAAGATGCTTCAATGAATTTGGCGGCAGTGGAAGAATTAGCCAAACGCCATAAAGATCTTGATGTGGTTTTTGTTGAAAGTGGTGGCGACAACCTAAGCGCAACCTTTAGCCCTGAGTTAGCGGACTTAACAATCTATGTGATCGATGTCGCAGAAGGCGAAAAAATTCCACGCAAAGGTGGGCCGGGTATTACTCGCTCAGATCTGCTTGTGATCAACAAGATTGATTTAGCTCCGTATGTGGGTGCTTCACTGGAAGTGATGGAGTCTGATACCCAACGTATGCGACCTGAAAAACCTTATGTTTTCACTAACTTAAAGGAAGGAAAGGGTTTAGATATCATCATTGATTTCATCATTACTGAAGGCATGTTGAAGCCTAAGTTTTAGAACCGAATGCTATAAAAACCAATAAAAACTGTAGCCGTAGGAATAACGTGCTGCAGTTTTTTTGTTATATATTTCATCTAACTTATTGATGCCTCTTACTTATTTATTTTCTTTATATATTACAGCACTAATACATCTCGCAATTGCTGTAAAATTCAGTTACATTTCTCTCTGACTTTTTGAACTTTTCGAATAAAAATGGTCTTTATATAGCTCCTGCATTTTGTGGCAGGTAGTCCCTGCATTTTCGTGGCAGGCGCTTTCGTGCGACCATTATGTCGTTTTTGTAAATAACCTATTTTTTTATGATTAAAGTAGGGCTCTAAATTTAAGTATTATGTCGAACAAATTATCTACCTCATTACGCCAGCACCCGCACCGATCATTAATTTTGAAGGTTGGCGTCGTATTCTTAGTATTGATCGGTCTTACCACGCTTTTTATTGAAGAAGAAATCATTTCAGATCGCAAACCAGTTGCCATGGATATGGACAAAGTCCTAAAGGAAGAGGATGCGGCTATCGCTGCAACTAAAACGGAAGATGTTGATGAAATCGCTGCAACGGAAGCGTTTGATCTTGATGACAATACACCTAATACACCTCAATATGTCTACACAATTAAAGGTGGATTAAAGGAAGCAAAAGCGCCTACTGCTGCCACTGAACCGGTTGATGAAGATGCACCACGCTATGGCTACACAATCCAAGAAGGTGACAATTTAAGCTCCATTCTTGCTCGTTTCAATGTGCCATACACTGAAGTGATGAGCATTATGGATACCGACCAGAACAACTTAACACTGGATACCTTAAATCCGGGTGATACGTTGAAACTCTGGATCGATGAAAAAGATGAGCACTTAACCAAATTTGAAGTGCAATTCTCGCCTGCAAATAAAGTTGTGTTTACCCGCAATGACGATGATGGCAGCTACAACTTTGATGAAATAAATCTGCCGAGCCAATGGAAAGACGTTCCTCTAATGGGACCTATTCATGGCAGTTTTTCTATGTCTGCATTTAAGCAAGGCATTAGCAGTGCAGAATCCGCACAGATCACTCAAATTCTTAAACATAAGCTGAACTTCAACAAACTGCGCGCAGGCGATAAATTTGAAATTATGCAAAAGCGTGAATTTGTTGGTGAAGAATTTACCGGTAACCGTGAAATTGAAGCGATCCGTATTTATACCAACGGCAAAGTGATTTCGGCATATTTACATAGCGATGGCCAATATTACGACCGTAACGGTAATAGTTTGCAACGTGCCTTTATGCGTTGGCCAACTAGAAAACAATATCGCATCAGCTCTCGTTTTAACCCGAACCGTTTGCACCCAGTGACGCATCGTTTGTCTCCGCATAATGGTGAAGACATTGCTTGCCCATCTGGTACCGATGTTTTAGCTACAGCAGATGGCGTAGTGACCATGGTGACGAATCACCCTTACGCAGGTAAATATGTGGTGATCAAACACAGCTCAACTTATAGCACCCGTTACTTACACTTAAGTAAATTCTTAGTGCGTCAAGGTCAAGCGGTACGCCGTGGTGATGTGATTGCAAAATCAGGTGCGACTGGTCGAGTTACTGGTCCTCACTTGCACTATGAATTCTTAATTCGCAATAAACCAGTGAGTTTCCTAACAGCGAAAATGCCAATGGCTACCTCGGTTCCGCATAAGGAAAAAGCAACTTTCTTGGCGAACGTAAAACGTATGGATAGTGAATTTACAGCAAGAAAGATTGCTTTAGAGAAAGGCAAGCAAGACCAATTAGCTAAGCAAAAAGAAACGCTAAAGCCGACAAGTTGATTTTTTGAACAATTGGCAGTTATTGGTTTTACTGTTAAAATTAGTTACATCTTTATAAAGAGCAAGCGGTATTTATCCCTTGCTCTTTTGTTTTTTCTTCTTTTAAAAATTCCAAGGATTAATCATGCAACCTGTTGAAACAGCAGTCGATCCTCAGCTGGATACTGAACAGCAAAAATCATGGAAAACGCCGCAAATGTTTTTGTTATTGGTGTCGATTGTCGTGCCGATTGCATTTGCGAGTTGGTCAGCCCTATTAAATAACTTTGTTGTCGAAAAAGCAGCATTTACAGGCGAAGACATTGGTTTGCTGCAAAGTGTGCGTGAGATCCCCGGCTTTTTGGCTTTCACCGCTGTATTTGTATTGATGTTTATTCGTGAACAGAGATTTATGATTGTGGCATTAGTGATGCTTTCAGTCGGTGTAGCAATCACAGGTTTCTTTCCGTCTTTGATTGGCTTGTTGATGACGACACTATTAATGTCGAGCGGTTTTCATTATTTCGAAACCATCAAACAATCTCTTTCTCTACAATGGCTTTCAAAAGAAGAAGCGCCGGAGTTTTTAGGTAAGTTGATTTCAGTTGGCGCATTGGCTTCATTGTTGGCATATGGTGGCTTGTGGGTGATGCTTGAAGTATTCAAACTAGGCTACTTACAGGTTTACATGATCACTGGCTGTGTAGCGTTAGCAATCACCTTATTTATGTGGCTGACTTTCCCGCAATTTGAATCTAAAACCGTGCAAAACAAAAGTCTGGTATTGCGCAAGCGTTATTGGCTGTATTATGCACTGACCTTTATGAGTGGTGCGCGTCGTCAAATCTTCACCGTATTTGCCGCTTTCTTAATGGTAGAAAAATTCCATTATTCAGCTGCCGATATCACGCTTCTTTTTACCATCAACTTTACATTTAACTTCTTGTTTGCCAAAAGAATTGGCCGCTTTATTGGTGTTGTTGGTGAGCGTAAGGCGTTAATTTTTGAATACTGTGGTTTGGTTTGTGTGTTTGTTGGCTACGCTGTAGTAGAAAATGCGCATATTGCTGCGGGTTTGTATGTGATCGATCATTTGTTCTTTGCGTTAGCTTTAGCGGTAAATACTTACTTGCAAAAGATCGCCGACCAAGAAGATATGGCATCAACCGCAGGTGTTTCTTTTACCATTAACCATATTGCTGCGGTTGTTATTCCGGTGACTTTTGGTGTTTTATGGATGTCTTCTCCAGCCGAAGTTTTCTACCTTGGTGCAGCCATGGCGGTGGTGTCTTTGATTCTATCTTGCAACATTCCTCGTCACCCTAAACCGGGTAATGAAGTGTGCAAATTCCGCTTAGATTAATCTTTAAACGGATTTCTTTTCAAAATGGGCAATGTGATCCAAGCGGATGCGTTGCCTTTTTTTTGTCTGATTTTCACAGTTGGTTTCAACTTCTAACCATTCACCTGTGCCTTTTTCTAAATAAACATTGATCGCCTTTGCTTGGATTTCTTCGCCTGTCACTAACGAGATTTTTAACAAATTGTGATGCATACAGGCGAGCTCATATTCATCGTATATCCCACAGGCAATAGGTTGATATTCTTCCACTAAATCTTGTGAAGCCTGATGCTGATTAGCTTTGCATTCTTCGTTATTCATAATATATCCCTAATATTTGCTGAAATTTTTCTATTTTAGTGAATGTCTATTCGAATACTAAGCAGACGTTCTGTCAAATTTAAATGAAATGGATGATCAGATGACAGAGCGTATGCAAGGAAGGCACGTACACAAGGAGAGCAGGTATGCTGAATTGGGCTGATGTGATTAAAAGAGCCAATCACCAGAATATTGAACCCAATAGCCGAGTGGAAAAATCCAATCAAGAGTGGGAAAGATTGCTTGATTCTGAAGTGTTCAGAGTAACCCGATTAAAAGGAACAGAGCGTGCATTCAGCTCGGAAATGTGTAGCTTGTTTGAACCGGGAGTTTATAGCTGTGCATGTTGTGATACCGTGCTTTTTAATGCCAATCAAAAGTTTGACTCAGCAACCGGTTGGCCTTCATTTACTCAGCCTATACAGCAAGATGCGATTGCCTATCATAAAGATCACAGCTACGGCATGACTCGTATTGAAACCACTTGTGCCACTTGTGATGCGCATTTAGGACATATCTTCCCTGATGGACCCGCTCCAAGTGGACTGCGTTATTGCATTAATGCCGTAGCCTTGAAGAAAGTAAGCTAATCTCAATTGAAATAAAAAAGATGAATTTTAAATAAAAAAATGCCCACTGGTGGAGATACAGTGGGCGAAGGCAGTTCCAGGATTAAAGTTAATTCTCAGTCGTTAAGGTGGCCGCCCTAACGACGTTGAATTGGGTTAAAAACTTACTTATTTATCGAAAAGTAACTCGTGCAGTTTAATTGCTTCCTCACGAGCTGGAATCGCTTTAGATTCATCAATTTTCGCCGCTGCTTTTAGTTTCTCAATCATATCGGCAGACAGGGTATTGTTAGCCGTAAATTGAGTTTTGCCATCTTTGTAGAAAGCGTTATCTACTGATTTATCAAAGCTCACAGAGTCATCGTATTTACTTTCTTGGTAGAAACGTAAAGAGATGTTCTTAGTGAATAAACCTTGTTTGATTTCATCAGTGTATGGGCTCTTACGGAACAAGAAGTTGAAGCGTTTGTTATCAATCGCAACGTTATTCTCAACCGTTAGAGAACCAGGGTTAAAGTTGTCAGTAAAACCGTCCATGTTGTTAGCAAACGCTAGGCTGTTTTTGATAACGTGAGCAACAGGAAGACCTTCACCACCTAGTTTGAAGCCGTTACCAATGGTGCCG
The DNA here is from genome assembly GCA_047975485.1 of Vibrio sp. Taxonomy (GTDB): domain Bacteria; phylum Pseudomonadota; class Gammaproteobacteria; order Enterobacterales; family Vibrionaceae; genus Vibrio. The sequence continues at coordinate 29,060 of JBKEDP010000021.1, read as the reverse complement.
CCTGCATTAGGGTAGTTAAGGTTTTGACCATTTTTGAATGAAATAGAATCAAGAATGGTTACCACGCCGTTTGGACCGTCTTCTACCTTGTTGAATAGATCCCAACCATCATCCGCATTGTGGTGCGAAATACAGCGGATAAAGGTGTTACCGTCACCGACACGCATTTTCGCAGCGAAACCATCAGCATTGATGCGAGATTTATCCATGTTGTTGTAACTTTCACTGTCAGTCACTGTGTTGTAGCTTGCCCATAATGCACGGCCAACACCTTCTGGTGACGTGATTTGGAAACCTGTGTCTGGTGCGTCATGCGCAATCATTTTTTCAAAGTTATTGTGGCTACCGTAAACAATGAATTGGCCGCCTGCAATTTCGATATTTTTGTAATTCCAGTAGTGAGCTTTATGTAGCACTCGGCCAGTGAAGCGAACTTTTTCACCTTTAGCGACCAGTGATTTCGCTTTACCTTCCACACCACTTGCTGTTGCAGGAATATCAATTGCAGGGTAATCACCATCTTCTAGGTAAACTGTGCCGCCTGGTGCAACTAGCTCGATAGCCGTTGCTAGGTTCATAGGTTTACCTTCGCTACCGTCACCAGAAGCATCTGCTTTTGGACTCACGTAGATCTTCATAGGATCTTTCACGACAGCTTGAGTCACAGATAATTTATGTGTTTGAGCTTTAAGATCTGGGCCTTCAGTAGCGGTGAAAGCAATATCAAAATTAGATGATGCATTAGCTAGTTTTGCAGCATGAGTAAATAGTTCACCCGCTTTAACTGCTTGATCAGTAACTAATGTTTTACCATCTTGAGTTAGAGTAAATTTACCTGCGTAGTTAGCACGAGCTTGGACTGTGTAATCGCTGGTAGCTGTACGTTCAGAAGATGCTGTTTCAAACACAAGATCATTTAGCGGTGCTTGGAATTTTGGTGCATCTTTAGTGTTAGCATCAGACAGTTTTAAATCCACATCTGAAACAGTTAGTTTGGCATTTCGAGAAGCGAAGAAACCTACGTATTGCGTATCAGGATCTTGCATCTCAACTAGGTTTGCGTTTGAACCTTTAAGTGGAATAGTCTTAGTTTCAGAGCCGTTAGTGAATGTCATTTCGAAAGAATCGTTAGTACGAGTGACAGACATTTGATATTCGTTAGCTTCACCAACTTTAACGGCTTGAACATAGTCTTCACGAGCCATTTTGTTGCCACCCGTGCCCCATGGTTCGTAAATACCTTCACGATAAACACCGAAGATATTTGCTAAACCATTCGCTTCGCCTTTTTTATTAGCGCGGAATACGTTCATCACCATGTTAGATGCAGCAGGGAATTCTTCCATACCTAGAGGTTGAGGATCCATACGCGGTTGACCCACCACGTCGCGAATCATAATACCCGCACCTTCTTGTTGGTTTGGTGTTGCGTCCGTTTCAGGGCCAAGTTGGTCTAATTTCACCTTAGCTGAAAGCGTGAAGTTAACGTCCGTTGGTAGAGCCGTGTAGTAGTAAGTTACCCCTTCATGAGAGTTAGCTAATTTGCCGCCGCGGCTTTCGATCGTGAAATGATCCAGTAGTGGGCCAGCGGTTACCTTCTTACCGTCAACCGTTACTTGGTTAGTACCGACTTTTTCAGGAAGAATGGTTGAACCGAAGTTAAGATCCGTCGACTGACCAAATGCTACTGCGTGCCAAGTTAAATCTTTAACATTAGGAACGGCTGCGTGAGCTAAATTTGAGAAAGCGAGAGTTGGAGCTAAAGCTAGCGTAAGACAAGCGGCTAATTTGCTTTTTTTCATGTTGTGAGTCCTTGAAAATGAAAAAAGAAAGGTTGTACCAAAAATGTCGTTTTTTCGTTTTCAGAACGGTCGTCAACTAATTAATCTGGTTGTAAGCGGCAGTTTTGAAAGCGAAAAAAGGCCTATGCAAACCGCATAAGCCTTAATTAATTAACTATTAGAAGTTGTATTTAACACCAAAACGGTAACGCATGTTATAGGTATCTAGACCTTCTTTTGTACGGCCATCTTCATGTGATTTACCTGCTGCATCTAGGTATTTCTCTGTGTTTTGAGATACATAACCGAGTTCGATGAATGGAATCCAACCGCTTTCAAAACCACGGTAGTCAGCAGTGAAGTTTACTAGGTTTAGATAGCTTTCATCACCTTTGTAGCCAGAACTTGCTTCTTGATCAATTTTCCATTCAAAATCGATACCTAGACCAAATTGACCTACAACATAACCACTGGTTAAGTTGATTTGATGGTAGTGGCTGTTCGCTGCGCCATAATCTGCATTGTTTTTATAGCCATAACGATAACGAAGCGCTACGTTCCACTTATCGGTAAATTTGTAAGTACCTTTTAAGTTTAGTTTGTGAGTGGTTGCAGAATCATTATCATCTAAACCATAAGCAGGTTGTAAAGTAAACTTATCAGTTACTTTGTAGTTGTAGCTCACTACCGTTTCATGGCCTGCACTTTTCAGGTGACCAAAGCCAAAATCTTCATCACCATCTGAATTAGGTTCTTGTTGCCATTTGATTTCACCACTGATACCGATACCGTTAGCGAAAGTGTGTGCCAGAGTCATACGGTCGCGGTTACGTGAGCCTTGGTCTCCATCAGAATCCATATATTCATGACGAAGGTTGATGCTCATTGCTGAAGCAGTAGTTGAAATTACAGCTAGGGCTAGAACGGAAAGGGTAAGTACTTTTTTCATATAAATATTCCTTTATGTTTTTGTTGTGTATTCAATATAAATAAAAAATTCAATTTTTTTAGCCCATCCTTTATAAGATGTGATCTATGAAACAATGTTTTGAAAAAACGGAATAAATTTTTTGATCTTGATCTGTTTTGATTTTTTTAAAATAAATCTAGCACGTGATCTATGTCTAAATATTGGTTTTACTTAGAGAAAATTCATGTAAAATTTAAGGGTATTGAATTTGAGTTATATAAATAGAATGGAATCTAAGAAGTAAGGCGGTATTTAATGTACAGGAATAATGTGCAACAGGTTTATAAACTAAAAGACTATAGACAAAGGTATAAAGTTTTACTGTTAAAAGAAGTTTGGCCATTCGCTTGGCCAATATTTATAGAACTTTTATGCGTGGTGTTGATGAGTATGGTGAGTACCATTCTTGTCAGCCGCTTAGGGGCGAATAACACTGCGGCTATCGGTATCAGCGACAGTATGACTTACATTGTGTTTTCGGTGCTGTCAGCGATTGCTCTGGGCGGCTCTGTGCTGGTGGCGCAGTCTTATGGTCGCCGTCAATCGGAAAATGCCGGAGATCAGGCTCGACAATCTATTAACTTAAACCTTTTGATTAGTCTGATCTTTTTAGTGGTGATTATTATTTGGAGTGCGCCGATTCTTGAAGTGCTAGCTTTAGGCGCAGAAGAAGATGTACTGCATTTATCGGAAACCTACTTAAAAACCATTTCTTTTAGTTATCCAGCAATTGCGATTACTCTTGCTGGCTGTGCGGTGTTACGTGCAGTAGGAAATACCAAGGTTTCCATGCAAGTGAATATTGCCGCTAACTTATTGAATGTGTTTTATAGTTATCCATTAATTTATGGCTTTGGTGCTTGGGAAGGTTGGGGCTTGCTCGGCGCAGGTTTAGGTGAAGTGTTGGCTCGTTGGTCAGGCGTAGTTATCACTTTGTTTTATCTAAAGAAAAACATCACTCTGGCGATGCCAATTCGAGGTTATTTCCGTGCCTTTACCCGTAAAACCTTATTCGACATTTTGGGTATTGGCGTACCTTCCAGTGTTGAATCTTTAATGTTTAACGTCGGTAAGTTGATCACCATTATGATGGTAGCAGGCATGGGTACTATTTCTATGGCGGGTAGCGTAATTGCCTTTTCAATCATGCTGTTAATCAACATTCCAGGTAATACCTTGGGGATGACATCAACGATTTTAGTTGCGAAAAGGCTAGGGCAAGGTAGACCGAAAAGTGCCACTCAAGAGCTGAAAATGATTTTCTGGCTTGCTAATGGCTTATTGATTGGCGCAACCCTGATCTTAATTCCATTTGTAGACCAAGCTATCTCGCTTTATACCACTAACCCTGAAGTTGTAGATGTGGTTAAGACGCTGCTTTACATGAACTTTGTGATGATGCCTTTGTGGGCCGCCTCGTTTGTATTACCGGCAGCATTTAAAGGTGCTAAAGACGCCAAATACACCATGTGGGTAGCGATTTTCAGTATGTGGGGTTGCCGTATCTGTTGTGGCTATGCGCTTGGTATCATGCTTGATTGGGGCGTATATGGTATCTGGATTGGTATGTTCTGTGATTGGATTATCCGCGGTGGTATTTTCTACTATCGTATGCAGAAGAACGGCTGGCTTAAGAAATATTATGCAACTCCAGCTAATGTTGAAAAATTACAAGAAGACATGTAGTCGGAAGCTATAACTTAAAGTATGAACAAGCTAAAGTACGAACAAGTTAAAGCACAAACAAGCTAAAAGCACAAATAAGCAGAAAGCGATAAGCAAGAGAAGTCATGGGATATGGCTTCTCTTTTTTATCTCTGATAAACCTATTCATATAAATAAGATTTGTTACAAGTGATACTTAATAACAATTCATGGTTTTATAAATATAAGTTTCTATATTTTACAAAATCTATGCCAAAAATGAATTTTTGTTTTAAAAAAATTAACGCTTATATTTTAAGTCAGAATTAACGTGCTACAAATAGATGCAAATGAAATTTATTCCATTCAACTTTAGTCGTAAACTTTATTATTTTTATTTGCGAAAATAATTATTGGTTAATGAGTTGTTGCTATATTGTTTTATTTGTGTTTTTAAGGGAGATAAAAAAGCCACTGAGTGAAAATTCATTCAGTGGCTTATTCGTTTAACAAAGCAGTTAGTTAGTCCAACAAAGGATTAGTTCAATTAGACCTTTGTCTAAAGTAAGTGCTGAGGTTACTTACCTAGCTCTTACTTACCTAGCTTTTACTTGCTCAGTTCTTTTAATTCGTTCTTTTACTTATTTACGTAGCTCTTCTGGTACTTCTGCAATGTAAACCGCAGGAACGCCTTCAAAGTCACTTGTAAATAGAACGCCAGTGTCACCCGGTGTAAATGATGGGTGAGGGTGAGTGATTTGACGGTCGCCGCCTAATACTTCCCAAGACGTGCTGTGTTTCGCCAAACGAGCGTAGCTTTTCTTTTCCATGTTTAGGATGTACAAGAACGGGTCGTTTTCAATGTCGTAGCCGTCAAGGTCATTTACGTCCACTGGAGCATCACTGCCGTCACCAACCATTAGAGAGCCATCGTAGTTACTCATTAGGTGAGAACATTGTGGCATTTCCATGATCATTTCGTTTTCTAGTGTTTCTGGGTTCGCTTTGAAGATAACGCGCTCAGTTTGGCCTTTTAGGTAAGAAACATAAGCCATTGCGCTACCATCTGGGATCCAGAATTCGTGCGTACAAGATTCACCTTCAGCGTGATCTTTGATCTTACGAACGTTTGAACCGTCTTCGTTTACTAGCCACATACGTGCGTCAACAAGATCGTGAGGGCCTTCGTGACAGAAACCGATTGTGTTGTCATCAAATGGACGGTAGATAGGGTGACCTAACCATGCATCATCTTGGTGAACCACTTCTAGGTCGCCAGTTTGAATGTCTACTTTGATTAAGCGACAAGTTGGGTTGGTGTGGTAGAACTCTGCGAATTTTTCCCAAGAAGTAAGAGGCTGGTAGCAGCTTTTCTTGATTTCGATACCAACAAGTTTAGTACAGTCAGAGTTAGCCACCCAAGTGCCGTAACCTTTCCATTCTTCATCAACTGTGTAGATCACTGTTTCTTCAAGTGTTGCGAAATCTACCTTCATTAGGTTTAGTTCGTTTTTCACGTAGAAGAAAGATTTGTCATCAGTAGAAATGAAACCACCGAATGTGTTGTCGCCTTTACCTTCAGTAAGCTGAGTTGCTTTTTGAGTTTTTAGGTCAAGAAGGTAGTAGTTGCGGTTACCATCGAAATCGCCAGCAAACAGCAGTTTAGAACCGTCTGTAGTGAAACATTTTTGGTAGAAGTAGTTACGGTGACAGATAACGTCTTTTGGAGTTAAACGAGTCACTTTGTTATTGGTGTCTGAATCGACAAAAGTTTCGAACTGTAGATCGATGATTTGACCTTTAGCCATAGTTTTTATTCTCCTTAAAAGGACAGCCAGTAACGAGACTGGCTGTAATTAATATTCTTTAATTTAGTTAGCGCTTACTAAGTTTGAGTCGCCAGCTTTGGCACTCTTCTTAAGTAGGTAACCGAAGCCTAGGATTGCTATTGCACAGCCAAGGAACAATAGGCGACCCCACATTGGGTTTGGAATCAATACCATAGCAACTAAACCGTAACCCATGTAACACACTAGAGTACCTAGTTTATGACGTTGCATGCGGTCGATTTCATCTTGACCTTCTTCAGCAACACATTCTGTGTTCACATCTTCGAAGAACTCGTTTGTGTCTTCTAAGTATGGGTCGTTTTCTTCTTTGTAGAATAGTGTTGTTGCGCAGAAGAAACCAGCAGTAATGAATAAGTGTGCTGCGATTGTGATCATTGTTTTGAAATCAGAGATTTCGCGACCTGTTAGTGGTGAATCAATACCGAACCAGCTAGCAACGAATTGTGGAGTGAACACAGTTACTACTAGGTAAGAAACAAACATACCAACAATTACTGTTACCCATGGAGCCCATTTTGGCGTTTTACGGATAAGGATACCTAGGAATAGAGGAACTAGGATTGGTGATTGTAGTAATGTTGCAACTTGCATCATTAGGTCGAATAGGCTTAGGTGCTTCAATGAGTTGAAGAATTGAGCCATTAAGATTACTAAGATACCGTTAACTAAACATGCAACTTGACCTGCACGTAGTAATTCTTTGTCTGAAGCTTGGCCTTTACGAACCACTGTTGCCCAGAAGCTACGAACGAAGATACCAGAGTTACGGTTAAGAGCTGAGTCCATTGAAGACATTGTTGCTGCGAATAGACCAGCCATTAGTAGACCGATAGTACCAACTGGCATTGCGTTACGAGCAAACACTAGGTAAACCGCATCTGAAGCTTTAGCACCAAGAGATGGGTATTCAGTTGCTGCTTCTGGGTACATGATTGCAGAAGCCCAAGGTGGGATAAACCAAACAATTGCACCGAAGAACATCATACCAAGCGCCATAAGAGCAGCTTTACTTGCGTTTTGTGAGTCTTTTGCGTTAAGGAAACGGTAAGATTCCTGCATGTTGTTGATACTTTGAAGTTGCTTAACAACGAAGAATAAGCAAGAACCAACAAGAAGCATAGGGTAGTTCATATCTGGGCCGATGAAGAAACCACCAGGGAACTTAGTTACGATTTCACCTGGGCCACCAACAATCACTAGACCAACGATAGCACATGCTACAGAGATAACTGCAACCACAAGCGTTTGAATGAAGTCAGAAGCTACCACGCCCCAAGCACCACTGATTAGCGAGATTGCCAATACAGCTGCACCAGTAACATAGATAGTTGTAATGATGTCTGCATTAAATACAGCAGAAGCAAATACACCCAGACCGTTCAACCATACACCTGCGTTGATAACGCTAAGTGGGATGATAACCCAAGTAAAGAATTGCTCGTTCACAGAACCAAAACGGCGACGAACAGCTTCAGTTGGAGTATCTACGCGCATTTGGCGGAAGCGGCGTGCAAAGTAGAAGTAAGCAAGAACGTAAGCCACCATGTTACCGATGAATACGAATAGGATAGAGAAACCATCGCTAAACGCTTTACCAGCAGCACCGGTGAAGGTCCATGCCGAAAACTGAGTCATAAAGGCAGTAGCACCAACCATCCACCAAAGCATTTTACCGCCCCCACGGAAGTAGTCACTGGTACTGTTGCTTGCCATCTTTTTAAACAAAACACTAATGAGAACCATCAGCGCAAAGTATCCGGCTATTACTAGATAATCATAATTCATATTTATTTTAATCCCTGAAACGTTGTTTTATTTTTTTTGCATACTATTTGTTATTTTCAAACCTGACTGTGACAAAAATCAAAACTCGGTTTCAATTTTTGTGATTTTTCTTGTTCTGTGATCCTTGTCTCTTTTTTCAGCATTGAATGATGCAACTTGCAAGGGTTGTACAAAAGGTCATCAGCTTGTGCTCGAAAATCAACCTGCATGTAAATCGCAGAAAGAGAGCAATCGCCCCCATTTTTGCTACGCCAATAAAATCAAAGGATAGAGAAGAGTAGTATTAATTTCGGATGAGATCTTTTGGGAAGAAGAGTTAATAAAAAAGTTTATTTATAAGGCAAGAAAATTTGTAACTTTATTGAGCATGCAAACTTATTTTTAATAAATAGGGGATTGTTTCACCTTTATGTGATTTAAATCATCTTTTACATTTAAATACCTGAAGAAGCACGTTATTAATGTTTGCACGTATATTGTGAGTGGCACGTTATTAATGTTCTTACTAATTCTTAAGTAGCACATTATTAATGTTTTGCTTATTTTTTAGTGGCACATTATTAATGTTCTAATGTGATTTAAATCACAAATAAATAAGGATTTAGATAAGTTTATAGCTTATAAAAGGTGTGCTTTTTCTAGTTTAAATTCATAAAAATCAAAATGTTACTGTTTGTTTGCTTTTTGTTTCTTTAGACTTTGGTATAAGTTTTAAGTTCTTCACAAAAAGAAATGCTGTTTTATTTTTGAGAATCTAAAAATTTAGAGATCGGTTAAATAATTTAAAACATTGTTCCATAAAAAGAGATCAAAGATCACGCTTTTGTTTTTTCTGTATGGAAGTTGTTGAAATGCTCAATTAATTTGTATGTGTTGCCAAGTCGTGTTGAGAGGGTTGATTTCTACCTTGGCAGCCTATCTATCATTAATTGAGGACAAGGAAATGTATGAAAATCGTAGATTAGGATTAGCATACTTATCTCCCTATATTATCGGGTTGATAATGTTCACTGCTTTTCCATTTATATCGTCATTTTTTATGAGCTTTACAGACTATGATCTGATGACTACGCCAGACTTTGTTGGCTTAGACAACTATCATTACATGCTTTTTGAAGATGACACGTTTTGGAAGTCAATGAGCGTTACATTTATGTACGTTTTCTTGACCATTCCAGTGAAACTAGCTTTCGCACTTCTTATCGCTTTTATCCTGAACTTTAAACTTCGTGGTATTGGCTTCTTCCGTACGGCTTATTACATCCCATCTATCTTGGGTAGTAGTATTGCTATCGCCGTTTTATGGCGTGCCTTGTTCGCAATTGATGGCGTACTAAATGGCATGTTAGGCGTGATCGGTTTTGATCCTATCAACTGGTTAGGTGAACCTTCTTTCGCACTATTATCAATCACTTTGCTTCGTGCATGGCAGTTTGGTTCAGCGATGGTTATCTTCCTAGCTGCGCTACAAAACGTTCCACAATCTCAGTATGAAGCTGCAATGATTGATGGTGCGAGCAAGTGGCAAATGTTCATGAAAGTAACTGTGCCTCTAATTACACCAGTTATCTTCTTTAACTTCATCATGCAAACCACTCAAGCGTTCCAAGAGTTTACAGCACCATATGTTGTAACTGGCGGTGGTCCAATGAAGTCTACTTACTTAATTTCTCTATATATTTACGAAACAGCGTTCAAATTCTTTGACATGGGCTACGGTAGTGCGTTGGCTTGGGCATTGTTTGTAGTAGTTGCAATCTTTACAGCAATTACGTTCCGCTCTTCTAAATACTGGGTGTTCTACTCTGGCGATAAAGGCGGGAAATAATTATGAGTACATTAGCTAAAGAAAACAAAATGGAAAATTCAAGCATGGAACTGTCTTCCGCAGCCGCTAACGCAGAGAATAACCGCACGCTTCGTCGTGAAAAAATTAACGCTTTTATTCGTTATACAGTTCTTATCGTTGTCGGTTTCATGATGCTATATCCATTACTTTGGATGTTCACAGCGTCACTAAAACCAAACCATGAGATCTTCACATCAATGAGTCTGATTCCAAAGGAATGGAGCTTAGACGGATTCATTAATGGTTGGAAAACCGGTACAGAATTTACTTTCGGTCACTACATTATCAATACTTTCTTATATGTATTGCCAAAAGTGTTCTTAACAGTGGTTTCTTCTACGATTGTAGCTTACGGCTTCGCTCGTTTTGAGATCCCATTTAAGAAGTTCTGGTTTGCAACACTAATCGCAACCATCCTTTTACCTCAAACGGTTCTATTGATCCCTCAATACCTAATGTTCCGTGAAATGGGTCTATTGGATAGTTACTTACCGTTGTACTTACCACTGGCATTTGCAACACAAGGTTTCTTCGTATTCATGTTGGTTCAGTTCCTTCGTGGTATCCCAACAGATATGGAAGAAGCGGCAATGATTGATGGTTGTAACTCGTTCCAAGTGCTATGGCACGTAGTGGTTCCAGTTATTCGCCCAGCGATCATCTCTGTAGCTCTATTCCAGTTCATGTGGTCGGTAAATGACTTCTTAGGTCCACTTATCTACGTATCAAGCGTAGAGAAGTACCCAATCGCTCTAGCTCTGAAAATGTCTATCGACGTTACAGAAGGTGCGCGTTGGAATGAAATTCTAGCAATGGCGTCTATCGCAATTATCCCTTCAATCATCGTGTTCTTCATGTCTCAGAAGTACTTTGTTGAAGGCGTCTCAAATAGCGGCATTAAAGGTTAAGTTTGGAGTAAAAAATTATGGCTCAAGTTCAATTTAAAAAATTAGAAAAAGTATATTCAAATGGTTTTAAAGCGGTACACGGTATCGATCTAACAATTCAAGATGGTGAATTCCTAGTAATCGTAGGTCCATCTGGTTGTGCTAAATCAACAACACTTCGTATGTTAGCTGGTTTGGAAAACATCAGTGGCGGCGAAATCCACATTGGTGACCGTGTAGTAAACAACCTAGCACCAAAAGATCGCGGCATTGCGATGGTGTTCCAAAACTACGCTCTTTACCCACACATGACAGTGGAAGAGAACCTAGCGTTTGGTTTGAAACTACAAAAATTACCAAAAGAAGAAATCGATGTTCGTGTAAAAGAAGCAGCACAAATTCTTGAAATCGAAGATCTATTAGATCGTCTTCCTCGTCAGCTTTCTGGTGGTCAGGCGCAACGTGTGGCAGTAGGCCGTGCAATCGTGAAAAAACCAGAAGTGTTCTTGTTCGATGAACCACTTTCTAACCTTGATGCAAAATTGCGTGCTTCGATGCGTGTTCGTATCTCTGATATTCACAAGCATCTTAAAGCAAGTAAGCACCCAGCAACTTCTGTTTACGTAACGCATGACCAAACAGAAGCAATGACCATGGGTGACCGTATTTGTGTAATGAAACTTGGTGAAATCATGCAAGTGGATACACCTGAAGAGCTATACAACAACCCACGCAATATGTTCGTGGCAGGCTTTATCGGTGCACCAGAAATGAACCTGCATGAAGTTCAAATTGATGACGAAGGTAGCGACCTATACGTGGTATTCGAAGGTCAGCGTCTACTTCTTCCTAAAGAAAAAGCGGGCAATATTCGTCTAAATGGCTACACCAAAACAGTATTTGGTATCCGTCCAGATAACATCACAGTTGCAACAGAAGAAGATGACGATTCTAACGTAATCCGTGGTGACATCATCCGTATGGAAAACATGGGCCACGAAGTGTTTGTTTACTTCAAAGCAGGTAACCACACACTAACTGCACGTGTACCAGTAGATGTAGTTAAGAGCCGTGTCGGTTTCGGTACTGAGAAAAACGTACGCTTTAAAGTTCATCTAGAAAAAGCGCATGTATTTGATGCAGTAACTGAAAAGAATATCTCTTTAGCTGATTAATAGAACATTTGAAAGTTCTGAATATTTGGAGCCGAGATAGGGCATATCGAAGCTCCAAATAGGAAGGTTTAAAAACAATAATTGAAGGACTAATAAATATGAAAAAACATCTAGTAACATCTGTGACTACGCTAGCTCTAGCAGTTATGTCTGCAAGTGCATTTGCGAATGTGGAATTACGTATGTCTTGGTGGGGCGGTAATGATCGTCACCAAGCAACTAACGCAGCATTAGAAAAATTCCATGAAAAGTACCCAGATATCACAGTTAAGGGTGAGTACACAGGTTGGGATGGTCACTTGTCTCGTCTAACTACGCAAATCGCGGGTAACACTGAGCCAGATGTAATGCAAACTAACTGGAACTGGATGCCAATCTTCTCTAAAGATGGTAAAGGTTTCTACGATATGAATCAGCTTAAAGGCCAACTAGGCATGGATAACTTCACGCCTGATTCTATCGCAATGAACACTTTCGCTGGCAAACTAAACGGCTTGTCTGTTGGTATGACTTCTCGTGTTTTCTACTACAACAAAGCGACTTGGGATAAAGCTGGCGTAGCATACCCACAAAACTGGGATGACCTAATGAAAGCGGGTCTAGCGTTCAAAGAAAAATTGGGTGACAAATACTACCCACTTGCGCTAGAAGCGATTGACGTATTCGCAATGAACCGCTCGCTAATGATCCAAAAACACAATAAAGACATCATGGATCAAAATGGTCTAATTCAGTACAACGAAAAAGAAATGACTGAATTCTTCCAATTGTACGCAGATCAAATCAAAAACCACGTTTACCCATCAACAAAAGAATTCGCTTCTTACGGCCGTGCAAACATGTATGAAATGCGCCCATGGATCGACGGTGAGTTCGGTGGTGTTTACATGTGGGATTCAGCTATCGCGAAATACGCTGATAACTTGAAGCCACCAATGAAACTTGAACTTGCTCCTTACCCAATGACTGCAGATGCAACAGATTCAGGCTTGCTATCTCGCCCATCTATGTTGTTCTCAATTGGTCGTAACACTAAGCACCCTGAAGAAGCGGCTAAGCTAGTGAACTTCCTAATGAACGATCCAGATGGTGTTAAAGCACTTGGTTTGACTCGTAGTATCCCACTAAGTAAAGCTGCTAACGCAACACTAATCGAAGCTGGTCAATTGGATAAAGACAGCCTTCAATACCAAGGCTACCAACAAGCACTTGATGCACCTAAGAAAATCTCTGCTACACCATTCACAGATAACGCTCAATTGCTAGAATTGTTCGGTGAAGAAATGCAGCACATCGACTACGGTCAATCAACTGTTGAAGAAGCAGCGAAATCTTTCCTAAGCAAAGGTACTCGCTTAATGAAAAAACTAACTAAATAATTTTTAGTTAAGACTTTCAAATATAACCCTATCTCACCCCGCGTGGGGTAGGGTTTTTCTTATTAACCGAGAAGTATTTTTTAGATTAATAGCTGATTTAACCTAAAGAATATTTGTAATGTTGGACTATTAATCGCTATGCCAGATCGGGAATCAAATTTTCAGGTAACACATTCTGAAATTGTTGTGTCTAAAACACCAAAACCAGGTGCGTTTTCGTCTATTCAGCAAGCGATTGATTCTCTGCCTAACAATGGTACACCCTGCATTATTAATATTGGTGAAGGCGTATATTACGAGCGAATTTGGTTACAGCGAGACAAGGTACAGTTAATCGGCAGTGGTAAAGACAAAACTATTATTACCGCAGCGTGCTATAACCAAAAGATCCAAGCTGACGGCAGCATTCCCGGAACTTATGGCTCACGCACTGTTTGTATCGATGCCAAACAATGTGCGATTTCTGATTGCACCATTCGTAATGATTTTGATTTTCTCGCCAATCAAGCTTTGCCAGATGATCAGCGGATCACCCACAGTCAGTCTGTTGCGTTATTACTTGGCCGAAACAGCGATAAAGTGCTGTGCCAAGATCTCAATTTAGAAAGCTATCACGACACCTTGTTTATAGAAAGCGGAAGCAGTTATTTCACTCAATGCCAAATAAGTGGTGCGATAGATTTTATTTTTGGCTCAGGTAATGCCGTGTTCTATCAGTGTGATGTGATTGCCAGAGATCGTGATGATCCCATTCTTCAACCTTATGGCTATCTCACTGCACCAAGTACCGATATTTCTCAAGAGTTAGGTTTTGTTTTCTGGCAGTGCCGCTTATTAAAAGAAGCCAATGTGCCAGTTAATAGCTATGCACTTGGACGGCCTTGGCACCCAACTAAAGAGTTTAGTGATGGCAAGTACGCCAACCCAGATGCAATCGGCCATTGCGCTTTGTTTTACTGCCAGATTGATGATCATATTTATGGTTGGGATCGCATGTCAGGCAAAGCAAAAAATGGCGAAGTTCAATGGTTCAATCCACAAGATGATGCTCGATTCGAAGAGTTCGGTAATGTCCGCTTTCATCAGCAAAATTCTTTATCTTTAAAAATAGATCCTGAACCTCTTCACTTTGAACTCTTTTTATCCCATGCTGAGTTTAAACAACGAATTCAGCAAGTTAGTACTCACTTATCTTCATGGCTGCCGCATTCTTTTTCACATGTCTCGCAGCCTCGTTTTTTATCGTCAATTTCGGAGGAAATATGACACGCTATTCTTATGTACCACTGTTAACGGATTACTACTCTCGCCTTATTCATCAATACGTGAATCAGGATTTATGCTTATTAGCGGATGGCGTTGATACCATTACTAAAAAGCCAGTGAAGTGGACTTACCCTGATGGTTCAACCGCTGTAATGAGCAACTTTGCAAGCCAACAAAACGTGTTGAGAGGCTTGGTGAGCTTGTCCCATGTGACCGGCGATTCCAAATGGCAAGAATTTGCTGAAACCTTAACTAAGCAGTTTTTAGATAGATACACTGATGAAGCAAGCGGTTTGTTTAACTGGGGCGGCCACCGATTCATTAACCAAGAAACCGGCGAAATCGAAGGCCCAGCGAGTAAAGAACGAGTGCATGAATTAAAGCACCATTTCCCGTACTACGATTTGTTGCATAAAGTTGATCCTGAAAAAACCGCAAAATACTTACATGGTTTTTGGGCGGCGCACGTTTTGGATTGGCAAAAACTCGATTTAAGTCGTCACGGACAATATGGCAAGAAACCAATTGATAACGTGTTTGCTTATTACCAGCCAGAGCCGGTTGTCGATCCTGCGAAATGGCCTGAATTACCAGAAACTGTTGGCTTAACTTTTGTAAATGCATCAACGGATCTGATTTATGCTGCAACACATTTTGCTCAATACAAAGATAACATCCACGCTGAAATGTGGGCGAAACACTTATATAAGCAATTTGTGTTAGCGCGCCATCCTGAAACGGGCATGCCTGTTTATCAGTTCTCGTCTCCACTACAACGTGAACCTATTCCAGATGACGATAAACTGACTTATTCATGGTTTGGCGACCGTGCAAAACGTCAATTCGGCCCTGAATTTGGTGCGATTGCTCGAGAAGCGAATGTATTATTCCGCGACTGTTGGCCTGTGGTAGTTGATAACCCGTTAGCGATTATAGAAAGTGCTAAGAAAACGGGTGATGAAGACATGCTGCATTGGGCAATTGCAGGTATTAAAGCTTACTTCAAGCATGCATGGGAAACATTAGATAACGAGATCATTCCAATGTGGAACAGTGGCCAAGACATGACGGGCTATGTATTCAAACGTCACGGCTATTACGGCAAAAAAGGCACGGAATTAAAACGTCAACCAGCTGATCCAGCTTATTTACTGCCGCTTATTCGAGCTAGCTTAATAAGTGACGACATCGAGTTAAAACAACTGACTGCGACCATGTTTGCCCGCTTTGAATTAGGTTTGATTGAGCCAAATTCTATGATGGTGACAGAAGTGAATCCAACCACAGAAATTGCTTCACCGTACTTGTTATTTGCTTTGTTAGATTTATACCAACACAGCAAACAAGACCGTATTTTGCAATTAGCAGATAGAATCGGGGAAAACATCGTTGAGAAAATGTATCACCGTGATTTCTTTGTCGATTCTGAAAAACATCAATTTAGCCGTTTCGATCACCCAGCGCCATTCGCTCTTGTTGCATTAGAAGCGGCACATAATGGTGTTTATTCGAAATTACCGACTCATATTTCAAGTGGCGGTTATTTACATGGTGAACAAATGCGAGAAGAAGGCATTGAAACAGTCTACGACCGTGATGTGATTTACGGTGTGACGTTAGCCTGATAAAACGCTTACCTTGATAAAACACTAGCTCAGATAAAAAAGCTGGCTTAAATAAGAAATAGTTAACCTAAGTGGTCAATGAAAATTGACCACTTTTTTTATGCGCAATTTTTTATTTTTCATGTGCAATTTATGTTTTTTTATTTTTTAAAAGTAAAAAATCGGATGGTTTGCGGTTCTTTTTTTTACTTTTTATATGAAAGTGTGATCAAGATTTTATGTTTTATAGCTAAATTTCGATTTTAGATTTTTTTAGAACAGGTCAAAACGCTTGCAATAATTCCGAAATGTGATCGATGTCACGTTTTATCTTTTTGTGTTCTTTTAAGTGCATGATTTAAAGGCTTTTTTAGGTTGGTGGAATGATTTTTTTAAGATTAATTTAAGATTAATTTAATACTACACTGATTTTTTTTTAGGTATTCTTTGCATGCCTTAGGTTCTTTTTCCCTTTTTTTCTTTTTTGAAATTCGTTTTTTGTAGAATGCCCACATGCAGCGTAAGGCTGATTTTATAAAAATTAAAAATCTCCTTTTAGTTATGTTGGTTGGGATTAGTCTCATCATTATAGATCCTCCAACTTTGAGTACACATCGTTACTCAATGATGTTCAGAACAATGAAAGGGGAGTAAAGAGAGCCGTTAAAGAAGGGAGAGGAGTTAACAAATTATTTAACCTGGATTTGGGTTATTTATCTTCATTACGTTTTTTTAGTTGGTTAAAAATATGAAGTTGAAAATCTGTGAAAGCAGAAGGTTTGTTTCTTTAATATGTGGTGATTCTCGATATACCCTTGCCAAAAGTGAGATCAATATTTTGATCGCACTATATATGCAAAATGGAGCCATTTCTCGAAGGGATTTACTGCGTGCTGGTTGGCCAGGCAAAAAAGTATATTCAAGGAGCTATACAAATTCTTTAAATGTAGCGATAGCCAATTTACGCAGACTATTTACCAATCTTGGCTACAAAGGGGAATCAATTACAACAGTAAGAGGTTTTGGTTATGACTTGCAAAAAGACATTGAACTTATACTTATAGAGTCAGATATGAAGATTAAGAGAGAACTCTATAAAAAAATTTTAATTAGTCGTGAGGAGTTTGACCTCCAAGATGAAATTGAAAGTTTTAATGCGCTTGATTTTGAAGACGTTATGAAGAGTATTCAAGCTCTTGATTATGAAGACGAGATTGAAAATCTTGATATTCAAGAAGTCATTCAACGTATTGATGCCCTTGATAGGCTCGATGTTATTGAAGTTTATAACCCTGCTTATATTCGAGGAAAAGTCGATACTCATGATGCTTTTGAAAATCAAGATGAAATTGAAATTCATGACGATCTTGATATTAAAGAAGAAATTGAAAGCCATGATGTTCTTAATATTCAAAATGAAATTGCAAGTCATGATGACTTAGATATTCAAGTTGAAATTGAAAGCCATGCAGACCCTGATCTTCAAGAAGAGATTGAAAGTTATGACGCTCTGGATATTCAAGAGGAGATAGAAAGCCATGCAGACCCTGATATTCAAGATGAAATTGCAAGCCATGATGTTTTAGATAATCAAGATCTTCGTGATAGTCACCAAGTTGCTAGTCATCACAATGTTTCAGAAAACCACGGGGTAATTGATCTCAATACTAAGTTAAGTCCTTTTTTTAAATGTGTGAAAAATCAACAGATATTGCACATCTTGGTGCCATTTTTAGTGACACTGATAACCTATTTTTTATGTACAAGATATATTCACTAAATTGTTTCAGTGATTCACATTCTAAGTTTTTGTCTGTTGATTTTTGTTGTTTATAAGGAAGTTGTACTTGAAGTGAATCTAATATCTTTGATTTTTTTAATCGTATTGCTGCAGGTTTTTATTTATTTAATTTGTATAAATGGAGGTTAACACAAATAACCCTATTCTTTTTTAGTTAAATTCTAGATATAAAAATGTATTAATTATCCAATTTTTTTGGAGGGATTTTTACGTCTTATTACAGGGAATAAATTAAAGTTATTTTAATTTTTAGGTGTAAAGAAAATGAAAAAATTCAAATATACCCTGATTGCTCAATGCATATTGATAGCAATCCCTTGGTCGTATGCTCATGCTAGTGATGAGCATTTAGAACCAACAAACGTTCAATCAAATGAAATAGCACAAACAAACGAAACATCGCAATTAGACGATGATAATGCATTTATTGAAACGCTAGCTTCGATTGATGAAAATTATGTAGATGAAGAAAATACTTCAGATACTGCTGAAACTTTCGATTATCAACAAAATCCGCATTTTTATATTGGTGCAAAAGCCGGTTGGTCGAAATTAAATGATGCTTGTGATTCAAGCTCAAATGATTGTGACGATAGTTCATTTGCCTATGGATTATATGCTGGCTACAAGTTGTTGCCGTGGTTCTCAGTAGAAACCGCATTTAACGATTATGGCGAACCTGATGCTCAATATGATGCAGGTAACGTTAGTAATCGCATCCTTGATTTCCAAATCTCCGGTTTATTTAGCTACGAAGTCATAAACAATGTTTCACCGTTTATACGTCTTGGTGGTGCTTACGGGCACATGAAAAAAGAATCTGATTGGGACGGTAATAATAGTGACCATTACTGGCGTCCAGTGGGAGCGGTCGGCGTTGATTATGCTTTCGCTCGCAATTGGTCAATTCGTGCCGAATATCAATTTATCGATGGCATTGGTTCTAGCACTGTTGCAAAAGCAGACTCGCACCTTACCTCCATCGGCATTACCTATCACTTTGGGCAACCAGCCCCTCAAGTTGTACCTGCAGCCGCACCTGAACCAGATCGAATCCTCTATGTCGATTCCGATCTTTTCTTCAGCACGGATTCATCTGAAATCGCCGATCCAACACCATTAAATGGCATTGCAGAAGATCTACAAGCACAGCCTGAAGACGTATTGGTCATCGGTCATACCGACAGCACCGGCAGTGAAGAATACAACCAAAAGCTTTCAGAAAAACGTGCTCAATCCGTTAGCGATTATTTACAAACGCAAGGGATTGGAGACTCACAAATACGTTCTGAGGGTAAAGGAGAGCTTGAACCTATTGCGGATAACAGTACCGCAGAAGGTCGAGCGAAAAATCGCAGAGTTGAAATTCAATTCACCGATATTAACGAGAATGAATGAGTAGGGATATGAAAAGGAATATATTTAAATCAATCAGCTTGATTGTACTAAGCGGAATACTTGCTGCTTGTGGCGGCGGTGGTGGTAATGGTGATTCAGGATCACTTTCAGGCCCTGATGATCCAACGCCAGATCCAGTACAACCTAAAATCACATTATCCGTAACACCAAAAATAGCAACTACGGCTATTGGTTTAACGGCGCAATTTGATGCTACTTTAGTGACCGATGGCGTGAACTCTAAACCTTCCGTTGTTTGGAGTACCAGCGATGCATCGATCGCCACCATTGATGCCAAAGGTGTTGCGACCGGTTTAAAAGCGGGCGAGGTCACCGTAACGGGTAGTTATAATAAAGATGGCAAGTCCATCACAGACACAGCAACTCTAACCGTCACCAAAGCAGTAGTGGAAGATCTACAAGTGACGCCTGCGGTTGATAAAATCCCACTGGGAACCGATGAGCAATATACAGCTACCGCCTTTATGAGTGATCACCACTCTTATGATGTCACTGAAAACCCAGCTGTGACTTGGACAATTAGCGACCCAACAATTGCTTCTATTGACGAACACGGACATTTGACTAGCTTGTCACAAGGTGAAGTGACGATTACCGCTTCCGGCAGAGCAAACGGCATTGATTTTAGCAATTCAGCTCAACTGACCATCACAGATGCAGTGGTAACTGATGTTATTCTAACGCCAAAAGTTGGCACGGTAGCAAGTGGTCTATCTAAGCAATATACCGCTACAGTGGAGTTTTCTGATGGTTCAACCATGGATAACATCAACAACAAAGAGATTGACTCAAAACTCACTTGGACAACATCAAACGAAGAGATCGCAGCCGTTGATGCTAATGGCCTTGTTACTGGTGTTGCACAAGGGGAAGTGAAGGTTCATGTTGAAGGAACAGTAGACGGCAAAACATTCTCAGATGAAGTGCCACTAACAGTAACCGCTGCGGTTGTGCAAAGTCTAGAAATCACACCGGCAACGGCAACGGTTTCTGCAGGTAAGGAGCAACAATATACAGCAACGGTGACCTTCTCAGACAAAACCACCCAAGATGTCACTACAGATCCGGCATTAAACTGGTCAAGTGATAACACCGACATTGCAACCATTGATCCTAAAACAGGTATTGCAACGGGTATCGCTCCTGGCGACGTTACCATTCGGGCTAAAGGTACTGCAGATGGTCAAAATTTTGATGAAACCGTAACCCTAACCGTTACTGATGCAGTTATTACTTCAGTGAGCGTTACGCCAACAAATGCAGATGTTCCAGCTGGTTTAACGCAACAATATACCGCTACTGCCACGTATTCAGATGGCTCAACCGGAGATGTTACAACAAGCTCATCATTTGATTGGACGATTGCTGAGGCTGATTCTGGTATCGCAACCATTAGCGAAACGGGTGAAGCTGCGGGTGTAAAAGCAAGTGACCAACCAGTAACCATCACGTTTTCTAATGGTACAGATATCACAGCCACAGCAACCATTACCGTGACCGATGCGGTTATTACCGGTTTAAATGTCACTCCGCCAACACCAGAAATTGCTAAGGGTTTAACCCAAGCTTTTGTTGCTCAAGCGACACTAAGTGATGGCACTTCACAAGATGTAACTAACAAAGAAGCATTAAGCTGGACAGTAGAAGATAAAACCATAGCTTCTATTGATACTGATGGTGTTGCTACTGGCCTTGAAGTTGGTTCAACTCAGATTATTGCTTCCGGCGAAGTCAATGGCACCCCAATCAGCGCAGAAGCCACACTAACTGTTACTGATGCGATTTTAAAAGATCTTCAAATTGAACCAGCAGAAATTTCACAAGCCGTTGGGATAGATCAAGCCTTTATTGCAACTGCGATCATGTCTGATGATTCTAGCCACATTGTGACTGATAACCCTGCATTAAGCTGGACAAGTAGTGACCCTGAAACTGCAACCATTAGCTCTTCAGGCGACACTAAAGGTACAGCTACAGGTCTTAAAACTGGCACCGTGACCATCACAGCAAAAGGCAGCTTAGGCGATGTAGACAAGGAAGCAACCGCAACCTTTACCGTGACGGATGCCATTGTTATTGGCTTACAAGTTACCCCTAGAGATCAAATCGTGCCAAAAGGAACAACTGGTCAGTTTAAAGCTGAAGCGAAGATGTCGGATGGTACCCTTGAAGATGTTACCACTGATCCTGCTATAAGTTGGAACAGTGATACAACGAGTGTGGTCACTATCGACTCAACCGATAACAAAGGTTTAGCAAAAGCAGAAGCAGTCGGCACAGCAAACATTACGGCGAGTGGTACAATTGACGGAACTCTGGTTACTGATTCAACAACCGTAACCGTAACGGATGCAGAGATTAAAGAAATTGTTGTTACCCCACAAGATCAAACAGTCAACGCTGGCTTTACTCAGCAATATACTGCTAAAGCCGTGTACACCGATGGCGTGGAATCGGATGTCACCACTGACGTTACCTGGTCTTCAAGTAACGAAGATGCAGCAACAATCAGCAATGTAGACAACGAAGCGGCTGGAGTGACCCAAGGTTTAGCAACAACGAAAAATGTTGGTGAAACTACGATTACCGCGACTTTAGATGGTCAGTCAGGTACAGCGCAGCTAGAGGTTAGTGATGCGTTGCCGGAAGATTTGGTCATTTCACCACAACAATCACGATTAGTGGTTGATAGCACAAAAGCATTTACCGCAATGTTAAAATTTTCTAACGGCGAATATGTGGATGTGACGGATCAATCAGCACTTAACTGGACTTCAACAGATCCTGATGTATTAACCATTAGTAATGTGACTAATGCTAAAGCGGAAAATATTGCTGGCCGAGCAACTGCTGTCAAAGCGGGTGTAGTCGATGTAATCGCATCTGGTACATCAAATGGCGTGGATTTCAGAGCAACAGCTAACGTTACTGTAGTGGATACAGAAGGTAGTGTAACCTCATTTAAAGTAGTGCCAGAACATTCAGAAACAGCGATAAGAAAGGACATTCAACTTTCTGCTCGTCTTGGTTTTGATGATGGTACTTATGAAGATGTGACCAATGATCCTAATACAAGTTGGTCAAGTGCGAATACGGATGTCGCAACCGTACAAGGTACTGGTATTGTAAAAGGTATTGTGACAGGTGTTACAGATGGTACCGCAACTATTACAGCTGTTTATAATTCAACTGCTTATGGAAACCAAACTGCAGATGCTGTAGTAGACGTTGTTCCAAACCCTGCACCTTATTTATTGAATGTAAAAGTAAACCACCTTATTCAGCGTATTGATGAAGAAATTGGTTTAGGTTTCTTTACTTCCGCATTTGATGGTGCAAACTTCCAGTTGCAATTAGCTAACCCAGATGCCGCTGATTGGGAGTGGAGCTCAAGCGATCCAAACACATTACAAGTTGATCAAGAAGGTAATGCTACTTGGTTAAAAGCGCCGCAAGCAAAAGATACTATCATCACCATAACGGTGAAGAACAGTGCTGATACCTCTAAAACAGCAACCTATAACAATGAGTTATCTTCATGGTATATCCCTGTACCAGCAGATGATTACCTCGATACATCGGACGCAGATAGTTTAGCTTATTGTCATAATTTAGATCTTGGGAATGGCTCGACTGGTGTTTGGGCAACATACAATGACGTTGGAACTCTATCAGCAGGAACCCCTCAATCAAATAGAGGAAATCTACGCCAAGTAGCAATAGACAATAAGCATTTATGGTCACAATGGGGGGACTTAACTACATATGGATGGGATCAATTCTATTCAGTTAGCCAAAATTGGTATGGTGATTCTCAAGGTTCCAAAAATACCTATGCGGATGTAACTGATATGCAAGGTTATGTTAGTTCTGGAACAAGTTACCCTATAATATGTCACTTTAGTTGGTAGATCTGGAAATAATTCACATATAATCACAAAAAATAAAAGTAACTGTTTTTAAAGGCATTGATAATTTCGATGCCTTTTTTGTTTTCATTCTACTATTTGTTTTTGTTTGTCTTTTTCTAATTGTATCAATTTATTTCAAATTGTTTCAATGTAAAGATTGAAATAAATTGAAGTCACTCGCAAACATAATTCTAAAATAGGTCTATATTTAAATTCTTCCTTGTAGTACCACATCAAATGGATTTGGGAAGGATCGTTTCTGACATATTTTCATATAGCCAAGAATGGTCTTTGTTGACATATTTGTATATAGCCAAAAATGGTCTTTATTGACATGTTTATATATAGCCAAGAATGGTCTTTGTTGACATGTTTGTATATAGCCAAGAATGGTCTTTATTGACATGTTTACATATAGCCAAAATGGCCTTTATTAACATGTATATATATGGCCAAAATGACCTTTATTGACATGTTTATATATAGCCAAAAATGACCTTTATTGACATGTTTATATATATGCCAGAATCACTTTGAATTATTCAATTAATTTTGAGGAAATAATTATGGCGACTTTAAATATTCGCACTGATAGTGTTAACTGGGCCCCAGAATGGGAAGAAGTTAGTAAGTTTTTTAATATTCAAGTGCTTGATGATAGCAGTTCACCGGTTCCGGAGGTGGATATTACCTGTACCTATACCTCAACTGGTAGTGCTAATTTAGAATTAGTTAATAGTGACTTAAAAACGGATGAAACTGGATCTGCTGAAGTTGAAGTTAAAATTACTGGAGCTGCTGAAGATGAAATCATCGATATTACATTAACAGCTCCTACTGCTGATGGTGATGCATCCACTGTTTTTACTATTCAGATGGAATCGGCAGTTCTCGCATCACCAGTTATACCGCAATCTGCTGATGGTAAGCTTGATGACGCAGATATAGAAAACGGCATTACAATTAATATTGTACAGTCAGATTTATCTGCCGGTGATGTGGTTAATGTTTGTTGGACTTATCGTCCAGAAGAAGACAATCCCGTCACATCAGTACTGGAACAAACCGTTAATAGTTCTGATGTTATTAATGGTTATGTGGTAGTAAATGTTCCTGATTCCATAGGGAAAAATCTTTCTAATGGTACTTATGTGGTGCGTTACGAAATTATTGATCCTGCGGGAAATGGAGATTTTTCTGAACCGTTTTTATTAATAGTAGAGCATGATGAAAGTAGTACAGCTTTACCTATTCTATTACCAGCTACATTTCTTAACCAAGAAGATCAGTTGATTAATACCGCTGATTACAAACGTATGCAATTTGTAATCCCAGTAACAGTAGATCAACTAAATGGATTATCTAGCCAGCATGGTTCTTTATATCAAGCCACAGAAGGTGAAATCCAGATGCATTATTATAATCGTGATGGAGTTACCTTAAGTAAAGTAACGACTTATGATCTAGCGAGTGCAATAGGACCAGCTGCTTCCGTAGGAGAAGGTGAATCATATATTGGCCCTGGTGACGGGACGACCTTTATACCTGTTGACGCCTTTACTATTTTAGGTGAAGGACGTGTCGGGCTAACATATAACTTAACCGTAGCTTTGGAAGATGTTGATGGTAATCCCACAGGGGAAACCCAGTATATGACATCCAATTCTGAAACATTGTATGTGTTAGATATAGTTCCACCGAAAAAATAACATTTAATTTAAATGAATAGCTATTTTAATTGAAGTGAATGGTTTGATTTAACTAAACAATCAATTTGATTAAATAAGCTTGTTAATTAAAAGAAGGCATTTCTTGCCTTCTTTTGTGATGTCTATTTTTGTAAATAGGTAACTTTATGGACAATTTAACTAATGAAACACCTGCTTATGATGAAGTTCATCTTCAATTAAGTAGCGGTGCTGCTATTACTGATGCTTCAACTGGTTTGTACCCATATAACCGAGGTGTAGTTTACGGCCCTGCTGGATCTCGTGGTGAATTAACGGTCGAAACCGATAGCGGAGCCAGTATAAATGATTCCGGTACCTTGGTTCCTTACTTTTTAAATGAAGAGGGTAAATTTCATTTTACGATATCTTCGACCAAGGTGGGCTCAGTCATGGTGACCGCATTTCCGCAAACCCATGAACCAGTGAACGGTGTTACTTACTTTAATCATTTTGTGCAAGATGATATGTACAACATTATTTATAACTTCACTACGCGAGCACCCGCCGACCTCTATACCGTTTGCTCTATTTATATCAATAGAGGCTCTACCACTTCTAATGTCGTCGAAGCGCGCATTGTTAATTCAATCACTGCAAAATTTGTAAATTCTTTAACTCAAGAAGGTTTTTTTGCGTTTGATCCGAATGGCGATGCCGATATTGATATTATCAGCGATACCGCCGAAGTAGTTAGTGTACTGTTATCACCAACGGGTAACACTGGCACCCATGTACTCATTGATACTATAGAGTTTGTTGAATTACCGGAGGAAGATTAAAAATCATTTATAAATCAACGTTTACTAACAAATTAAATAACCATATGAATTAATAATTATTCATTTGCAAAATAATATCATTTCAGTAGTTATGGTTGTTTTTCTATTATTTTATTTACATTTATGAGATTAAATCTATGAAAAATAGAAATCAATTGAACATCTCTGATTTAACAGATCTCATCTTCCCTCAAATGGATGATGGGGTGGTTAATGATGCTGATCTTACTGATAATATTGTGAGTTATATTGTACAACCAAGTTCATCAACTAAATTAGGAGATAGCCTGACGTTATTTATTGATAATACAGCTATTGCTTATCATTTTATCGATGACGATTCCGATTTGGTTCAAGCATGGATTGGTAGTATACCGGCTTATGACTTACCTGATGGCATATATGTTGGTTACTACAGGGTAGTGGATGCTGGTGAAAATGCTTCATTCTCAGATCCATCTTTGCTTTTTATCCAACGTGATGCGGTTCCGCCTTACTTATACTTACCTGCACCAAGCTATCCAAATGCTGTTGAGAATATTATCGATGGTGACAACATTGTTGAGCACTCGGGTATTAATGTTCATATTCCCACTTATACCAGCATAGCAAGTGGTGATCAGGTGACGGTAACTTGGCGTGGCTACACCTATATCACAGGTGCACATAATTACCAGCCGGCCGCAGAATATTCAGAAGTACATACGGTGACGGAAGAAGAAACACTCAATGGTTTTGAGATCACCGTTCCGCAGCAAGATGCCCTCAGTGTTGGAATTGGTGTTGGTGTCGCTTGGTACCAAGTTAATGGGCATATTTCATCCGCAGCCGTGGTTGAAATTGATGCCGAAGAAACGGTTCTATTACCACCACCGGTTTATGATGATGTGAACGAATTTAATATCATTCCAGAAGCCAGCATTGAAGATCACGGAATATTAGTCACCGTTGATTACTCGCCAGATATGCAAGTCGGCCAACAGGTCACCTTATATTGGCAAGGTTATGAGCCGGATGGCAGTGAGAATTCTAATGTTGCGGGAAGTCTGGTTGGGCTATTAACCACAGACGATCCTTACACCTTTAAGATTGATGAATCACAAGCTGTTTTGCTGAACAATGGCCGTATCGATTGCTTTTATACCGTTGAATATATTGATGGCATTACCGCTATTTCTGCAACCGCTTCCGCCAATATTGATCTAGACGTAAGCTACCTAGAGCCACCGGTATTTACGGATGCAGAAAATGGTCAATTGGATATTGATGATGTTCGGGAAGCCGGTTCGACCCAGCTATTTATTTCTTATGAAGATATAGAAGAGGGGGATGTGATCACTGTGTTTACTTACGGGGTAGATGCAAATAACCAGTCCGTCACCGCAGCCAGTTATACCAGTGGAAATCACATAGTTACTCCCCAAGAAGCAGCAAGTAAACATGTATATATTGATATCCCAGCCAGTGTTATGACTTCGGTTGGGGAAAATGGCCGAGTCAGTGCTTATTACGAGGTCGATTATATATCAGACGTAAAAAGCACCTCTCCCATTACCACTGTTACTATGGTGGATGATGGTGGGGGAAATAATGATTCTCTTACTCTTTACTTAACCACTGGTGCCGCTCCGATTGATTTAAATATCACACCAATGAAACCATATAACCGTGGCGTTATTTTAGGTCCAGCTGGAGCAAGCGGTGTTCTTTCCGCCCCAACCACCACTTCCGCCATATTTAATGATTTAGGCAATGAAATTAACTATCAACTAGACCAAAATGGCCTGTTCCACTTCCGTGTGTCTTCAACCCTAGAAGGCAACGTGGTTGTCACTGCATTTGGTAGCAACGGTGATTCGATTTCTGCAGTAACGGACTTTGGTTATTATCGTCAAACCACGACTAATAATTTCCGTTATAACTACACAACCCGAGCACCAGCAAATTATTACACCCAATGTTCAATTTATATTGATAAGGCCGCTCTAACCACTAATTCAATCCACGCCACCCTAGGAGGTTCAGAAACCGCAGTATTTGCAAATAATTTGTCTCAAACCCAAATTGTAAGCTTTGGCAGCGACAACACTATCACTCTAGATATCATTAACAGCGAACCCGGCTTAGTGAATGTATTACTAGCACCAAGCAACGGCGCCGCAGATGCCACCTATATCTCCGGCATCCAGTTTGTGGAGTATCCGTAATGTTTCTTATTTGAAAGGATAGAAGTTGAAAATAACCCATATTCTTGCCAAAGGTTTTATCTTCTGTTTAAACTTGTTTTCTGTTTGCGGACAGGAAACAAGTTGGACTGTTGTGTTTTAACAACCAAAGCTATTAGGTAGTTTTAAATGTTGAAGGTGTTGATTGTGAAAAAAGATGCTCTTCATTAAAAATTGTATCTCTGAGGATTTTGAAATGATTAATCTGTTTGAAGGACGTGTATATGACTTCTGAGTTATCATCAATCAATGAAAGCTTATATCAAGACATTAAAAGGGTCTTAGATAATGCTCGAAAAACAGTACATCAAACAGTAAATACCGCTATGGTGCAAACTTATTGGTATATTGGTCAAAAGATTGTTGAAGAAGAACAAAATGGTAATGCTAAAGCTCAATATGGGCAGCACTTAATTAAGCATTTATCGGTAAGATTAAGGCAAGATTTCGGAAATGGTTTTTCTGTTGCAAATCTAAAAAACTTCCGTCAATTTTATCTAACCTATGTAAATGATGAAGATAGTTCAAAAAGCTACACACTGTGTAGCCAATTGAGCTGGAGCCATAACCGTTTGATAATGCGAGTAAAAAATCCAGCAGCTCGTGATTATTACCTACAAGAAGCTTACAACCAAAATTGGTCAACTCGTACCCTCGATAGGCATATCTCAACACAGTATTATCAACGTTTATTGAGTTCGCCATCTAGTGAGCATGAGCAAACTTTGATTAAAAAGGAAGAGGCTCCGCAACCGCAAGACTTTATTAAAAATCCATCTGTATTAGAATTTTTAAACCTACCGACGAACTTGTCATATAGCGAGTTAGATTTAGAAAAAGCTTTAATTGACGACATTCAAAGTTTTTTACTTGAATTGGGTAAAGGTTTGTAGTGGTCAACAAATTCCGGACACTGATTTAAGCCGATTTTCGGCATTTACTGGCGACAGTCCATCATTTGCTTGATGAGGCCGTTGCCGATTGTAATATTCCATCAAATAATAG
>JBKEDP010000004.1:0-14391 GCA_047975485.1 Vibrio sp. | reverse complement strand
TAACTGTAACTTCATCCGAGCCACCTTCTGACACTGCACCATCAGCAATGTTGATGTGAATGGTGCCGTTTGCGGTATCACCATCGTCATCGGTGCCTGATACATTCAGCGCAATGTGCGTCATGTCATCAGCTGATTTTTGATCGATTGGTTGATCTTGAGTGACGGTGTAATTACCTTGTGGATCAATATGTACGGTTAGAACTGGGTTATTATCACTATCAACCAACACGATAGTTGTTGGATCAGCTGCTAGTGCTTCTGTGTCGATGTGAGTACTTTGACCGTTACTTGTCAGATTTGCTAGTGATGGTTGGTTTGGTGAAAACTCAATTTGATCTACATGGTCACTGCCATTATCAAACTGAATATAGCCATGAACGGTATTTGAACCGTCGTCTTCTTTAAAGGTCACGCCACCATCTGTTTCAGCACCAAAGCTTGGATCCTGGCCGTCAACGAAGTTAACTGTGATATCAACTGGAGATGTATCGCCGTCTGTGTCATCAATTTCTAATGGAAGTTGAACAGAAATCTGGTCGCCATTATTAATGATCAAACCGCTATTATCATCACCATAGCCTTGACCATTATTGTCATCTAATGGTTGCTGCTGATTAACTTCCGTCACAATAGTCACGTCACCGTTTGGCAACATGGTTGGCGTCATAGTGATATCAAGTACTGGGTCACCATCTTGGTCAACACCGGTAATAGTGATCACACCGTTTACTTCGGTAACAGTGAATTCAACTTGCTCACCGTCATTGGTGGTCATCTCTGAAAGTTCAGATTGAAGTTGTGCTTTGCCTTCTTCAGTCATGCGAAGTGAGCCAGCAACTAGGTTATCGCTTGGAGATTCAATCGTTACGGAGCTTTCACCGTGAACTGGGTATGAACTTCCGTATGGATTACCATGAGCATCTTCTGAAGATTCCAAATCACCTTCTGTTACTGTGACTGAATCAGAACCACCTGCAGAAACTTCACCATCCACGATATCAATGTGCGCTACGCCATCTGCGGTATCGCCATCGTCATCGGTTGCCGTTACAGGTAGATCTAGGCTAAGGATGTCGTCTGCATCTTGGTCTACTGGGCCGTCTAATTGAACTGTGTATGTGCCGTCGGTTTGGATGATCACTGTCATGATCACTTCACCGTTGCTATCAGTTACAGTTGCCGTGTTGCCATCAATTTTGTAAGTGGTTGGATTGCCGTTACTGGTAATAGCAGCTAAATCTGGTTGGTCTTGTTGGAATACTAGAGTGGCAATTTCATCACTACCAATATCTAGCGGAACTTCGCCTGCAACTACTGCGTGTAGGTCGTCAGTTTCATTTAGGTGTGTACCTGGGTCAGTACCGAACTCTTGTACTACGCCGTCAATAACATCTACGCCAACATTAACTGGATTCAGGATTTCATTACCACCGACATCAGCTCCCATAATAGGGAAGGTAATGTGTAGGTCATCATTACCGTTATCCGTGATCATGCCAGTGTTGTTATCATCGATATGATCGATAGGACCGTTAAGTGTAGTTGTCACTGTGACTTGTAAATCACCAGATGGTACTGCAGTAAAATCAACATCAATTGACATCACTACTTCGCCGTCTTGCATACCAACGAAAACGTTATTTACAGGATCGTATGTAAATTGAACAGGTTCACCACCAGAAGTGATTTCGCTATTCAGTTCAGAAAGTAGCTGATCAACACTTTCTTGTGGAATATAAAATGATTCGGGGTCTAAAGCATATGTGCCATGGTCGATTAAAGCAGACGAACTACTTGATGTAGGATAGCCACTATCTGTTGTTTTATTTAAATCCCCTTCGGTGACAACCATATTTACGTCATTACCACCTTCTGCAATAGTAATAACGTCCGCATTATGACGTTCTTCTCGTTCATATTCACGATCAAAACCGTGAGTCATAAAGCCCGCTTCGGTTAGCGTTGCATCGTAATCGTAATCAACTGTGATGAATGAGCCGTTTGCTGTACCACCTGCTGCTGGCGCTTCTGCGATTTGAGTTGGATCCTCACCCGCCAAGATTGCTTGTTGAATAGCGGCGATATCATCAGGTAAAGCTTCACCTTGTGGATCGGCCTGTGCTTGAGCCGCATCATTTTGGGCTAAATCTTGAGCTTGGTGATTTAATTCTTCAGGGCTATAACCTGGGTTTAGAATGTCTTGCGCTGGATCTTGACCACTCATGACTGAGCGTTGAATGTCGGCAATATCAGATTCAGAATAATTTGCTAGATGAGCGTTATTTGGATCAATTTGAACATGTGGATCTAATGTTGTTGCGATTGGACCGCGCGCATTAGGAACAATAGAGGTCATTGATTGAGTATCATGTACTTCAAAAGTTTTACCCTGACCACTAACGGTTGCATGCGCCCCTGGCGAAACAAGTAACACTTCGTCAGCTTGAAGTTGGTAATTACCTGTCACTAAAACGGCACCTTGCCCCGCCTTAATTACATAAACCGAACCGCTTTCAACGTTGACGCTGGTCGTATTAGAAGAAGACATATTATTTTCCATAACTAACTCGTTCTTGTGTTGGAACTCAGCTGAGAGTACTGAATCGTTACATTCAGCCAAGTTAAAATTATTTAGAGCACAAAACTATTTCGCTTAACCTTTGCTTCATTTTTAGTTTTGTATCGTTCTTACTTCGTCTCAATATTTATTAGTAAGAGCATTTATTTATGCTGTGTTCTGGTTTTTTTAACCTTAAAAACACAAAGTGAATTATTATTTCCCAAAAAACACTTGTTAAAAATTTGTAATCTATTATTTATCGTTTATATTTTAATCTTGTTTTTAATTTATTCTATTTATACCAATAACTTATAAGAGTATAGCACTGAATATTAACCTTTTCAATTTTGTGCATATTATATGAACAACGGTGATTACAGGACAAATGTCACATTTTGAAACAAATATTAATCAATAATTTCTTTTATTAAAAAAAGATAAAGTAAAAATAGAGATGGGCGAATATTAATAGCGATTAGGATCTTAATAAGATATAATTTATTTAGTTTGGGATCCCACCTATAAATAAAGGAAATATTACTCTTCACTCTATTTTTTAAGACCAAACCAAGGGCGTTAATTTTTACTAATCTTGTACATTTAATTAACAAACATCTTCACGAATTGGTAACCCGATGAAAAATAAACTCACAACTGAACAGTTAGATTTTGTTGATGACAAATCTTCGGCACTCATGTTAAACACGGCTTACACCACAAGGATTATGTTGTGGGCTATAGTCGCCTTTTTTGTGATTGCACTGATTTGGGCATCGCTCGCAAAATTAGACAAGGTAACAAGCGGAACTGGTAAAGTCATTCCATCTACTCAAATGCAAGTCGTACAAAACCTTGAAGGGGGTATTGTAAAAGAAGTACTTGTTCGTGAAGGACAGCCAGTTAAAAAAGGTCAGCAGTTATTGCTTATTGATAACTCTCAAGCATTATCTGATTTCCATGGTAAAGCTTCTGATATTGCTGTATGCAAGCAGAACAAATCAGCTTAAAAGCTCAATTAGATGCGGTGAAAGTTGATAAGAGTAAAGCTAAAAACAATAACACTTGGGAAGACAGTGTTATTATTGATGAAGATAAAGCTCTTGAATTTGACGCCGATTTTACACAGAAACACCCTCTTCTCGTTACGCGTCAACAAAACGAATATCAAGCTAATATTTCCAATCTTGAAAACCAATTATCTGTTGCTCGCCAACAAGTAACTCAAAAACAACGTGAATTAGATGAGAACCGTTCTCGTTATAGTAACTTGCAAAGCAGCTACAGTGTGGCAAATCACGAATATCAAATGACAGAACCACTAGCAAAAGATGGTGTGGTTCCTGAAATTGAACTATTAAAACTTCGTCGTCAATTAATTGATACTCGTCGTGATTTAACTTCTACCAAACTTCAAATCCCTGTTGCTGAATCAGCGGTAACTGAAGCTATCTATAAATACCTAGATGTGGCGTTGAAATTCCGTAGCGATAACCAAGACGAATTGAATAAGATCAGTTCTCAGTTGGCAAGCCAAAGTGAATCTCAAGTGGGCCTAGCAGATAAAGTTAACCGTACTAATGTTGTTTCTCCAGTTAACGGTACGATTCAAAAAATCAATATCAATACTATCGGTGGTGTTATCCAACCAGGTATGGATATTTTAGAAATCGTTCCAACAGAAGACACCTTATTGATTGAAGCGAAAATTGCGCCACAAGACATTGGTTTCCTACACCCAGGACTTCCTGCTTTGGTTAAATTTACTGCTTACAACTTCTCTACTTACGGTGGTTTAGAAGGCACAGTGGAAACCATCAGTGCTGATACCATTACCGATGAAGAAGGCAATAGCTTCTACCAAGTTAAGATCCGTACCGATGAAAGCCAGCTTAATGCTCCTGATGGCGCACCTTTGCCAATCATTCCGGGTATGACGGCAAGTGCTGACATCATTACTGGTAAACGTACAGTTCTTGATTACCTACTCAAACCTGTGTTGAAAGCAACAGGCTCGGCGTTAAGAGAATAATCGTTAAGAGAGTAATTACGGATGAATAAATCAATAACATTATATAAACAGCTCTTAACTTGGGTTTTGGGGATTTTTGTCGCCATGACCGTGATCTTGTTTGCTATTAACTTCAGCAATACACGTAGCGAGTTAATTGAGTATCAACAAGTGGAATTTAACAGCACCAGTCATGCTGCGTCGGTTGCTCTTGCTTCTTACTTATCAAAAAATGATAAAGACGGTGCAGAAACGCTGATTAAGAGCATGTTTGATAAGAAAGATTATCAACTGGTTAAATTAATTCCGACTAAGAAAGCGAAGATGTTTGAATACCGCCCAGAGGAGCCTGAAGTGGCTGCTCCTGGTTGGTTTATGTCTCTTGCTTCTATCGCCCCAATCAAAGAAACGTTACAGGTTAACGAAGTAAAATGGGAACCTTTAGCGAATCTACGTGTGATCAGCAACCCTGCTCGTGCATATGAGAAGCTATGGAGCAACACCAAATCTAACTTCTTAGTAATGTTGTTTGCCTGTGTGATCACTGCTGTCGGCTTGTCGTTCATCTTCAAACATCTACTTGAACCATTGCAAAAGCTACGTGTGTCTGCACAGCATCTTGCTAACAATCAGTTTGATGAAGCTTTAGAACCGCCTAAGTATCAAGAGCTAAATGAAGTGGTAGTGGCATTTAACCAGATGTCTACCCAAATTCGTTCTCACTTCGATCAACAATCAGAAGAAGCGGATAAACTGCGTGTTCGTGCTTACCAAGATCCTGTTTCAGGCTTGGCAAACCGTAGCTATATGATGACTCAGCTTCAATCTTGGCTTGATGGTACTGCAACCGGTGGTGTTGCTCTGTTGAAAGCAGACATGATCGACGATGTGTACGATAAAGAAGGTTACGATAAAGGCGATGAACTGACTCAAACTTTATCAAAATCTTTAATGGAAATTACCGACGAAGAATACACGATTGCGCGTTTGAATCGTTCGGAATACCTAATGCTTGCGCCAAATACTAGCGATGAAGACATGATGTTGATCGGTCGTTCAATGCTGAACATGGCGGCAACATTACAAAATGATCCATTAGACATTGCCCCACTCCAAGCCGCAGTTGCTTTGGTGATGCGTAATGAAAACGATAGCATTTCAAACCTATTAGCACGTGCTGATAATGGTTTAGTGCAAGCTCGTACCAATCGTGCAGAACCTTTATTCCTTGTTCCAACTGACTCTGATGCAAACCAACCTGCATTCGGTAAGCAACAATGGATTCAAATCGTTAAAGAAGCAATTGCTAACAAAGAAATCACATTAAGCTACCAAAAAGCGATTGACCGTAATAACCACATGCTGCACCAAGAAGTGTTTGCGGCAATTGAACATGGTGATGAGCGTTACTCTGCGGGTAAATTCTTGAATGCGATTGAAAGTTTGGATCGCGGTCCTGAGTTCGATATGCACGTGGTTGATTGTGTTTTCGAACAGTGTAAACAATACAATCCTAAGTACCCGATTGCTGTGAACTTAACGCAAAGTAGTGTTAACGATACTGGCTTTATGCGTTGGTTAGGCAAGAAGATGGAAACACATCCACAATTTGCAACTAAAGTGTGTTTTGAAATTCCAGAAATTTGCTTTATCAAACAACCGGATAATACCAAGTTATTGTGCAACATCATTGCATCTAACCATTACCAATTTGGTATTGATAACTTTGGTCATAACTTCGGTTCAATTGGTTACTTAAATGCTTACCGTCCGGCGTATGTGAAACTTGATTTCGCTTACACCAAGCAAGTGGATGAAAACGAAAAAGCTGACGTGGTTTTCTCCATTGCACGTACGGCATCAAACTTATCCATTACAACCATTGCTTCACGCGTTGAGACCATGGAACAGAAAGACAAATTGATCGAACTCGAACTGGGTGGCTTCCAAGGATTTGTGACTCAACAAATCAACAGTATCGAGGAAGTAAATCAAACCAATGAAGGTCAGGCATAATGAATACAATTAAAGATCCTCTATTAAATTCACTGGCTTACATTAGTCGCTATTACGGCCTAGCTAACTCGCCAGACGCATTAGTTTCCGGTTTACCATTAAAAGATGGTTTGCTTAGCGTGCACCTTTTCCCTCGTGCCGCTGCGACTGCTGGTTTAAGTGCAAAACTTGAAGAATTACCACTAGATAATTTACCACCGCTTCTTTTGCCAGTTGTGGCTCTGCTACAAAACGGTGATGCGTGCGTTATTTTGTCAATTGATTACGACAAAAAAGAAGCGGCAGTTATCTTGTCGCAAAATGATGACAGCACTCAAGAGTGGGTTAAATTAGAAGAACTGAACAAACAATATACTGGTCAGTTGTTCCTTGTGAAAAAGAGCTTCCGTTACGACGAACGCTCGCCAGAAATGTTGAAAAACAATGACGGTCACTGGTTCTGGAGTACGTTATGGCAATCACGCAATATTTACCGTGATGTGTTCTTAGCGTCTATCTTGATCAACATCTTTGCTGTCGGTGCCCCACTCTTTTCCCGTTTGGTGTACGACAAAATTGTACCTAACCTAGCTTACGATTCGTTGTGGGTTCTAGCGATTGGTGTGTTTGTGATCTTCATTTTCGATTTCTGTTTGAAGATGATGCGTAGCTACTTCTTAGATGTAGCAGGTAAAAAATCTGATATCTTGATTTCATCAAAAATCTTTAGCCATGTAATGGGCATTCGCCTTGAAGCTAAACCGCCATCCGTTGGTGCGTTTGCGAAACACATGCAAGAATTTGAATCGATTCGTGATTTCTTTACTTCTGCAAGTATCACAACTTTGATTGACCTGCCATTCGCAGTGTTCTTCTTAATCGTAATTTATGTGATTGCTGGCCCATTGGCGTTAGTTCCACTAATTGGTGTAATTGCGTTGATTGCTTATAGCTTCATCATTCAAAAGCCACTTCGTCGTACGATTGAAGAAGGTTCACGTTTGGCTTCTCAAAAGAACTCTAACTTGGTTGAAAGTTTAGCGGGTCTTGAGACGTTAAAAATGTTTGGTGCAGAAAGCCAATATCAATACCGTTGGGAAGAAGCGGTTGCGCACATGGCGAACTGGAGCTTGAAATCTCGTCGTTTGACAGATTCACTGCAAAACGCTGCGGGCTTTGTTCAGCAATTCCTAAACGTTGCCATGATTGTGGTGGGTGTTTACTTAATTGGTGCTGGCGACCTAACCATGGGTGGCTTGATTGCGGCAACCATGCTAAGTGGTCGTGCTGTTGGTCCTATGATCCAAGTGGCTATGTTGTCTTCTCGTTACAACCAAGCGAAATCAGCAATGGGCATCATTGAGAAATTGATGGAAATGCCAACTGAGCAAGAGCCAAACAAACGCTACATTCACCGCCCTATCATCAAAGGAAAAATTCAATTTGAAGATGTGTCGTTCACTTACCCAGGTGCGACTTCTCCATCATTGAAAAACATCAACTTGACGATTAATCCAGGTGAGAAAGTCGGCATAATTGGTCGCATCGGTTCTGGTAAAACGACTTTAGAACGTATTCTAATGGGTTTATACCAACCAACCGACGGTACAGTATTGATTGATGACACTGATATCAAACAGCTTCACCAAATTGATATTCGCCGTAACCTAGGTTGTGTTCCTCAAGACATTACTCTGTTCTACGGAAGTATTCGTGACAACATCGCTTTAGGTCGTCCTCTTGCAAACGATAAAGATATTATCCTTGCAGCAGAACGTGCTGGTGTAACTAGCTTCACGCAAAAAGACAGCGCAGGCCTAGATAAGCAAGTTGGCGAAGGTGGTCATGCACTTTCTGGTGGTCAACGCCAAGCGATTGCGATTGCTCGTGCCCTACTTGGTAATCCACCTGTGATGATCATGGATGAACCAACCAGCAGCATCGATAACCGTACTGAAATGTTCATCAAGCGCCAAATGCGTAACTTTAGCAAAGATGAAACGCTGATCCTTATTACGCACAAAACAGGCATGCTAGATTTAGTTGACCGCTTGATCGTGATGGAACAAGGCCAAATCATTGCAGATGGTCCTCGTGATAAAGTGCTTCAATCTCTACGTGCTGGTAAAGCGCCTGAGCAAAAACCAGCGGCACAAGCTTCTGAGCAAGTTGCTGGTGAGAAAACGGCTGTAAACCAAGCGAAAGCGATTGAACAAGCTAAAGAGACTGTAGGTCAAAAACCTGCTGCTCAACAAGCTGCGACTCAAACAAGTGCAACACCTGCAGCTGCACCTGCTTCACAAACAGCGAAAGCAGAGGCGAAACCTCAAGCTGAAATAGCCAAACCAGCTGCTCCGAAAGGTGAACCTCGTAGAGCATCAGTACAAAACAAACCGATTTAATATTGGTTAACTCAATGAATAACTTGGTCTTATTAAATTAATTTACTTTAGTTTAATTTGACCAAGTCTTTGATAACAAAAATGTTACACGCGTCATCTATTTGTTCAATTGAGTTTTTTATTGCAACAAAATAATCTAAAATATTCAGTTATATAAATTTGGATATATAAAACACAATAAGGTAATAAGTAAAACGTTCATTTTTCGTATGTTTGATTTACTGGCTTTCATTTTTTGTTTGTTTTTTGAGCACGGGTTGGTTCTTAAGTTTTAAACTTGGACACAACGGCTCCACTGAAATTTTCTTGACTAACTTGTGTCTAGAACCCGAAGCCTTGAAATAAGAGCCTCAAACCTAAAGCCTTTAACGAAACTGTACATTTGACCTTATTGCACCATTTACCTATTCCTTAACGCTACGAATTCGGCATTAAGAGGACGATGATGATAAAAGTACCTAAAGTGACAAGATTGGCGATATTGGTAGGATGCCAATTGATAGCCATCCCTACATTTGCTCAGTCTCTTGAACAAGCGATTGCTACTACTTTGGCAACCAACCCGAATATTCAAGCAACCTATAACGAATTCATCAGCCAGAAAGAAACCGCTCGTGCTTCTGTGGGTAAATACCTTCCTTCTGTTGATCTTGAAGCAGCTGTGGGTTATGAAGATAACAACTCTAAAGACGATGATGGTGAAGATAAATATCCTGGCTTAAACCATAATCAAGGTGCGGCATCTGTTAGACCGCATAGCTACAATCCCAGATATGCATCACTAACCATTCGTCAGTTATTGTGGGATGGTTCAAGCACTTATCACGATATCAAACGAACTAAAGCTGAAGCCGAATCAGAACGCTACCAACTATTAGCGGATGCGCAAGATATGGCGCTATCGACCACTGAAGCTTATATGGACGTGTTACAAGCGCAAGAAGTGTTAACCCTTTCGCAAACCAACCTTGATGTTCACAACCGTATTTACAGCGATATTAAACGCCGTACCGATTCAGGTTTAAGTTCAACTGCGGATTTAATTCAAGTTGAAGGTCGTGTAGCGCAAGCCAACACTAACTTGATTTCTGCACAAAATAACTTAAACGATAAAATCACTGCTTTTACACGCATTGTGGGTAATCAACCACAAGATTTGAAAAAGCCAGCGGTCGATAAAACTTACATCGCAAAATCCTTGCCTGACGCATTAGAAAAAGCCAAAGCCAATAACCCAACCATGTATTTGGCTGCGCACGATGTGGATGCAGCAACTCATCAATACAAACAAAATGCTGGTACCATGCTGCCAACCTTTACGGTGGAAGCGAGCCAAATTAACGGACAGCATAACGATTTTACTCATGATGAGAAAAATGAAACCTCTGTGATGCTGAAAATGAACTACAACCTGTACAACGGTGGTAGTGATGCAGCAACCACACGTTCTATGGCAGCTCAGTTGGCGAAATCGAAAAACGTACGTGATAATGCTTACCGTTTGTTAGAAGAAAGTACTCGTCTATCTTGGAGTGCCAAAGAGTTAGCGGAATCACAAGAAAAATTCTTGCAACAACACGTTGATGCTTCTGCTAAAACCATCATTGCGTATGAAAAGCAATATAAGATCGGTCAACGTACTTTGCTTGACTTGCTTAACACCGAAAACGAATTATTCGAAGCGCGTAAAGCATACTTAGCCGCACACTATGCAGGTATTGTTGCTGATTATCGCTTGTTGAATTCAACCGGCTTATTGCTGAATGAATTGCGTGTTGCCATCCCTGATGAATGGGCTCAATCGTCTAAATAAGGAAATTCAATGAAAGCGTTAACTCTTTCTTTATTGGTACTGTCACTTGCAGCCTGTTCAAACTT
The DNA here is from genome assembly GCA_047975485.1 of Vibrio sp. Classification (GTDB taxonomy): domain Bacteria; phylum Pseudomonadota; class Gammaproteobacteria; order Enterobacterales; family Vibrionaceae; genus Vibrio. The sequence goes on along the minus strand of JBKEDP010000004.1, from coordinate 3,545 downwards.
GGAAGTGTCTGATCCACCGCTTGCGAATCACACCAATGATTTAGCGGATGCGGACGCAGATGGCGTGATCAATGCGCGTGACTTGTGTGCAGATACTTTAGTGGGTGCAGTAATTGATAACAATGGCTGCCCTACTGTTGCTTCAAATCAAGAAGAAAACAAACTACACATTTTGTTTGCTAACGATTCTATCGTGATCCCTTCTTCTTACTATTCTCATATTCGTAATATGAAGGACTTCTTGGACAAATACCCTCAACTTCACATTGTGTTGAACGGTTACGCTAGCCCAGTTGGCCCAAGAGCGCACAACGTATGGTTAGCACAAAACCGTGCCGACAATGTTTATAAAGCATTAATTGATGCGGGTATTAGCCGTGATCGTATTACTACGGTTGGTTTTGGTGACAATGACCCTATTCAAGCTGAATCAGAAGAAGAAACGATGCGTTTGAGTCGTCGTGTAACCGCTTCTGTGGCTGGTATGGATAGCAGCGTGTTAGAAAGCTGGACTATTTATGACCAACGTAAAGACTAATGATCAGTACTCTAACTGAACCGGTTAATACAGATACAAAAAACGTTAAGGTAGCCAAACACTGTGATTCCACAGTTAAAAGCTACCTTAACCGTTTTCTGCCCTTTGTTATTCTTACCTTTATCCTTCTGATTTCCGTTTCGCTTGAAGCTCTTGCTCTTTCCACCCAAGAGCAACAAATGATTGCTTTCAGTCGTACTAATTTTGGTGAACGTGCCGCCCTGCGGATGAAAGCATGGCGTGATGTAACTCACTCTATGCAACAAAAACCGTTAAAAACCCAACTAATTGAAGTGAATAACTTTTTTAATCAGTTAAGATTTATAGATGATATAAAGCTTTGGGGACTAAACGATTATTGGGCGACTCCAATCCAGTTTCTGAATGTGGGTGGTGGTGATTGTGAAGATTTCAGTATCGCTAAATACACTACCCTGCGTGAATTAGGTGTTGCGGATGACAAACTTCGCCTCATTTATGTTAAAGCCTTAGATTATAATCAGTTTCACATGGTGGTTGCCTACTATGAAACACCAAGCTCTATCCCTTTAATTTTGGATAACCTAGATGGTGATATTAAACCGGCAACACAACGTAGTGATCTGGTACCGATATACAGCTTCAACGCCAGTAATTTGTGGATAACAAAAAGTAATTCGAGCACTCGTGCTGGTGATGCATCAAAATTAAGTTCGTGGACCAATTTGCGCAATCGAAGTAAACAAGACACACGTCGCCCAATCATGAATTTGGATCAATAACGCCTATGACTTTATATCAAAAATTCTTACTCTGGCTTTCTGCTACTCTCTTTGTTCTGATGGCATCGCTGTTTGTATTACAGTTCAATAACACACACGATCACCTTGCTGAGCAACAAGAGATTGCGCTGACCAATACCATTAGTGCAATTAATATTGCAGTAACGCCTTACATGCAAAATAAAGATTTTGTGGGTGTTGAATCAGTAATTAATGCCTCTTTTGATAGTGGCTTTTATGGCAACATCACGCTCAAAATGAATGACGGTAGCAAAACCCTGCACCGTGAAGATTTTGATGCCAAAAGTAATGCGCCTGAATGGTTTACCAAAATCGCTCCATTTAAAGAGTTGAGTGAAGAACGTGTCTTGATGGACGGTTGGCTGCAAGTGGCGACACTGACGGTGACCAGCAGCAATGAAACCATTTATAACCAACTTTGGGAACTGACACTTAAGTTGCTTTCAGCATTTGCGATTAACTTTATTATTGCGGCAATTACGCTTTCATTGGTATTACGTGTCATGTTGAAGCCTCTCAAAAACATTCAACAACGTGCCAATGAAATCAGCCAGAACCAATTTGGTGACCCGATCCCTGATGTAAATACTCGTGAGCTTTCAGACGTGGTGCAAGCCATGAACTTTATGAGTAAACACATTGAAGAATATTACCACCAGTCGGTGAAAGAACTGCAACGACTACGCTTGCGTGCTTATCAAGATCCGGTTTCTAAACTCAGCAACCGTGATTTCTTTATCAGCCAGCTTGAACCTTGGTTAGACATGAGTGAAGGCGACCACTGTGGTGTGTTGCTAATTCGTGTTGATACTATTGATCTTGCGTACCAAAACAAACAATTTGAATTTGCTGATAAGCTGGTTAAAACCATTGCCGATGAAATGGCGGCACTGGTTGATGGTAAAAACACCATTGCTCGATTCAATAAAGCTGAATTTATTCTATTAGTTCCGCATTGTCGTTACGATTACTTAGAACGAATTTCTCAAACTGCATTGGATTTGATTCAAGCATTACCAACTCCGGATGGCGTTCAAAATTCAGCAGCAATTGGTATGTTGGTGATTAACGAGAAAACGGACACAACAACGGTATTCACTAAGTTAGATAATGCCTTAACTCAGGCTCGTCAACAAAGTGGTGCCAAGAAGTATATGATTGATGACAACTCGCTTTCGCCTGAATTTACTAAAGGTAAGATGGAATGGCAGAACTTGGTGGAACAAGCGATTGAAACCGATTGTGTTAAGTTAAAATTCCAAGCTGCGGTAAATAAAGAGCGTCAAAAAATCCAGTATGAAGCCTTTGCTTATATTGAAATGGAAGGCACAGTTTACCCTGCTAACCTATTTATTACTGCGATTGAAAACGAACCAATTGCGACCCTATTTGATACGCATGTCTTAACACTCATTGCGAATTATTTGGAACAAAATCAATTGTCTTGCCCTATTGCGATCAATATTACGCACTACAGTGTGCAAGATCCGCTGTTCACTTCTTTCTTGGAAGATAGGTTGCCAACGAACCCTCAATTTAGAGACAAGGTATTGTTTGAATTACCTGAAATTGGCTTTGTTAAAAATGGCAAAGATTTCCATGACTTTACTAACCTATTAGCGAAAAACGGCTTTAAGTTTGGTATCGATAACTTTGGCCATAACTTTGGTACGGTCGATTATCTGACTCAAACACGCCCTCACTATGTGAAATTGGATTACGCTTACACCACTCAAGTCGATGATCCGGCTAAGTTTGATGTACTTGCATCCATCGCTCGTATTGCCAATAACTTGGGTGTGGAAACCATTGCGACCCGTGTTGAAACTCTTGAGCAAGCGAAGCAGTTATCAGCATTAAAAGTGTACGGTTTCCAAGGTTATATTACGGATACTTTGGATTAATTTTCAGTTGAAACTTTAACTTCAGCTGAATAGCCTTCGGCGACTTACTTTTTGCAACAGCCCAAAAAGTAAGCAAAAAGGCCGCTGCTGGAAATTTTGTAATCTTTGTTCCACTTGCCTTTTGGTTACCGGCTTCAAGAGGACATCCCTGTCCTCGAGAAGCCATATACCCAAGTGACCTCAATATGCAGAATTCAGAACTATCATCCAAGTCTTTAGGCAAGACAGATTTATGCAGGAATGTGTCAACCTTTCAAATAAATCTAACACAGCATAAAGGCTTGGATGAAGCTCCCGAAGGGCAAGTTAAAACAAGCTTTA
>JBKEDP010000059.1:0-25739 GCA_047975485.1 Vibrio sp. | reverse complement strand
TGATTTGGCCTAGAGCGCGGTGTTGCTCAGCAATTTCTTCACGAAGTTGCATTGTAGCTGTTAGGTCTTCGCCGTTTTCGAAACGCTCTTGTAGAGACGTGAATTGTGCGAATTTGTCTTTCATCAAGAAATCAATACCGTAAAGCGCAACGCGACGGTAGTCACCGATGATACGACCACGGCCGTAAGCATCTGGAAGACCAGTCAATACGCCAGATTTACGACATTTCATGATGTCTGGAGTATAGATATCGAAAACACCTTGGTTGTGTGTTTTGCGGTATTCAGAATAGATTTTAGAGATTTCTGGGTCTAGAGTGCGGCCGTAAGCCTTGCAAGAACCCTCAACCATGCGGATACCACCGTTAGGGATGATCGCACGTTTTAGAGGAGCGTCAGTTTGTAGACCAACGATAGTCTCTAGATCTTTGTTGATGTAACCTGCATCGTGTGCAGTGATGGTAGAAATAACAGAAGTGTCGAAATCAACTGGAGCAAGAGTTTTGTTTTCTTGCTTGATACCTTCCATTACTTGAGTCCAAAGCGCTTTAGTTGCTTCAGTACCCTCAGAAACTAGGAAAGATTCATCACCTTCATACGGAGTGTAGTTCTTTTGAATGAAATCACGAACGTTTACTTCGTTTTGCCAATCACCGTTAGCAAAACCTTCCCAAGCTTTAGCAAATTGCTCTGCCATGACATACCTACCTTTTTAGTAGAAAAAATACGTATTGGTGTTACAAGCAACCTTGCAACCGCCCGAAGGCCCAATACACTCTGAGTAATAATACGGATGAATTAGTAACTAACTCATTAGTATTAGTGCTCGAAAACTGCGGTATCCTAACCTTGCTTTGACCAAATTACAAAGAAAACAAATTTTCCATAACTGACTCAACGCAATATGAGCGAGAGCATGCTTTCTAAAACTCAATAAAGACTAGTGCGAATCGTGAAATTCGCAAGTCAATTTTTTACTACAGAAAGTCAAAATTGAATTGAGTATCTAGCGATTTGGTGAGTCAAAACTTAACAACTGACACAAGATGTTGTGTTGATCTCGATCAGTTAATCTCAACTAATTATACAAGATTAAAAATTTTTTTATAAGAAATATAAAATTTTTTTAAGCAAAAGAGGGGGGATGTGATGAAAATGCGCTGTCTAAGTAGAGAAAAAGCCTGCAAAGTCATAATGTTATGATTATGCAGGCTTTCGAATTTAGTTACTTTTTGTGTCTATGGATTACTGCGGATATTCTTCCCACGTTTTACCATCAAGTGAAACATAAGGTTTGCCGTTGTATTCCATCACGGTTGTACCTTCGTTTTGCGCCACCATTTTCGTCTCAGGCAAGTTTTCAGCGACTGATTTCGGATCGAAGCTGTCTTTAGAGAAAATATCTTGCTCTAGCATACGGCTGACGATAGTGGAAAGCGCAAGGTAGCTCGACTGTGGTTTCACATGGAAAGTGTCACCTGTACGTTGAATGCCTTTACCAAACACTTTTAACCCAACAGGAGTGTGAGCGATGGTGCTACTTGGGATCTCACGCATGCCTGGGATTTGCATTTTATCGCCACGCATACCCGCACCATGTTCAGGTACAAGCACAACCACAATATTGCGGTCCGATTTTTTCAACTCCTGGAAGAAAGAGTAAACATCATCCAGTAAGTTCTTCAGACGAGCTTTATAACCAGGTAAACCCGGAACCTTACCGTTAGCAATGATGTTGTTACCATCATGCAATGAAATAGTGTTGTATAAGCCGACTACACGCTCTTGCGAGTCTTTTTGGCGAGTATCCCACCAACGATTCAATACATCTAAATCACGGTAAATATGCGAGCCATCAAATGCTGATTCATAAGGCGTTAAACCTTCTTGGCTCATCATATCTGGATGAACGTGACCATCATTTTTAAGAAGATCAAGGAAGCCATCGAATGAACCATTGTGGTTTAGCATTAAGTATTGGCCAAAGCCTAGTTTTGCTAAGTTATCAAACAAGTAGCAATCTTCTGAAGGCGCAGGACTAAATAGGTCAGTGTGCTGTTCTTGACCACAACTAGCACGTAACAAGCGAACAAGAGCAGGACCACTGTAAGACGTACCACCACCAAATTTGTCGAACATGATGTCGAATTCTTTAAATAGAGGGTGATCCATCAAACCTGAAATTTCGATGTCATCCCAAGCAACCGAACATACACTAATAAAGAGAACATCGAATGGTTGGCTGTTAGCAATGCTATCTGGATAAGTCACCGAGCGTGAAGCTTCATTAGTAAAGAAAGTCTCTTTTGCTTGGTTTAATACTTGATCATTCACAGGGCCTGCTTCTGATGCCGCTGGAGCCGGATTTGTATTCGTACCTGGCTGTGGTTGTGCGGCAACAACTTGTTGTACAGGGGCTTGAGGCGCTGGTTTCGGTATAGCAATGTAAATCATTGCAAGAATGACAAACACTGAAACACGAATAATACGGTTTAAGAAATAGTAAGCAAATACTAAAACTAAAAGGGCTAGGACCGCTTGCATATTAAAGAAGCGACCCATGAGTTCAACTAAATAGCTGAACTCAAAATCCATCAACTGACCAATTTGAGCAAACAAACGCCCTAGGGGAGGTAAGAACGAATCGTAATGAGCAAGCCAGATCGCAAGTGGAAACGCCGCAATATTTCGAACTAAATTAATGAAACGGTTAGAAATAGGCAACAAAAGGTAGGCAGCAAAAGCAAGGTTTTCTAATGAGTGGAAATCGATGATATCTTTACCAAATAAAGCCAGTTTGATAAGGAAATACACATTCCACCAGCCTAAGCCGACCAGCCATTTGTGTTGTTTTTGGGTTTGAGTGTTATTCATTACTGTGTCTTTTTAATAGATATAATTAGGGATGTCAGGCTTGCGCTAGCATCATCTTAATGAATCAGGTTTTTCGAATTTAATCGATTCGAAATATTTTGGTTTACGGATATAGCGACGATACATTTTTAGCACAAAGCGACAAAAATCTCGTAAAAAGAAACCGATGATTGTACCAATAATAAGGCAAACAGTGACGGTTAAAATAAAGTCATTAATGTTCATTTAACCCATTCCTTACATCTTGAATTGCAAAGGTTTAGCTTTAGCAAAGGCGATTTCATCATTGGTTTGCTCTTGTAACTGCGCTTCTGATACGACTTGGTGAGTTTTCTCCACATCAATATCCATCGCTTGGAAAACAATATCCGGTAGAACTTGTGTGATACGGCCCATAGTGGTGAAAATAGTGTGACTTTGGAACATATCGCCAATTGGCAGTTCAAAAATATGCGCAAGGGCAGTGTAGACATCGTTTTCACGCACAGAAGAAAGCAATAAATAGACGGCATCATGACAAGCGGTAACTAAATCACCATCACGTTTGATATGACACATACTTAAGCAAGCATGCATATCGACACCGGGGATCATCGATAATTTGACCAAAGCAAATTGCAAGTTAGTGGTTTGATATTTTTCCACTAATTCGTGACAACGACCAACAAAACGGTTGTTGTTTACATAACCTTTCAAGCCAAATTGAGAGGTGCTTTCTTGGTTCAGTAATTCATCAATTGAATCAGGAACTTTACACAGCACTTTTTGCTTTTGCAGGTTTTCCGTAATACTTAAAAACCGAGCAAAGTTAACACTGGCCGGAATAATTAAGTTCAAACCTGCGAAAGAAAGGAAAGTTTCATCGGAATAACGCAAGCACTGCTGCATTTCACGCAAAACGATTTTGAACTCGTTACCAAAGCGACGACGCAAGCGATAACACTGCACCGCAATGTTGTGAACTTCAGATTGCTGGTGGACGCTTAAAACCACCATGCCATGATTAACATTTTTGATATTGGCGAACAAATCATCATTGTTTTCAAAAAACAAAACAGACTCATCTGAGATGTTGTGGTTAACGTCGATCACACCCTGTGACACATAAGCGAATTCAAGGTCATAAAGAAATGTTTGATGCTGAAGGTTTTCGTTCAACTCTTCAAGTTCATGAACATCGATTACAAACTCGTTATCTTCATTTTTGAGCACATCGTAATCTTGCGCATTGGAAATCACACCATCGGCAATCCAATAATGTACTTGATAAGTAAACAGCTGCGCATCGACTTGGTGAAGACTAGATAATCCAAGAAAATATTGAGGATTTGCCATGCACCAATGGTTAACGTTGTAGCTTTCTTGCCCTTGAAGAATGATGAAGAACTGAATTCTCTTTTGCGAAGCAATACGATTCAAATAAGCAAAGAATTTTGCCTGTTGACTTTCTCTTAACGTTAAGATGATGTGATCAGGTATATTTAAAACGACCTTATCGCCACTAAATAGATTAATTTTCTTTATATCTTCGATTAATTTATCAGCACTATTTTTGCGCTTGTTGTGGGCTAAAAAGTAGACATTTTTTTTGTAGAAGTATGCTTTGAATGTTTCTTTATCAGTGGTGTCTAGTGGTTCGAAAAACTCAGGAATAGACTGGAATGAAATAAACTTACACTTCTCATTTAGCTTTAATAGAGGGCGTAAGTAATCGGATGCAAGTCGTTGGTTTGCAAGTGTCGTTATGTAAATGCCCGCAGCATTAAAAGCGGTGTGCTTTTGAGGTAAACGATGTATTCCAAACATGAATATATTGACCGCCAATGGTTCAAAGTAATGTTGTGTGAGTGTTTTTTAATCAGTCAAAAAGATAACAGCAGAAATAAAGTCAATTTTTTTGTGCTTAATTGAGAACATTTTTTGACGGACTTAACAGTTAGTTATAATATATACGAATCCATTATGAAATGAAACGGATATCAATTTCATTCGAATTAATTAAACGAGAGTTTATGCCACTTAATCTTAGTCAAGATATCAAAAGTCTGTTCGCTTCTTTTGATGTTAAAAACCCTCAATATAACGAACTGCTAGAAAAGGAACGCTACTTACTTGCTAAGAAAAAATGGCGTGCTTTGCAGTTTCCCATTTCTGTCGCTTCAGATGTCTCAAAACTGACAGATTTAGAATCTCCGCAAGATTCGCATCCGTAGCAACACACATCTAAACAACATAAAACTAGACATAATCTAAAAAGAGCAACGATGCATAAGTATCGTTTATAACGGAATTTAAAATTAGGGTAACTCGCATATGAAGCGAATTGTGATTGTTGGTTTAAAAGGTGGTGTTGGCGCTACAACCATTGCGGCAAATTTAACTTCGGCATTAAATTCTATTGACCAAACTGCTCATGCCGTGGATCTCACTCGTAACAATCAAATGCGTTTACATTTTGGTATGAATCCGAATGATGGCGATGGTTGGGCGCTAAAAGTATTAGCGAATCAGTCATGGCGTGACGCCGCTTTTCAAAACCAACGTGAAGTCTCTTTTGTCCCTTTTGGTACTGTAACCCAAGCACAATTTGATGAAATTCATCATTATGCACAACAACACGAGCAGGGTTATGCTGATATATTTCAAATCCCTAAACTAAAAAGCACCAAAAAAAGCTCATATCAATGGCAGGTTTTATTGTTGCCACCGGTTGATCAGTTAGACGAATCACATTATCCCTTATTAGCTCAAGCAGATCGTGTTTTTGTCGTGGTTAAGTCTGATATTCAATCCTATTACGCATTACAACAAAATTATGCTTACCATCGTTTGTTGGCGTTTTGTGGTGAAGACAACAAACCAAATTTACTGGTTAGCCAATATCAACCTGCCAATGAAATGAGCCGAGATATATTGTTGGTTTTGCAACATGAATTTGCTCAGCAAAGAACACCAGTCGAAATGCACTTTGATATGTCAGTGGCGGAATCCATTGCAGCATTAACCTCGGTTGTTTATTACGCACCTTATTGCCAGGCGACACAAGATTTCCACGCACTTGCTTTCTGGTGCCTATCGCAAATTGATCATAGACAGTGGGATATTGACCATCCTGAAGATGAAAAAGCCGAACCAGTTTCAATGAATGAGTTTGTTGAAAGGGAAGAGTGGGAACAGGAGTTTTTAAGCAATCAAGAAAACCAGAAAGGTAGTAAGACTAATGTTTAACTGGCTATCTTGGTTTTTTCAACCAGCTATCTTCCAACAATTCAAAGAGCAAAGACGCTTTTATGAAGGTGATCACCCTGCCAATAATTTTGGTAAGGCTTTCTTGTCTGTTGGATTTGTCATTTGTTGGATTTTTTTCCAACCGACTATCTGTGGTAAAGAAACATGGAAACTTCCTAAATTACTGTTTCCTCATGTCGATCTTGCTCACCCGAGATTTTTAGATCCACTGCGCATGCTGATCCAATTAGTTTGGTTAGCATTAGTGCCGCAGCAACGTTCGGAAAAACGACCAATTTCGATTCGTAAAACCTTAATATCGGCTTTTCTTTTCGTCAAAAAAATCTTTTATTCACCGCTTAACCTGATTGGACAAATCACCACATGGTTAGAAAAACGCGCGGAAGAATCGGTATATAGAAAGCAAGAAGAACGCTTGAAAAACAAGGGTAAAAAAGCAGTTAAAACAACAGGTGAGATTATATTAAATGTTGTAATGATTGCCCTTATCTCTTTGTTGGCCTTGATGTGTTTCACCGTGCCATTCGATTTAAAAGCTCAGATTTTCTTCGTCTGCGTTATGTGGGCATTTTCCATGATGTTCCGCCGTATTGCTGGGCGTTTTGCCACGATCTTGATGATCAGTTTGTCGATTACGGTTTCTTCTCGTTACTTGTGGTGGCGTGTTACATCGACTTTGAACTGGGATGATTGGCTAGCTTTGTCATTAGGTTTAATTCTGGTTGTAGCGGAAATCTACTCGTGGTTTGTGTTGATCTTAGGTTACTTCCAAAATATTTGGCCACTTAACCGCAAGCCCGTGCCATTACCAGAAGATACGTCAACCTGGCCGACCATCGATATGATGATCCCAACTTATAACGAAGATTTGGATGTAGTAAGTGGAACCGTTTATGCCGCACTTGGTGTCGATTGGCCGAAAGACAAGCTGAACATTTATATCTTGGATGATGGTAAACGTGACAGCTTTAAGAAATTTGCCGAAGAAGTTGGCGTAGGTTATATCCGTCGTCCAACCAATGAACACGCCAAAGCAGGTAACATCAACTATGCGCTGAAACAAACTTCAGGCGAATACGTTTCGATCTTTGACTGTGACCACGTTCCGACGCGCGCTTTCTTCCAAATGACGATGGGCTGGTTCTTAAAAGATCCAAAATTGGCATTGATTCAAACTCCGCACCACTTTTTCTCGCCAGATCCATTTGAGCGAAACTTGTCGAACTTTCGTGATGTACCGGGAGAGGGCACGCTATTTTACGGTTTGATTCAAGATGGTAACGACTTATGGGATGCGGCTTTCTTCTGTGGATCTTGTGCGATTTTACGTCGTGAACCGTTAGAAGAAGTGGGCGGTATTGCTGTTGAAACTGTAACCGAAGATGCGCACACCTCTTTGCGTATGCATCGACTAGGTTATCGTTCTGCGTATTTGCGTAAACCACTTTCAGCAGGTTTGGCGACAGAATCACTTTCTGCCCACATTGGTCAGCGTATTCGTTGGGCAAGGGGCATGGCGCAGATCTTCCGAATAGATAACCCGTTTATGGGTAAAGGTTTGAAGTGGCATCAGCGGCTTTGTTATGCCAACGCCATGATGCACTTTTTATCCGGTATTCCGCGGATTATTTACTTACTCGCACCTTTAGCGTTTTTGATTTTACATACCTATGTGATTTATGCACCAGCACTTGCCATTGTGTTGTATGTGGTGCCGCACATGATCCACTCCAGTATGACCAACTCCCGAATGCAAGGGCAGTATCGTCACTCGTTCTGGGGTGAAGTGTATGAAACCGTGCTTTCTTGGTATATCGCACGTCCAACTACGGTTGCATTATTCGCTCCACAACACGGTAGCTTTAACGTAACAGCGAAAGGTGGCTTGATTGAGGAAAGCTACTACGATTGGAGCATTTCACGTCCTTATATCGCTTTGGTATTGATCAATATTCTTGGTGTCGCATTTGGTATTTGGCGCTTAATTGATGGTCCAAGCCAAGAGATCACCAGTGTGTTGGTTAACCTATTCTGGGTTTTCTATAACCTATTGATTTTAGGTGGCGCAGTTGCGATTGCTGAAGAATCGAAACAAGTACGACAACACCACCGTGTGAGCGTGGACGTTCCAATGAGTATTACGCTTGAATCTGGCCAAGTTATTCGTTGCCAGATGCGTGATTTCTCTGCTGGTGGTATCCGTGTTGTGATGCCTGAAGATGTGGAAATCGCATATGGAACTCAATTACAAACCGTATTAAATCGTGGTGACCAAAACTTTGTTTTCCCAATGAAGGTGGTTTACAACCAAGGTCGAACTCTAGGTTTGAAACTGAAAACCTTAGATTTACAACAACAAATTGATTACGTGCAGTGTACTTTTGCTCGCGCCGATACTTGGGCGCAATGGCAAAGTGAATATAACGCTGACAAACCTTTATTAAGTTTAATCCGGGTATTGCAGATTGGTGGTGAAGGTTACCGCCGTTTGTTAATGAACGGACCATTTTTGATTAGAACATTGAGCCAATACATCTATCAGGGTTGGCTAGTGATTTATTCATTGAAACCACAAAATGCAGAACTAAAGAGCGAATAATTATGTGGATCACTCATCCTAAATTAAAAAAATTAACGTATGCGCTAGGTTTAATTTCAACGATTGGACTAGCTTCTTCCCATGTATTCGCTGCTAATGATGCCGTAACCGATGCATCCAATTCTGCACCTAAGGCGGATACCGCTCAGACAAAATCTATCGATAAAAATTCGGAAGATGCACTGAAAGACAAAAATGGTTTAATTCCTAAACTTTCACCTGTTGTACAGCAGCGTACCTATTTGTTTAAGCAACTTGGTTTTACCAGTTCAATCCACATGCAAGGCACGGAAAGTGAATCTTATGTGGGATTTGGTTCTCGCTTGGATGAAATTGCATCGCGCGCACAATTGGATTTGGAATTCACGCCATCACCAGCATTGATTGAAACCGTTTCGCATTTAAAAATCTTCTTCAACAATGAATTGATGGGCGTTGTGCCAGTAGTGAAAGGCTCGCAAGGCCAATTAATGAAAGCGACGATTCCACTCGATCCTCGCTTATTCAGCAACTTTAACCAATTGCGTTTTCAGTTGATTGGTAATGCTAATGAGCGTTGTGGTAACCCGAATGACGGCAGTATTTGGGTCGATATCAGCCCTGAAAGCAAGGTGACATTCAACGTACAACGTACCATGTTGAATAATGATTTATCACTGCTTCCTGCGCCGTTCTTTGATGAGCGAGATATGAATATCGTTCACATTCCAATGGTGATGGGCGACAACATTGATACTGGCGAAATCAAAGCGGCAGGTATTGCATCATCTTATTTTGGTGCACTTGCAGAATGGCGTGGTACCGATTTCCCTGTATTACGCAATAAAGTGCCAGAAGATAACGCAATTGTTTTTGTTACTAACGACAACAAACCTGATTTCTTGAAAGATTACCCTGATGCTAAAGGGCCGAACATTCAGATGATTTCGCATCCAACTAAGCCGTATGTGAAGTTGTTGATCATCAGTGGGCGTGATAGTAAAGATCTTGCGGATGCCGTACGTGGTTTAGCTTTTGGTCGTCATTTATTGACTGGTCCAAGTGCAGAAGTGACGCAAATGAAACAAATTGCGCCACGTAAACCTTATGATGCACCGAACTGGATTGCGACTGATCGTCCAGTTGCTCTATCTGAATTAGTGAAAAATGTCTCTGAGTTGCAGGTGAGTGGTTATACGCCACCACCAATTCATGTGAGTTTCCGCTTACCGCCTGACTTATTTACATGGCAAAGTCGCGGTATTCCAGTGAACTTGTCTTACCGTTATTCGCCACCATCAAGTGATAAATCCGGTTCTCGCATGAACTTGAGTGTGAACGAACAATTTATCAAAGCGTTTAACTTAACTACTGAAGGCGAGACTAAAAACGGAACGCATTTGCGCATGCCGCTGTTAGGAGATAGCAATGACGATGATGGCAATGTTTATATTCCTGCGTTCAAAGTCGGCAGTCGTAATGATCTGAAATTTGAGTTTGGTTTTGCGGCTTCAACATCGGTTGATGATGCGGCTACTTGTCAAAGTACTCAACCAAGCAAGCAATATGCAGCAATTGATGCTAACTCAACCATCGATTTTTCTGGTTATCCGCATTACATCGAAATGCCAAACATGCGCACTTTTGCTAATGCCGGTTACCCATTCACTCGTATGGCGGATTTAGCCGATACCGTTGCTGTATTGCCGCAAAATGCGAGCGTGGCAGAGATCCAAGCATTCGTAAATATGATGGGACGTTTTGGCGTCAACACAGGCTACCCTGCGATCAGTGTTAACGTGACAGATCAATGGGATGAATCCGCACTGAAAGACAAAGACATTTTGACCATTGGCATTACTCCTGGTCTAAAAGAAGTGGATGAAAACCATACGCCATCTATGCTGTTGAAAGACGGATTACGTTTGTCACAATTGCCGAATAAAAACGAAAAACAGCAAGGAAAGAACTGGGTTGATCCATCAACGGATGCATCTCAACCTGCAGATTTAGTAGAAGTTTCAGCTATGGGTGATTTTGCTTCGGTCGTGAGCTATCAATCACCATTTAATGAGCAAAGAACCGTCGTCAGCCTATTAGGTGCGACGCCAAACTCTTTGGCACTGATTAATAAATCGATGAACGATACCGGCAAACTGTCCGCTATGTTTGGTTCTGTGATTACCATCAAACCAGACAGCGTGAGCAGCTTTAACGTGGGTGAACATTTCTACGTTGGTGAATTACCTGTGTGGCAATTGATCATGTATCACTTCTCTCGTCATCCAGTGTTGATGGCTGGGGCATCATTATTGCTTGTGATTCTTGTGACACTTGCTTTGTGGCGCATGCTGCGTGGCTTAGCGCGTCGCCGTATTACAGACAGTGAAGAAGATTAATGACTGTGGAACTTAACTCTTGCTACATGCGAAAGAGCCAAGTCAACCCAAGTCATACGAGCAAGATGAATAAGAGCAATAAAAAAGGAAAATTAATGAAACCATCGATTGTGTTTTCTAGCGTGCTTATGGCATTAACAACGTTAGCCGTGTCTCCTCTAGCGAATGCTGCCGCATCAGCCGAAACATTAGTGGCACGTGAAACGCAGGATGTCGTCGCTGTTCCTGCACAATGTCGTTGGACGATGTGGGATAGCTTCAAGAGCAACTATATCGAAAATGGCCGCGTGGTCGATAACAGCGATCCACGTATGATCACAACATCGGAAGGCCAATCGTACGGTTTATTTTTTGCTTTACTTGCTAACGATAAAGATGCATTTGCTGAACTATTAACATGGACAGAAAACAACTTAGCGGAAGGTGACTTAACCGCTCGTTTGCCTGCATGGTTATGGGGAACGATGGATAGTGGTCGCCAAGGTGTGATTGACCAAAACAGTGCATCGGACTCCGATCTTTGGATTGCTTATAGCTTAATGGAAGCAGGGCGCATTTGGGATAATTACTATTACCGTACTTTAGGTCATTTACTGGCGTTGCGTATTCTAAAAGATGAAACAAAAGTAGTAGATGGTGTAGGCACAGTATTATTACCAGGCCGTACTGGTTTTGACCTAGGTGAGAACCATGTGCGCTTTAATCCAAGCTATGTGCCAATGCAAATTTTAACTCGCTTGGCGGCAGAAAATCCAAACTCAGCTTGGAAAGATATTGCTGTAACCAGCCAAAAACTGATTTTAGAAACCATGCCAAAAGGCTTTAGCCCTGATTGGGTAGAAGTGACTTCTTCCAGTATTTTGCCTGATCAAGTTAAACCGAATATCGGCAGTTATGATGGCATCCGCACTTATTTGTGGGCGGGTATGTTGTCAGACAAAGATCAAAATAAAGCGGCATTAATTGAAAAAATGCAGCCGTTGGTATCTATTTTGGAATCGACTAAGCGCATCCCTGAAAAATTCGATACTCAAAGCGGCAGCACATCGGGTTACAGCAATTTAGGCTTGAACGCTTCAGTTATCCCACTATTGATGGCCTCGGGTCACAAAGATTTGGCGATGGAATTTGATGCCAAAATCAAAGAAGGCTTCAAAGATATTAAAGCAGATAACTATTATCAGAATGTCTTAACCCTATTCTCACAAGGGTGGGTTGATGGTTTGTATGAATTTGATGAAACAGGGAAAGTCGTCCCTCATTGGGATAAGGCATGTCAATAAACTTGGCTTCTGTTCGTTCAAATAGGGTTAATGAAAATGGCGCAAAGCATGACGTTTTGCGCCAGTGTGATGCTTTACGTCCGTGTAATGCTTTACGCTCATGCTTTGCTTTAAGACCATCTACAGTTGCGCTGGCATTAGCAGCGGTACTTCCGACAGCATTTCCACAAGTTGCATTGGCGCAATCACCAAATCCGCAGTCGTTTTATGCTCGCCAAGACGTCAATACTGCAGCGGAACTGGCTGAATATCGTGCCAAGCAAATTGATGTGATTGCAAATGATCAACCGTTTGAATTTAACACCAATCTTGCAGCGGTTGATTCGATTGATTGGTTATTGAAGCAAGCTCAATACGCGCAACTTTTACACCGTGCCGATATTACCGGCCCAACCTTAGAACGCTTATTCGCAATTGAACCGAATAATGCGCAAGGTTTGGCTTATCAGGCTAAATATTTGGTTGAAACCGATAAACTTTCGGAAGCACAAAAAGTATTAGCTCAGCTGAAAAAACAAGCGCCAAATGCTCAATCCACTAAGCAGCTTGAAACTTATCTCTCTTTATACGGTGCCAATCGTTCACAATATCAACAAGCACTATTGTTAACTCACGCTGGCCGTGCTGACGAAGCGTTAAAAATTTATCACGATCTCTTTCCGAACGGCATGCCAACACCACAATTGCAGCTTGAATATTTGCAACTGATGGATCGTAAATACGATAACTGGCAAAAAGTTCAAGACGGGTTAATTGCATTAAATAAACAGTACCCGAAAGTGCCTGATTTTCAGTTAGCCTTGGCCTCGCATACTTTAGGCGATAACCCTGAAGATCCTGCTGCATTGGCGATGATTCAACGTTTAACCATGAACCCTAACACTTCATTTTCAGCAAGTGCGGTGTGGTTGAAGAGTTTGGATCAAACCTATATCACGCCAGCGGTGTTGAAGCAGTATCAAATGCTGGCAGCGTATAATCCAACCGATAACGAATACCAGAAAGCGTATCAGTTAGCGAAAAAACGCATCGTAACTGAAACCGAGCTGCAAAAAGATCCAACCTATATGGCGAAGCTAGAAGGGCTTGCCTTGGTGAAAAAAGAGCAGTATTACGCAGCTGAACGTAAGTTGAAAATTGCAGAATCAACTCGTCCGCACGATTCTGAGATCTTAGCTGCACTTGGTTTGGTTTATATGCGTACTGGCCGACAAACCTTGGCAGTAGGCTATTTCCAAAACGCTAAAAAATACGAAACCGATCTCAACAAAACACCTAAGTGGGATTCGCTTATTGCGGCTTCTGCGTATTGGGCAAATTTGGACAACGGTGATGCTTACTTAGCAAAAGGCAATTACGCCAAAGCCAAGCAACTGTATTTAGATTCTGTGAAATTGCAGCCTGAAGATCCTTATGCTTACAACTCGTTAGCGAATTGGGCGGCAGTGCAGAAGAAGTATAAAGAATCTGAAAATTACTATCTGCAATCGCTCAAAACCGATGCATTAAATGAAACTGCATTGCGTGGTCGTATTAATAACCGTGAAGCGGAAGCAGGGCAACTTGCAGCGTACAGCTTTACGCAAACCTATACGCCAGCACAACAACGTGTGGTGAGTGATCGTATTAAAGAACTGCACACCAATGTTCTGCTGCAACAAGTGAATATTGCGATTACTTCAGGCGATATGACTAAGGCTTCATCTTTGCTTGATCAATTGGCCGCAAATCCTCCGCAATCACCTTGGGACAGAGCTAACATTGCCGAAGCGATTCGTGCAACAGGCGATACTCAACGTGCTGATGATTTGATGGCGAAGTGGTCACGAGATAATGATCCTCAAACCAGGTTTGCTTACGCCTTGTATTTATCGGGTCATGGTCAAACGCAACAAGCAATTGATGTTCTAAGTTCTGTACCAAAACCGCAACGCACTGCAGCAATGGAAGATAACCTGCAGCGTTTGGAAATGGACAAAGCCTTTGCCGACGCAACTGAACTAGCGAAAACTGATAAAGACGCAGCAAAAGATAAGATCGACCAAATGATGGATCAATATTCTGATGATCCAAATGCACAAGTGCGCTTGGTCGGCATGGAATATCGTTTGGGCTTTATCGATCTAGCCAAACAGCAAATTCAAGATATCGAACCAGAGAAAAGTTGGGATTATCAAACTCAACTCGATTACGGTCGCTTATTGTTGGATATGCAGTTTTATGATGATTTCGCTGCATGGCAAAAACAATTACCAGAGCCGACGGCTGATGCTAATTCAAGCGTGACGGATCCAAGGCTATCTACGGCGAATCAGTCATCTTCTAATCAAGCTAACGCTGCTGCTTCACCTACGATCCAAGCGAATAACAGTTTGCTGAATTATCGTTTGCAGCGTGATTTGTTGTTTGCGGATTATGCCTTTGCGATTCAAGATTTCCCGCAAGCAGAAGAAAAATACCAAGCGGTGATCTCAGCTAGCGCGGGAGTAGGGCTAAGTTCAACCAGCCAGAACACTTATAAAGTGGATGCGCAATTTGGTTTGCTTAACACTTATTTGGCACAAGAAAAACATGCTCAAGCCACCGAGTTGGCAAAAGAGATGTACCGCAATCATCAGTCCTATACGCCATATCAGTTAGTGCAGCTTGCAACTGTGTTAAACGAGCAAGGCTTGCATAAAGAAGCGTTGGAAGTGGCGCAACAAACAATGCAAACCGCTGGAGCAGGGGCGTTAGAGTATCGTGAGTCGATGAAAGTGACCATGGATAACAAAGCGTATCCACTTTCAGAAAAACTCGCTTATAAAGCACTTGCAGCTCAGCAAGCAGAAGTGGCACAGCAATCGTCAAATACAGGTTCGACAGTTAAAGCTGTACCTACGGCTGATGATAATCAAGCGGCTATAGCAAAAGAAACGCCAAAAGAAACACCAACGTTGCGAGATTTATACAACAATGCTGGTGATGATTGGATTTCTAATGGTGTGAAGTCGGATCTTGATTATATTCATGCTCGTAATGACGGTTATGTAGAAATCGGTTTTGATTACAGTGGTCGTGATAGTGAAAACCAAGCTAATCAAGTCCCGATTGAAGTCTTAATTCCAATGCCTGAATACGATGGTCACTTGTTACTTCGTAGTGACGTTGTCACATTGGATTCAGGTGATCTGGATTACTACGATAAATCGACTGGTTCGGATTCTGATGTTTCTGTTGATGAAACCGCAACTGGCGTGGCTTTAGGAGTAGGCTGGATTGCCGATACTTGGTCAACGGATATTGGCACAACACCTTTAGGATTTGATTCTCAAACTTGGGTGGGGGGATTAAATCTTTCTGGTGACTTAGCTGATGTCGGTTGGAAGGCAACATTCTCTCGTCGTGCCGAAACCAGTAGTACGCTTTCTTACAGCGGCATGAGTGTTCCCGATGGTGCGCCTGTTGATGGTGATAAAGCCGGTAAACATTGGGGCGGTGTGGTTAGCACAGGTGTCAAACTGGGTGGCAGTTACGATACCGGTGGGGCAACAGGTTACTGGTGGAGTGGTCAATTCCACAAGATGACTGGTGAAAACGTTGAAGATAATACCCGTTTAGCTCTGCTTGGTGGTTCTTATTATAAGATCTTGAATGAACGTGATTATCGTTTAAGTGTCGGTTTGAACTCCATGTACATGCACTACGATAAAAACTTGAGCGAATACGCTTATGGTTACGGTGGTTACTACAGCCCACAACGTTATTTCTCGCTGTCTTTACCGATAAACTGGTATCAACGCACGAGTAACACTTTCTCGTATTTGATCAGCGGTTCAGTTTCGAATTCTTGGACAAGTGAAGATGCTCCGTATTTAGATCAAGATGGTGCAGGTTCAGAAACGGGCGGGGGTTTTGGCTATTCTTTGCAAGTAGCAGCAGAACAACGAGTGAGTGCCCGTTGGTATGTCGGCTTTACCGCAGATATTCAACGTTCTGAATCGTACGAGCCAAACCATATTATGATGTACATGCGTTACACCTTTGATGATCGCTGGCAGCCAATTGCAATGCCAGTCGATCCGTTGATGTTATATGCTGATTTTGATTAAATTCAGATCAAACAATCATAAAAAATAATCAATGGCGTTCTAAATAAGATAGAACGCCATTTTTGTGGCTAAAATATATACGCATAACCCAATATTCCCTTTAATTTCTTGAGTAAAATACAAATCCCTATATTATGCATAAGTATTCAAATTGATGTTTTTAGCAAAAAATAAGCAAACGTTTACTATTTGCAACCCATGCTAAGTGGTGCTAGCTTGTTTTTTAAACATCAGGATGATGGAAATATTAAATCAGGAGTAAAAGCGCATGACCGCAGTGCCCGCGCTAGATATAAAAGACTTACATAAAACATTCGGTAAAAATGAAGTGCTGAAAGGGATTTCATTATCCGCTCACAAAGGTGACGTGATTTCCATCATTGGCTCATCTGGTTCAGGTAAAAGTACCTTTCTTCGTTGTATTAATTTATTAGAAACTCCGACTTCCGGTGAAGTGTGGGTGAATGGTGAATTGATCCAAATGAAAACCAACCGTAAAAAAGAATCTATGCCAGCGAATGAAAAACAAGTGCAACGCATTCGTTCTCGTCTCGCTATGGTTTTCCAAGGTTTCAATCTTTGGTCGCATTTAACCGTATTGGAAAATGTGATCGAGGCTCCAGTTCATGTATTAGGCATTCCTCGCGCTCAGGCGATTGAAAATGCAAATATGCTGCTGCAAAAAGTTGGCTTATATGAACGTAAAGATTACTACCCAGGCCACTTATCTGGTGGTCAGCAGCAACGTGCAGCTATTGCTCGTGCTTTAGCGGTTGATCCGGAAGTGATGCTGTTTGATGAACCAACTTCTGCTCTCGACCCTGAATTAGTGGGCGAGGTACTTGGTGTTATGCGTGATCTGGCTGAAGAAGGCCGCACCATGTTGGTAGTAACGCACGAAATGGCATTTGCGCGTGATGTATCTAGCCACGTGATGTTCTTGCATCAAGGTAAAGTGGAAGAACAAGGAGCACCAGAGAAACTGTTTACAAACCCCGAATCACCACGATTCAAACAATTTATTTCTTCGATTTACTGATTTACCTAAATCATGAATCGTTGAGTAAAGACAAAATAAAAAAGCGACACGCAAACTAAAAAGTTATACAAAAAATAAAACAACACAACAAAAGCAAACTCACAGTCACAGGAGTATGGAAATGAAAAAGTGGTTTTTAGCAGCAACATTAGCAATGACTGCATTATCTGGTGCAGCACAAGCTAAAGATTGGAAAACAATTCGCTTCGCAACTGAAGGGGCTTACCCTCCATTCAACCACACGAATCCAGATGGTTCAGTTGGTGGTTTTGATGTGGATATCGCCAATGCCGTTTGTGCTGAAATGAAAGCAAAATGTACGATTAATGCGCAAGATTGGGATGGCATTATTCCTGCTCTACTTGCTCGTAAATATGATGCGATCATTGCAGGTATGTCAATCACTCCAGAACGTCAACAAAAAGTGGCTTTCTCGAATACTTACGCAGTTCTTCCAAACAAATTTATCACCAAAAAAGGTGCAAACATCCAGTTTACGAAAGAAGGACTTAAAGGCGTTAAGATCGGTGTTCAACGTTCAACAACACACGATACATACCTTGAAGATAACTACAAAGGCATCGTTGAAGTTGTACGTTACGGCTCATACGATGAAGCTTATCTTGACCTAGAAGGCGGTCGTATTGACGCTGTATTTGGTGAAGCAGCAGCTCTACAAACTGGCATGCTAGACAAAAAAGAAGGCTTCGAGTTTGAAGGTCCATCTCTAAGTGACGCTAAATGGTTTGGTGAAGGTCTAGGCATTGCTGCACGTAAACAAGATAAAGACCTAATTGAGCAAGTGAACAAAGCGATTGAAGCAATTCACGCTAATGGTACTTATGCAAAAATTGCAGCGAAATACTTTGATTACGACGTTTACGGTAAATAAAACCAGTCGAACCGAGTTTCACTGTTAATTCTATTTTGAGGCAAGTTGGCAGCTAAGATATAGCGTTCGCTTGCCTCCATTCAAATTTGATTTTATGACATTAGATTTTCTACAAGGCTATGACGGCGCAATTTTGCAAGGTGCGCAAGTCACAATTGAAGTGGCATTGCTTTCTTTGCTGGTGGCCGTCTTGCTTGGCATTTTAGGCGCATTAGCCAAACTTTCTTCTTATCGTTGGGCGCGAGTGATTGCGACCATCTACACGACGATCATTCGTGGTATTCCTGATCTTGTTTTGATGATGCTGATTTTCTTCGGCGGACAAATTCTTCTCAACAACTCTTTATATTCTATTAATGAACATTTAAACGTTTTGATGACCAGTTTCGATCCTAGCCATCAAGAGTTTTCTTACTTACCTGATTACATTGACGTTAGCCCATTTGTGGCTGGCGTGTTGACTATCGGCTTCATTCTTGGTGCCTACATGGCGGAAACGTTCCGTGGCGCAATTTTAGCGGTTGACCGTGGCGAGCTTGAAGCTGCAAAAGCGTATGGCATGAGCTCATCTTTATCATTTCGTCGCATCTTACTGCCGCAAATGGTACGACATGCACTTCCTGGCTTTGGTAATAACTGGCTAGTACTACTTAAAACCACTGCGCTAGTTTCTATTATTGGTTTGGAAGATATGGTGCGCGTGGGTTCTTTAGCAGCAGGTTCAACTAAAATGCCGTTTACTTTTTATATGACGGTTTCAGTTATCTTCTTAATTTTCACTAGCATTTCGACGGTTCTATTGAACATGTTGGAACGTAAATACTCATTGCATACGAGGTAAGCATGGAATTTTCCGTTATTTCAGACAGCTTGCCTTTATATTTTCAAGGCTTATGGACAACCGCTTGGTTGGTCGCTTTATCCTTGGTATTTGGCATTATGATCGCCATTCCGTGCGGCATTGCACTTACCAGTAAAAATCCACTAATCTATTTTCCAACTTGGTGCTACAGCTACTTTTTCCGTGGCACTCCGCTTTTGGTTCAACTGTATCTGATTTACTACGGCGTGAATCAGTTCATGGAAGTACGAGATACTTTGTGGGAACACGCTTGGTTCTGTGCCTTATTTGCTTTTGTATTGAATACAGGCGCATACACGGCAGAGATCTTCGCCGGTGCGATTAAAGGCTTAAACAAGGGTGAAGTAGAAGCAGCAAAAGCTTATGGCATGTCCAAGGTTAAAATCTATCAACGCATCATTTTGCCAAGTGCTTTCCGTCGCGCATTACCCGCTTACAGTAATGAAGTGATCTTTATGCTACACGGTTCAGCGGTTGCAGGTATCGTTACCGTAATGGATATCACTGGCGTCGCTCGCTTAGTGAACTCTCGTACTTACGCACCGTTTGAAGCATTCTTAACAGCCGGTGCTTTCTACATGATTTTAAGTATGGCGCTGATTTATTTGTTTAAACGTTTAGAGAAGAAGTTGCTGGCCTTTGCTAAGCCGTTGAGTTGATTTTGTTCTTTCTGGTGGTAGGAATATCCATTTGATATGGGAACGTAGAAAAGTCTAAAAGTCCATGGATGGACTTTTCGAAGCGACCATGGATGGAACAGCGCCTTTTCGGTTCTCATACAAATTGATATTTATCCTTTAAACCAAAAACGCCAGAGACTCTCACCTCTGGCGTTTGTGTTTCTAATAGCTGTATTTCTTATTTAAACACAGACCAAATCGGAGCGTGGTCAGATGGTTTCTCAATGCCACGTAATTCGTAATCGATACCAGCTTCGGTGCATTTAGCTGCTAGGCTTGGAGTAGCAAGGATCACATCAATACGCAGTCCTCGGTTGTCATCAAAACCACGAGAGCGGTAATCAAACCACGAGAATTGGTCTTCAACGCTAGGGTGCAAGTTACGGAAAGTATCTTCAAATCCCCAATCTAATAGGGTTTGTAGCCATTCACGCTCTTCTGGTTGGAATGAACATTTACCTGTTTTCAACCAACGCTTACGGTTAGGTTCACCGATGCCGATGTCTAGGTCGATAGGGCTGATGTTGATGTCGCCCATCACAATGATTTGTTCTTCATTGTTGTGTAGTGTATCTAATTCAGTCATCAAATCTTTATAGAATTGACGCTTGTATGGGTATTTGGTTTCGTGGTGAATACTGTCGCCTTGCGGGAAGTAGCCATTCATTACCGTGGTTTTTAAGCCATTTTCATCTTGGAAAGTCGCTGAAATCATACGACGTTGGTGTTCTTCAGTATCGGTTTGAAAACCACGGCGTACTTCAATTGGTTCTTGTTTGCACAGCATTGCTACGCCGTAATGCGCTTTTTGACCATGAAAGTAAACGTGATAGCCCATTGCTTCAACATCTTCAATCGGGAAGGCTTCATCATGGACTTTGATTTCTTGTAAGCCAATCACATCAGGCTGATGCTTATCAATAATGGCTTGGAGTTGGTGTAAACGAGCACGTAGGCCGTTAATATTGAAGCTAATCACTTTCATTTTAGGTCAATCCGTTTTGTTTTAGCGTATTTATGTCAATCATACAGATCTAAATACAAAGAAGGTATGCTGAACTGTTGAATTCTTGCTCAGTTAATCTAAACAATTAAACAAATTATCCTTGTGAAATTAACCTTTGTTTCATTTTCAACCCGACAAAAATACCAAACATCATCGATAAAATAGAAGCGAAGCTGGCTGGTGATAGGGCAGGTAAACCGATCAGCAGTTGGGAATCATTTCCTCCACCCGCAATCACCGCACCAATTCCCATCAAAATACCCGATAGTATGTGGAATAAGTGATGGTTAAAACTGGCTATTTGTAGTTTGAATAACTTTTGAGAATATGCAGCGTAAAACATTCCAATTAACAAACATCCTACTAAAGCAAAGCGTTCAAATGCCAACCATTTATGCGGCTGAAAAATAGAAAGTTGATCCGCCAAAATGGTTTCTGAAATACCTTGCAGTAAGCCGCTAGGTGTCCAATTAGGTTCAAATAAATACACAATGCTGGCGATAAAACCAATGGTTAGCATATCACGCCAGATACGGCGATTTTTGCGTGTAAAACGGCTCATTGCCACTAATACGGTTATTGAAATCACAAATAAGAAAATGGCTTGAGTGTGGTAATCGTAGCTGGTTTTTTGTTGCTCAATGGTTTGAACAAAAGGTGTTAGTAGTACCCAGCCAATGAACCAACCAATCACGGTTGCCATCATCACAGACTCACCTCGCACTAGTCGAGTTAGTGTCGATATACCGCAGCCTTTGTTAAATGCTGCGCCAATTCCGAAGAGAGTCCCGCCAAGAAAAGGAAAAATCGTGAGTTCATAAGCGGTAAAGTGGTGGGTTTCAAATTGATTAGCAAGAATGATGGTGATCCAAGAAAACGAACCACTGAAAAGGATGGCGAATAAAAAACTTGGTTTACCGCGCGATGCTCTTTCTACACCTCGTACTAAGCACAATCCGATCTTCGATGAGCGAAAACCAATATAGGCAGCAAAAAATAAACAGAGAATAAAAAAGAAGGTGCTTTGAAACATGCCAATCGCCAATTACTATTAATAATAAAAAGATAAGAATAAAAAAGGGTCAGCATTGGCCAACCCCTTTGTTCATTATCTAAAGTAATAAGAAACGATTTAGACGTAAATTATTTCAATAAATCAGTTAATTTGATCGCATCACCGATGTAGTTCGCAGGTGTCATTAGTTTTAGACGATCTTTTTCTTCTTGTGGAATTTCAAGACCATCGATAAATGCACGCATGCCTTCGCCATCAACACGTTTACCACGAGTTAACTCTTTTAGTTTCTCGTATGGTTTTTCGATGCCGTAACGACGCATTACTGTTTGCACTGGTTCAGCCAATACTTCCCAGTTTTTGTCTAGTTCAGCTTCAAGTGCAGCACGATTTACTTCTAGCTTGCCAATACCACGCATTACAGAAGAGTAAGCGATCATTGCATAGCCACAACCAACACCAAGGTTACGAAGAACCGTTGAGTCAGTTAGGTCACGCTGCCAGCGAGAAATTGGCAGTTTTTGTGCTAGGTGAGTGAAGATAGCATTCGCTAGGCCCAAGTTACCTTCAGAGTTTTCGAAGTCGATTGGGTTAACTTTATGCGGCATAGTTGAAGAACCGATTTCGCCAGCAATGGTTTTTTGCTTGAAATGACCAAGAGCGATGTAGCCCCAAACGTCACGGTCGAAGTCGATTAGAATCGTGTTGAAACGCGCAATCGCATCGAACAATTCAGCAATGTAATCATGCGGTTCGATTTGAGTTGTGTACGGGTTCCAGTTTACGCCTAGAGATTCAGTGATGAATTCTTCGCTGAATTTGTGCCAATCTAGCTCTGGGTAAGCTGAAAGGTGAGCGTTGTAGTTACCTACCGCACCGTTGATTTTCGCTAGGATTTCAACGTTAGCGATTTGCTTATATTGACGCTCCATACGGTACGCCACGTTTGCCATTTCTTTACCCATAGTTGATGGAGAAGCTGGTTGACCGTGTGTACGAGAAAGTAGCGGAATATCGCGGTACTCAACTGCAAGTGCTTTGATTGCGTCAATGATTTCACGAATAGCAGGAAGCACAACTTCATCACGTGCTTCTTTAAGCATTAAAGCGTGAGAGGTGTTGTTGATGTCTTCAGAAGTACAAGCGAAGTGTAGGAATTCACTTACTGCGTGTAGTTCAGGTAACGCTTCAACTTTTTCTTTTAGGAAATACTCAACCGCTTTTACGTCGTGGTTGGTTGTGCGTTCAATGGTTTTAATGCGGTTTGCATCTTCTTCACTGAAGTTAGCAGCAAGGTCATTAAGGAATTGGTTTGCTTCTTGGCTGAAAGCTGGCACTTCTGCAATTGCAGCAGTCGCTGAAAGCTTTTGTAACCAACGAATTTCAACGATAGTGCGGTACTTTAGGAGGCCATACTCACTAAAGATACTGCGTAACGCAATCGTTTTACTTCCGTAGCGGCCGTCTACCGGTGAAACAGCAGTCAATGCTGACAGTTCCATGTTCATCTCCTAAATTGAAAGGTTTACTGAAAGGTGAAAGAGTTTTTGATTAAGCTCGCGCCAATAAAATTTTAGCTTGTTCGACCATTTTTTTGCGGCCAAGTAGTAAATGACGACGTTTGCCGCCCACTTGTCGCCATAAAACAGCAGAGCGAATTCCCGCTAATAATAGCGCACGAACTTTATGTTGATTCATGGTTTGTTGTAAAACCGTTGGTGTGCCCGAAACTTGAATGCGTGGGCCTACAGGGCTAATTACATCTAAATAAACACTAGCGATATTGCTGATCATTTGCTCTTCTAACAAGTCATAATGTTCAGTTTGGCGAGCAATGGTATCTAAACGATCGCCGAGTTGCGCCATCGCATCAGAGCGAGCATTGAGTTTTCGTTCTAGCGACAAAAGGCCAATGATATAGCGAGTGGCTTCGCTGCCTTTTGGAGTACCATCAATGCCGCCGATAAGCGTTTCTAAGCCAAGTTTTAGATTGTATTCATCACCATAAACATCCAGCGTGCTGCTTGGGTTCATGTTGATGATGGTTTTTAGAGTCGACTCAAAAATGGCTGAATCACAATGCCCGTCACGCGCCACTTGTTGAACGAGTGCAACCGCTTGGCAGATCCCTGCAAAAGCAATAGTACGGTCATATAAGGTCTTCGCCACTTTTTCTCTCTCCTAAAAATAATCGCAACGTTGTTACAAACTAAATTACTAAAATAACTGATGTAAAAATAGGGCAGTGATAGCCCTATTTATTAATTTTAAATTCGTTCTTCGATGATCCCGCCACCAAGACAAACTTCTTGCGAGTAGAATACTGCAGATTGCCCCGGAGTGACAGCAACTTGAGGTTCATCAAACACGACTTTGATGTTTTTATCGTCAATCGGTTCAATGGTACAAGCAATGTCTTGTTGACGATAACGAGTTTTCACCGTGCAACGTAATGGTTCGGTCATCGTTTTTCTATCAACCCAATGCAGTTGAGATGCGATAAGACCATTTGATTTTAGCAGAGGGTGATCGCCACCTTGTACCGCAATCAATACGTTGCGTTTTAAATCTTTATCCGCAACATACCACGGTTCTTCATTACCGCCGCCACCTTTTTGGCCGCCAATATGTAAGCCTTTACGTTGACCTAAAGTGTGATACATCAAACCTTGGTGTTCGCCAATTACTTTACCTTCAGGGGTTTCAATTTTACCCGGCTGAGCTGGCAAGTAACGTGACAAGAAGTCAGTAAATTTACGTTCACCGATAAAGCAAATACCAGTGGAGTCTTTCTTCTTCGCAGTAATCAAACCTTGTTCTTCCGCAATACGGCGAACTTCTGGTTTTTCTAACTCACCAACAGGGAACAAGCTACGCGCCACTTGCTCATGGCTAAGTGTGTATAAGAAGTAGCTTTGATCTTTATTGTTGTCTAAACCGCGAAGCATTTGTGGCATTTCGCCTGCTGCGATTTCTTCTGCTGTTGGGAATGTGCGACGAACATAGTGACCCATTGCGATGTAGTCTGCGTCTAGCACTTCATCAGCAAATTCTAAGAAAGCTTTAAATTTGATTTCTTTGTTACATAAAATATCAGGGTTTGGAGTACGACCTGCTTTGTATTCAGCAAGGAAGTATTCGAACACGTTGTCCCAATATTCAGAAGCAAAGTTTATGGTATGCAAATGAATGCCTAATTTGTCACAAACCGCTTGTGCATCAGCAAGGTCTTCTGCTGCTGTGCAATATTCTTCGTTGTCGTCTTCTTCCCAGTTTTTCATGAAAAGACCTTCAACTTGGTAACCCTGTTGTTGAAGTAAATAGGCGGAAACGGAAGAATCAACACCGCCGGACATACCGACGATCACTTTTTTCTGGCTGTTATCAGACATGCAATCAATACCACTTAATGAATCTGGGTGCGAATTCTAACAGAAAGATAAGACGATAACTAACTCCGAAGCACGGAAATTGTTCGCTTGATATGAATTTATTTGCTGTGATAAATCAGTGAGTGGCAAACTTAGCGTAAAGCTCAGGCTCTTTTGACAGTAAAAAAAGCACTTTGCTTGCTAAACCCGTTGGATTTCGGCGACCTTGCTCCCAGCTTTTTACTGTATCAATGCTAACATCCATTGCTTCAGCTAGTTCTAATTATATGGTCCGCCTCACTCTCAAGCTCTATGCTTAGAGTAGGCATTCAGAAATGAGGTGAACCATATGTCTTCTATTCATATCTTAGGAATCGATTTAGGTAAGCATACTTTCCAC
>JBKEDP010000052.1:0-39820 GCA_047975485.1 Vibrio sp. | reverse complement strand
AATCAAAGTGGGTAGTCAAAACAGAATTCGAAAAATGCACAGCGTACAACATCGATACGCAAGAGCAGAAAGAGTTCGACGATGCATCACTTATTGATGATGACTACACGCTAGACAAGCCGCCATCGTCATATCATACATGGAGCGAAAACGGCTGGGAACTCACAGCAGAAAACGAGCAAAAACAGCTCAGCGACACACGTTCGCAATATGTCAGCAGCATCGATTCAGAAGCAGCTCGTATTTATAATATCTGGACGCGTTTTGAATCTGAATACGTCGTGCGAGAAGCCGCAGCCAATGAATACAAAAACGCTAACTATGAGGGCGATGCAAGTTCATTCATTACCAGTGTTGCAACATCAATGAACATATCACTCATCGACGCAACAGAGCTGATATTGCAACAGTCGCAACTATTACGAGCATCGCAAGAGCAACTCGCAGCACAACGCATGCGTAAATACGAACTCAACGCACAAACAACACTCGATGCAATGCGCACAACGTATGATGACATCATCGCAAACATGCAAACTATCGAACAAACACAGCGAGCACAATCATGAGCGTCTATCTAGCATTTTACAAAGGGCGTAAATCAATACACTCACCGATTGACGTGCTGTACCGATTCATCGACTGGCTCATTCGCGTTGTCACATGGGGCGAGTTCTCACACTGCGAAATCGCAATCAAAGACGAAAGCGGCTACGTGTGTTATTCGAGCAGCGGACGCGATGGCGGAGTAAGAAGCAAGCGCATCGATGTAGACAATGAAAACTGGGTACTCATCGACATTACAGCCCATGCGAACGTTGATAACATTCAGCACTATTTTTACTTAACGCAAGATGCAAAATACGACTACGTAGGCTGCATCGGCACAGTATTGCCATTTGTGAAATGCAAGAAGCGCTATTTTTGCAGTGAATGGACATACAACGCATTGAGCTATTCACTCAACAAGCGAGTTGAAAGTGGTGGAAGATTTTCGCCCGTGGATTTGTTTGTGATGTGTGAGTCGAAACTTGCTATTGAGTAATTGAATTAATTTGAACCGAACACGCCAGCCTAGTGCTGGTTTTTTTGTACCTAAAATCAGGACTGGTTATGAAAAAGAAACCATTGGAGACGGAAAAATACGAAGTTGTTTTTGGATTTCGTAATCCATCGACAAAGCATTGGTTAAAAGTAGGCGACCAAGTTGAGCTTACCAAACCACAAGCAGAACCGCTTTTATTGGGTGTGAAACCTCGCATCAAAAAGCTAACAAAAACTGTTGCCACCAAAGCAGCAAAAGCAAAGTAAGGATTTTCGATGCCAGAAATTCAACAATTTGAGCACAACGGGATTTCGATTGAATCTAATCGCGCTCCAGCTCCAATGGGGCCTTTGGGTGGTAACGTTTTTGGTGTTGTAGGCACAGCACCAAATGCAGATCCACTTTATCCAAAAGGCACACCAATTCGCATAGCTAACTTGAAAGATGCTGCTCGTCTGGATATGAACTCAGAAGAATCGGGTTCTTTATGGCGTTTCTGCAACTTTGTATTGTCTTCTGTCTCAGTACCTATTTATGTCGTGATTGAAGAAGAAGGTGCAGATGAAGCTGAAACACTATTGAATATTGCAGGTTCAATTGATCCTGCAACAGGGCAACGGAGTGGTTTATATGCACTCACCGAATGTCAAGAAACCCCAACTCATATTTTTGCACCGGGTTATTCAAACAATAAACCGATTTCAGATCGTATGGTTGAAGTTGGCTTACGCATCTACGCTATTCCAGTTATTGACGGTACAAATACCAATGATAACGATGCAATTGCACAGTCAGCGGAGATGGGGCCAGAAGGTACTGGCTATGAAGCTGCTTATTTAGTTGACCCTTGGCCATATATTTACAGCTTTGCTGCTGGTTCTGATGTACTTGTACCGTCTTCAACAGTTGCAGCGGTTCCATTTGGCCGAGTCAACCCTTGGGTAAGTCCAGCAGCTGATCCTGGTGTTAATATCTCAGGCGTTGCTCGTCAGATTGATTACAACATCATGGATAAATCCACTGGTGCTGATTTGTTGATGAAAAATGGTGTATCCATTTTGTGTCGTACATCAATGGGTGGTTACAGTCTCAAAGGCAACCGTTCAGTAACCGGTGATTTCATTAATAAGAAGGGCCTCGAATACGCGATTATTCGTAAGCTTGCAGCAACGTCAGAGCCGGACATGGCTCAGTCGTTAACCAAATCATTCATGGAGCAGAAATGTAAATCATTGAACTCATATCTGCAGACGTTGAAAGCCGATGAGACCATTATTGGTGCAGAAGTTTATTTGCATCCAACATTAAACTCGGTTGAATCATATATGAATGGCACTTGGGCTATTGCAATCAAATACGCTGGTTATTCTCCGAATGAGCACATGGTTTATGTGATGACGGAAGACACTGGCATTGTTGAATCATTTTTAGAGGATGTATTGTAATGGCTGAACGCGTATTAATGACTCGTACGCTGATGGTGGGTGTTTATCCGCTAAAGCGAGAAATCGTAGAAGTAACTTCGCCTCAGGTAAAAAAATTATTCAGCGATATAAAAGGTGGCACGTTTGGCACTAAATCTCGCTGTGTCGGTGTAGAACCTTTATCTGGTGCTTCAATTAAAATTAATGATTTTAGTGTCGCTTTAGCTGCAACATTTGGGTTAACAGCAGGGGAAAAGACGACAGTTACTATCATGTCTAGCTATCAAAATGATAATGGTGTTCAGAGTGTTGAGCAGGAAATTTGGTATGGTGAAATCATGGATATGACTGATGAAGGCTCAAAATCAACAGGCAGTGATAGTGCATTACAATCTATGTCTATTAATTTCGCCAATTTGGATTCTGCTGAAAAATATTTAGATGGAAAAACCATTCACAATATCAATCTTGTTACTGATGAAATTGATTTTGGTTCTGGAGATATTTTGCAGGCACATCGCGTAGCAGTTGGACGCCCATAGTTATTTAAAATTCGTTTATTAATTTCAGCCCCTTTCGCATTTGTGAAAGGGGCTTTTTTATTGGATGGCCACATGAAAATAGAAAAGAAAATTGCACTATTAGCTTCAGTAAATAGAAAGAAAACGCTCATATTAAAAGCATTAACGTGGGATGAAGATAATAAGTTAACACTTGAATCAACCAATGACGAAGGGGTTGTTGATCTCAATAAGTTGTCATGGTTGCGTATTGAAGCCGTTTCTGGATTGAGCGTGGAACAAGTTGATGAAATGCCTCAACCAGACATTAATTCGATTAAAAACTTTGTTATCTCAACGATCAGTAAGACAGCAGAGGAAATCGCCAAAGAGCTCGATTTAAAGTTCGAACAACATGAAGACTCAATGGTGAAGATCTTGTTGCAACCACTTGGCGATGGAACAACGAGCTACAAGTTGAAATATCCAACTGGGAAATTAACCAAAATTCTTGATCAAGAAACGGATGATGAACGACGAATGTTTACGTTGTGTGAGTTTTGCACCAGCTTAAATGAATTGCAATTGAAGTCAATGTCGACGCCAGATTGGAACTCACTACAGGACATTCTCGATAAATTTTTGGGAAAGACGTCCGAGTTCTTTCGCCAGTAGATATTGAGCGGATGATCGATGTTATACCACTGTCATACAACGTGACAGTGGATGATATTTTGAATTGGTCAACAGAAGATGCATTGCGTCGTTACCGATTAGCCAAGGCTAAATTGGGCATAAAAGAGTAATGATATGGCGAACAATCAGCAAAAATACAGTATTGTTTTAGATGGTGTAAACCAACTAGGTCAGCCATTATCTAAAGCTGGCCAAGCGATCAACAAGCTTGAAAAAAGCACATCTGAAGCGAATAACGAACTCAAACAATTCGGTAAAACTCAAAAGCAGATCGCACAATATCAAGGGCTACAGCAAAATTTAAAAGGCACTGAGTCGGAATTAAAAACGGCTCGTGTTGCCATGGCTGGTTTGCGTCGTGAAATTGAAAGCACTGGCACTGCAACGAAAGAGCAAAAGGCAGAGTTAAAGAAAGCTGAACGAGAAGTAAAAACACTCACCACTGCATTTTCTCGGCAGTCTGCTCAAATAGGTAGTTTGCGTGGTGATCTTAAAGCTGCTGGTATTAACACCGAAGCTTTAGGTGCTGAACAATTAAAACTTGCGTCAAACACGAAGAAAGCGAATGCCGCTCTCGATGCGCAAAAGCGTGATCTTAAAGAGCTAAAAGCGATTGATGCACGTCAAGCAGCAAGACGTGATCAGCGTGGCCAACTGATGGGTGAAGCAGTTGGTGTTGCTGCGACCACAGTCCCAATGGTGATGGCAGCAGGTAAGTCTGTTGATTATCAATCTGCTTATATTGATGTTCAAAAGGCTACATCATTTAATTCAGCAGAAGAAGAAGCCGAATTTAAGCGCAAGATGAAAACTCTTGCGGTTCAAAAAGGTATGAATCAAGTCGGCATGACAGAAATTGTTGCTGCTGCTGGTCGTTCCAATGCCAACATGACCCCTGATCAACTGCTTCAATTTGCTGATGAAGCAGCACAAATGGCAACGGCATTTGATGTAGATGCAAAAGAAGCCGGTACAACACTGGCCACATTTAAAGCATCTATGGGGCTTGAAGGAGATAAAGCGTTAAATCTTGCTAAAACTTCTAACTTTTTAGCAGACAGCTTAGCTAACACCGAAGCAAAAAATATTGCAGCGGTTATGAAGCGACAAGGTGCAACAGCTCTAAATGCTGGATTTAATGAAGCGCAAGTAGCGGCTCTGGCTGGTTCTATTTTCTCGGCAGATGGTGATGAATCGACATCAGCAACAGCAATGAAAAACATTACCAACGCTCTTACAGCCGGCTATTCAGCGACAGGTGCTCAAAAAGATGCCTACGCTCGCCTTGGTCTTGATGCAGATGATGTTGCAAGCAATATGCAAAGCGATGCGTCAGGAACGTTAGTTGAAGTATTACAAGCGTTAAAAGAAGCAGATGATGTTGATCGTTCTGCCATTATTTCTCAATTGTTTGGTAAAGAAATTCAAGGTTCTGTTGTTAAGTTGGTGAAAACCATGGACGGAGAACAAGGGCTAATCAAAACATTAGAGAAAGCTAGTGATACTGCTCAGCGAGATGCTAAGTGGCAAGATGAGCTTAACCGGAAAAAAGGTTCATCTCAGTATTCATTAGATCAGCTTGGAAGTGTTTTTAACCGTGTGACTGTTGCTATTGGTGATGGTTTCTTACCTATTTTAGATGCGGTTACACCAGCTATTGTTACGGTCGGAAATGCTCTTGCAGAGTTCTTAGAAAAAACACCAGAAGCAGGTGTTTTATTAGGTTCTGTAGCTACTGGTTTGGTTGCGATAAAAACTGCAACGATTGGTTGGAAACTTGGTAAAAACTTGCTTGGGTCGGGTAAAGATTTGCTTGGTCAACAGCGTTTATCTCGAACGACATTACAAACTAAAAAGTCAGCAGATAGTGCTTCAAGTTCTCTTGATCGTTTAAATCGAAAATTGAATCAACTTGGTAGAGGTGGCGGTTATGGTGGCGGATATGAAGGTGGTGGTAGTCGCTCCCGTACTTCAAGAACTCGAACACCTAGAGTAAGGACGCGCAGTCGTAGTAAATGGGGTCGTTTGTTAGGGATGACTGGTATTGCTGGCGGTTTAGCCGCATTTCCAAGTCTTGCTAGTGCTGCTGATATAGGTGATACAGTTTTAGCCGGTGCAGATACGGTAGATATGTTACATGGCGCCACAGGGTTATTACCAAAAGCAGGTAAATTTGCAGGTAAATTAATTCGACCACTTAGCTTTGCTATGGATGCGATTGATTTAGCTGGAGCAGCGAGAACGGGTAATGCTGCTGAAATTGGTGGTTCTATTGGAGATATGACTGGTGGATTAGGTGGAATGGCAGCAGGTGCAGCATTAGGCACTATGATTTTTCCCGGCATAGGTACAGCTATTGGTAGTGCGTTAGGTGGTTTTGCAGGTAGTGAACTTGGAAGGAGCATCGGTAAGTCAATTGCTGGATGGTTTTCTGAGGATAAAACATCTTTACCACCATCTTCTGGTGAAAAGGAAATGATCGCTAAAGTGGCAAATCAAAACACCCAAGCAATTGATCAGCGGAAAGTTGATATTCACATGAATCTAACGCCAACAGGTAACCCTACGTATGATAAACAGTTCGCAAATGATGTTGCGAATAAAACCGCTCTAGCATTTGTCAATTTAGAACCATCCAATTTGAATATTGCCATTGATAATTCGCTCGGAGGTGCTTAATGAAAGTCATGTTGTGCTTAGGTGATTTTGTATTTTCACCTGCTAAAAATACCGAGTATGAAAAACTATCAAGGCGTTTTCAAAGTGGTTGGCAAAAACAAGAAAGGATAGGTCAGAAACCAGTTAAGCAGCTGGTTTCTTTGCCTCTGGAAACATTAACTTTATCGGGTAAATGGTTTTACGGAACTGGCTCAGAAGCGCTAGATACGCTTCGTTCAATGATGACATCACCTCATACATTAACGAATAATGCCGGTGATAATTTAGGACGTTGGACTATCGAGAACGTAGAAGAGAATCAAGAAACGATTCAATCGGATGGTGAGCCAATGATTGTGCAATTTAGTGTGCAATTAGAGGAGTTTGTATCATGAAAACCATTCGAACAACTGATGGTGACACTCTGGGGTTAATTTTGTATCGAGAGTTAGGGCGTGATGATGATGAGATTTTCGACCTAATTTATGAGCAAAACCCTCATCTCTATGCGTATCTTGAACATGAATCAACGTATCCTGCAGGTGTTGAAATCACCTTGCCGGATTTACCAGATAAAGCTGAACCGAAGGCGGTCAACGTATGGGATTAGGGTATAAGCCGGTTGCCTACATTTCAGGCCCCGGTTCTAAAATTATTAATGCCAACCTAATGAGTTTTGAACGCGTAGATGCCTCTGGTATTAAATCGGATTCATTACGTTTAACCGTGAGCGTGGCCAACGATTCAGGAACGCCTAAAGAGGGCGCGGAAATAACGTGGTTTGAGGGTTATGAAGGTAATGTTCTAAATAAAGGAAAATTTAAAATCACTCGAGTGGTACCACAATTATTCCCACCACAAATTACCATTGTGGCCACGGCAGCACCGTTTGTGATTGATGATAAAACGGAGTTTAAATCTAAACGTTCTCGTAGCTGGGAGAACATTACATTTGGAGATTTATTTCGTGAGGTTGTTCGTCCGCATGGATTCTCACCTCGGGTAGACCCCGAATTAGAGTCAAAACAGTTCGCTCACATTGAACAAACCGATGAAACAGACACAGCATTTTTAACGCGTATTGCTAAAAAATATGATGCAGTGGCAAAACCAGTCGATAGTTTGTATGTGTTGGCAAGGCGAGGCAAGGTCAAAACTATTACCGGGCAAACATTACCAGAGGTTGCTATTTATCGGCCGTATAATAATGAGCCAACTAACCCCGGGTTTTCTAATGCGATGGTAGATAAACCTAGCAAGCAACGGTTTAAGGGAGTTAGAGCTAAATGGTTAAACCAAGCATCTGGTGCGGAAGATGAGGTTAAACTAGGCAGCTCGCCTTTTAAACGGTTGTCGTCGACGTATTCATCCGAGGCAGAAGCTAAAGCCGATGCCGAGGCGGAACTGCGTAAAATAGATAGAACGGGGCGAAAGCTGCAAGTTGATATTCCTGGTGATCCTGCAATTGTGGCTGAGGGAATTGTGGTGTTGGGTGATAGTTGGCCCAATGATATGGCTGGCCGTTTTTCAGTTGATAAAGTCACAGCAAGAGGTGGTGGTAATACAGCTTATCGATTGAGCGTCGATGCTACCGTGCCTTTGGAATAAAAGGGTATTAGAAATGGTGTGAGTATCGATTAATAAACATACAGAATTGATACCCACACTTCACAAACCCTATTCGTGTGTGTTTGGTTGTTTTTTAAGCGAAGTAACTATGTATCTAAACAGAGATTTAAAGGCTCTATGTCTTAAGCCATGCATGGTTACTTTTGGATCGTCTTTCATCAACAATTAAAACAGTGGATCATAAGTTGGTTTGTTCAATCAATCAACTTGATTTTTATTTGCTAAACTTGTTAGCACATTATTTAATGCCTGATGGTTTAATACATTGACTATCGCCACATTTCGATCTGCTAAATACAGTGAAACGCGACCATTCCCATCGATGTTGACCCTGTCAAACCATACGATGTTCACCATCTGTCCGTCTTGTTTAAACATCAATTGGTAGTCATTGTTGTTTACATCTTCGGTTAGTTCAAAATCGTACATCTGATCACCTCGTAAAACTTAGCCACATTACTCACTCTTTTGCGAATTAAATAATTAAAATTATAAAGGTGTTATGAACTCATGCACACACTATTTTACGAATACCCGAATAAAAATGGGACCTTTTGGTCCCACTTTTTATTCAGAAACTATTGGTCCTTGTCGCCAATACGCACGAGCCATATAAATGACAGCGAGTTTCTGAGATTTAGACCAGCCTTTTACTGTATTAATAAAACTAATGGCCTCTTCTTCTGCTCCAAGTAAATCACGAACTTGTTCATCATATTGATAACCTTCGCTTAGGTGCCAGTACAAAGACTGAATTTCTTGCTCAATACTTGGATGTGGAATGTAACCATTAAAGACGCAGTAAAATGCATGTTTTTGATTGCCTGTTAGCTCTGGCAATGATTCGTTAATTAGTATTTTGTATTGCTCTGCCATTGTGTTGATTGCGCCAGACCAATTAACATCGCCTGAAACTGTCAGTTCGTGACATAATTTTATGGTTTCATCGACTAGACGTACTGATTTTTTTATTGCTGCCATTTTTATAATGCCTTATCTATTATCTATACGTAGAAAGCTGGGCAGTAATGCTGCCCAGAAATATATTAAAAATCGTAAATGGT
This sequence comes from Vibrio sp., assembly GCA_047975485.1. GTDB lineage: Bacteria > Pseudomonadota > Gammaproteobacteria > Enterobacterales > Vibrionaceae > Vibrio. The sequence goes on along the minus strand of JBKEDP010000052.1, from coordinate 30,804 downwards.
GCGGTGTTCTTGATCTTGTATGAATTGTTTAAGGCTGCGGCCATTTAATTTACCAATAAACTCATTGTGATCGCTTTTGCGTGCGTAAACAGAACCATATTGATCAGTAGTGTAAAGGTCTTCTAAGGCTGGGAACATGTTTACATTTTCTTTATTCGAAAATGAAATGATATGACTACGCTGAAAACTACCGACCAAACCTTCAACTTTTATCCAGTTACGATTTTCGTGAACTTCTTTTACAAGACGATAACCATACTCACCAGGTAGTTGGACTTTTGTTTTATCTGCAATAAATAGCTTGTTGAATTTTTTCATAATATCTTCCTTACTTTCGCCCTCACTAAAGGGGCTTCTTAGTTGGTTTAGCTCGTACCACCGCGGTACAAAATAAGTATATCGCACCTAGGTGCGATATACAAGTTTTTTTTAAATTATTTTAGTGGCAATAAAAACTCCAACGATTATCGCTAAAATCATTAAGGCTTCATCTCCATATTCTTCCCATATCTTTTTTAATCCTTTCATGCGACCTCCTTTTTTACATAAAAGAGGTTTCCACTCGAATAATTTCTGGTCTCTCCTTGCCATGCTTGGGTCATAAATCCAAAAGGTTTTACGATCCCGTTAATAATGATTGGCTTTGGAGGATTGGTGCCTGTCATTTCTATATGTGCCGTTGCCATTTCTTTGTCTAAAAACGTTAATACGTCATCAATATTTCCAGTAAATGAATGATTAGTTTTATAAACAAAAGCTGTGATTTGGTCTCCACCAGCATCGCAGTTGTAGTTAACTAAAATGGCTGACAATGCAGATGTTCTATCTTGAGACATGAAACCGAACCAACGTTTTTTTAGGCTATTTTTATTAATGTTCATAAATATCAGCTCCATTTCTAGCTATGAGCTGATAACAGGCTTTAGCAACAGCTTCACCCATGAAATCTGATTGATGTGATAGCCATTCGATAACCAAATGGGCTGGCATGTTAGGAAGGTCCGCTATTTTTTGCGAACGAATGGTGGTATAGTCATTTGTAGACATGATCATAATAATCTCCCGGCAAAAGAGCGTTGTTGTGATTGTGTTTGAACCCCTGTTAGCGCAGGGGTTTTCCTTTTGGGTTTAGCAGTTATTAACCGCCTCCTCCGATAGAATTTTAGCTATAAAATTTTCAATTTTTTCTCTAGAGTCATCCGATATTTTAGGGACTTTAATGGTTGCATTGCCATTTTTAACAGTAATGGTTGCCCCCATTGCCAGCTCGCGCTTTTGTTCTGTTTTCTCGTCTTTAGCTTCTAAGCTGTTAGCAAAGGTTTTAATCAGAATATCCGCATCCCATTTTTTCTCTAATTTCTGCGAGTACCAGGTGTTTAGTTTTTCAGTTAAACGTTCTAATTTTGTCTTGTCTTTGCAGTTTTCCCACAACTTAAATAAACGTTCGCCTTCGTTCGCGCTGAGGTCATTTGGTGACGGTAAACACTGAATGAAACGCTCAGGTAATCGAGATGTGTTGACGTATTTCATCAACATTCGTCGTGATATTTTTAGAGAATTTGCCACTTCTTCCTGATTGCCTTTTTTTAACAGACGCTCGTAGCGTTTGCCTTTCTCATAAGCCGATACACCTTTGTATTGGTTCCCCACATCAGATAAATGCAGCATTTGTGCATCATCAAGATCACCAACCCAAATCAAATACGGTTTTTTAAACGTAATGCCAGCAAACCTGCGGCGACTACCCTCAGCCACCTCAATCACGCTATTAGTTTTACGGCCTATGGCTGGGTATTCCTGACCGTGTTCTTTAAATGATTCAGCAATATCAGCTATGGCCATTTCATCTAACAGCGATTGGATGCGCTCGTTATCGAGAAAAACCATTGTGGTTTGCTCAATATGCTCAGGCGGTACTATTTCAAGTTTGAACTTTACTTTTTTACCAAGGACGATCTTGGTCATGGTATCACCGGCTTTCAGTTCCTTTTTGGCCACACGTTTGACGGCTTGAACTGAAACGCTAGAAGGCTTGGTGTTTACTTGAATATCGTTGCGCATAATTACCTCAATCGATTAAATTGTTTTCAATTACGTACTTATCGTTCTTGAATGCCTCAAGTAATTCCCCATCGAGACTTGCAACATACTGACCTTCGAAAGAAAGAATTAATGAACCATCAAACCATTCAGTTGTATCAAAGCCAATTGTTAGTCCTAATAACTTGAACAAATAGGAATCCATGTTTTTATTTTCTTCTACTTTAAAAATGCACATATTTTAATCCTCCGCCCACATCGGTTTGATTAGGTCGTTTAAAATTTCAGTAAAAGTGGCATCGAAAATATCAGTAGCTCGTTTCCATGCAGCTGGTGTAGATCGTTCGCTAGAGTCGGCCTGTTCATAAATTGTTGCCATTCTGCGCTGCCCCTTGCCAACTTCATCGGTGTAATAGCAGCCATTGTTAATAGGTAGACCAGCCCAAAACGAATGCATATCGTGCAGGTTTTGATTACTTGATGAAGTTTTACCACCTAATTTAGTGGGTAGTACTCGAACAATGGGCTCGTGTGTTACGTCTAAGCCGTTTTCCGCGTAAATATCAGCAATTAGACCCATGAGCTGGCATGTTGAGTTGATGTCGTTTACCTCGGTTGAGGTTGCGATCAACGTGATATCACTAGCACAAATCATGTTAGTTGTGCCTATGCCTAAATCTGGATGTCCATCAATGATAACTATGTCGTAATGAACGCTGACTGATGCAATGCCAGCTTGCAGCATTTGGTGTGTTTGATGTTCAAGCTCTGCCTCGGGCATTTCACGCTCTAAACGTTGTAACTGCAGGTGGCTAGGAATGATATCTAAATGTGGCCATGCGGTTTCTTTAATGCAGTAGCTCAGATCATCCTTATCCCCCAGCATGTATGGCAATATGGTTTGTTCGACCGTAGTGTTGATCTCAGGATGATAACCGAAATACATAGATAAATGTGCTTGCGGATCAATATCAATCACTAGAACGCGGTAACCTTTCAATGATAACCATTGTGCATAATGAGCAGAGGTTGATGTTTTCCAGCAACCGCCTTTACCACCAGGAATAGATAGAACAACAGGTTCTAAATGTTCAGGTCGGTATGGATTAGTCCCAAAGACATTACGCATTTCGTTTATTTGTTGCAGAGTAAAGCCAGCACGTACAGGGCGATTGCTCGCTGTGTCTTTGTATTCAGGAGGCGGTAAACGCCCCTCTTTCTCAGCTTTTACTATTGATTGGCGACTGACACCGATCATATCAGCTGCTTCATTAATGCCAAATCGACGTTGTAATACTCGTGCTGAAGGGGAATCATCCCCAAATTTGGCCTTGGCTCGCTCTGTCATCCACTCTTTAGCTTCATGGACACAGGCATTCATTTGTTCTGATAGTGTCATAAAATCTCCCGGCTGTTTGTTGGTTTACTTATTTTATACAGGTTTACATAAAACAAGTAAACCAAAATAAAACCAGTAAACTAAAAATAATTGTAATAGGTCACATTTTAACCGTAGCTTTAAAGGTATTGGATGCTTAATACTGAACAGATTTGTCGATCTTGATTATTTATCAATGGTAAGAAAGTCATTTCCGGTTTTTATCTATTAAAAATCAACAAATTACAATGATCTTGTGCTAGTTAGGAACAGTCGCTAATACTAGAGTAACTAAGTGAATGCTAGTTTTAACCAGCAACAACAAAGACGATCATAAAAATTGACATTCTTGAATACAATCAATAGTTACAAATAAATAACTAAACAGTAAAGGTGTTAGAAATGAGAAAAGGTTACAATACAATAACAAGCAACACGTTACCCACTTGTAACGTTACCAACCCTTAACCATTTACGTAAATGGTTAGTTATGAGTAACGTTACGAGTGGGTAACATTCAATATTAGTGGTTATTAATTTGTAACTTTTTATTGATTGTTATCTTGTTGTAACTTTCTAGGTTTGTGCTATAGTGGTTATGTGTTTGTAACTTTGTGTGTGGTGATGATTATGAGTAACGAAAAGAAAAAAAATGATGTTATTGATCCTAAAACGTTCAAAGACGAGGATTTGATTGAAAAGCGTAAACGTAAATTTAACGTGGCCAAGCTTATAAAAGAGTTCCTGGTGGAAGTGATGGAGATTGATGCTTCAGAACTAACTCAAAGCCAAAAGACGACGAAACATGCTCGTGCAGCTCAAAAGGTACTCAATGCTTTGTACGGTAAGCGAGCCCAAAAAGGACGTAATGCATTAACGTTTAATACAGCCTCTGCTCACTTGCGTGATGTTCGCAATGCTGTCACCAACACTGGAGTGAAGCATCATGCGTATCAACAATCACTGGACCGTATCCGTAATAAATTCCCCCACTGCGCCTATATGTTGTCTGGAATGGACGACCTACCCGTAAAAGAAACCCGATTGAAGCATCGTGATCTATTGGAAAAGTTAAGGTTTGTAAAAATACTGGAAAAGTATGTAAAGGGAATAACACCAGGACTAAATAATTATGCTTCGTTAATCAATAACCGGGCGAAAGAATTGCCTGAGTGGGAACATGAGCTGCTCGCTCTAAAAACGATAAAGAAAGAAGATCGCGCAGCAGCTATAGAGAACCTGAACAAAATTATAGAAGAATCAAGAGAGTTTTATCAGGCACTCAAGGATATGAAAATAGACCATGAGGTGATGCGTCATCTTAGAAAAGACGCATTTGCCAAAGACACAAAAGCCACTGAGCAAAAGCGAACGTTAGAAGAAAAGAAAAGTAATGCCGTTACCATCGACTATGTGAAAACAATGCAAGTCGTAAACATGCTATTTGAGTATGCGGTAAAGCTTGATAAATGGGAGGCACTTGCTGTCGCGATAGCGTTTGCTACTGGCCGTCGTCCTATTGAAGTATTAGTGCAGGGCGAATTTGAAAAAATAGACCAATACAACCTCAGATTTATAGGTCAGGCTAAAAAACGTGAAGGTGTGACTAATGAAGAGATGATAATTTACACGCTGGTGGAAGCCGACAAAGTCCTCGATGCTATTGATTCATTAAGAAGCTATCCAAATATACTCGGACTGCAAAACCTAGAACCTGACCGAAACTATTCAGTGAACGCGCTCGTTCACAATAGAACGTCTGGGCCATTAAACGAATTTATTGATTCATTACTAAAGACTAAACCAATAACCTCACCAGAGGCAGACAGCCAACGTAACTGGCTATTTAAAGATACTCGTGCGATATACACCAAAATTTGCTTTGAACTCTTCTTTAAAACCGATCCCCGTTGGAAGAAAAAAGACGAAAACATGTTTTATAAAGAACTTCTGGGACACGATGAACTCGATACTCAAGCCCACTATATGCAATTCAAGATCATAAATGCTGGTGGCGATTATGAGCCTATCGTTATCGATGCTGATAAACGACGTTTAGAGGCAGTTAAAGAAATGACAGATAACGAGTGGATTCAAGGCAGTAAAGCAAGGCAAAGCCTGCATCAATTCGTTATAGAACTATTAACCGAGCAACCATGGCGAACCATTATTGCCAGTGATCTAAGGAAAGGTCGCAACTATAAGATGGTTAAACAATATATGGATCTAATGGAAGACCGGCTAAAATTAAATTGGTTATTTGAAGCAGTAATGGAACGCAAAGCCTCTGAAGTCAAAGCAAAAAAAGAAATCGAAGATCAAGAAAGAATAACCACTGAACTATCAGCACCTAACGTAGAAGATAAAATAGAAAATGATGCAGCTATTGATCTAGATGACTTAAAACCTAAATTTAAACCACCTCATCAACGAGATGATGGCTCTTGGTTGGTATCATTTACAATCAATGACGAGGACATTATTGAAGAAGTTACATCTGCAGATAATATGATGCTGGCTGGCCAATACGCATGGTCGCAATGGAAGTTAGGTAAATCACTACCAAGAAAAGCCCCTATACCAACGGTAACCAAAGACGGAGCAATGTGGTACTCACGTATCAATATAGATGGTCAAACAATTTGTGAGGCATGGACTGGCAGTAAAACCGCAAGCCGAGATAGTAGTTTAGCTATGTACAAAAAAATGCTTAGATAAGTGAAATGTGAGTAAACATAAAAAAGGCCACCGCATTTGGTGGCCTTTTCATATCAATAAAAAATTAACCTTCAATTTCTTTGGCAAAGTCATCCATCGCCTTTGAAATGTTGACCGATTGATTGGAGTCATAGCTATACACTTCACCAAAATGACGGTTGTGAGTTTTGGCTTTACCATTCAATAGATTAATTTGATATTGATTTTCACCAACAACCTTCACCTTATAAAGACCGCCAGTTGCTGATTTTTTAGGATGACACAATACTAACCAATGTTTATCTTGAGCTAACGAAGAACAACTAAAAGATGGGTAGATCCCTGCCTTATTATAATTGCTCCATAGCTCAGTTTCAGCAGCTGCGACTTCAGATGGTTTATCAGAACTCAAACCATTAACCACACCGATTACAATAAAAACGACAATAAGACCAATAAGAAGCTTACCCAAATTGCTAGAAAGCTTATTTAAAAATTCCATTCTAATTTCCTTATTTTTTATAAATTTCAGGTATTTTGATAGATTTGTTCTTACAACCAAAATTCTCACATAAATCGCTTTTGTATTGAGGAAACGATTCACCATTTTCAATTCTAGATACGATTTTTTCCTGTTGACGTTGAGAATCTATTTTTAAGTTATGGACGATTTCGAAATTCGATTTTTGAACCATGTTTCTTTACCTGTATCCAGTTACTTTTAATACCCAATGACCAAAACGATTATCATCACTAAAGCCTGTTTTTCCATGAATAATATATTGAAAAGGCGCAAGGATAAAGAATAGTGGGTAAGCCCAAAATCGATTTAAACGATGGTACCAGCGTTCTTTCGGATCCCAGTTCGTATCGACAATTTTAAACTCACCTCTTTCTGAAGCAGAACCAAACAAAAGCTCGATAACTTCTTCACCATTTAATTTTTTAACATCTTTACCAGTTGCATCTTGTATGTAATCACGAGCCATGTGTTCCCATACATACCTAGAATCTCCATCTATCATATACCCACCATAATTGCTTGTTTAATCGAGCCAGCCCATGCCTTGGCTTCATCTTTAATGTTCTCTAAGCCGTATTCCAACATCAATTTAAGCACTTTAGTTTGTGGCAGATTAAATTCATGAACCGCAATCGCTAGTACTTCTGATAAAAATTTAACGTGCTCATTACTGAGTGTGCTGGTGGCATTTTCCGGGAACTCAAGTGGAGATCCTTCTTCCTCCCCCTCAAATCCATCGCAAGCCCCGTCATTACTGTTGTTTTGAATAATATTTGGTGATCCACCTTGGCCTGTTTGTTTATTAATAACTATTGCTTGGGGTGGATCGGCTTTTAGTTTCATTTTACTCTCATAACGGTCTGAAATTTGAGACCATGCTTGGACCAGCTTGTCGTGCAATTCATTATGACCATGGCGTTGGCATTCGTTCTCAAGTTTGCCAAAAAGAATGTGCCAGTCAGACTTGAATTTATTGGTTTCTATTGCACTCTCTATTTGATCAATAAAGTTATCAATACTGCTTGTTAGAACTTCAACATTGACAGGTTCTGATTCCTGAAGGCTCTCTTCAATACCTTGTGTGCGTAAGTTCACCAATGTTTTTATAGATTCCCACGCCTCAGTATCAACCCAATAAGCATTCACAGGCTTACCACCTTTAATTCTCTTCTTACCAGATACAATAGGCACACCAAAGGAAGCCAAGTGGTTATTAAGCCATTGAACAGGGTTTGATAAAGTGTTATTTGAAACGGTAATCCCAGAGTATTTGTAAAGTCGGTCTTTTGTCTTTTTTGTCCTTAACCAAGCCGCTAAATCACCGGAAAGTTGTTCTTTTGTCCAAAACTTACCGTTGTAGTGAAGCTGTTCGTCAATTCCTGCTACTTGCAGCATCTTAATCATGTGAGAGCGACGAATAGATATATGTCGCCAGCTCACTCGACTCTCAGCATGTTGAACATCTTTTAAATCGAATTTTTTTGCTGAATGCTCGTTAACATTCACCCATGACAGCTTTTTAATTGAATCGACAAAGCGATTTTTAATTTGCTTGTAAGTTAATGCTGTAATAACAGCATTCCTGGTGTTTTCTGGAATTGATAGAGCTTGGTCTAGCTCATTAATGTGAGCGTTCGGGCCGTCAATTGAATAATCATCATAAACAGACTTGGCTATAAGCATTAATTTATCTAGTTGTTCATCATTAGCCGCGTCTAAATGAAGGTCATAGTTAACTTTTGATTTGGTTATCTCAGTCGATGAAAACTTTTCACCATTACGCATTACGTTTTGGAACATATCACCGACGTGAACTGGTGCACGCTCTATATCACGTAATGTAATTCTGTCGTTTCGTTCTTTAGCTTCAACTTTAACAATTTCACCTAATTTAGCGGTGAATCTATTTTTTGCTACGTGTTTTATTTCATAACCATCAGCCTTAGCCAGCTCGATAAAACGCGCTTTATATTGATTACGAGATTCGTTTTGTTTTGCCTTAACTTTGCAAAAAAGCCATTCATAAAGCGGGTTTTTGTTTGTGAATTCACCTGTCGTTGGGTCAATAGCAAGGACTTTCATTGTTTCTGCAGATACTTGATCAATTAATCTGTCTTGAATGAAAACGGGGTCCGTAGGTTCAAAACGCTCAGCACCATCTAAAAAGACATGAAACTCTTTCACATCACGTGCACGGTTAAGACCTTGGTGTCCTTCTTCTGATGTGCCAACATTCGACGATAAGAAACCTATTGTTTTATCGAATTGGTGAGCTGATGACTTAATATCAAAACCGGTACCTAGAGTTGGTGATGCGATTAAAATATCAAGATCGGGTACCACAGCATTAATATCTTCTAATGCTGTTTTAACTTCATCAGTATTTGTAACATCAGCGTGAACAACAAGAACTGCACCACTATAGTGTTTGCGCTCACGTTCTTGTTCAATTGCTGTTGCAATGGTTTTTACTTGCTCTTTTGAATTGGCATAAATGTAACGTTTTCCCTTGGCCATGACTTGTTGCATGACCTCTTCCATCAGATGATCTTTTGATTCATAAACGAATAGCTTTTTACCTTCTGCTATTTTGAATTTGTTGTCATAAATAACACCTGATTGAAGCCCAATATAGTTACAGAAATCGAGTGTTAAATTGCCAAGGTGCGCATCTGCTAAAATTTGGTATGTTGAATTAGTTAAGGCAAAATTGAGATAGCTTAGGCAATGCTCACCATATTGAATGGTTTTCGCAAAATACTGGCTCAGATTCTGTTCAACTTCATCAACAAAAACCACATCCCAATCCGAACCGGCTAAACGCCACAGTGAATCAACAGAACAAACCAATATATGAGAATTACGAAGCGCAATGTTTTCATCTACGCCTTGCTGCCCTTTTAGAATTAAGTCTTGGTAAAATTCGACCGATACGTTATCCGTTGATAATCCAGATTTTAGAGATTGTGCTAATGCAACTCGGTGTGAAACAACCAAGGTTTTCAAATGAGGATTTTTCTTGATGAATTTTTTGATAACAGTAGATTTACCTGTACCCATACCAGATTTTAATAAGTTGGTACCAGGAATAACATCTATGTCTAAATAACGGGAGTTTGACTCAATCGTTTTGAAACCACGAATTTTGAGTAGCTGTTCAACAAGCGCATCTGCACCTTCATTAATATAAACATCGCTCCAGTCATAACCATCCGTTTTAGGTAATGACCAAAAGCCACCAGCTCGTTCAATCATTGTCCTACCAGCTTTATCGTTATCTGGTGCCGCAATGAATTGAATATCTGGATGTTGTTCTGATAATCGAGCGATTAGATCTGGGATTTGGCCTTCACCGATTGGTGTAATAATTACTTCACCAGAGGATTTATGTGCTGAATAAGCATCCGCAAAGCCACCAACAACAAAAACACGTTTGGGACCGCAGTCCCATTCTTTACCGAAGGTATAAAAACCCAGATCAGTTCTAGCGTTATCACTTGATAATTTAGTGATCACACGTTTCCCAATCTTAAACCCTTTATCAAGAACACGCTCAAAGCCACAAAATCGGCCTTTGTTAAATAGCTGATCATAGATAGGCCAGACCATACAGGCTTTGCCATATTTGTCTTTGCCTAAGCGAACATCAGCAAATTGACTCACATCAGCCATTTGCTTTTTGAGCATGTATTGCGTTGGAGAGAAAGACTCTGGCCATGAATTAAAAAGACGTTCTTCCTTTTCTAATTCTTGCCATTGCTTTTCTTCTTCAGATAACCGTTGTTTGACTGCTATTTCACGACGCTTTTGATATTCATCATAAATGCGTTGCTGTTCTTCTTCTGAACGCTCTTTCCGTTCTGGTTTCCAACCAGCTTGCATTGCTTCATAAATGAACGAGCCAAATGATGTGCGCTTGGTTTTTCTAAAGTTTTTCCACCAACTGTTAAACTCGCGTTTGTGATATGAATTACCAGTGCTTGACCAAGATTCAAATACGTCGCGAGCTTGCTCGCCAAACTCAGCATAAATGGCACGGCCTATTTTTGCCCATGTATTAAAAGGCAAGCTAGCATCAATATAGCTAAGTGCTTCTTCTACTTCTTGAAGTGTGAGATCTATATAATTATTTTTCATTTTGTTTCCATGCTAGCGAATAGCAGGAACACAAAAAAAACAAAGAAATGTGTTTTTTTTCTTGCGTGCGCAAGATCGGGCAGTTAGAATTGAGACAACAATTTGCTGGAGTGTCTCGTTTGGTTGATTTTAACTGCTCGAGTGTTCTGATAAAAAGCCCGGTCGCCACAACCGGGCTTTTTTGTATTCGCAATAAATAAAATTCTTTTTAAATCAAGTACATAACCTTTAGTTATCTTTTTAAACATATCTGCCACCTATGCACGAGATCATTCACTATAGCCACAATAGTAAATGATCTTTTCATAGTTGACCAGATCAAACTATTTCACAGATGAAATAATTTTAAACTTTTCTATCATCAATAACCCTAAATACTACACCTTTTACTATTGATGATTCTGTTACATGCATAACAGGATACTGAGGATTTAGGGGTTTTAGCAATTTTTCCCCACAATTATCTATTAATTGTTTGAAAGTTGCTAGTTGAGTATCTTCATCCCAAACTACAACAAAATCATTAACTTCGTATTGAGCGTCAGGGTTAATGAGAATAATGCTTCCGTCAGGAAAGTTATGTTTTCCATTTGGGTTTTCCATTGATGTGCCGGTGACTTTTAATCCAAAGGTATTTTTAGGAAGTTTTCCGGGAACAAACCTTTTTTCTTGTTCATAGTCAGCGATACATGGACTATCTCCCCACAATCCTGCATTCACCCAGCTGCAGATAGGAATATTTCTGCCAACTGCCTTAGAAATAGTTCTTTTGGAAGTAGCATCATAATGAACGGAGTCTTCATTAACAGATCCAACATTTGATTCTGATTGTTTCAGTTTTTTGTCTAAATCTGAAAGTGACCAGCCTAAAATTTTGCAGTAGCCATTTACGACGGACCAAGTCGGTTCCCATCCATTTTCGACTCTTGAGATAGTGGCAGAAGATACGTCTATTCCCATATCCATAAGCCCCATAACAACGTCATTTTGACTAATGCCCTTTCGGGTTCTTTCTGATTTTAATAATTCGTGTAGTTCCATTACTTCATTATCAACGTAAATTTTCATATATGTAACTCACACATGTATAACTTTAAATTGATTAACTCTTTCATATATGTAAAACTTAAAACATGAAAACACCCTTACATATTTGCAGGGAACTTGAGGGGATAACTCAGGTGGGTCTTGCTAGAAAATGCAAAACAAGTACGGCAACTATAAGCCGCTTGGAGAGTGGGAAGGCTAAATGCGTTTCAGGAGTAGTGTGCCTGTCGGTTCTTGAGTGTTTTTCTCAGTACGGGCTCACCCTTAAACATTTGATTCATCCTGAACTATTCCCTGATTTCTCTATAACTAAAAAATAACTCATTGGTGATTGTGATGAAACGTCCAGATAAAGACACAACATTCTCTGAACTGATAATTCGATATGTGGATTCATATTTAGAAAGCACGAACACCAAACGCGACACTTTTGTTAAAGAGTCTCTCCTTCCTCTGCTTATTGAATATGGCTTTTTAAAAGAACCTGAAAATGCTTACGAATTTACTCGTTGGCAAGCAAGGCACTGCAAAAGCGTTCAGCGACAACTTAAACAAGAAATATCAATCAATGTTGATTGGTTTCCTATTTTTTTACTTGCGCTACCAGATGATTACAAGCAAGCCGCTAAAGCCGAGGTTTGTGGATTTTTGGGATCGTATTTTGTGCCAATGACGTTGAACAGCAAAGTGACACCAGAGCCTACGGAAGCTGGGCTTTCTCTGCTTTCTAAAGAGTTTGGTGATGTATTACATAAGGCCACACCAGCCATGGATGGTGTTTATGATGATCAAGACAACCCATTAGCTGTCCAGCAATACGCAAATGAATTACAAGAAGTGGCCGCTGCTGCTATTGCTGAATTAGGCCGAATTTACCAAGGAACGGGCATTGAGCCAGCTGCTTACAAAGCAATGCGACTTAGCCCGTTTTTTAAGTAATAAGGGGGAGCAGTGACGGTTAGATATAACAAAGAGGGTCTAAGAGAAGAACTCCGAGATGCACTGCTCGTTATTCCTCGCTCTCGAGGACAGCTTGATGGGTTTGAAAACAATGGTATTAGTAATCGATCTTTTCAGCGAATGTCTACAACTGACATTTGTGATGAAGAAGGAACGGTCGTTTTTAAAATTAAAAATGAAGTAATAAGAACCATTGCGTGTAAACAATTTAAACAATCTCCTATGCCATTGGCACCACACGCATTTAAACAAGCACAGCTAATTAGAGATATGAATTCACAAGATCAACACCGTAGCGATTGGTTGAAATATTGCTATAGCGAAGGGCCTGTATTGCCAACCCAGGACCTAATCAAAGCATTACTTGATGATTTTTATCTTAATGAAGTTAAAGGATTAACAACAGCAAGCAAAACACTCATAAAGCATTTGGCTTTATTGGCTTGCCAACAAAAGCGAGACGAAATCAACGGAAAGAAATTGCTGACACAAGCATATATCGCTCAGCTTTCTAACAAAAAGTTGTCTGCATGGGAAAAGAGCTGGTCAGAGCGTTGGCGTCGTTTGCTTTCTATTTTGGAACGATACGACAACCAAGGGCTTGATCATGTGTATGAATCCTACCGCAGCCGAAAAGCTGCCAGAAGAAATGACAACGTGTCTGTGCAATCTTCATTTTCGTTTGGAACCTGAAAACACCTGGTTACCAGAGTGGAGATACAACAAATCAACAGGCCTTTTAATTTTGATTTGTCCGAACTGCAACTACAGTACGCCACCTTTCGATAATCGAAATGCTGTTATTGCTTATTGGTCACTGATTAATAAAAAAGGTTGTGAACATGCTCTGTCTATGTGGAGCAAAAATTACGAACTCGAAAGTAACAACAAAAAAGTCGCTTAGCCGGGAGGACTTATGCAAAAACAAATCAACACACCAGTATTTCAGACTTACTTTCAAGCCGAGACTTTCTTAGAAAAGCAGGGCTATCACTGTGAAAACGAACAATGGAAAAAGCAAGGCGCACCAATTGCGACCGCGGTCCCATTGCCTAATGGTGTTCAAATTCACTTTTCATCAACTCAGCACTAAGGGGTCATTATGTTTGCAATACCAAAACACGCTATGGTTTATCGTTCTAATCCTAATTTTGATTTTAAAAAAATTAATTGGGAAGAAATGCTGTCGGATTTTGCCTTTAAACCTTGTGGAGAACTTGACCGTACTAAATTTGGCTGGGTAGAACCTCTTGGTGAGTCAACTGAACTTCTTTATCACACATCTCAAGACTGGGTTTTAATTAGCGCAAAATTGGAAGCTAAAACATTGCCAGCGTCGGTTATTAACAAAGAACTTGATGACAAAGTTAAAGCTCGTGAGGAAATCGAAAATCGCAAGTTAAAGAAAAGCGAAAAAGACGCAATCAAAGATGCTTTAGTCGCAGAGCTTCTTCCACGAGCTTTTTCTAAATACACGGTTACCAACGTTTTCATTAATCAAAAAACAGGGTTTGTGATCGTTGATGCGTCTTCATTTAATAAAGCTGAAGACACGCTTGCACTATTACGCAAAAGCATTGGTTCACTTCCTGTTATTCCAGCAGTTCCTAAAGTCGATATTAGTTCAACTATGACTGAATGGGTTAAAGAGTTAGAGCTACCACAAGGGTTTTGTTTAGAGCATGAAGCTGAATTGGTTTCTGTTGTTCAAGATGGCGGTGACGCCAAGTTTAAGAACCAAGATCTCGATGCCGCTGAAATTAAAGCTTGTCTTGATGCCAACAAGGTCGTTTCAAAATTGCGCATGAATTGGCAAGACCGTCTGAGTTTTACGCTTTCAGATACAGGTGCAATCAATCGTTTGAAATTTAGCGATGAAATTGAATGTCAGAATGGTGATATTCCACATGAAGACGTTACTCAGCGTTTGGATGCGGATATTTGCTTAATTGAAGGTGAGCTTAATCAGTTCCTCAATGAATTATATGACGTGTTGGGTGGGTTTCCTTCCGAGAGTGATGAAAAAGAAGAGCAAGAAGCAGAATTTGAAGATGAAGAACCATTGCTTTCAGATGCCATTCGACATGTTCGTGAAACTCGACGTGGAAGCGTTTCTGGTCTGCAACGTAAGTTCAAAATTGGCTATAACCGAGCAGCTCGCATTGTCGAAATGCTTGAGCAAATGAATGTGGTTTCCAAACCATCAAATGATGGTGTTCGCGAAGTGTTACTTCCCCCTATCGATGCTGTTAGTGATAAGGCGAACGCAATGATGTCTATCATCGAATCTGAATTGGAGTCTAACTAATGGCTAGTCGTGGAGTAAACAAAGTAATTCTCGTTGGCAACCTTGGTAATGATCCTGAAATTCGTTATTTGCCTGATGGGACCGCGGTCGCAACTATTACCATTGCTACCAGCGAAAAGTGGCGAGATAAAGCGACGAATGAAGAACGCGAGAAAACCGAATGGCATCGCGTCGTTTTTTGGGGCAAAAAAGCCGAAATCGCTAGTGAGTATTTACGTAAAGGTAGCCAAGTTTATATAGAAGGCAAGCTAGAAACACGTAAGTGGCAGGACCAAAGCGGACAAGATCGTTATTCAACGGAAGTTGTGGTTAAAGGCTATAACGGAATTATGCAAATGCTGGGTAATCGCTCAGGAGCAAGCAATCAATCTTGGGGGCAACCTCAACAGCCACAAGCCCAACAACCTCAACGTGGCAATCAGCCAAGACAAACACCACCACCTCGTCAAAGTCAGCCTCAATATAATGAGCCTCCAATGGATTTCGATGATGACATTCCCTTTGCACCAGTCGGTTTGCAATATCCATCATTATTGAATTGTTGTTGAGTGGTGATGGTCATGGATAAATTGAAATTAGAAAAAAAGCAGGTGCTAAAAGATGCCCTGCTTTGTTCAGGCGCCATTGTCTTTATGTATGTTGCATTTGAATTTAAATCAGAGATCAGCCTATACCTGAGCTTTTCTTGTGTGGTTTGGCTTTACCTTGATGGTTTGCGTTATTTAAAGCGTCAGCATCAAATTAATGATGCGGAGGCTAGTAATGAATAACGCCAACTTAGTTAATCAATCTAGCGGTGATGTAGAATATTACACTCAACCCGAATGGATTGAAGCGGCTCGTAGTTGCATGGGTTCTATTGAGCTAGACCCGGCAAGCAGTGCTATCGCCAACGAAACCGTAAAAGCTAGCCGATTTTTCACCATTGATGATGATGGCTTAGCTCAGGAATGGAAAGCCGACACGCTTTGGATGAACCACCCTTTTCACCGTGGCGAAAAAGCCTGCCCAAAAGATCGTAAAAAGTGCAAAAAAGTGAAGTGTAAGCGCGGAAAGAACCGACGTGGCCATCACATCGATCACGACATTCCAAGCAATATGGACTGGATTAAAAAGCTTATTTCAGAGTATGAAGCTGGCAATGTTAAAGAGGCGATTTGTATTACCTTTGCTAGTACCTCAGAGACGTGGTTTCGTGAGCTTTTAAAATACCCTCAATGCATGCCTAACTGCCGAGTTCAATACCGAAAACCAAATGGTGAGTTAAACAATAGCGTCACCAAAGGAAGCGCAATCACTTATCTAGGCCCTAATTTAGATAATTTTGTGGCAGCGTTTAAACACTTGGGAACGATTAAGGTGGCGGTGTTATGAGTTATCAATTACTTCCTGGTGAAATTATGGTTGATAACTTTGCCGGAGGCGGTGGCGTTTCTACAGGGATGGAAATAGCCACAGGCCGACATGCTGATATAGCAATCAATCATGATCCTGAAGCTATAGATATGCATAAGGTTAATCACCCTAATACAGAACATTATTGTGAATCGGTATGGGATGTTGATCCTGTTGAAGCTTGTCGTGGTCGTCCTGTTGGTTTAGGTTGGTTTAGTCCTGATTGTAAGCACTTTTCAAAAGCTAAAGGTGACCGTCCTGTTGATAGCAATATTCGTGGTTTAGCATGGGTAGCGATTCGTTGGGCTATGATGGTTCCTGTTCGAGTAATTATGCTAGAAAACGTACCTGAGTTTATGAGTTGGGGTCCGTTGTCATTAGTTGGTGATAAATGGCGACCGTGTCCAAAACACAAGGGTCGAACATTCGAAGCTTTTCTCAATGTATTAACGACAGGACTTAAACCTAATACACCTGAATTTAAAGAAATGTATCAAGCTTTAAACCTTAAATATTGCTATGACATTTCATTAAAAATGAAGTTGGTTAAAGGTCTTGGTTATGATGTTGATTATCGTACTAGAAAAGCTTGTGACGATGGAGCCGGTACTAGCCGTGAGCGCTTCTTTTTAGTTGCAAGAAATGACGGTGCCAAAATTCAATGGCCAGAAGCCACCCATGGTGATGGTAAGCTTCCATACGTAACAGCGGCTGATAGTATTGATTGGTCATTGCCTGTCACATCGATATTTGATCGCCCTCGCCCACTTGCTGAAAATACGCTTAAACGAATAGCGAAAGGCATTGAAAAATTCGTCGTTAATTGCGATGAGCCTTTTGTGGTTCCAGAGAGTAGTGTTATTCCGTTTATTACAGAATGCGCAAATTCATCTAATCAAAGAAATATGCCTGCAGATGAACCATTGAGGACGATTACAGCCTTTCCTAAAGGTGGAAGTTTCGCTTTGGTTACTGCTCATATCATTAAATTAAGAAATGGAAATGTTGGACACTCAGTGAATGAACCGCTTCATACCATTTCAGCCGGTGGAAACCATTTTGGTGTTGTTTACGCTTTCTTAATATCGTACTACGGAATGAGTGGTGCTCAGTCTTGCCTTGAGCCATTGAACACAATTACAACCAAAGAACGGTTCGCATTAGTAATGGTTAAAGGTGACCCTTATGTGATCGTAGATATTGGTTTGAGAATGCTTGAGCCACATGAATTGTTTGCTGCTCAAAGTTTTCCACCAACTTACAAAATAAGCCACAACTCTCAGGGTAAGAAGTTATCCAAAAAGAACCAAGTGGCCAAAGTTGGAAACTCGGTACCACCGTTAATGGCCGCAGCTTTAATTAGGGCCAATTTAAATCAACCAGTCGCTGATCAAGTCGCGGCATAAGGAATCAAAATGAATAACCAACTTTATCTAGCGTGGCTGGACTTAGAAACTGGCGGTTTAAATGGCCGTTTGGATAACGGCAAACTCGGCATGGAACACTACCCTATTTTTGAAGTGGCCATGATTGTTACCGACGCTGAATTAAACCAAGTAGGCTTGCCTCTGCATATTGTCATTCATCAAACCGAAGAACGTATTGCTGAATGTAGCGAGTGGGCTATTGAGACTCACACAAAAAGTGGCTTGCTTGCTCAGGTTCGTGAGTCAACGATTACTCTTGAACAAGCTGAAAGCATGATCATGGAACGTTTAAAATCACTTGGCATTGAAAAGTATGATCGAAAAGCTAAGACAGGGGCTATTCTCGCTGGCAATTCGATTATGTTCGACCGTAGTTACATTATGTGCCAAATGCCAACCTTGAATGATTACCTGCATTATCGCCAGCTCGATGTGTCAGCGTTCAACTTGGCGGTTCGTATGCTGCAGCCTGAAATCGAAGAACGTGTGGTTAAGGAATATAAACACGAAGCACTGGCTGATATTCGAGAGAGCATTGCTGAATATGCGGTTTATATTGATGCGCTGTTTGGCATAAAAGACATAGAAAGATTTGATTATTTATCATCACTTAGTGAAAAGCTAAATGCGGCTCATGGCACTAATTACTCTTGGAGAGTTGATATTAATCACAATCGAGTTTGTCTTGATGATATGGGTACAGATGGACATGATATACGTAAAGCTATCGATATTAGTATGATGAGGACAAGCTCTGATGACTAAGATTAATTCCCCTTATGATTTATTAATTAAAGAACTTGATGATTGTTGTCAGATGCTTAATCCTCTCGGAAATGTAAAAAAGATATACATCGCTGGGCCTATGGGCGGATTACCTGATGAAAATCGGAAAACATTCCACACTGCTGATGTTTTATTCAGTAATATGGGTTATTCAGTGTTAAATCCTGCTTTACTTCCTGATGGATTAGAACAACACGAATATATGGATATATGTTTGGCTATGGTCAGAAGTTGCGATTCGGTTTTCATGCTACCAGGATGGGAAGATAGTTTAGGTGCTCAGGCTGAATATCACTTAGCTAAGAAGTTAGGAAAGTATGTTTTTAGTGCACCAAAAATATCAGATGTAGCCGGCTCTATGCCGTTTGCTTTTCCGGTTGAGCTTTGATAGATTAGTAAATGACCTATAGGAGCCGCATAAACAAACCTGAGCGGATCGGCTATTGAGTTTTAATAGGTGTATATGACGAAATAGCTTAAAGTGGAAGGTGGGAATGATAGCCCGACAACTCGTGTAACCAAGCACCTCGCGAGCCAAAACATCCGAAGCCCAGCCAAGTGCTGGGCTTTGTTATTATAGAATGGGACCGCGGTCCCATGAGGTTAATTATTGTAGATATTATTTAGGGCGTTGAGTTTTTGAAGCAATAGCCCAGCAGCTTGTATCTCAGGGGTGATCATTTCACTTAGCAGCATTTCTTCTGTAAAACTTTCTTGTTCGTTTTCTTTTCTTCCCATTTCTTGGCAGGCTGATTTATTGATCTTATAAACGGCTTCCATCAATTGTTCTGCTAAAATTTTGGCGTTCTCAATGTCTTGTTTAATTGCTTGAGTTGTCATGTTGTTCTCCCGGCTGTTTTTGTTTACGTCGTTATTATTGCTCTGGCTTTGGGGTACAGCGAGTCGTTTTTATTGAATAGTGGGTCACCATCACGACTACTAATAAAAGGTGAAATATGACTGGCTTTGTATGGGTACCAGAGTTAGTGTCGTCACGACTTTTCAACTTGCCGGGAGAAAATAAAATGTTGAACGTACAACCAAATCAAACCAACCTTATTAAGTCGATCTTAAATAGTGGCAGAACTCAGCCAGAAACAGCAGATGCCCTTTTCTTTATTTTGCCTGTTAATGTATCTAAGCCTCATTTCAATTTGGTGCTTGAACAGTTATTAGTTGCGGGTCTAATCATAAAAAATGAGATGGGAAAGTACATCACGACGATTGAAGGTGAGCGTATGGAATACAACTTAAACACAATATATAGTGATACTAGTCAACAAAATAACAACATGTAGGTTGCAAAGGTGGGGGAGTTGAGTTATAAATTCCCCATGATGCGGTTTTTGTAACCCATCAAAAAATAAACCTCGCCATTGCGCGAGGTTTTTTCGTTTTAGCGGTTTGTGTAGTCAGTGACCTGCTTGCAGAGAGACGACCGCTTTTATAACGGCAATGAAATGGGCGACTGTGAAGTGCGGGAACACGACACAGCCATTTGACCTATTACGCTAGTCATAAGCCAAACCAAGGCCCATCCAGCTCTGCAGAGCGTGGTGAGTCTACACGAAAGTGAGGCACTATGACAAAGTTGATTCCATTGCGCTGCCCTAGATGCAATAAATTATTGTGTGAATTTAGGGGTTCAGTTTCGATTAAATGCAATCGTTGTAAATTCATTGCAAATAAGGAGAGTGGCACGAACACCTAGTTTTTGGAGGTTGTTTGAATCAGCACTCTTTTTTTCAAAACCAAATTCAGCTGGTTAATGCTGATTGTCTTCAATATTTAAAAACATTACCTGATAGCTCAGTCGATTTGGTTTTGACTGATCCACCTTATTTCCAAGTAAAGAAAAACGCTTGGGACAATCAGTGGCCGGATGTTGAGTCGTTTTTATCTTGGCTCGATGAGGTTTTGTTTGAATTTTGGCGCATTTTAAAACCGTCAGGTTCTATTTATTTATTTTGTGGCCATAAGCTTTCTGCTGATACAGAGTTGCTTATGCGTCAGCGATTCAACGTTCTAAACCACATCACTTGGGCTAAACCAAGTGGACCATGGCGAAGAATGAGAAAGTCGGATTTACGATCTTTCTTCCCTGCTACTGAACGAATTCTTTTTGCTGAACATTATGGCGCAGATGGGCACGCTAAAGGTGTGGCTGGTTATGCGACGAAATGCGCTGAGTTAAAAAGAACGGTGTTCGAACCTCTGATCAATTATTTTTCTGATGCGCGTAAGTCGTTAGGTATTTCAGCGAAAGAAATTAATGAGGCCACCGGCACTAAAATGTGTTCGCATTGGTTTAGTAGCAGCCAGTGGCAACTTCCAAATGAAGAACAATATAAAAAGCTGCAGACGTTGTTTTCTGAACGCGCTGGAGAGCTTGAACGTTCTCACCAGGAGTTGGTTACTGAGTTCGATGCTTTGAACAAAGAATATCAAACTTTGTGTCGTGAATATGACGACCTTAAAGTTGAGTTTGAGCGTTTGCGTCGGCCTTTTTCTGTTACTAGCGATGTGCCGTACACCGATGTGTGGACTTTCGCTCCAGTTCAATATTACCCGGGTAAGCACCCTTGCGAGAAACCTTCCAGCCTTTTGGAGCATGTTATTACGGCCAGTAGTCGTGAGGATGACGTTGTTCTTGATGCGTTTATGGGGTCGGGCTCAACAGGTAAGGCTTGTTTGGCTTTGAATCGTAAGTTCATTGGTATTGAAATGGAGGAAGATACCTATTTATCGACGGTTGATTCGTTTTCTAATATTTCATAGTCGTTATTAGGGTGAGGCACAGCAATGTGCCTTTTTTGATCGCCATGCAAAATCAAAAAGATTTAGCTACAAAGGTTTTAATGGGTTGGAGCTTATCAAGCACCTATGTTAAAGCCGAAAGTTTGACTAGCAAGTCTTCTCAGTTTTTCGCTGGATGGGCTGCATTTTTTGGCATGTTTAGTGTTAATGAATGGGGTGTCATTTTCGGCATGATTTTAGGCACTTTTTCATTTGGTTTGAGTTGGTATTTCAAAAGAAAAAATTCGCTCATTCTTCAGCAAATTGCCGAAAAGCAATCTGAAAATCCTGAAATTGATCAGCAGCTTTTAGATGAGGTGAATAGTTAATGTCGCACACTAAAAAGATTGTTTGCTCAGTTATGGCTGCTATCGGTTTGATTTTGACGGGCGTTGTTCCTAATGACGTTAAAGTTTCAAAACAAGGTTTAGAGTTGATTGGCAATGCTGAATCATGTCGATTAACTCCGTATGTTTGTCCGGCAGGCTTGCAAACGAATGGTATTGGAAACACTCATGGTGTGACTGATGAAACCATTACTATTGAGCAAGTGGCCAAGGATTGGGCTCGTAATATTGAGTCTGCGCAGGATTGTCTTGCTACCACCATCAATCCTGCTTCGTTGAGTCAGGGCCAAGTTGATGCTTTCACATCATTTATCTTTAACGTGGGTTGTACACGATTCAAGCGGAATGCTGATGGTAGTGAGACACGTATTTACAGCAAGCTAAGAACCAATCATGTGGTTGAGGCTTGCCATGAGCTTAATTATTGGGTTTATGGTGGCGGTAAGAAGTTGAATGGTTTGGTGACACGAAGGCAAAAGGAAACAGATTTATGTCTTGGTGGAACTTAATTAAACCGTTTTTACCTTGGCTTATCGTTTTTGTCGTTGGTTTTGCTGGGTACATTCGCACTGATTCATTGAGTAGTCAGCTTGATGAAATGCGAATGAAGAAAGAACAAGCGGAAGCTAATTTAGTCATTGCTGCTCAGTTTAATGATTCACTTAATAGCACTATTGGTGGTTTGACTGATCAACTGGCCGATTTTAAAACGGCCTTGGTTCAGCGTGATTTGGTGAATGGGACCGCGGTCGCAAACCTTGAAAAAGCGGTTAAGGATATAGGGACGTTAAATGAACATGAGCCGTTATCTAAGGGCTGTAATACTGATTACAGCAGCGATGTCTTTAATCGGATGCAGCAGCTCTACCGATCTCAAGGTGTTGACGAAAACCGAGCCGTTGTACCTGTTCCCACCTCCGGCTGATTTGCAGCCATGTTTATTGCCATATAACAAACCAGCCAAGTCAGAGAAAGAAGCAGCTGAGCGTGACATTGTGTGGATGACGTTTTGGTCCATGTGTGCTCAGCAAGTTGATAGAACCCGAAAATGGGTAGAAGACAAACAGGCTGATAAATAGCTGATGTGACTTCCTGACTTGCATGTATTTTCTCATTTATATCTCTTAGTGTTTTGCCCGGATGATTACCGGGCTTTTTTATTTGGAGTCGTTATGTAGTTATTAACTTCCATGTGGACGGGTGACGCTGGCTGATACGGGGCAGTGGGAGTGTTACGGAAATTATTTACATGAAGCTTTATTCTTTTCGGCTTAAAGGAATCAAAGCCAACCCTAAGACCAATGACGATGATGTACTTCTCCTTTCTTTGGTGTGGTGCCATAAGCTGAAAGAAAGAGTAGAAGATTTATTAATGAGCATGACGTGCTTATTCATAAATGTTCGTACCTAGAGAAACGATATGACGCAGTTTGAATCCATATTACGAGTGCAGGGAAATGCACTTGAAAACCTAATAAGCCA
Source organism: Vibrio sp. (assembly GCA_047975485.1). Lineage (GTDB taxonomy): Bacteria > Pseudomonadota > Gammaproteobacteria > Enterobacterales > Vibrionaceae > Vibrio. The sequence goes on along the minus strand of JBKEDP010000052.1, from coordinate 7,481 downwards.
ACAAGCAACAGCCGATCAAAAGATGATGGCAGATGCTCAGGTTAAGTTGCGTGAAGCGATAGAGTTAGCAATTCAGGCTAGTAAGAACACGTCTGAAGCTAATGATAAGTAAAGCGAATGGGACTTAGGTCGCATCGATGGCCCCCGGCATGGCATGGGTCCTTTGGGGCCATACGCGGCCTTACGGGTGTGCATCAGCGCAGAAAGTCGCTCGTTAAAAAATTTTTTTGGTTTTGGAGGTTTCCGGTTTCCGGTTTTTGATCATGAATGAGCAATCTATTTCATCCCGACAAGAAGTTCACACAGTCGGATATAGCAAAGCTCCTTGGTATCGGTGAACGGCAAGTCCGAAACCTCATAGGTCAAGGGATTCTGCCTGCTGCTAAAGGGCGAGATGGTATGAATCCATTAGCGTGTATTCACGCTTATGTTAGTTATAAATCGCAGGCAAGAAATTCTAATCCAGAAGCGGAAATCGATGATGATGAAGAGGAAGAGTCGTTTGCTAAAGAGGAACGACGACTAAAGATCATCGAGAAAAAAGAAAACATCGCAATGAAAAAAGCGAAGCGTGTTCTTTTTGAAAAAACCTATGCGCCGATTGAAATGATTGTGGAATCACTGCAGCAGGTATCATCTCGCATTAACACCAGGATTGATGGATTAGTTCCAAAGATAAAAAGTGCTTGGCCAGAAATGCCACCAGAAGCAATCGAAGTTATTGAAGTTGAGCTTGCTGCTGCAGCTAATGAGTGTGCCGATGTCCAACCCGATCTCACAGATTACATTGACAGCGATGAAGAAAGCTATCCGTCGTGGTTTGATGGGGTTGAGGAAGACACCACCAGTTAGTGGTACTGAATGGGCTAATGAACACTACCGTCTTGCTTCAGGTTCTTCACAAGAAGAAGGTGCGTGGACAACATTACCTTTTCAGATCGCCATCTTAAATATGATGTGCAATCGTTCTATACGTCGATTAGCTTTTCAAAAATCAGCACGTATTGGTTGGTCAAAAATGCTCGTGGCAGCGGCATCATGCTTGTTGCATCAATACAAAGCGAACATTGTTATTTATCAGCCAACTGATGATGATGCTAAAAATTTCACAATTGATGAAATAGATGGCGCATGGGAAGAAATGCCGATTATGCGTCGTATTTTTCCTTTTTTATACGCCCGTGATCAAAACAATACGACCAAGAAAAAAGTCGGTCTTGGTTGGATACTTGATATTTTAGGAGCCGCCACACCTAAAAATATGAGGCGGATAACCAAGGCCGCGCTCTTTGGTGATGAAGTTGATGGTTGGGATTGGGAGCTAGGGAAAGAAGGAAATCCAATATCTCTGGCTCGTACTCGCTTGGAAGGTGCAGCGTTTCCAATGGAACGTTGGGGAACAACACCGACAAACGCAGGTGAGTCTCATATAGAAAAAATAATGGCAGAAATGAGTCTTACATTTCGCTTTTATTTGCCGTGTCCACATTGTGGCCATGAACAGGTTTTACAGTGGGGAACCCCAGAAACTAAGCATGGTTTTAAGTGGAATAACGAAGAAACCAGCATCGAGCGAAAGGCTAAAACTACTTATTACGCTTGTGAAAATTGTGACGACAAAATTCTTTATAAACATCTTACGTCTATGCAAAGAGCCGGTCGATGGATAGCCGAGGATTTTACGTGGACAAAAGATGGTGAGAACTTCTTTGATATTGATGGAAATAAAACGGCTACTCCTGTCAGTGTCGGCATTCATTGCTGGGCGGCTTACAACACTAAAATGACCGATGGTTGGATTGGTTTAGTTCGTGAATTCCTGACCAAAAAAAATGACCCTTCTAAATTAAAAACATTCATTAACCTGATTCTCGGAGAGCTTTGGGAGGGTGAATATCGTGAAAAATTAGACTGGGAAAATCTCAAAGGTCGCAGTGAAATCTGGTGGAAAGGGGATCGAGTTAAAAATCCAGTACCTGACCGAGCTGTCGTATTAACTGCGGGAATTGATACGCAGGATGACCGTGTTGAAATTTTTATTTGGGCTTGGGGCTCAGGAGAGGAATGTTGGTTAGTTGATCACGTAGTAGTTTTGGGTGATTTATCAAATGAAGTTACCAAAGATGCATGTGAAAAAAAAATCAGAAGACAGTACGTTAAACAAAATGGCGAGATCATGTCTATCCAGCTTGGTTGTTGGGATGCCATGGGACATAAAACCGATGATGTTTATGAAATGAGTCGTCGTCTCGGCATCATGTGGATTATTCCTATTCAGGGTGAAAATAAATACGGCAAGCCAATCCAAGCTTTTCCTCGTAAGAAAAACAACAAAAAAGTTTATCTCACGCGAGTGGGCACCGATAACTCCAAAGCGTTGCTTTATGGCCGGTTAGGAATTATGCCCAAAGCGGACGAGTTAGTTCCCGGATGTATCCACTTTCCCGTTGATGAAAAAATTGCAGGAGATGAATTCTTTAAGCAATTGTGTTCTGCCACAAAAAAACTAGAAACGAGAAATGGACGTCAGGTTTGGCGTTGGATTAAACAGTATCACCCTTTTGATGAGGCATTAGATGGCTGGGTTTATGCTCATGCCGCTTTGAGAATCTTGATAGAAAAATTTGGTTTAGAACTGGCTGAACCGGAGAAAGTTGAAAAGAAACTTAGCATGAAAGAACTCGCTGAAAGGATGAAGTAAGGCAGCATTATGACGTTACAAGAAATGCTTCAAGAAGCAGAAGCGGCTTATCATTCTTTATTGACAGGAACCATGGCGGTTTCAGTTACTAAAGATGGCCGTCGAGTTGACTTTAGTCGAGCGGATATAGATCGACTTCGTAATTACATTGATGATCTAAAAATGCAGCTAGGCATAAAATCCAATCGACGGTTACCACCTGCAGGAGTGATGTTGTAATGAGTAAAAACATTCTTCTCTCTGCAGACGGTATTACGCCATTGCGCGAGTCGGTCTTTCGAGGCGGAGGCAGCGGATTTGGTGGTCAGATGCGAGATTGGAATGTTCCATCTAAGTCTGTCGACGCTGCACTTTTGCCAGTATTGTCTCAAATCAATAGCAGAACTGATGATGTTGTTCGTAACAATGGTATTGCTGCAAACGGAATGCAGCTACATAAAGACCACATCATTGGTTCTGAGTACCGACTAAGTTACAAGCCAAACTGGCATTTACTTGGTTTAAAAATGGATAAAGGCTTCGTACGTGAAGTTGAGTCCATATTTAGAGATATTGCAGAAGATCCTAACTGTTATATCGATGCTGAAGAAAAACGCACATTCACCATGATTATGCGAGAGTCTATTGAAACTCATGCGCATACTGGTGACATCATGGCTAAACCAGAATGGATTAACCGTGCTAATTCACCATTTTCGACAGCTATTCGTCTTGTTGCACCACGTCGTGTTTGCAACCCAAACAACGCAATGGATACAGAGTATCGTCGAGCAGGAATAGAGCTAAATAGAAATGGAGCAGCTCAGTTCTATAACGTTGCCGAAGGCGGTGATCAATTTGGTTTTGGTAGACGTTGGCGTCGAGTTTCTAAGCGATTAGCAAATGGCCGACTTGGTTTTATTCATATATTTGAACCAGTTGAAGGTGGTCAAACTCGTGGTGTAAACCGATTTGCATCAAGTCTTGAGCAATTAAAAATGCTTGATACTCTGCAAAATACGACATTACAGCGAGCTATTGTTAATGCTATGTACGCTGTCAGTATTGAATCTGATCTCAGTTCGGCTGAAGCGATGGAATTCCTCTATGGTACGGGCCAGTCAGGTAACGTTGAAAAAATGTTATTTGATATGGGGGATTACTACAGTAGTCAAAACATAAAATTCAATGGAGTGAAGGCTCCGCATTTATTCCCTGGTGATAAATTTAATATTCATTCTGCAGGAAATGCCGACAATGGTTTCGCTGCGCTTGAATCTTCCATCATTCGATATATTGCTGCAGGTTTAGGGCTGGATTACGCGCAACTTTCGAAAAACTACAGCCAAATGTCATACAGCACAATTCGCGCTGCGCATAACGATTCTTGGCGTTATTTCATGGGGCGTCGAAAAATCATTGCCAATCGTTTAGCAAGTCAAATTTTTGAATTGTTATTTGAAGAAATGATTGCTCGTAAGTACATCACTCTACCATCAAAAGCTCGTTATTCATTTTATGAGAGACGTTCAGCTTGGACTAAGTCTGATTGGATTGGATCAGGCCGCTTAGCGATTGATGGATTGAAAGAAGTGAAAGAAGCGGTGCTTCGTATTGAAGCCGGTCTTTCAACGTACGAGCGAGAAATGGCGATTCTTGGTGAAGATTATCAAGAAACCTTTGAACAGCAAGTTCGCGAAATGGAAGAACGTAAAACAAAAGGTTTGCCGCCTCCAAGCTGGATGGCATTACAAGCATTAGCTCCAGACGAACAGGACGGGAAAGTCGATGAGTAATTATCAACATTTATTAACAAAGGCATTTAATACACCTCTGGCTGTTGATGCTTCATACGCTCGAACTTTCTTTTCAGCGTTGGCTAATCGAATGGGTGGTGTCGATAAACTCATTGATTTAGACGGCAATACGCTTGATGCAAATGCGATGCAAGTTGAAGCATCTAGTTTTAATAAAGGCCGAAGCACTAGCCGCTCTTATCAAGTGATTGATGGAATAGCAGTGGTACCTGTCGACGGTTCGTTAGTTCATAAGCTTGGGGCATTACATCCATATTCAGGGATGACTGGGTACGATGGTATTCATCGAAAGCTAACGGAAGCCATGAGTGATGACTCAGTTCGAGGCGTTATGCTCGATATTGACTCGCCCGGAGGCATGGTTAACGGTTGTTTTGATTTGGCCGATATTATTGCTCGCTATAGAGATATCAAGCCAATTTGGTCTTTGGGGTATGACATGCATACTTCAGCAGCTCAATTAATTGCATCTTCATGTTCACATCGATTGGTTACTCAAACGTCTATTACTGGTTCAGTCGGTGTGATTATGGCCCATACCAACATTGAAAAAATGATGGAGCAAAAGGGTGCAGAAATCACGTTGATCACAGCAGGAAAGCATAAAGCAGAGGGTAACCCTTATGAAGCTTTACCTGATGATGTGAAAGAAAAATGGACGAAGCAACTTGAAACACTGCGTTTAAGTTTCGCAACGAAAGTCGCTAATTATAGCGGTAAGAAAGTGGAAGACATTCTTGCTACTGAAGCGGCATGTTTTGAAGGGCAAGCTGCCGTTGAGGTTGGCTTTGCTAATGAAGTGGTCAATGGCTCAGATGCCTTGGCTGTTATGAGTGAGCACCTCAACGCTCAAAGCACTACAACTGTCGATATGGGAGTATCCATGACAACACAAACTGAAAATCCGAAAAAAGGCGCAGCAGCGTCAACGGAAGAAAATCCGGTTCAAGAGCAACAGACTCCAGAGCCACAAGCAAACGAACAAACGAATGATGCTTCTGCAGTTGATGCTGAGCGTGAACGAGTCATGGGTATCCTTGGCTTGCCAGAAGCCAAAGGTCGAGAAGCATTAGCCCACAAACTGGCTAATAAAGCTGGGATGAGTGTTGAAGATGCAAAAGACATTTTAGCCTCAGCACCAGAAGCTGTTTCTCAACGTGATGATGCAGCTCTTTCTGCATTAGGTGCTCAACATGGTGCCCCTTTAGGCTCCGATGTTGGTAGCGATCAAAATGATGACGAAGCAAAAATGGATGCCCGTCTATCTAAAGCCTTTGGATAATTAGTAGGTGAGTTATGAGTGAAGTAGTTGATTATACCCCAGATGATTTTTTAGCTGGTGATGAACCTTTAAAAACAGGCCTAGCTTTTGTTGCTTCAGGTCAATCTTTTCCACGATTAACACCATTGATGCTTCAGCAAGATGCAGGTGGTGGTGAAGATACTAGTGTTTTAGTTAAGTGGGACGGTACTCCGGGCTTAGCTGTAGCCATTTCAGCAAAAGCAGTTGATGCATTAGCCGCTGATACATTGGTACCTTTTTACAAAACTGGATGTTTCCGTATTTCTTTTGTGCAGTGGCCTGATGGGTTGACGGAAGCACAAAAACGAGCAGCTTTCTTAGGTAGCCCAATCAGTGTAAACGACGAGCTTTAAGCTCGTTTTTTTTACCCTTAAATATAGAGAATTGTTATGGATTTATTTACCCCTAGAAAGTTACTTGGAGTCGTTTACGAAAAAGGCATCAAAAAAGACAGTATTTTTAAGCGTCTTTTCTTTCGTGAAACATATACTTTTTCAACACAAAAAGTTGATTTAGACCACGTTCCAAATGAAACAAAAATTGCTGCATATTGTTCACCGATGATCGGAGCTGTAGTTGATCGAGCTAAAGCTTTTAAAACATCATCATTTATGCCTGCTTACGTTAAATCTAAGCATGCAGTTAACCCAAACATGACGGTTAAGCGACTTCCTGGTGAAGACTATTCTCAGCCATTATCACCGTCTGAACGTTTAGATAAATTGGTTGCTCAAAACATTAAAATGGAAGAGCAAGCAATTTCTGATCGTGAAGAACTGATGTGTGCTGAAATGGTTATTTACGGTAAAACGGTTATCGATGGTGAGTATGTAGAAGTTGCTCATGAGATTGATACATTACGTGAAGCTGATAATTTTATTACTCTATCAGGCGCGGCCAAGTGGGATGCAGCAGATACAGAGACACATGATCCTTCTGATGATTTTGACGACTGGGCTGACGTTTCAGATGGCATTATTGATATTGCCATTATGGATAAAAAAGCATGGGCTCTATTTAAGAAGTTCAAAGCGGTTAAAGATTCATTAGATACTCGTCGAGGTTCTAACTCAGAACTAGAAACAGCTTGTAAAGAACTTGGTTCAGCAGTTAGCTATAAAGGGACTTATGGCGATGTAACTATTTTGGTTGTAGATGAAGAGTATATTGACCGTGATGGCACAGTGAAGAAAGTTATGCCAGAAAACACTGTAATTTTAGGTCATACAATGGCTCGTGGTGTTGCGTTGTATGGTGCTATTCAAGATCTTGATGCTCAGATGGAAGGTTTAGATGAAGGTGAACGCTACTATAAAGATTGGGTTGAAGGAAAAGACCCGGCGGTTCGTTACACTAAAGCTGAATCAGCACCAGCTATGTATTTAGTTGATACTAACCGCTTCGTTACAGTCAAAGTCGCATAAGCGGCTTTTATTTTATTGATGGGACTGCGGTCCCATTCATCAATAACAAAGTAAAGGTACGTTTATGTCTCAGAAAAAACAGTTACAAGCTCACATAGATAGTTTATGTGAAGAGCTTGGTATGACTGAAAAGCAGTATAAAAGTGACACCACTATTGCTGAACTTCAAACTATTATTGATGACCTTGAAGATCAACTCCCCCCTGAAGATGGGGAAGAGCAAGATGAAACCGAGCAAGAATATCAAGATGATCATC
>JBKEDP010000009.1:0-30801 GCA_047975485.1 Vibrio sp. | reverse complement strand
GCCGCATCCATTTTGAATTCAGAAGAAAATGTACGTCGTTGTCGTTTTGTCATTAAACACCTCATTTATGGTGGAGACTTTACCACCTAATTTAGTGTCCGGGATAATTAAACCACTACAGATACCACCCCACCAAGGGTGTGAATGTTTAACTGCTGCACAACACCATCGACAGGCGATCGCAGAGCTTGAACACGCTGACGCTCTTTAACTTTAATTAACTCTTGGCTAATTTCTGCTATTTGACTATTTAGCTGATTAAGTTGGTCATAATAGTCGACTTGCTTTTGAGCGATTAAAGTATCTTTTTGTTCAGAAAGGCTCTGAGCTTGCGCAGCCAACACCTTCCTTTGCGCCTGCATATTGCTAATATTTCTTTCAATTTCAAGCAACTCTTTTTCTTGTTCTAATAATTCAATCCGAGCAATAAAGTTTGATGCGATCAAAGCTTTACGAGCATTTAATCTGGTTTCTATATTGGTTTTTAGTCGACTTAAAGAATTAATTTCTCTTTGGTTTGCCTCTTGTTGTGCTTTATTAACGGCTGCTTCTGAAGCCAACCTTTCAATAAGTTGGTGAGTTTCATTATATTCACTGATTAAGTGCTGCTTGCTAATAGCTATTTGCTCTTGAGTAGCTTCAATTGGGGGAGAAAATGAGTTCAGAGGATCATCCGAGAGCAGTGCTAAAATTCTAGATCTATTAATATTTAAATGGTTGTATCGTTCAGACAACCTCCTAGATTCTGCATCTATTCCTGTAGGGTTCAGCTGTATTAATATCTCTCCTTTTTTAACCCGTTGACCATCACGGACATTAATAGCGATAACCTCACCTTGCTCTAAGGCTTGAATCACCTTGCTATGGCTAGACACCATCACTTTACCTTGGGCACTAGCATGGATATCCAATCTTCCCCATATAGACCACACCAATACTGAAAATAAAAATGCGAGTATAACTATTGCACTTCGACGCCCCCATGGTGATGGTGGCTTTTCAATAATCTCCAGATATGCTGGTAAAAACTCATATTCGTGAGTCTTTCTAATTATTGATAGCGATTTATCCTTTCTATTATTGAATGCAGCAATGACACTTGGGATCAAACTCATAATAATTTTCCCTCAATGTCGTTTTCCACTTCATTTCGCCGTTGAAGGCTCCACAATTTTGCGTAACAACTATTAAACTTAAGAAGTTCTTCATGATGACCTTGCTCAGTAATTTCTCCATCTTCAATTACGACAATACGATCACAACCTTGAACAGCTGAAAGTCTATGAGCGACAGTGATAACCGTTCGATCACGAGATATTTTGGCCATATTCTCATTCACAATTAGCTGGGACTCTTCATCCAAAGCACTGGTGGCCTCATCAAGGATAAGTATCTTGGGTTTGGTCATTAAAGCCCTTGCAATAGCAAGTCGCTGTTTTTGACCACCAGAAATTGAATTACCGCCTTCAGCTAAAATAGTATCGTAGCCTTGAGGTAGTTTAAGGATGAATTCGTGAGCTCCAGCTAACCTAGATGCTTCAACAACTTGTTCTAGCGATGCACTCGGCATTCTTATGGCGATATTTTCTCTAACACTTTTATTAAATAAGTAGTTTTCTTGTAACACGACCCCGATTTGTTCTCGAAGCGCTGTTGCAGACCACTTAGTGATAGAAACTCCATCTATGAAAATGTCTCCTTTTTCAGATAGATACAGTTTTTGAATTATTTTTGTAATCGTGCTTTTACCTGAACCTGATGGCCCTACAAGCCCTATTGACTCACCAGCTTGAATGTCGATAGAAAGACCTCGCAAAACGGGCTGTAATTGAGGTTGATAGCGAAACCACACATTCTGCAACTGAATATGTCCGCACATTGATTTCTGAGGGGAAAAACGACCTTGATCTTGCTCTGAGGGAAGATTTAACATTTCTCCCAAATTATCCACAGCAACTCGGGTTTGTATAAATTGCTGCCACAAATCAACTAGCTTAGCGAAAGGCTGACTAACATGATTAACCATCATATTAAACGCAATAAGCTGACCTATGGTTAGATCCAATGACATGACCATGGTCGCACCTAGCCATAACACTGCCACTGATGTCGTTTTCTGAAGTAGCAATACTGACTGACTAATCAAGGATTGAAACTTTTGCCTATCGAAGTTTGCCTGCACTAACTCTTGAGTTTGATCTTCCCATTTGTGTTGGAAACGAGGTTCAATGGCTAAACTCTTTACGGTTTCCATACCATTGAGAGATTCCGTGAGAAAAGCTGTATTCTTAGCACCGCTACTAAACTGGGTTTCGATTTTTCGTTTTAAAGGTTTGGAGCTCAGAGCAGCAACCAATACATAGAAAGGAATACTTGCGAGCACAAGTAGTGTTAACGGAGCAGATAAGTAGAACATAATCACAAAAAATACAAATGTGAAACTGACATCTACAAACAATGTCAAACTAGCTCCGGTCAAAAAGTGACGAATAAAATCTAATTCCCTCACTCGCATAACAATCGTGCCGACTTGCCTTGTTTTAAAGTACAGTAAAGGCAAACCTAATAAGTGCTTGAATAACTGGCCACCAAGTCGAATATCTACTCTGGTTGTTGTATGTGAAAGCAAATATTCGCGTAACCCCTTCAATACAACCTCAAACAATCCAACCACAACCAATGCCACAACTAAAACGTCAAGTGTTGACAATGCATGATGTATAAGCACCTTATCCATGATGACTTGAAAAAAGAGAGGAAGAATAAGTGCAAGCATCTGAAGAAATAACGATATGACTAATATTTCACAGAAAAACTTTCGATAACGGACAAACTCTGGAATAAACCAAGAAATATCAAATGTGCTTCCACTTTCATGGTACTGAATAACATGACCAGTCCATTCTTGTTGTAAAACAGTCCTAGGTATTACCTTTGGGGCATTTTCGTAAGCAGATTTTATTAACGCCTGCTCTTCAGACAATCTTGCAAGAACGCAAAACTCTCCATTTTTATTCTGATAAACGATAGGAAGATACGCAGCTTCTAACTGTTTTTCAGAAAGCTGTTTAAGGCTAAGTCGACCTTTTGTTTCTTGGGATATCTTTTTTAATGTGCTTTTTAAAGAGTCAGCACGGTCTAAAGACGAAGCATTATGAACAACCGATTTAAGCCTCAATAAACACTGTACACTCAACATCGCACTATCTAGTAGCTTCCTATTCGCAGCTGCATTCATAACTATGGAACCCACCCCACAAACCAATTCACAAAACAAATCACAATCAAAGAACAATTCACATAGTAAATGTTAATGGCGATATGAATGTCTAACAGCAAAGTGATAATGTTTGACGTCGTTCACACGAATATAGGAATTTAGAGCAAATAATTAAGATGAGCTGTTTAAAACAAGCAACCAATATAGGCAGGTATAGAGGTAGTTTAAGGAAATGCAGGAACCAAATGACTACAATTGATAGCTAGAAAATGGATATTTCTACCAGCGAAAAACTCAAAAATAAGTAATAAGCCCAATGTACGTTAAAGTTCTCGGGCTATTTCTTCTTCAACAACCTTTGATGTACCAATCCTGCAATCAATCCCCATAAGGTTGATCCAACGCCTAAGATAGACACACCCGATAACGTCACTAAAAAGGTGAACAAGGCTGACTCTCGGTAATGCTCGTCAGCAAAAGCGGTTTGTAGACACATCAGCAAAGTGCCTAATAAAGCTAAGCCAGCTAAAATCTGAGAAATTGCGGAAGGTAAAGCCAGAAATATCGTCACCACGCTCGTGGCCCATAAGCCCGCCAAGATATAAAACACACCAGCCCAAATTGCGGCTCGGTAACGTTGTGTTTTATCTTCGTCCACTTCTTCGTTCATACAAATTGCAGCTGAAATAGCCGCTAAGTTTAAACTAAAGCCGCCAAATGGTGCGCAGAACATATTCAGAATACCGGTTCCAATAAAAATCGGCTTTGGTGGCGCGCTATATTGGTAACTTTTTAACACCACAAAACCGGGTAAATTTTGTGAAAGCATGGTGATGATATAAAGAGGCAAGCCTAAATTCAGCATCGCCGATAAGCTTATTTGTGGCGTAACCCATTCTAAAGTTGCCACTTCAAGTTCAATATTCTTTCCTTCAAAAGCACCAGAAAATATACCTAAACCCACACCGACTACTAATAACAGTAACATGGCATAGCGAGGCAAAAATCGTCTACCGAGAAAGAAAGTTGCAACCATTGCGATAAAAATAACTGGCGAATCCATAATTGGCGTAAAGGCTTTAATACAAAAAGGCATTAAGATCGCCCCAAGCATAGCAGTGGATAATGGCGTTGGTATCCGCTCAATTAAGCGACTGATTGGAGTTATAAAACCTGTTAAAACAATCAAAAAACCAGAAAAGATAAATGCACCAATTGCTTCTGGGAGAGAGTATTGACTTGCTGCACCGATGAGCATTACTGCGCCCGGTGTCGACCATGAAATCAGAATTGGCATTTTGTAATACAAAGAATACAGAACCGAGGCTAACCCCACCATCACACCCAAGGTTAACAACCAACTGGCGATCTGTGCTTGGTTTGCTCCCGCAGCAGTGGCAGCTTGAATGATGATCACAACGGAGCTGGCGTAACCCACTAATACCGAAGTAAAACCTGAGGATATATGGCTTACTTTCCCCCAAAGAGGCTTATCTGGAGAAGCCGATTTTTCTGCTGAAACATTTTTTTGCATAAATAACTCGCGATCCTTGGAGTATTTTCTCGAACTAGCTAATCCTTCTAGCACCTTGGCTATACGCTAATGCAAAACATAAAAAATGTAAAAAATTTGTTTCTCAACAAGCATTTTGAACCTGCTGTTTGTAAATTTCCTGACTTTAGGGTTGAAGGTTTTTTTATAGGCATTATCATTAGTCTTGTTTATGAAACACCCATCATATCCATGATTATTGGAACAATTATCTACTTAACAGTTGTTTCAATAGGATATACACCGAAAAAATCGACTATTTTAAGTTGAGCACATCATGCGTACCACATTCGATAGACTAAGACACACCATCTGTTTTGAACTGATTGGGTTACTGATCCTTGCCTTGGGCGTAAGTAAATTAATCCACATGGACATGACGAAAGTAACCGTTCTTGCGGTGGCATTTTCGATTATTGCGACAGTATGGAACTACTTTTATAACATTGGTTTCGACAAAGCGATGTTGAAGTACACGGGGCAATTAGAAAAAACCATTGCCATTCGAGTATTTCATTCCTGCTTGTTTGAATTAGGACTGGTTGTGATTACTTTGCCAATTATGGCTTGGTATCTACAAATCAGCCTAAAAGAAGCCTTTATTTTAGACATCGGAATGGTTGTATTTTATTTGGTTTACGCTTTCTTTTATAACATTGCGTATGATCGAATTTTTCCGATCCCTGCGGTGCAAGAAGCAAAAAAGCTACAAGAAAGTACCCAATAAAATAGAAATAAATGGAATAGTAATAAACTCAATTCCATAAGATACAAAAAAAGTTGAAGCGAGATGATCGCTTCAACTTTTTTTTATGCTTACTCAAATGATTGAATCAAATTAACTTGCGGTGAAAAATCCCCAAATCAAATGCAGGGCAATCGCAGATAATGCAATTTTAAGCACTACATGAAAGTGCTGATTCGATACTCGATCTAACACTCGTTTACCCATAAAGGTTCCACAGAATCCCATTAGGATCATCAAGCCAATCAAGCCTAACCATTCTTGAAAAGCAAAGCCAAGAAACGCAAAAATCACCGCTTTAATCACATGCTGAATCGACATAAAGCAAGCCATGGTTGCACCAAGCTCACGACGCTCTGGCAGGATGTTTTTCACTGTCGAAATCAAAAATGGCCCAGTAGCACCAACAAACATTGAAAGGAAAGTGGTAAAGATCCCCATTCCTAATAAACCGTTACGCCCTTTCAAACTCAGATTAAACGGAACCCAGCTGCTTATTAAGATGAAGACGGCCAAAATTAATTCTAAATATTTGGTCGGAAGATTGACTGCAATATTGCCACCGATCACAGCCCCAATCACCGCACCGATAAAATACCATTTTAGATATTGCTTTTGGATGTGGTGTCGCATCAAAAAAGCACGCCCCGTATTTGAGCCTAATTGCACCAAAGCATGAACAGGGATCAAAGCATTTGCAGGGATCATGGTGATCATTACCGCAATCAAAGTAGCACCACCACCTACGCCAATAATAACGTTGAGCATGGAAGTACAACCACTTAACAGGATCAGCAAAAAGAATTGAGCATTAGTGATGTCATCGGGTTTAAGGTGGAGCAATAAGTCTGTCATAGCGGTCAGTTTGTAAGAGCTAGCAATCAGTAAAGAATGAACGGCAATTATAACGTAATTGGCTGGTAAATTTTCCAGTTTAAAATCGACACAAATGAGATGTCGTTTAACAAAAACGGATAATATTAGCCAAAAGGAAAAAGACCGAGATAACTAACCTCGGTCTATAAGCTTTTTTATAACGGTGCAGAATTAATTTTACTTAGTCCTTCATTCACTTGCAGAATCAAGCCACGAATGTCTGTTATGCCAAATGATTCTAAACGTTCCGTGTGTTTTGCTAAATAACGTTTGGCATCTTGTTCGTTATCAAAAAGATAAACTCCACCAGCCGTTTTTTGCTCAGCAGATTCTGTCCAAATTTTCCAAATTAATCCTTCTTCGGTAGCAATATCTTGAGCCAAACCTGCCATGGATTCTGTTAATGCATAACCAAATGGGCCGTGAAATGGAAAATCCACTTGCAGCAAATAATTCATGTTTCGTCCTTTCCTTATTTTCTATTTTTATGTTTTTTTACATCACTTTCTCACGGTACAGCTTAGGGCTGAGGCCTGCTTTGTTTTTAAATACACGAGAGAAATACAGCGGATCGGAATAACCAATCAGGCGTGAAATCTGGTTAATGGAATAGTTTGAAGTCACAAGAAGTTGTTTAGCTCGGCTGATACGTTGATCATCGCGCCATTGTGTAATCGTCATACCTATTTCGTCGCGGAATAAATGCCCTAAACGAGATGGAGACAAGCACACTAGATCGGCTAATTGTTCGTTACTGAAATCTTCATTTAAATGTTTAGCCATGTAATTGACGACTTCAGTAATTCGAGGATCAAGACGCTTTTTGATCAAATTAGGCTGGTTCATTTTGCTCAAAATCAAAATCTGTTCGAGCAAATTTAAACTCAATTCATCAGTATAAGGTTCATCTGAACGAGTGCGGTCTTCCACTTCAATGAACAAGTCATGTAATTTTTTGTACACGTCCGCTTCTAAATCTCGGGTAATGAAAACACCGTTATTGCACTTTTCCCATTTCAGGCGGTTGTTCCAATAAGCTCTTGGGCGAAAATAAATCCAGCGATGATGCCATTCTTCTGCATCGTCAGCACGGTGGTAATAATGTGGAACCCCCGAAGGAAACAGTAACAAATCCCCTTCTTCCACATGAAATGCTTGTTCCCCTTGAAATACGGTGCCTTTACCTTTGACCGTAAGATTCACAATAAACCCTTTCATTCCGTTTGGGCGGTCAATGACGTAATCCAATTCCTCACCCTTGTTGATTGGCGTAATACCAGTAACAAGGTGGGCATTGAAATCGTAACCGGGTTTGAGTGGATCGTTTTGCATGTTTAAGTCCATATAGCAGCGATTAAATAGGAAAATAAGTTTTGAGTATTTGCTCTAATCCATTGCCTTGATTATCGGTGCTGCAAATGACATGTGCGTGTTGTTTGATTTCTTCTTCTGCATGCAGCATAGCAATTCCGCAACCGACGGTGTTAATCATTGAAATGTCATTATAGTTATCACCAGCAGCAACCACTTGTTTTGAATCAAGATCTAGGCATTGAAGATAGTTTAGCAAAGCTTGGCCTTTACTGTGGCCCTTCATAGCAAGATCGATTTTATTTTCACCAGAAATCGAACCTTCAAAATGCGTTTGAATGAGATCTTGTTGTAGAAATGCGTTGAAGTTGGCTTCGTTACCTTTCACCACAAGCTTCCAAATACAGGCGGTTTTTTCTAATTCTTTCTCGAAGCTGTCAATTTGGTAGATTTTAGGTTGTTTGCCTTGCGGATAACTTAACGCCCACTCTTTTAAAGGCAGCATATAAGCCATAGGATCGTAATTGGAGAACGCCATGCCTTCAGCGGTGTACATGACAAGTTGCAGTTCGAATTGATGAGCTAGAGCCAAGAACTGCTGCGCTAAATCAAAAGGGATTGGCATGCCAGTTTCCACCTTCTCCTTAGCATAATCGTAGCGATAAACGCCGTTGCAGCAGATGATCGGCGTGGTTAAACCAAACTCATCATAATAAGGTTTTGCTGCGGTATGATGGCGGCCAGTGACGATCATCACCGTGTATTTTTCTTTGATTCGCTGAACGTATTCTTTTACCCAAGGATTGAGTTTGTGGTCATCTTGCAGAGTCGTGCCATCAAGATCGAGAGCAAGTAATTTATAGGTCATAGTGGGAGTTTTTCCTTATGCCAATCACACTAATTAGCTGGTCAGATAATTCGTACGATTAGTATTAAATACAGCAGATAAAACAAAGCCAGCACAATAATGCACTGGCTTTGATAAAATTCAAACGCTAAATCAAAAGATTATAGGCGTTCAGCAATCATAGTTTCTAACTTACCTTGGTCGATAGCAAAGTTACGGATGCCTTCCGCTAGTTTTTCTACCGCCATTGGATCTTGGTTATGTTCCCACAAGAATTCTGCTTCTGTTAACGCTTTAGGTGCCGGTTTTGTTGTGGTTGCTGGTGTCAATTTAGCAGTGATTTCTCCTTGAGCTTGCTCTAGTTCTTGTAGCAAGTTAGGGCTAATCGTTAGTCGGTCACAACCTGCTAGTTCTAGAATTTCACCGATGTTACGGAAGCTTGCCCCCATTACCACTGTTGGGTAACCGTGTTCTTTGTAGTAGTTGTAAATACTTTGTACAGACAGTACACCTGGATCTTCTGCTGGTGCGAAGTCCTTACCTTCTTTGGCTTTGTACCAGTCCATAATACGACCAACGAATGGTGAGATTAGGTACACGCCCGCTTCGGCACATGCACGAGCTTGAGCAAATGAGAACAATAAAGTAAGGTTACATTGAATGCCTTCTTTTTCTAGTTGCTCTGCTGCGCGAATGCCTTGCCATGTTGAAGCTAGTTTGATCAAAATACGGTCGTTGGTAATACCTGCATCGTTGTAAAGTTTGATTAGTTTACGCGCTTTCGCAATGCTGCCTTCTGTGTCGTAAGAAAGACGAGCGTCTACTTCTGTTGAAATACGACCAGGTACCACTTTCAGAATTTCTTTACCAATGTTCACTGCAAGCATGTCGCAAGTGTCGTCGATTTGTTGTTGACGATCTTGGCTTTGGCCTTTTGCGTATTCAATCGCTTGATCAATTAGTGGTTTGTAATCTGCAATTTGCGCTGCTTTTAAAATCAATGATGGGTTGGTTGTCGCATCTTGTGGTTGGTATTGTGCGATTGCTTGAATGTCACCTGTATCGGCAACAACGGTAGTGTATTGGCGTAACTGCTGTAATTGGTTCATCTTAATCCCTAAAAATTGAAAAGTTCACGTTCAGCCATTTTGAATATTAAAACCGCTTAATATGAATGAAAATTGTACAAAAACCGAAATTTGAGCGGAAAAAAAGCGCTTACCCATTACAGATAAGCGCTAAGCGTTGAACTAGATACCGTTGCTTAGGCGGTAGAACAAGCTGTTGTGTTTAAGCGTTGTTTTGAAGTCACGAACGTTAGTGTTTTTGTCAATAACCACTAATTCGATGCCTGCGAATTCTGCGAAGTCTTCAAGCATGTCTAGTGTTACGTTTTGAGTGTAAACACTGTGGTGTGCGCCACCTGCATGGATCCAAGCTGCAGCTGACACTTCTAGGTTTGGTTGTGGTTCCCAAAGAGCGTGTGCAACTGGTAGATGCGGTAGATCTGATGGTGGAGTCACTGTGTCAATTTCGTTCACAAGCATACGGTAGCGATTGCCAAGGTCGATTAGCGTAACGACTAATGCTGGACATGCTTTTGCGCTGAAGATTGCACGAGCAACGTCATCTGTTTTACCGATTGTGTGACGGTGAATTTGGATAGATGGTTTTTTCGCTGCGATAGTTGGGCATACTTCTAGCATGTGCGCACCTAGCACCTGGCCTTCACCTGCGAAGTTGTAAGTGTAGTCTTCCATAAATGAAGTACCACCTTCTAGACCTTCACCCATTGCTTTAACGATGCGAGTTAGTGCAGCTGTTTTCCAGTCACCTTCACCGCCGTAACCGTAACCTTTTTCCATTAGGCGTTGAGTTGCCAAACCAGGAAGGTTAGTTAGGCCAGTTAAGTTTTCGAATGTGTTAACGAATGCCATGCAGCCGCGATCTTGTAGGAATTTTTCCATACCTAGTTCTAGGCGAGCTTCGTTTTTCAAGATTTCTAGTTTTGCAGGAGTTTCGAAGATGTCAGCCGCGATGTCGTATTTCGCACGGTATTCTTCAAGCAGAGCGTTGATTGCGCTGTCTTCTACTGCATTCACTACTTCAGAAAGTTCACCTAAACCGTAAGCATGTACTTCGAAACCGAATTCGATTTGAGAGCTTACTTTGTTACCTTCAGTTACCGCTACTTGACGCATGTTGTCGCCGAAACGAGCGACACGAAGCGTATTGCTTTCATGCCAGCCGATTGCAGCACGGCACCAGTGATCAAGTTGTTTACGAACAGAAGCTTCTTGCCAGTGACCAACGATCACTCGGCGATCAAGACCTAAACGAGTACCGATGAAACCGAATTCGCGGTCACCGTGTGCACTTTGGTTTAAGTTCATGTAACCCATGTCGATAGTTTCCCACGGTAGTTCTTTTTTGAACTGAGTGTGAAGGTGAACGAATGGTTTATTCAATTGTTTTAGACCAGAGATCCACATTTTTGCTGGAGAGAAAGTGTGCATCCATAAAACCACACCTAGGCAGTTTTCGTCATTGTTTGCTTCTTGGCATACTTTCAAGATTTCTTCAGGAGACTTAACTGTGTCTTTGCAGATAACTGGCAGACATACATCGCCTTGATTTAAACCTGCTACGATTTCAGCAGTGTTTGCCGCAACTTGCTCTAGCACTTGTGGGCCATATAGATGTTGTGAACCAGTTACAAACCATACAGCCTTATTTGTTAAATCTTTCATATTTGCCTCTAAAATTTCTATGTATTTGGTAATCACACCCACCCTTCTAATTTTAGATGAGCGTTTAAAAATGAGTTATTTTTGTCCGCGTCTACTTTTGACCGCGCTTATTTTTGACCATAGTAAGCATCTTTACCGTGCTTACGAAGGTAGTGTTTATCCAATAACGCTTGCGGAATTGGCAAGGTGCTTGGATTAATCGTGATGGTACGGAAAGCCATTTTGGCCACTTCTTCCACCACAACTGCGTTATGTACTGCGTTATGAGGATCAGTTCCCCAAGTGAACGGTGCATGCTCACGAACCAAGATGCCCGGAATCGCCATTGGATCCGATTCACCAATTGTTTCGATGATCACGTTACCAGTATTCAATTCGTATTCGTTTTTGATCTCTTGCTCCGTTAAAGCACGAGCACAAGGAATGTGGCCGTAGAAGTAATCCGCATGAGTCGTACCAAATGCTGGAATCGATGCGCCCGCTTGTGCCCATGATGTTGCATAAGAAGAATGAGTATGAACAATGCCACCCATGTCTTTAAATGCACGATATAGCGCAAGGTGCGTTGCTGTGTCGGAAGACGGTTTTAAGTCGCCTTGCACCACGTTGCCTTCAAGATCCACCAGCACCATGTTTTCAGGGCTAAGATCTTTGTATTCCACGCCGCTTGGCTTGATTGCTACTAAGCCAGATTCACGGTCGATACCTGAAACGTTACCCCAAGTGAAAGTCACCAAGTTATGAACCTGTAAGTCCATATTTGCTTGCCATACTTGTTTGCGTAACTCAGGTAAAAGTAATTCACTCACGGTTATGCTCCTTTATGAGAGTCATTCTTTTGATGATCGGTGTGGGTTTCGATGTGTTGACCTAAATCGCGGTACGCTTGGTGGCGACCTTGGTAGAAATCAACAGAGCGTTTAACTGGTGTGTAAATGTGGCGGATTGGGCTAGCCATCGCTTCTTGAGCCGCGCTTACACTTGAGTGAGCATCAGCAGCTACAGCAGCGAAGATTGCCGCACCAAGTGCACAACATTGATCCGATTCAACTACTGCAATGTCACGACCCATCACATCCGCACAAGTTTGCATAACTAATGGCGATTTTTGTGCAATGCCGCCAATCGCAAGTACGCGGTTAACGTCAACACCTTGAGTGGTCATGCAATCCATGATCGCTTTTGCACCGTGAGCTGTCGATTCAACCAAGCTGTAGAAAACGTCTGGCGCTGTGCTACCAAGGTTCAAACCGCTGATCACACCTTTCAAACGTTGGTTCGCAACTGGTGTACGACGGCCATTGTGCCAATCCATGCTTAATGGAGAATGATCTGCTTGAGGCGCTTCGCTTGCTGCGTCAGCCAACATTGGGATAAGAATGTCGTCAATGTTATCAAGTAGATGTTGATCTTCAGGATGAGTTTTAACCCATTGTTGAATTGGCCACATTAGTAGGCGTTTGTACCAAGCGTAGATGTCACCAAATGCGGATTGACCTGCTTCTAAAGCCACTAATGCTGGTAATGCGCTGCCTTTTACTTGGCCACAAATACCTTCAATAGTCTTATCGCCGATTTCCCCTTGTTTGCCTTTCAGGAGATCGGGCTTAACCATCAAGATGTCACAAGTAGAAGTACCAATCACTTTCACTAAGTCATGCTCGCCAGCACCTGCGCCAACCGCACCCATGTGACAGTCGAATTCACCAATCGCAACTGCAATGCCTTCTGGTAAGCCAAAACGCTCTGCCCATTCAGCATTTAACAAACCAGCTTGTTGGTCAGAAGTGAATACTTCCGTAAACATGCGGTCACGAATTCCATCTAATGTTGGAGAAATAGCTGATAGGAAATCTTGAGCAGGAAGACCATTCCAGTCATCGTGCCAAAGTGCTTTATGACCCGCAGCACAAATACCACGACGAAGTTTTGTTGGTGCTTGGTTGCCAGAAATTAATGCTGGGATCCAGTCACAAAGTTCAACCCAAGTGTGTGCATGTTTTGCCACTTCTGCATCTTGCTCACTTACCCAAGCCGCTTTTGCCCAGAACCATTCTGAAGAATAAATGCCACCAACGTAGCGAGTGTAATCAGGGAAATCACCGCTATGTGCTAATGTGTTGATCAATTCCGCTTTTTGAATTGAAGTGTGGTCTTTCCATAAAATGAACATCGCATTTGGGTTGTGTTCAAACTCAGGAAGCAATGCCAGTACGTTACCGTCTTTATCAACAGGAGCGGGTGTTGAACCTGTTGTATCAACACCGATACCCACAACGCTGTTGCGAACATTGTCAGACACTTTTGCTAGCGCTTCTTTTACCGCTGCTGTCATTGCATCAATGTAATCTTGTGGATGATGACGGAATTGTGAAACTGCAGGTTGGCAGTATTGGCCTTCCATCCAACGAGGGTAATATTGAACACCACAAGCGACTTCTGCGCCTGTAGTTGTGTTTACGATTAATGCTCGTACTGAATCAGAACCGAAGTCCAAACCTATTGTGAATTTTTCAACGCTCATAGCGAGTCACCAAATTATTATTATGAATTAACTAAATCTGCATTCATTTAATAGGATGGACTCAAAACCCGCCATTAAGATACCCGCTAAAAGTATAGACAAAACCGCTAGGCCAAAATTAGTGATAAGTTGATCATGTTTTGGGAATACATATTCATTCTTTACAGACAATTTGGGCCATAAAAAGAGAAAAACGAGAGACAAATCAAATTCGAAAAAAATGGAAACAAAAACACCAAATTGTTAATAAATCATTAAAAAACAAACCTTCCAAAATGGGAGTTAGATACCTTTTATATTTTTTCGCAACCCAAAATAAAAAATATATCGTTACAATTTAGCTAAATATATGGACATTTTCGCTGCCGCCGTTTCTCCGTGATCTAACTATCTTCTTTGCAAAACAATTCTCCCTATTATCGTTAACGTTGTACCTACATAGACAATGTACCTACAAAAATAATTGTCCCTATAAATAAATAAGAAACACGGATGGAGATTTCGAATGAAATTAAAAACATTAGTTCTATCTTGCATTATTGCTTCCTCTGCACTTGGTAGCGTAAGTGCGAATGCATTTTTTGGCAGTGATGACGATGAAGGCTTAAAGCTAGGTTTTTTAGTGAAACAACCGGAAGAACCATGGTTCCAAACTGAATGGGTTTTTGCTGATAAAGCAGCGGCTCAATACAAGTTTGAACTAATCAAAATGGCCGTTCCAGATGGTGAAAAAACTCTGAACGCAATTGATACTCTTGCAGCAAGTGGTGCTAAAGGTTTTGTTATCTGTACTCCGGATCCAAAACTAGGTTCAGCAATCATGGCAAAAGCAAAAAGCTACGACATGAAAGTTGTAACTGTTGATGACCAGTTCTTAACTGCTAAAGGCGAGCCAATGACTGATGTGCCGCTAGTTATGATGGCAGCAAGTGAAGTTGGTAAACAACAAGGTCACGAGCTTTACAAAGAAATGCAAAAACGTGGCTGGAACCCAGGTGAAACTGCGGTTATGGCTATCACAGCTGATGAGCTAGATACTGCTCGTCGCCGTGTTCACGGTGCAATGGAAGCATTACAAGCTGACGGATTCCCAGCAGCTCAAATCTACACAGTTCCAACTAAATCAAACGACATTCCAGGGGCATTGGATGCAGGGAACTCTTTGCTAGTTCAATATCCTAAAGTGAAAAACTGGCTAATCGTTGGTATGAACGATAACACGGTTCTAGGTGGCGTTCGTGCAACTGAAGGTCAAGGCTTTACTGCTGACAACGTAATCGGTATTGGTATCAATGGTACTGACGCAGTGAACGAACTAGGTAAGAGCAAGCCAACTGGTTTCTACGGTTCTCTACTACCTAGCCCAGACGTACACGGCTTCAAGTCTACTGAAATGCTATACAAATGGGTTCACGAAGGTGTTGAACCTGAAAAATACGTTGCTATCGGTAACGCTATTTTGCTAACCCGCGATAACTACAAAGAAGAGCTTGCGAAAAAAGGTCTGTAATCGTTCCAATCAGACAGCGGTAAGGGTTTGATTACCGCTGCTCTGAACTCCGTAAATACAATAATACCAAGGCTTAATATTTCTATGGCGTTTCTAGCACTAGCGACGTTAAGCCTTGTATAGCGAGGTCATTATGTCATCTCAAAAATTCTATGTAGAGTTTGACAACATTTGCCAATATTTCCCCGGCGTAAAAGCATTGGATGGAATGAGTTTTGGCGTTAAAGAAGGCAGCGTTCATGCTCTAATGGGTGAAAATGGCGCAGGCAAATCTACTCTTCTCAAAGTTTTAAGTGGTTTAAACCAACCAACCCATGGTGATCTGATCATCAATGGTGAAAAGGTTAAATTCCAAAAAGAAACCGACTCGTTCGATCATGGTATTGCTATTATTTATCAAGAATTGAACCTCATTCCTGAATTGAGCGTGGCGGAAAATATTTACTTAGGTCAACTTCCAACTAAAGCCGGCTGCGTGGATTATCCCACTCTAAATAAAATGGCTAAAGTTCAGCTTGAGCGTTTAGGCGAAGATATTGACCCAGCTGAAACCGTCAAAAACTTATCTATTGGTCAATGGCAAATGGTGGAAATTGCCAAAGCATTGAGCCGTGACGCTAAAATCATCGCATTTGATGAACCAACCAGTAGTCTTTCTCAACGTGAAATCTCTAACCTATTCAAAGTTATCGAAGATCTTCGCAATCAAGGTAAAGTAATTTTATACGTTTCTCACCGTATGGAAGAAATCTTCCGTATTTCTGATGCCTTAACCATTTTCAAAGATGGCACACACGTTGAAACCTTCTACGATTTAAGTCAATTAACCAACGACCGCTTAGTGAAACTAATGGTAGGCCGTGAACTGCAAAACATCTATAACTACCGTGAACGTGAACATGGCATTGAAGGTCTTGCGGTTAAAAACGTTTTCGGCCCAGGTGTGAGCGAGCCGATTTCATTCTCAATTAAACGTGGCGAAATTTTAGGTTTATTCGGCCTTGTAGGTTCAGGACGTACTGAATTAACTCGCTTACTCTTTGGTGCAGAGCGTAAGACTCAAGGTGAAATCGCAGTTGATACCTACCCTGTTATCGTCAATGACCCGATTGATGCAATTAACGCTGGTATTACTTACTGCCCAGAAGATCGCAAACTAAGCGGTATTCTTCCTATCCTTTCTGTTCAAGAAAATATGAACGTAACTGCACGCCGTAATAATTTGCAATTCGGTGCTGTGATTAATGAATCATGGGAACATAAAAACGCTGATGAAAAAGTGAAAGACCTGAAAGTAAAAACACCAAGTCTTGAGCAACGTATCGGCAACCTTTCTGGCGGCAACCAACAAAAAATCATTCTTGGCCGTTGGCTTTCAACTCACATGAAGGTGTTGATTTTAGATGAACCAACTCGTGGTATCGATGTTGGTGCGAAATCTGAAATCTACGATTTAATTTTTACCCTTGCTGAATCAGGTGTAACCGTTTTAATGATTTCCAGTGACTTACCTGAAGTACTGGGTGTGTCAGACCGCATCATTGTGATGAAAGATGGACGCATCAACGGTGAACTTAATCGCTCTGAATTTACTGAACCTGCCGCTCTTAACCTTGCGATGCTTGATCAAGATGGTTCAAGCAAACCACAAAATAATAACGACCACGCTGGTGAAGCGACAACTGGTCAACAAGAATTAGCGCACGAGGAATAAACCATGACTACTGCAACCCCTACAACAACTGATGAACAAAAACCAAAATCAGGATTCAAGATCAAAAACTTTTGGGATCGATTTGGCATGCTAACTGTGTTTGCCGGCCTATTTTTAATCTGCTGTATGTTTGTTCCAAACTTTGCATCTATGATCAACATGCGTGGTCTTGGTCTTGCAATTTCAATGAGCGGCATGATCGCTTGTGCCATGATCTTCTGCTTGGCTTGTGGCGACTTAGACTTATCCGTAGCATCTATCGTTGCGTGTGCCGGTGTAGTAACCGCTGTGGTTATTAACTCCACCAGCAGCGTATTTATGGGTGTGGCTGCTGGTCTACTTTCTGGTGTAGCTTTCGGTTTGTTCAACGGTTTCATCATTGCAAAACTACAAGTAAACGCATTAATCACCACCCTTGCAACCATGCAGATTGCTCGTGGTCTTGGTTACATCATCTCTGATGGTAAAGCGGTTGGTATCTCTGAAGAAGGTTTCTTTGCTCTAGGTAACTCTTCTTTCTTAGGTCTACCAGTTCCAGTTTGGCTAACTATCGTGACTTTCGTTGTGTTCAGCTTCCTACTAAACAAAACAGTTTATGGTCGTAACACACTAGCTATCGGTGGTAACGAAGAAGCCGCTCGCCTTGCTGGTGTAAGCGTAACTAAAACTAAACTAATCATCTTTACAGTTTCTGGCCTAATCAGTGCTCTAGCAGGTGTTATCCTTGCGGCGCGTATGACCAGTGGTCAGCCAATGACTTCTGTTGGTTTCGAGCTAACCGTAATCTCTGCCTGTGTATTGGGTGGTGTATCGCTAAAAGGTGGTGTTGGTAAAATTTCTTATGTTGTTGCGGGTGTATTAATTCTTGGTACTGTTGAGAACGCAATGAACCTAATGAATATCTCTCCATTTGCTCAATACGTGGTTCGTGGTGCGATTCTTCTTGCAGCGGTTATCTTCGACCGTTACAAACAAGCTCGTTAATACCAGACGTCTAGTTAACACTGAGCTCAGAAATAATTGAGCATTACACAAATCAATAAAATGACTAAACCCTCAAATATCACATTTGAGGGTTTTCTTTATTTTTTGCCACTCTATACTCAATTACAAACCTGTAACATAACAGCAATTTTGTCTATTTTTCGGTCAATCAACAGTTAAATTCATGCAAGAAGTGAATTAACATACATTTTTCTTGCATAAAATTTCAGTTTGATTAGTATATCTACCTAGTGAAATTAAATGCAGTAAGTAAGCATGTCTATTCAAATTAATGCAATTAACAAGTTTTATGGTTCTCAGCAAGTTTTGCACGATGTTAGCTTTTCATGCGATGTCGGTGACACCTTAGTTCTACTTGGCCCGAGTGGCGCAGGTAAAAGCTCATTACTACGCGTATTGAATCTATTAGAAACCCCAAGCAGCGGCACGCTTTCTATCACCAATCAAACCTTCGATTTCTCTGAAAACATCACGGAAAAACAAGGTAATACGCTGCGTAAAAAAGTCGGAATGGTTTTCCAACAATACAACCTTTGGCCACACATGACGGTATTAGATAACCTGATTGAAGCTCCTGTAAAAGTAGCTGGTATGGCGAAAGAAGAAGCGAAAAAAGAAGCGATTGCGATTTTGACTCAACTTCAATTAGCTGACAAAGCGAACGCATGGCCATTGCAACTTTCAGGCGGACAACAACAGCGTGTTGCAATTGCGCGCGCCTTAATGATGAAGCCAGAAGTGTTATTATTCGATGAACCAACTGCGGCGCTTGATCCTGAGATTACAACTCAAATCGTTAATATTATTAAAGAGTTAAGCACAACAGGCATTATTCAAATCATTGTGACCCATGAAGTGGATTTCGCACGAAAAGTGGCAAGTCATCTTCTTTATTTAGAGCAAGGTCATGTGGTTGAATATGGTGACAAATCACGTTTCACAGAACCAAAATCTCAAGCCTTTGCTGAATATTTAAAACACTAATTTGTATATAAAAAACGCTATTTGCAAAGAATGCTGTTTACAAAAAAATCAGTTTGTTGTACCAATGAAACTGATCACTTTATGATGTCCAATAACACACATCGTTAACGACAAAAAATAAAACTTGTGGATATAAACGGAGTTACACAATGAAAAAATTACTGATTGCTGGATTAATTGGCCTTGCTTCAACTCACGCTCTTGCTCAAGATATTAAATTTGCAACTGAAGCAACTTATGCCCCTTTCGAATACATGGACGATAACAACCAAATTCAAGGTTTTGATATCGATCTTGCGAAAGCACTTTGTACAGAAATTAAAGCAAACTGTACTTTCCAAAACCAAGCATTTGATAGCTTGATCCCTGCATTAAAATTCAAACGTTATGATGCAGCAATTTCAGCAATGGACATCACGGAAGAGCGTCTAAAACAAGTAGGTTTCACTAACGCATACTACGACAACGCTGCAGCATTTGTTTCAACCAAAGGTAAGATCATCGATCAAGCAGCACTTAAAGGTAAACGTATTGGTGTACAAAACGGCTCAACTCACCAAAGCTACCTAACTAAAGAAATGTCTGATGTTACAGCCGTTCCTTATGCAAGTTACCAAGATGCGTTCCTAGATATGCAAAATGGCCGTATCGATGGTGTGTTTGGTGATACTGCAGTTGTGGCTGAATGGCTGAAAAAAGACGACAAACTTTCTTATGTTGGCGAACCAGTAACTAACCCACAATACTTCGGTAATGGTTTTGGTATCGCAGTAAACAAAGAAAACCAAGCTTTGATCGATCAACTTAATGCTGCATTAGCAACCATTAAAGAAAACGGTCAATACAAAGTTATTTTCGACAAATATTTCGCAAGCAAGTAAGACTGAATGAAGTTAGAGTGCTGAAATACGCAGCACTCGAATAGATTCAGTGATGCCCGAACTTGTTGAAGCTACAGCCTCATTAAGCTGTAGCTTCAAATACGATGGGCTATTAACAACACAAGGTAAATCCCACTTATATGTTCTCTGGTTATTCTCTTTCATTAATCCAAGCGAGCTGGATGACGGTTCAACTGGCCTTTGCGAGCCTAGCGGTTGGTTTGGTGCTGTCGATGATTTTTGCCAGTGGCGAAATGTCTCGTTTTAAATTTATTTCTTGGCCGACGACGGCACTTGTAACAGTGATCCGAGGTTTGCCAGAGTTACTAGTGGTTCTATTTATCTTCTTCGGCAGTGGGCAAATTTTGTTTTATATCACTGGCGAGTACATTGAAATCAGTCCATTTTTATCCGGTGTGATTGCCCTTTCGTTAATATTTGCTTCTTATGCAGCGCAAACCTTGCGTGGCGCATTGAAAGCGGTTCCAAAAGGACAACGTGAGGCGGCGATTGCATTAGGTTTACCGAAATCACGAGCATTCCTGAAAATCGTCTTACCTCAAGCGGTACGACATGCTCTTCCGGGTTTAACCAACCAATGGCTAGTATTGCTAAAAGACACAGCTTTAGTTTCACTGATTGGCGTAACTGATTTACTAAAACAAGCACAATTAACCTCTGCTAGCACACACCAAAGTTTTACTTGGTACGCAACTGCAGCGGCGGTGTATTTAGTTATCACCATAATTACTCAACGTGTGATTGCCATCTTAAATAAGAAATACCAATTACAAGATGCACACGCTACGCCCTCGAAATCAAAGTCTAAATCTAAGTCAAAATCTAAATTGTCGCTAGGAGCTTAACCATGGAACAACAACATATATGGCAGCTTTTAGATGGCCTACAAACCAGTATTGAATTAACAGCCATCTCATTATTAGTGGGTTGTACTTTGTCTTTGCTGATGACCATGACTTTGATCGTCCGTCTACCGGTTTTACATTGGATTAGCCGTGGTGTGATCACCTTATTTACAGGTACTCCATTACTTGTGCAAATCTTCTTAATTTATTACGGACCGGGTCAATTTGAATGGTTGCGTAACAGTATTGCTTGGAATTGGTTAAGCCAGCCATGGTTCTGTGCAATGTTGGCGCTAGCGTTAAATACAGCTGCATACAGTACCCAATTATTCAAAGGCGCATTTGATGCAATTCCATCAGGCCAATGGCAAGCTTGCCGTGCTCTCGGTATGAATACCAAAACCACGCTTGGGGTGTTACTGCCTTATGCGATTCGCCGTGCGGTTCCTGCTTATTCCAACGAAGTAATCTTAGTGTTTAAAGGTACATCATTGGCAAGCACCATCACCATTATGGATTTAATGGGTTACGCTCAACGCATCAATGCACAGACTTATGACACCTTAACCGTGTTCGGAATTGCAGGCGCATTCTACTTAATTGTTAATGGTTTATTATCTTTAGTGTTCCGTCGAATCGAGAAAAAAGTGTTAGCGTTCGAAGCGCAATCCCACTGATCACCAGCTCTTTTCCAACGACTAAATCACCCCTTCCATGCCTTTCCTGCTCATTCAGGGAAGGCATTTTTTTATCTGTAATTCAAATTGTTAACAGCACTAAACTTTCCTTCACCTCTCCAAAAAAATTTTATCGTTAGCACAAAAACTTTTCGCAAGACGCCTTAGCTATTTACTGATAAATTCAGCGGCTATTTTGCCTTCTGCGTTAATTTTTTGTTGTATTTCGGTCTCTTTCATGCCTAATTTAGAAGATGAAAATTCATTAACTTATAAAATTTCATTTACTGATTTATTTTTCTTTTATTAATTTATGATAGATAGCGAAAAGAGACATGAGCGAAAAAATCATCGTCGGATGGCGAGAAGTATTGTCACTGCCAGAATTAGGCATTAAACAAATCAAAGCAAAGGTCGATACAGGCGCACGCAGTTCTTGTTTACACGCATTCAAAATTGAAACCTTTGAAAAGAATACTGAACTTTGGGTGCGTTTTTGGATCCATCCACTACAAAATAACAATAATCATGTGCAAATCTGTGAGTCCAAAATCATCGACCGACGTACGGTTAAAGATTCTGGCGGACATGCAGAGGAACGCTATGTCATTGAGACACTTTTAGATTTTAACGGCGAACAGTGGCCAATCGAAGTCACTCTAACTAACCGTGAAAATATGCTCTTTCGTATGCTCCTTGGGCGAACTGCAATGCACGATCGCATCATTGTTGACCCTGCGGCATCCTTTTTAATCGCTCCATCTTTATAAAAATATTTGAGGCACTCGATTCATGAAAATCGGCATTTTATCTCGTAATCGCTCTTTATATTCTACAAAACGCTTGATTGAAGCGTGCCAAATTCGTGGCCATGAGGTCAAAGTAATTGATGCGTTGCGCTGCTATATGAATATTAATTCTGAACAGCCAGAAATCCATTTTAAAGGTGAAGAGCTAAAAGATTTTGATGCCATCGTTCCTCGTATTGGTGCTTCTGTAACATTTTACGGCACAGCGGTATTGCGCCAGTTTGAAATGATGGGTGTGTATCCAGTAAACGAATCGGTCGCCATCACTCGCTCTCGTGACAAACTGCGTTCCATGCAATTGCTTTCTCGTCGCGGGATCGGTATGCCAATCACAGGTTTTGCGAGTAAGCCTGATGATATTAAAGATTTGTTAGACATGGTTGGTGGCACGCCAACGGTGATCAAATTGCTTGAAGGTACTCAAGGCATCGGTGTGGTTTTAGCTGAAACACGCAAAGCGGCAGAAAGCGTAATTGAAGCCTTTATGGGTTTGAAAGCCAACATCATGGTTCAAGAATACATAAAAGAAGCTGGCGGTGCCGATATTCGCTGTTTCGTTATTGGTGGCAAAGTGATTGCGGCAATGAAACGACAAGCATTAGCCGGCGAATTTCGATCTAATTTACATCGCGGCGGCACAGCATCTTTGGTTCGCATTACACCAGAAGAACGCAAAACCGCCATCGCTGCAGCAAGAATTATGGGTTTAAACGTGGCTGGAGTCGATTTACTTCGTTCTTCTCGTGGGCCATTAGTGATGGAAGTAAACTCATCACCGGGCTTGGAAGGAATTGAAGCTGCAACAGGGAAAGATGTGGCAGGCATGATCATCGACTTCATTGAGAAAAATGCATCAGCAAAAGGAACAAAAACTCGTGGACGTGGTTAAGAATACTCGCTCTCGTAGCCAAACCGCTCGTACAACTAGCACAGTGAAAGCCGTTAGAAAAAATAAGTCGTTTGAGTTTATGGGGCATGCTATCAAGCCCGGTGAACGAAAAATGATAGAGATTGAAGCAGCGAAACTTTATACCCACTCGCCGCTTTCGATCCCCGTTGAAATAATTCACGGCAAAACAGCAGGCCCGGTATTAATGGTCAATGCGGCAATTCATGGTGATGAACTCAATGGCGTCGAAATCGTGCGCCAGTTGATCGAGAAAATCGACCCTAGCAAGTTGAAAGGTACACTTATTGCCGTGCCGATCGTAAACGTGTTTGGCTTTATCCATAAATCGCGCTATTTGCCTGACCGCCGTGATTTAAACCGCTGTTTTCCGGGTTCTGAAAAAGGCTCTTTGGCATCTCGTATTGCCCACACTTTTTTTAACGATGTGGCCTTAAAAGCCGATTACATTATTGATTTACATACAGGAGCGATTCACCGCACTAACTTGCCACAACTTCGTGCATGTTTAGATAATCCTGAAACACTACGCTTGGCGCAAGCTTTTGCTACACCGGTGATTATTGATGCATCTCTGCGTGATGGTTCATTAAGAGCAGAAGCAGAGAAGAAAGGCATTCCAGTACTCACTTATGAAGCAGGTGAAGCACTACGTTTTGAGCCAATCGCAATCAATGCCGGGATTTTAGGTATTCATCGTGTAATGCAAGCTCTTGGTATGCAACGCATGAGCCGTAAAAAAGTGCCAGAATCTGTTATTGCTAAATCCACCAATTGGGTGCGTGCCGAAAGCGACGGTATTTTAAGAACCATGGTGACATTGGGTGATATGGTCACTAAAGGCCAAGTGCTAGCGTATGTAAGTTCACCACTGGGGCATATCGAAGTCAAAATGATCGCCCCAAAAGATGGCATCGTTATTGGCCAACAAACCTTGCCTTTGGTCAACGAAGGTGACGCAGTCTTCCATCTCGCCTACTTCACTCAAGATAACGAATCGGTTAGTGAAAAAGTCGACAACTATATTGATGAAGTAATCGAACACGTGGAATCTAAAGAAGAAAGTATTACCACTGGTTTTATTGCTGTTCCTAATCAAGATAGGTAAAAATCCAAACAAAAAGGTCGAACACAAATTGTTCGACCTTTAATCATTGATATTTTCAAATAGATATTATTTCAATTTCTCCAAAACATCTGCAGTTGTGCCGGTTTCAGCTAAACGTGGGAAGATGTTTTTGATGCTGTTATTGTGCGCTTCAAGATTTAGGCAAGTCATAGCATCTGTCGCTAATGTTACGTTATAGCCTAGTTCCCACGCTTGGCGAGCGGTTGATTCCACACCGATGCTGGTTGCAACACCAACAACCACAACTTGAGTTACACCGTTTGCTTTCAAGTATTCTTCTAGATCGGTATTAGTGAATGCACCCCAAGTTTTCTTAGTCACAAGGTGATCGCTTGGTTGAACGTTTAAGCGAGTATCTAAATCAGCCCAATCTGCAGGTAATTCACCGTGCGCAGCCATTTGCTCATTACGACCCGGTGCACCACCAGCAACATTCACAAGAACCACTGGAAGTTGCTTCTCACGGAAAGCGTTAATCAATTGGCAAGACTTTTCAACCACAGGATCAGTATCGTGGCAAGTTGGTAAAGCTAGAATCCCATTTTGTAGGTCGATAACAATTAAAGCGGTTTTAGCGTCTAAAGTCGTGATTGGCATAATCAGCAAGCTCCATAAAAATAAAATATTATTCAGATATATTGCTGAGTATCTTAGTCGATAACTCTTTGCTAGGGTTAATTTTAATTCCCTATAAACAAAAAAGAGGCGATTCACACCTCTTTCTATTAACTTGCTGAATTTAAATCTTTATAAATATTCACACAAATAAGCAGTTGCAGTTTCAACGCGCAAATCAAATGATGAATTTCCAATCACATCAAAAGATTCTCCAGCCACAAAAGTTTGCCATTTTTCTGTGTTTGGCAGTTTGACGGTCAACGCTCCTTTTACCACGGTCATCTTTTCCGGCGCTTTGGTTCCAAAAGTGTATTCACCAATCGCCATGACACCAACGCTGCTCTCATCACCTTTTTGACTAAAACCAAGAGACTTAACATTGCCTTTGAAATAGGTGTTTTCTTTGATCGTATTCATATCCTTATGCACTTCTCTTTTTATTGTGAGTGGAGCTCTGTTTTATCTAATCGCCATCCATTTCTCAAGCTTTATTTGAAAGTTGAAACAAAATTGATTTGAAGATAAAAACAAATTGATTCGAAGATAAAAAATCGTTAGCAAGCGTTCTTTATATACCCAAGTGACCTCAATATGCAGAATTCAGAGCTATCATCCAAGTCTTTAGGCAAGACAGATTTATACAGGAATGTGTCGACCTTTCAAATAAATCTAACGCAGCATAAAGGCTTGGATGAAGCTCCCGAAGGGCAAGTTAAAACAAGCCTTACACTGCGTTAAATTGAACAGAGATAGAATAAGCTTGTTTTATTCTTGCTGAAACTCGCATTTTGAGGTTACTTGGGTATAAAGATTGTGATAAAAATAAACACTCTTGCTGCTTTTCTCTTAAAAACGATAACACGGAAGTCTCATGTCCAGCATTCTTGATCAGTTTATCTTTTCCGCTTCCATAACAGGGCCGATATGTCTCATGTTATTGATTGGGGTGCTACTAAAGCGCTTCAATATCATCAACGATGCTTTTATTGATATTGCTTCAAAACTGGTCTTCCAAGTCACGTTACCGGCTTTGCTTTTTCTTAGCATTATTAAGTCAGAAACCATTGCCCCAAGCAGTATTCCTTTAGTTCTATTTGGCATTGTTGCTAATGTGCTGTTTTTCTTATTTGCGACCATAACCGTCAAATGGTTTGTTAATAACGAAGCACAACGTGGCGTGGTGATCCAAGGGGCTTTTCGTTCCAACACTGGCATTATCGGCCTTGCTTATGTGGCGAATGCTTATGGAGAGCAAGGTGTCGCCATTGCAGCGATTTATGTTGCTGGTGTCACCGTGCTGTATAATATTTTGGCTGTGATTACCTTAACACCGAAAAACCAGCAATCCGACACCAATATCTACAGCACTATGCTGCGTTCAATTATCAAAAACCCCTTAATCATTGCAATTATGCTGGCATTTCTAGTACATGGATTTGGGATGGAATTACCACAAATGCTAGTTCATACCGGCCAATATTTTGCCAACATGACACTTCCTCTTGCATTGCTTTGTACCGGTGGCTCGTTGAATATGGGCGAAATGAAACACGATAAAGCATCGAACTTTGTCTCCACTGGTTATAAACTGATCCTCTGCCCAATTTTCATTACCTTAGGTGCATATTGGTACGGCTTCCGCAATCTAGAACTGGGTATGATTTTCTTTATGTCGAGCTCACCAGTTGCCGCAGCCAGTTACGTAATGGCTCGAGCAATGGGAGGTGCAGCGAGTGCCACACTTGCAGCGAATATTATTGCTTTAACCACGGTCGGTGCAGTATTCACTTGTACTTTAGGTATCGTATTTTTATCAAGCTTCAATCTTATGTAAGTACTTACTTAATGCATAGTAGTGACTTAATGCATAGTAGTGACTTAATGCATAATTCTTACTTAATGCATAGAAATAACAACACTAAGATTCGACCGACTTAAGAACATCAAATGACTCAAGAATTAAAAAAAGAAATCACTTTATTAGGTGGAATTGGGCAACTTTCTACCACCTTGCTTGGCACCGGCTTATTTATGATCCCATCCATTACCGCAAATCTTGCAGGAGAATGGTCATCTTGGGCGTGGATAATTCTATTCCTCGCCATTTGCCCAATTGCGCTCACCTTTGCCTTACTCGGACGCCAATTTCCGAATGCAGGTGGAACCGCATATTTTGTGCGCCAAGCGTTTAATCGTAAGATGGAACGCAGTGTCGCTTGGCTATTTTTAAGCGTGCTGCCTGTTGGATTACCGGCGGCAATTACTTTGGCGGGTGGTTTCGGTAAAGAACTATTGCCTAGCTTTTTCACAGGTCAATATCTGGCAGAAGTACTGACATTAATCTTCATTTTGGCCTTAAGCATTCTTGGCAGTAAATCCTCATCTCGCTTTCAAGCTATTATTGCATGTTCTATTTTTGCGCTCGTTATCCTGTTCTTTTGGAAAGGGGAAATTGTACCATCTGATATTCCTATGCCTGCTCTTAACTCAAGCGCATTCGTTCCGATTGGCTCATCTTTAGCTGTGATGTTTTGGTGTTTTGTTGGCATTGAAGCCTTTTCTCATATGGGTGAAGAATTTAAAAATCCACAGCGAGACTTTCCCATTGCGATCGTATTAGGCTGTTTTTTAGCTGGCTTGATTTATTGGGCATGTTCAGTGGTGCTCCTAAAATTCCACGCTTTTGAACCCAATGTCAGCGCACACAGTTCCATTCCTTGGCTCAGTGAGCAACTTCTTGGCAATAAGTTAGGGATCATAATTACGCTGATCGGTTATTTCGCTTGTTTCGCCAGCATCAATTTATATACGCAAAGCATGATACGTTTAGTCTGGGCGCAAGCGAGGGAATATCGCCCTAGCAGTAAAATGGCCAAACTTTCACGTTCAGGCATTCCGCTCAAAGCCACGTTTGTAGTGGCATGTGTCCTTTTTCTCTCCATTTCGATTGGGCATATTATTCAGTTAGATCTAGAAATGCTGGTAAAACTGGCTAACAGCGTATTTGTGCTTTTGTATTTGCTATCCATGATTTCAGCTTTCCGCTTAATGACAGGTTGGGCTAAATATCTAGCAGCATTTTCAAGCTTATTATGTGCTTTAGTCTTTATTTGTTTAGGCTGGAGCGTGCTTTACGCATTGATAATTTTTGTGATTTTAATGCTGCCTTGGGAAAATTGGATCCGCTTTTCTTCTTCCAAAAATCTTGATACGAATAAATGATGAATAATATTTTGAGATTTTATTATTTGCGATACACTCAGGCGATGTTGTTTGTTTGCAGGAAGCAGGCTAGATGTTTATAGAATGGGAAACTAACCGTGTTTGGTATTGTGATATGCCATTTCGGCACTTTGCGACCACGCATATTCAACGCATGGTAGTGGTGAAATTAGCCAATGATGAGCTGATGATCCTATCACCGGTTGAATTAACTACGCAGTGCCAACTTGAATTATCAAATTTAGGGACAGTGAAATATATTGTCTCGCCTACTCACACCTATCATCAACATCTTTCTGAATGGTGGTTGGCATATCCTGACGCTTATTTTTTTGCTACGCATGCTTTAATTGAAAAACGAACTGATCTTAATTTTGATGGCGTACTTTCTCGTAAAACACCGTCACAGTGGATGGGGCAACTTTATCAAACTGCCATCAGCACAGATCAATCGCCTAATAAAATGCTGTTTTGTGATCCAGTCAGCCGCACCTTATTTATCAGTAATAACCTTGTGATGCTACAACCACACCTTCCTCGCGGGCAAAAACTATGCACCTTAATTCAAGGTGGAAGAAACAACCTCACTTTGCCTTATCGCGAGCGTCGCAAATTCAAAGATAAAGCCATGCTACGCGCATCAATTCAAGAAGTCATGACTTGGCCATTTGACCGACTTATTTCTTCAAATGGACTCGTGATCGAAAAAGATGCCAAAGAAGCCTTTTACACAGCATTTTGGTGGGCATTTCAGTAAAACGGATCTTCCCATTTTTGATATTTCGTGCCAACCTATGCGCTCATTTTTAAAAGGTATCTTTGATGAATTATTTATTTACCTATTTGAAAGGCATCGCTATGGGTGCAGCGGATGTCGTTCCGGGCGTTTCTGGCGGTACAATTGCTTTTATTACAGGCGTTTATGATTTATTGCTTGGCAGCATTCGCAAAATCAACCCAAGCTTATTTTCTTTATGGAAGCGAGAAGGCTTTAAAGCTGTGCTTAATCATATTAACGCAGGCTTTTTAGTTGCATTATTTGGCGGCATTCTCACTAGCATACTGACACTGGCTAAATTGATTTCATGGCTTTTAGTGACGCACCCTATTCCATTGTGGTCGTTTTTCTTCGGGCTGATTTTGATTTCCGTCGTACATATTCTAAAACAAGTCGAAGATAGAAAAATCCATCTCGTGCTATTTTTAGTGGCAGGCGCAGCATTGGCTTATGTGATCACTGTATTACAGCCATTAGATTTACAACCGACTCCAGTTAATATTATTTTGGCTGGTGCGATTGCAATCTGTGCCATGATTCTTCCAGGTATTTCTGGCAGCTTTATTCTGCTCCTCCTCGGTATTTATCCGGTTGTTTTAAACGCAGTAAAAGAACTTAACATTAGCATCCTAGGCCTATTTGCCGTTGGTGCTGTTTGCGGTTTATTGAGCTTTTCACACTTTCTTGCATGGCTATTAAGCAAACATCGTTCTGCAACTTTGGTTTTCTTAACAGGTTTAATGGTGGGCACACTACCGAAGATCTGGCCTTGGAAAGAAACCATCAGCTGGCATCTTAATTCTCATGGTGAGAAAGTGCCGCTTGTTCAACACAACTTAATGCCACATCAATTTGAACAAGTTGTAGGTGAACCAGCACACATGTTATTTGCTATTGTTTGTATGTTAGCAGGCATTGGTATTGTGTGGGGATTAGAAAAAGTGGCAGCAAAAAACCACGCATAATTCTTTTTTGTTTGAAGATTTAGGGCTCAAGTTAGTGAATAACTTGGGCCTTTTTTGGGTCTAATCCGCAGAGAATTGACCAACAACTTCACCTAGTGTCTTTTCATCATGCAGCATGTAATTAATCACAGGTTTTTGGTGGCAAAACATAGGTTCTACTTGAATATTTCAAAGTAAGCTCACGTTCTGATTTGCATTCTATATAACCTTTTTTATTCAGTTCATTTTTTAAGGCTATATTTATCCCCCAACCTGCTAAAAAAGGAATAAGTGTTAAAATCCATAAAATAATTAAAACTATTTTGGGGATCCATTTTAACTGCCGACCTGTGATGAAACACATTCCCAAAAATACTGATAAAACAAACATTATCCAAGCAAAAGCAAAAGTCGACGCATCATTGATTGCTCCGCTAACCTTCATCCGAGCACTAGGTAATTGGAAACTAGATACTATGTCAACTGAATCTTGAATGGATAAAAAAGCTAATGCTATAAAAACCAAGAAAAATGCTAGTGCTTTAAAGCGATTAATTTTCATTAATTAGCCCCTCTATTTCTCTTTTCATTGGTTCAGTATATTCATGCGCATCATCTAATTTAGATATATATTTGCCAATATAATATGCAGAGATAACAAAAATGCCTAATACGATAGCTGTTGGTGGTGTGGCAAATGCAAAGGCAACACCAGCTCTAACTAACAAAGTGAACCCCTGAGCAATAACTCCAGCAACAACTCCTTTAGCCACATCAGCAGAAAATTGACCAACCACTTCACCTAGTGTTTTTTCATCATGTAGCATGTAATCAACCGCATTCACTGCACCACTAAATACAATTTCAACATAAATATTACCTTTAAGAAAATTCACATTTCCTTTCAGAGTATTGAGCGCATAGCCAATTTT
>JBKEDP010000007.1:0-34282 GCA_047975485.1 Vibrio sp. | reverse complement strand
GATATCATCGTGGAGCTGGTAAGCCATGGGCTCACCAAACGTGACTCCGAATACATTAGCGCAAACCAACTCCGTCATTAGTTAATTGTAGTTGCAATTAAGAGGCGGACCATACATTTTTAGCTGTTGAAAAAAGTAGGTCGCCGAAGGCTATCACCTGAAGCAAAAGTTGCTCAGGTAAATATTGGAGTAAATATCACTAAATTATCAATCATCTTTAGTAAAATTCTCGACCGAGAAGTGCTCCAAATCATATGGCGTTTGTTGGTAAACGCAGTAGTTCAGCCAGTTTGAAAATAGTAAGTGGCCGTGACTTCTCCAACTTGCGATAGGTGCATTGTCTGGATTGTCATTCGGGTAATAATTCACTGGAATCACAGGATCTAAACCTTCCCCAAGATCACGCACATATTCGTTGTGCAAAGTGTGTGAATCGTACTCTGGATGCCCCGTCACAAACACATGGCGTTTATCTTTAGTGCAAGCTAAGTAGACACCTGCATCATCAGATGTTGCGAGAATATCCAGTTCCGTATTTTCAGATAAAAATTCTGCAGTGAAGTCTGCATAGCGAGAATGTGGCGCAAGGAAAGTATCATCAAAACCACGAATTAACGGATGAAATTCACCGACGATATTGTGGCTGTATACACCCGAAAGTTTGTCATCACGAGTCTGTTTCGGCAAATCATAAAGCAATTTCAAGCCAGCTTGAGCAGCCCAACAAACATACATGGTTGAAGTGACATGATTGTTCGCCCACTCCATCACTGTTTT
This sequence comes from Vibrio sp., assembly GCA_047975485.1. GTDB lineage: Bacteria > Pseudomonadota > Gammaproteobacteria > Enterobacterales > Vibrionaceae > Vibrio. The sequence goes on along the minus strand of JBKEDP010000007.1, from coordinate 33,505 downwards.
TAAATGATCCCAATAAGCGACATCTTCAAACTGCACCAAACCTAGAGGCGCACCGGTAATAATCAAGCCATCGAAATTACGATCTTTCACCTTATCAAACTGGCGGTAAAAGGTATTTAAATGCTCGGCTGGCGTATTTTTACTTGGGCGGTCATCAATGCGTAACAGTTCAATGTCGACTTGTAGCGGACTATTTGAAAGTAAACGTAAAAATTGAGTTTCCGTTTCTATTTTTTTCGGCATCAAATTCAAGATCAACACTTTCAGCGGACGAATCATCTGCGTGGTTGCACGAGATTCCGACATAATGAAAATACGCTCCTGACGCAAAATATCAGAAGCAGGTAATTGATCGGGGATCTTGATTGGCATTGCACTCTCTCCATAAGCAATCTAGACGTCTAAACACCTATGAGTATATCAAGAGACTTTCTGTTGTCGAGTAGAAATATAGCCTCTTTATGAAACAGATATAATACCAATCGTACTAATTATCTGATCATCCTTGCTTGTTAAAAGCCTCGATAACTGCGTTAAAAAATTTGATTGTAGAATGACTACTTATCGAAATTTTTTGCCTTGTTCTCAAGACTTTTTCCTACGCAATTTCTGACCATCTAATTAGTGTGATTGGTATAAAGGGATATTTGCAAGTATGGCGGAAACAAAAAAGCAGCACCAATTGGCACTGCTTTTTATACGATAGATATTCGCTTATAAGATCGTTATTTCACAATCGTTAAGCTTGGACGACCTTTTGGCTTTTCTATTTGAACCTCTTGTTCAGGCTCAACATCAGCAGGCGTTTCAACCGAAGTCAGTGAAGTGATTTCTGCTTCATCTTCATCTGCGGCTTCAATTTCTGCCATGTACGCATCTTCAGGTTCGAACATTGTACCTGCGCCATTTTCACGAGCGTAGATAGCTTGAACCGCATACATTGGCACAATCACCAAATGCGGACGACCACTGAAACGTGCGTTAAAGGTAATCGCATCATTACTCATTTCTAAATTACCCACGGCACGAGGTGCAACGTTTAGGATAATTTGTCCATCTTGAATAAATTCAACAGGCACGCGAACGCCCGGCAATGTTGCTTCAACCACCAAATGTGGCGTTAAGTCGTTATCTACTAACCATTCGTAAAAAGCACGAACCAGATAAGGACGCCTTGGGGTCATTTTATCCATATCCATTAGCGAACCAAACGCATTTCTCGTTCTGCTTCAGTTAGAGAAGCTAGGAATGAATCACGCTCAAATACACGGCTCATGTAGATTTTCAGTTCTTTAGAACCTGGACCTGAAAGCTCGATACCGAATACAGGTAAACGCCATAGTAATGGAGCTAGGTAGCAATCGATCAAGCTGAAATCTTCACTCATGAAGTGCTCGTATTCAGCAAATACAGGCGCTAGAGTCAGTAAGTCGTTACGTAGTTTGTTACGTGCCGCTTCTGCTTGCTCTGGCGTGCCATTAATGATTTTTTCAGCTTGTGAATACCAGTTACGCTCGATACGGTACATCATCAAACGGCTGTTACCACGTGCAACTGGGTAAACAGGCATCAATGGTGGATGAGGGAAACGCTCATCTAAATATTCCATGATGATGTTTGAATTATAAAGCGCAAGTTCACGATCCACTAAAGTTGGAACTGACTTGTAAGGGTTTAATTCGATTAGCTCAGAAGGTAGGTTATCTTCGTCAACCAATTCAATTTCGAAGCTCACACCTTTTTCGGCTAGAACAATACGAACCTGATGGCTATACATATCTGAAGCACTTGAAAATAGAGTCATCACAGAACGTTTATTGGCAGCTACAGCCATTGAGAAGCCCTCCAGCACATTGATGCCAATCATCAAATTCCATCTGATTGGCATTAAAAAATAAAAAAGAATGGAGGCTAATTGCCCCCATTACACAAAAATTAGCAAAGAATTTTAACACAATTGTTCACATCGCGCTCTATTTTTATTCCCTTGTGCTAACTAGATCAATAGCGCTAAAAGGATCCGCTGTGCTAACTGCATTAATGAACATCACGCCAGTATTCTTTCTTGAGCAATACTACAATGATAGTAAATAACACCAAGAATCCCATTACCCACCAACCAAGATTGTGACGCTCTAGTTTCACAGGGTCGCCTGAGTATTCAAGGAAGTTAACCAAATCACGCACGGTATTGTCGTATTCTTCCGAAGTTAACTCGCCAAGCTTATTCACTTCCGTTGCAACGACAACTTTATGCTCTTCACCATCCACAGTTTGCGTACCGTAGACTGGCTCTGGAATACCTTGCAATCCTTCTAGCACATGCGGCATCCCCACATTCGGGAAGGTAATGTTGTTCACGCCAAATGGACGAGATGGATCGGCATAAAATGAACGTAAGTAGGTATATAACCAATCCACACCACGCACGCGAGCCACCAAGGTTAAATCAGGTGGAGGCGTGCCAAACCATTTACCCGCTTCTTCTGACGGAATGGCGCTTTTCATTAAATCACCGATTTTGGCATTGGGATCGAACACCAAGTTTTCCATCATCAAATCATCAGGAATCCCCAGATCATTTGCCACACGTTGGTAGCGTTGATATTGAGTCGAGTGACAGCCTGAGCAGTAGCTCATAAATGTCTTAGCACCACGTTGCAAAGAAGCTTGATCGCTCAAATCGTTATTTGCTTTATCTAAATGTACATTGCCACCCGCAGCCATTACGGAAAGCGGTAACAATACGGCGAAAAGTCCTAAAATCCACTTTTTCATTTGAATGTAACCCTCTCTGGTAATGGTTTCGTTGCTTCATTTTTACTGTAGAAATACAGCAGAACAAAGAACATGAAGTAACCCAAACTGAACACTTGCGCCAAAATCGTATAAAGCGGTGTTGCAGGTAAGGTGCCCAAAATACCAAGAGCAATAAAGCTAATCACAAACTGAATGATATTGGCTAAATGCAATTTGCTACGGTAGCGGTATGAACGCACTTTACAGCGATCAAACCAAGGTAATAGGAACAAGAACAGAATAGATGCCCCCATCGCTGCAACACCGAGCAACTTATCTGGAACCGCACGCAAAATTGCATAGAAAGGTGTGAAGTACCAAACCGGTGCAATATGCTCTGGCGTTTTCAGTGGGTTTGCAGCTTCAAAGTTAGGCGGCTCAAGGAAATAGCCTCCCATTTCAGGGTTAAAGAACAGCACATAACAGAAGAAGAACAAGAAGCCGGCAATACCCACCATGTCTTTCACTGTTCCATACGGATGGAATGGGATGGAATCCTTGATGATGTATTTCGACGTATATTGTTTATGGAATGGGAATTCGGTTTTATGTTCCGCTGTATCCCCTTCTTTTCTTGGGATCTTGGTATCAATACCATCTGGGTTATTTGAACCCACTTCGTGTAGAGCTAGAACGTGTAGAACCACCAGCAGCAACAAGACGATTGGCAATGCAATAACGTGTAGAGCAAAGAATCGGTTCAGTGTTGCACCAGAGATAACGTAGTCACCACGGATCCAAAGAGTAAGATCATCACCGATCACAGGGATCGCACCAAAGAGTGAAATGATAACCTGCGCACCCCAATAAGACATTTGTCCCCAAGGTAGCAAGTAACCCATGAAGGCTTCTGCCATCAATACTAAGAAGATCAACATGCCGAAGATCCACAATAGCTCACGCGGCTTTTGGTACGAACCGTAGATTAAACCACGGAACATGTGCAGATAAACCACAACGAAAAATGCCGATGCGCCAGTCGAGTGCATATAACGTAGCAACCAACCGTATTCCACATCACGCATAATGTATTCAACAGAAGCAAATGCCCCTTCACCTGAAGGCACATAGTTCATGGTTAGCCAAATGCCGGTTAAGATCTGATTGACCAACACTAACATTGCTAAAGAACCGAAAAGGTACCAAAAGTTAAAGTTCTTCGGCATTGGATATTCGGATAAGTGCTTTTTATAAGCATCCATCACAGGCAGACGTTTTTCTACCCAGTCAAGTAAGGCTTGCATTAGGCTTCCCCTCCACGACTTTCACCAATAATAATTCGTGTATCACTTAAATATCCATGCTCAGGAACAACAAGGTTAAGTGGTGCAGGTACACCTTGGAATACACGCCCAGCCAAATCGAATTTCGAACCATGACAAGGACAGAAGAAACCAGATTTCACGCCTTGAACTTGTTCGCTAAAAGAATCAGGTAGATAGGTTGGCGAACAACCAAGATGGGTACAAATGCCCACAGCGACAAAATATTCAGGCTTGATCGAACGGTATTTGTTGATCGCATATTCTGGTTGTTGAGCTTCTTCAGAATTCGGATCGCGGAGTTTATCGTCAAGAGCATCTAATTCAGCTAATGTTGCTTGAGAACGGCGCACTACCCAAACAGGCTTTCCTCGCCATTCAACACGAACTAATTGCCCTTCTTCTAGTTTGCTAATGTCAACCTCGACTGGGGCACCGGCAGCTTTTGCTCTTTCACTTGGGTTCCAAGATTTAATAAAAGGCACTGCTACTGCCACCGCTCCAATCCCACCAACAACCGCAGTTGTGGCAGTCAAAAAGCGCCGACGGCCATTACTTATAGGCGCATTGCTCATCCAAATTTCTCCCGATCGATTTGTATTCACTACAAAAGAATAAGTCAGTCCCTAGACTTAAAATTTATTCTTCTTTTTATGTTATGCATTAATTGGTGCATTACCTTGTACATAGATTGATGCAACGAAATCGATTTGCTTCCACCGATAGTTTTATGATTATTTTCATGCACATTTATATGTAAATGATAAAGAAACCGCTACATAGAGACAAGACAAAGCTACCTTTTCGCAACATCTGTAACACATATTTGTTCAGGAGTTCACAAAAGCCACTAAAACAGTCACAACAAAAATAGAAAATTGAATGAAAATGCTGAAGTTGAGAGATGAGAAAACAAGAAACAGAATGATCTCTCGTTGGGACACATTTTGTAACATTTTTATTTCATAATAAAGAAAATCAACACGTTAACAAATTTGGCTGGGATGAGTTGATTAAAGGTGAAATGGGAAATGGGAAATAATAGAGCAGGAAGTTTTCTTAAATTTCAGACACAAAAAAGCCCAGCCGAAGCTGAGCTTTTGTATCCACACACCAAATAATTGGTGACGTTGATTTTGCAATACAGGATAAACCTGTAGAGAAAATTAACGCTTAGAGAATTGTGGTTTACGACGTGCTTTACGTAGACCAACTTTCTTACGTTCAACGCAACGAGCGTCACGAGTAACGTAACCAGCTGCACGTAGAGCAGGACGTAGAGACTCATCGTATTCCATTAGAGCGCGTGTGATACCGTGACGGATCGCACCAGCTTGACCAGAAATACCACCACCTTTAACAGTGATGTATAGGTCTAGTTTCTCTACCATATCAACAAGTTCAAGAGGTTGTTTAACAACCATACGTGAAGTTGGACGACCGAAGTAAGTGTCTAGGTCACGTTTGTTGATTTCGATTTTGCCGCTGCCTGGTTTGATGAAAACACGAGCAGCTGAGCTTTTGCGACGGCCAGTGCCGTAGTATTGATTCTCTGCCATTTCGATAATCCTCGATTAGATGTCTAGTACTTGTGGTTGTTGAGCAGCATGGTTGTGCTCAGCGCCAGCGTAAACTTTTAGCTTACGGTACATAGCACGGCCAAGAGGACCACGTGGTAGCATACCTTTAACAGCTAGTTCAATTACCATTTCTGGTTTGTGATCAATCAGTTTTTCAAAAGAGATTGATTTCAGACCACCAGGGAACTCAGAGTGACGGTAATAGATTTTACCTTTAGCTTTGTTACCTGTAACAGCAACTTTCTCTGCGTTTACAACGATGATGTAATCACCAGTGTCAACGTGAGGAGTGTACTCAGCTTTGTGTTTGCCACGTAGGCGAGATGCAATTTCACTTGCTAGACGGCCAAGAGTTTTACCTTCAGCGTCTACAACATACCAGTCGCGTTTTACTGTTTCTGGTTTAGCAACGAAAGTTTTCATGCTAATAATACCCGTTAAATTAATATTCATAGTTTAAGGAATGAGATTCTCATTCGTATAAAATGAGCCAAAACTCATTCCCACTGTCTAAGAGCCCTATTCGTCACCCCTTCGAGTGGTAGAAACTCTCGGCTTCATTCATCGAAAAACGACAGAATTTCACCTGCAGTAACGGTGGGTCGCAGGATTATAGAGAAGAGTGAGGGAAAAATCATCTACTTTTGCGAAAAAAATTAGATTTATTTAAATTCCCTCTCCTAAGCGGTGAAAAATACTGAAATCACAGCTTAGGCTTTATAAATAAAGGAAAGCTAACCTGATTAGAATGGATTTAAGCTAAGTGCTCATTCGCCAAATAGTCCAAACTTTGCATTTCAATTAAGCGTGATTGACAGCGTTTAAATTCGAACTCTAATCGACCTTCGGTATAAAGCGAATCCAATGCCACTTCTGCGGAAATAATGAGGGTTACATTGCGATCATAAAATTCATCAACCAAGGCAATAAAGCGTCGAGCAGCATCATCATTCAGATTCCCCATCTGTTTTACATCTGCTAGTAAAACCGTGTGATACAAACGGGACATTTCAATGTAATCCGATTGGCTTCGTGAACTTTCACACAACTGGGCAAAGCTAGCGTAAAGAGTACCATCGCATGCCCCTTTCACCGGAATATCACGATGATTGATATGAATAGAAGTTACGCCTCGGCATTCATCACGACTCAATTGAGTATAGTAAGAATCTAAATTCTCCTTGGCTTTGGCATCTAACGGGAAGTGATAAATCTCCGCCTGTTCCAATGTTCTTAAACGGTAATCAACACCGCTATCAACATTAACTTCAATACAGCGTTCTTCAATCAACTTAATGGCAGGAAGAAAACGAGCTCGTTGTAGGCCGTTTTTATATAAATCTTTTGGCGGAATATTCGACGTCGCCACCAAAATGATGCCACGCTTAAACAGAGCTTCAAACAAAGTGCCTAGGATCATGGCATCAGTAATGTCTGAAACAAAAAATTCATCAAAACAAATAATGTCAGTTTCTTGCTTAAAACGGTCAGCGACCACTTCTAATGGATCGCTAGTGTCTTTTAAGCTGGATAATTCAGAATGCACTCGCAACATAAAGCGGTGAAAGTGCATGCGGCTTTTCTTGTTATGTGGCAAAGCATCAAAAAACAAATCCATTAAATAAGTTTTGCCTCGCCCAACACCGCCCCAGAAGTACAACCCTTTCGGTGGTGAAATTTCCGTCTTTCGGCCTAAGAATTTTGCCAAGAGACTCACTTTTTCAGGCGGAGTTGATACATACTCTAAGAATTGGTGATACAGTTGATCGAGTTTTTCGACTGCATATTGTTGCGCAGGGTCATGTTGAAACCCAGAATGCTCAATGTCGTATAAATACTTTTGCTTAGGCGTCATCATTATTATCGTCGGTAGAGTTTGGAAATTAAGATCTAGTCTCGAACACTAAAATTCTAGTCGTGAGAGCTAAAATTCTAATCTTGAAACTTAAAACATTGAGATGATGCCCCGTTTTCATTTACATTATCCTCAAATCAAACAGGATAAACGTTTTCAAGGCACCTTTTGCTTTATCGTTATTAGGTGCCATAGTACCATGTATTACCAGCATGTATAACATTCAGTAACAAACATGCTAAAACAATAACAAGGAGATCACATGGCTTTTCTTTACGCTGGGATTGGTTTAGTTATCGGCGTCATCATCGGCATTATTGTTGCTCGTTTAATGACTCCTGAATACAAGAAACATAAGCAACTTCAAAAAGAGCTAGAAACCACGAAGTTCGAATTGGAACAACATCGCCAAGAGTTGACTGACCACTTTTCAAATGCAGCAGAAATGCTTGATACACTTGGTAAAAACTACACAAAACTGTATCAGCACATGGCACAAACTTCGACAGATTTACTGCCAAATACGCCTAAACAAGATAATCCATTTATCACGCAAACCTCTTCAGATACATCAGCGGAAGAAAAACGTACTGACGAAATTACCGACGTACAGCCAAAAGATTATGCCAATGGTGCTACCGGCTTATTAAAAGAGAAAAAACACGTTCTAACTGATGAAGAAATGAACAAAGCGTCTTAATTTTCATTAAAAAGGCAAGAGCTGTCATAAATTTGTGGAACTTTTGTAAAGGTTTTTAGTTCTAATACTCCGTAATTACTCATACTACTCGGTGATTAATAAAGGAGAATTAGAATGAAAAAACCTTTTCTTGTTCTGAGTGCATTGTCTCTTAGCCTCAGCGCTATCCTCACTCCAATGTCAGCTACGGCTGCGCTTCCAAATACAGTCAGTGGGCAACAAATGCCAAGCCTTGCCCCAATGCTTGAACAAGTCACCCCAGCGGTCGTTTCCGTTTATGTTGAAGGAAACAAAGCTGCACAAGAACAAAATATTCCAGAACAATTCCGGTTTTTCTTTGGCCCAGATGTTCCAATCCAAGCTCTACCACCACAAAAATTTAAAGGCTTAGGATCTGGCGTCATCATTGATGCTAAAAATGGCTATATAGTAACGAACTATCACGTAATTAATGATGCGGACAAAATCCAAGTCGCCCTTGCTGATGGTCGTGAACTTAAAGCAACCTTGATTGGTGGCGATAAGCTTTCTGACATTGCCATCATCAAGCTAGAGAAAAACATCTCAGGGCTAACTGAGGTCAAGATGGCGGATTCAGATCAACTTCGTGTCGGTGATTTTGCCGTAGCGATTGGTAACCCATTCGGACTTGGTCAAACCGTCACTTCCGGCATCATTTCGGCTTTAGGTCGTAGTGGTTTGAATATTGAAAACTTCGAAAACTTCATTCAAACCGATGCTGCGATTAACAGCGGTAACTCTGGTGGTGCACTGGTTAACTTGAATGGTGAATTGGTTGGTATCAACACCGCAATTTTAGGTCCGAATGGTGGCAACGTGGGGATCGGTTTCGCTATTCCATCCAATATGGTGAAAAGCCTAACTCAACAAATCATTGAATTTGGTGGCGTAAAACGAGGTATTCTCGGCGTTCAAGGTGGTGAAATTACTCCAGACTTAGCAGAAGCCATGGGTTATGACAGTAGCCAAGGGGCATTCGTCAGCCAAGTCATGCCAAACAGTGCCGCAGAAAAAGCTGACCTAAAAGCCGGTGATGTCATTGTTTCAGTCAATGGTAAGAAGATCAGTACCTTTGGTGAGCTACGAGCGAAAATTGCTACTATTGGCGCAGGTAAAGAAGTGAAAATCGGTATTATTCGTGATGGTAAAGAACTAGATAAAACCGTGACACTAGGTGAGTCAGAACAAATTCAAGCGAGCGCATCGGATATTCATCCAGGATTAGAAGGTGCGAAATTCAGTAATTCAGAAAGCAGTGATCCAGTTGCTGGCGTAAAAATCACTGAAGTAGCTAAAGGTTCTGCCGCTGAAAGTTACCAATTGCAAGCAGGTGACATCATCATTGGTGTAAACCGTACACGAGTGAAAAACCTTGCTGAAATGAAGAAAGTGCTGGATAAGAAATCCAATATTCTGGCTCTGAACATTCAACGTGGTGAGCGTCAGATTTATCTGGTTGTAAGGTAACTAATATTCTATTTCACATATCCTCTAAGCAATTGGAGTTGCAATGAGGCGACAAGTGAAAGAGACCCCATGAGTGTAGCTTGTCTACATGATTGGGGCGAATGAACGCAGTCAACAAAATTGCAGCTTCAAGTGCGACGAGGATAAAAAGAGAAGTTTCCAGATGAAACTTCTCTTTTCTTTGTTTTCCAAGCAGTGATATTCTTTAACAAATTATCTCTATTCTCGAAATTAACTGACGCTAGCACCTTGAGGCACCAATGGTTAAATTTTTGCTAAAGCCTATTCTCATTGGCCTTATTACAGCTGCAATTGTTTTGTTAGCTGTTCCTTCTTTACGTCAAAATTTATTTGAAATCGAATCCGAGAAAGTTGCCGAAAACTTAAATGATGTACAAGTGTCATTTAGCCATGCGGTACATCGTGCCAGCCCAGCTGTGGTAAATATTTATAGCCGCCAGTACGTTGACGGCGATCGAATGAAACTCAAAACCCAAGGCTTAGGCTCTGGTGTAATTGTTTCAGAAAAAGGCTACTTAATTACCAACTATCATGTGGTCGCAGAAGCCGATCAGGTGGTCGTTGCACTACAAGATGGCCGAGCTTCAAGTGCGCAATTAATTGGTTTAGATAAGCAAACCGACATTGCCATTTTAAAAGTGGAAATACCAAATCTTCCTGTTATTCCACAAAATCCACAATACAAACCGAAAGTGGGCGACATTGTTCTCGCGATTGGTAACCCATATAACCTTGGTCAAACCACCACATTCGGCATTATTTCTGCGATTGGTCGTTCTTCGGTTAGTGCCGACGGTCGCCAAGCCTTTATTCAAACCGACGCAGCGATTAACAAAGGTAACTCTGGTGGTGCTTTAGTAAATACTCGTGGTGAATTAATTGGAATTAACACAGCTTCTTTCCAACAAGCAACGGATCTTGAAACTTATGGCATTTCATTTGCAGTGCCTTATGCGCTTGCTTATAAAGTGATGAATAAAATAATTGCGGATGGTCGAGTTATCCGTGGTTGGATTGGCATCGACGGGCAAGACATGAACGCAGTTGCCGCTCGATTATTAGGTATCGATCACGTCAATGGCATTATTGTTTTAGGCGTAGCGGAAGGTGCTCCAGCAGATAAAGCAGGCATTAAAGAAAGAGACGTGATTGTATCGGTGAATGGTGAAAAAGTGATTAATAGCCATAGTGTAATGGAAATGGTGACAGAACTGCGCCCTGGTACAACGGTCGATTTTGAAATTCTTCGTGACGGTGAAAGTATTACTTTACCTGTGACTATCGAAGAAGATCCAAGGGATTAACCTCTCAAAACGAATTTGAATTCACGGAATACACAATGACATGGATAGCCTTCACCTTCATGGCTGCTTTTATGCAGTCGTGGCGCAATGCGTTTCAAAGCAAATTATCCGCTGAGGTTAAAACCCTTGGCGTAACGCTTTCTCGCTTTTTGTGGGCAAGCCCTATTGCTGCGGTTTACCTATTCATTCTTTATCAAACTCATTCAGTTGAACTGCCAACGTTAAACACTCGCTTTATTAGCTTTGTGTTTGCCGCTGCTTTTATGCAAATTCTTGCAACTGCCTTAATGGTGCAATTGTTTAAACTCAACAATTATGCTGTCGGAGCCGGTTTAGCCAAAAGTGAAGCCTTGGCTGCTGCGATTTTAGGTATGTTGTTTTTCGGCACTCAACTTTCGTTACTCGGTTGGGTTGGCGTATTACTGGGTGGTGTGGGCGTATTTCTATTAAGTACAACTTCGGGGTTTAAAGGGATTTCCTTTTCCACCATAGTTTTAGGATTATGCTGCGGAAGTGCGTTTGCCTTAACCTCGCTTTGGGTTCGAGAAGCCAGCTTATCGCTCGATTTACCTTTCCCATATAACGCAGCTTGGGTTTTATGGTCTGTGATTACCATTCAAACCTTGGTGTTAGTTGGCTATATTTTTGTAACGGATAAATCCACTCTTACCGCTTTATGGCAACGTCCAAAACTCACCTTCTTAACCAGTGCTGCAAGCTGTTTTGGTTCTATTGGTTGGTTTAGTGCTATGTCACTTGAAGCAGTTCCTTATGTAAAAACATTAGGCCAAGTGGAGATCTTTTTTACCATGTTGATTTCGATTTTCTGGCTTAAACAAAAGGTTAAAATCAAAGATGGCTTTGGATTATTGTTGGTTGCTGCCGCTGCTGTATTGGTGATGTGGACCTGAAGTTTTTTAAACAGAAATAAAAACGCCGAGACTTTTGATCTCGGCGTTTTAGCTTTTAAATTTAGAGAAGATTATTCTTCTTCGGTATTGCTTGCAGAATTCGCTTCATCCACTTCAATGCGAGTCACACGCTGCAAGCCTCTTGGCAATTTACCGCCACGACGGCCACGTTCACCACGGAAGTTATCCAAATCAATTGGTTTCAAGCCGAGTTTACGTTTACCCGCATAAAGCGTAATTGTCACACCATAAGGGATCGCAATTAGCTGAGACACAAATTCTTCACGGGATTTTGCTTTCGCCGATGGAATATTGATGATCTTATTCCCTTTACCCTTGCTTAATTGCGGTAGGTCTTTAATTGGGAACAGCAACATTCTGCCATCGTTAGTGATCACCAAGATTTCATCTTTATCTAAATCTGAAATTGGACTTGGTGGCAAGATTTCTGAATTCTCAGGCAAGTTCAGCAAGGCTTTACCGCTGCGGTTTTTCGACAACAAGTCTGCGCCTTTACATACGAAGCCATAGCCCGCATCAGAAGCCACAAGCCATAACTGATCTTCTTCACCCATCACCACTTGGCGAACTTGGCTGCCTTCCGAAATACCTAAGCGACCAGTAATAGGTTCACCTTGACTACGAGCCGATGGAAGAGAATGGGATTCAAGCGAGTAACTGCGTCCATCTGAAGCTAAGAACACCGCTTGTTGGTTACTCTTACCATGTGCATGAGCCAGATAACCATCGCCTGACTTATAGTTCAGAGCCGATGGATCAACATCGTGACCTTTAGCGTGGCGGATCCAACCTTTTTCTGAAAGCACAACGGTGATTGGTTCACTTGGGATCAAATCACGTTCAGTTAATGCTTTCGCTTCGGCACGTTCAACGATTGGAGAACGACGATCATCGCCATATTTTTCCGCATCAGCTTCGATCTCTTTCTTGATCAACGTGTTTAAACGACGCTCAGAACCGAGTAATTGCTCTAGTTTTTGACGTTCTTTTTCCAGTTCATCTTGCTCGCCACGCAGCTTCATTTCTTCTAACTTAGCTAAGTTACGTAAGCGAGTATCTAAGATCGCATTAGCTTGAATTTCCGTAATGCCAAAGCGAGCCATTAACACTTCTTTTGGCTCATCTTCAGTACGGATGATTTCAATCACTTCATCAAGGTTAAGGTAAGCAACTAACAAACCTTCCAAGATATGTAAGCGATCCAACACTTTATCTAAACGATATTGCAAGCGACGACGAACCGTAGTTTTACGGAACTCGATCCACTCAAGCAGGATCTTCACCAAGCCTTTCACTTCTGGGCGGTTATCTAAACCGATCATGTTCAGGTTAACACGATAGTTTTTCTCAAGATCCGTTGAAGCGAATAAGTGGTTCATCAGTTGATCGCAATCGACACGGTTTGAACGCGGTACGATCACAATACGAGTTGGGTTTTCGTGATCCGATTCATCACGTAGATCATCAACCATTGGCAGCTTTTTAGCACGCATTTGGTTGGCGATTTGTTCAAGCAGTTTTGCGCCTGAAACTTGGTGAGGCAAAGCGGTAATGACAATGTCTGAACCTTCTTTATGCCAAACCGCACGCATTTTGATGCTACCACGACCATTGCGATAAATTTTCTCAATGTCTGCCGCAGGAGAAATCACTTCCGCTTCAGTTGGGTAATCTGGACCTTTAACGAAATCCATTACTTCGCTTAATTCAGCTTTTGGATTGTCGATCAAATGCACCGCTGCACCAGCAATTTCACGCACGTTATGTGGCGGAATATCAGTCGCCATACCAACGGCAATACCAGTAATACCGTTAAGTAAAATGTGCGGTAAGCGAGCCGGCAACATTTTTGGCTCTTTCATTGTGCCGTCAAAGTTTGGTGTCCATTCCACCGTACCTTGACCTAATTCGCCCAATAAGACTTCGGCAAATTTAGATAATTTCGCTTCGGTATAACGCATAGCAGCGAACGATTTTGGATCATCCGGCGCACCCCAGTTACCTTGACCATCGACCAACGGGTAACGGTAAGAGAACGGCTGAGCCATTAGCACCATAGCTTCGTAACAAGCTGAGTCGCCATGTGGGTGATATTTACCTAATACGTCACCGACAGTACGAGCGGATTTTTTGTATTTCGCCGCTGCAGATAAACCCAATTCAGACATAGCATAAATAATACGACGCTGAACGGGTTTAAGACCGTCGCCCACATACGGTAAGGCACGGTCCATGATGACGTACATGGAATAGTTGAGATACGCATCTTCGGTAAATTTGCGCAGAGCTAACTGTTCAACACCATCAAATGTAATTTCAGAACTCATTGATTAACCTTATTCTTTTCAAAATGGCAGAAGTTATACTTCCACTTCCGCCTGATCACCGTAGGCTTGTAGCCAGTTACGACGATCTTCTGCGCGTTTTTTACCTAAAAGCATGTCCATCATTTCAATGGTTTGCTCATTGTCATCTATGGTTAATTGAACCAAGCGACGGGTATTTGGATCCATGGTGGTTTCACGCAATTGCAGCGGGTTCATCTCACCCAGACCTTTGAATCGTTGTACGTTGATTTTGGCTTTCTTATTGCTTAAACGCTCTAAAATACCTTCTTTTTCCGCTTCATCGAGTGCGTAGAACACTTCTTTACCGCAGTCGATACGGAATAATGGCGGCATCGCAACGTAAACATGACCAGCACGAACCAAGGCTTCAAAGTGACGCATAAACAGAGCACAAAGCAGTGTCGCAATGTGCAAACCATCGGAGTCCGCATCGGCAAGGATACATACTTTACCGTAACGTAAACCATCAAGGTTGTTGGTGTCTGGGTCGATACCTAAAGCGATGGAGATATTATGAACTTCATCCGACGCCAACACTTGATCCGATGATACTTCCCAAGTGTTTAGAATCTTACCGCGCAAAGGCATGATGGCTTGGAATTCACGGTCACGTGCTTGTTTTGCAGAACCACCTGCCGAGTCCCCTTCCACTAGGAAAAGTTCGGTGCGGTTTAAGTCTTGTACTGAACAATCAGTTAATTTACCTGGTAAAGCAGGGCCAGATGCGACTTTCTTACGCACCACTTTTTTGCTCGCACGCATACGACGCTGCGCATTGGCAATACAATCGTCTGCTAACAATTCTGCGATTTGCGGTTTTTCGTTCAACCACAAACTGAATGCATCTTTCACAACACCAGAAACAAACGCAGCTGATTGACGAGACGATAAACGCTCTTTGGTTTGACCGGCAAATTGTGGATCTTGCATCTTGATAGAAAGCACGTAAGCACAGCGGTCAAAAATATCATCGCCAGTTAGCTTCATACCACGAGGCAATAAATTACGGAATTCACAAAACTCACGCATTGCATCTAACAAACCTTGGCGCAGACCGTTAACGTGCGTACCACCTTGAGCGGTTGGAATAAGGTTAACGTAGCTTTCAGTGATTAAATCACCGCCTTCTGGCAACCAAATAATGGCCCAGTTTGCTGCTTCTGTTTGTGCTGAGAATTCACCAGTAAATGGCTCTTCAGGCAAAACAGGGAAACCTTTCACACCCTCGGCTAGGTAGTCTTTTAAACCATCCTCATAGCGCCAGTTGTGTGTTTTGTTGTTCACTTTATCAATGAATTCAACTTCTAAACCTGGGCACAAAACGGCTTTAGCTCGCAAGTTATTAACTAAGCGGCTAACCGAGAAATTGCCAGAATCGAAGTAAGAAGTATCAGGCCAGAAGTGAACACTTGTACCTGTATTGCGGCGACCACAAGTGCCAACAACTTCCAGTTCTTTAGCTTTGTTGCCGTTTTCAAATGCGATTTCGTAAACTTGTCCGTCACGTTTAATTTGCACGTCGACACGTTTCGACAAGGCGTTTACTACCGAGATACCAACCCCATGCAAACCACCTGAGAATTGGTAGTTTTTATTCGAGAATTTACCACCAGCGTGCAGCTTACAGAAAATCAGTTCAACACCTGAGATTTTTTCTTCAGGGTGAATATCCACCGGCATACCACGACCATCGTCGGTCACTTCAATAGATTGATCAGCATGCAGCGTTACTTGAACTTTCGAGGCGTGACCCGCCAACGCTTCATCGACACTGTTATCAATTACTTCTTGCGCCAAGTGGTTCGGGCGCACGGTATCGGTGTACATACCTGGGCGGCGGCGAACTGGCTCAAGACCATTCAACACCTCAATGGCACCAGCGTTATATTGTTCAGTCATAATTAAAAGATTTACTCAAAAGATAAGGCATTCTGGAGTTTCAGAATCACCATAAAATTTATTGAAAACATAATCTGTCCCTCACTTCACAATGTTCACTTGGTCATGTCAAGTTAAGGTACAGAGAAATAGAGAAATTTATGATGTGAGAGACTTTCTTAGTAAAATCTACATCATTGTTGCTATGTTTTCTTAAGGTTTAATTTTACTTCATTAAAGTTGCAGGAATTCGACAATTTGCTGTGGGAATCGTTCAAATCCAACAAAACTATGATCGCCGTCAGGTTCTACTGTTGATCGGCTTAATTGGTACTTTTCGACCGCTTGACGATAATCTAGCACTTCATCGCCCATTTGTTGCAGTAACCAAAAATCTTCAGGTTGACGCAGTGTCTTAATTTCAAGGGATTTTAATTCATCAATGTGTTTTTCTTCTAACACATATTCTTGCAAGGTATATGGATTCACTTGCTTACCCAAGTAATCGACCAATAATTCAAACGGACGCACCGCAGGATTCACTAAGGCAGCACGGCAACCATATTGGTCATTGAGCCAAGTAGATAAATAACCGCCCAGCGAACTGCCCACCAAACCAATTTGATAATGCGGATGATGTTCATCCATAAATGCTTTCAAACTCTCAGCAGCTTGTTGTGGGAAAGGAGGAAGTTGTGGAATTTCAATGCGAATATCTGGACGATGTTGCTCGCAATATTCACGCATCACATTGGCTTTATGAGAACTTGGCGAACTGTTGAATCCATGCAGATACAACAGCATTGACGGCAAAGGCTTAGATAATTCAGACACAATTCACTCCCTGGCTTATTGGATTAGCCTACATGGATTGCAAGTATATAGAATTATCTAGAAATCAGTAACCACTCGATTCAAAGTTTGGCTGATAACGAGAACCAGCCAATCGATGCACTTGAGTTTCAATGCTACCGTCTGCTTTCAAAACCAAGTTACGCCAGCCCGGTGAAATCGCATCTAAAGCAAAATCATCTGATTGAGGTTTAAATTGAATACAAGTCGATGGGGTAGTGATCACTTCTACGTTCTGATATTGCTTGTGGAAGTCCTGATGAACGTGTCCACCTAGCACCACTTTCACATTGGCAAACGGTTGCAATACTTGCCAAAACTGATCGCTGTTGTGTAAGCAATGTTGATCGAGCCAATGACTGCCGACCAATAACGGATGATGGTGCAGTAATACCAAAGCGTGACGATCTGGAAATTGAGTCAGTTTTTCCGCTAAGAAATCTAATTGTTGTTGCGACAAAGTACCATGAGGACGCCCTTCTACTTGGCTATCAAGCAGAATCATTTGCCAATGTTTACCGACAAATAAATGGGTATCTTGTTGAATTTGAGTTGAAGGATAAACACTTTGCATGCTTGGTTGATAATCGTGATTTCCCGGCAACCAGTAGCAATTTTTCTTCAGTGGCAGAATGCCCGATTCAAAACGCTGATAAGATTTTTCGCTGTGATCTTGAGACACGTCTCCCGTCATGATCAGCGCATCATAATCTAGGTTTTTATTCACGATGTCCGCCACAATAGCAGAAAAGCTATCAAGCGTATTTACGCCTAACAGTTCACCATCGTCATCAGCAAACAGATGCGTATCGGTTATCTGAACTAAGGTCACATCCTCATGTTCCGGTTCAATTGTATTCGGGATATTTATCTTCAAAACGGCAACTCAAATCTATCTATAAACAACATCAATAAAACAGAAGATTCCAAAACAGAGAAGATTCCCCTGTCAGATCCATCTAAACTAGGACTAACGACTAAAATCTTCTTTTCATTTCGCTATTTTATGAAAAGAGATTAAAAACGATAATCTTTTGCTTTTACACACATTCTGCAACTGAATATGTGAAACATTCGTGACAAAAAGTAGAAAAGATTAATAAACGAAGTTAGAAAATGGGCGCTCGGCTAATTCCATGCCTTAAACAAAAACTCAACCAGTCACCAAGAAATTGGTTTAGTTGGAATTTTTCATCCTTTTGCATCAATTTTTTATTCGGGTAATCATAACGTGCTTCAATACGAGAAATCTGCTCACTAGCACACACTTCCGCAACACGAGCATCGTGATAAAGCCTTACTTGCATGCGTGGTAATGGAAAAACCGGAAGTTCATCACATTGACATACATCTACCAGCGTGGTGTAACGTGTCACTTCTTTCACTTCTAGTTGGTAAGCCATTTTTGAAACTTGATACGAGCGAGTTTCTCCCACCTCTGGCGTATGTGGCAGCAGTGAGTTCATCTTGGCGTAGTTGGTTTCATAAATACGCATTAGCCCAGCTAGATCGACATGGTAAGTGTTCTTTTTGCCATTCATCGTCGTAGCTTTTGAAGCTGTGATTTGTTTTGCTAGCATGGTTGACCTTGTTTTAAACGCTTTCTAACTTTAATTGCTTTCTAAGTTTGGATTTATCAAGCATCAGTTTTCTCAAGCTTAATTTGACTTCTCAATCTTCAATTAAAGTATAAATGGTGATTATGGCAACCAACGTTGTTGAAGTTTTTTGTGATTAATTTCCAGCCACTGCAACGCAATAATGGTTGCTCCGTTTTCAATTTCACCACTCTCAACTAGCTGATACGCCTGCGCCCTTGGCATAACGTGAACTTGAATATCTTCGTTTTCTTCTTCAAGCCCATGCACACCGCCTGCGGTTTGTGTATCTACAAGACCAACAAATACATCTAAAGTTTCAGAGCAACCGCCAGAAGATGGGTAATAATGGCTGATGTGTTCGACTTGTAAAACATCAACACCCGCCTCTTCTTTTGCTTCTCGACGAACCACACTTTCAGGCGTTTCACCCTCATCATTCATGCCAGCGATGATTTCTAGCTGCCACGGTGATTTATGCTCCAACGCCCCAACACGAATTTGCTCTATAAGTACCACTTCATCACGCTTAGGATCGTAAGCCAGTAAAGCCGAAGCATGACCTCTTTCGAACATTTCACGCTCGTAAGATTCACTCCAACCACCAGCAAACAAACGATGTTTAAACCTATACTTCACCACCTTAAAAAAACCATTAAATACAGTTTCTTTACTGTCGATTTTGACGTCTTTTGGCTGAAATAAGTGCGTAAATGGTTTAAACTTCATGTCTTTCATCCTTTTGTCGGGTTTTGATTCTAATCGGGTTAAGCCTTGAATCACAAGTCTACTTGCAATATTTTTTGATAATTAATCAATTAATTTGAATTTTTTGCTTTTATTTATTGTCCACTTGGACAGTAAGGCGTAAATTAGTGTAAAATTCTGCATAACAATTTAGCTACTTAGGTTACAATCTAAGCCAGATTGTCTAATTTTTATATAAGCGGGAAAGAACATGAGAAAACTGCTTCCACTTATCATTGGCCTAACGTTAGGTGGTGTTCACCTTGCGCATGCTGATGATTTGGCACAGATCTATAATCAAGCAAAAGAAAACGATCCTCAATTATTACGCGCAAAAGCAGATCGTGATGCCTCTTTTGAAGCCATCGATTCAAGCCGTGGCGATCTTCTACCACAAATCAATTTGACTGCGGGTTACAACGTTGGCCGTAATATTCGTACGCGCAACAATGATCATGCAACAAGTAACGGTGCTAACGCTGGTGAACAAAACGTTTTCTCGACTGGTTTAAACGTTTCTCAAGAAATTTATAACCGTGCAAGCTGGGTTAACCTTGATATCGCAGAGCAAAACGCTCGCCAACAAGATTCCGCTTACGCAGCATCACAGCAAGAAATGATCTTGCGTGTGTCTGAAGCATACTTCGCTGTACTGCAAGCACAAGACAACCTAACTTTTATTCAAGCAGAGAAAAAAGCGGTTGGTCGTCAACTTGAGCAAACTAAACAACGTTTTGATGTAGGTCTTTCTGCAATCACTGACGTACATGACGCTCAAGCACAGTACGATAGCGTATTGGCAGATGAAATCTTAGCGCAAAACGATGTGACTAACAGCTACGAAGCATTGCGTGAGATCACAGGTCAGAACCACAAAGATTTAAGCATTTTAGATACAGCACGTTTCTCTACTAGCTTGCCACAAAGCAACCAAGACGCTTTAGTGAACGAAGCACAAGAGAAAAACTTAGATCTATTGACGGCTCGTATCGCTCAAGATATCGCGAAAAGTAACATCTCATTAGCAAAATCTGGCTTTACTCCATCTCTAAGCTTAGACGGTGGTTACCAGTATTCTGATGTTGATGAACACAACGACAGTTCAGGCCTAAATAACTACACAAGCAACGATTACGATATTGGTATTAACTTAGTAATCCCAATTTACCAAGGTGGTTCAACAACTGCTGACGTGAAAACTGCACAATACCAATACGTGTCTGCAAGTGAGCAACTTGAACAAACTTACCGTGGTGTAACGAAGAATGTTCGCGCTTACTATAACAACATTAACGCAGCTATCGGTTCTATCCGTGCTTACGAGCAATCTGTAGTGTCTGCTCAGTCTGCATTAGAAGCGACTGAAGCGGGTTACGAAGTTGGTACTCGTACTATCGTTGATGTATTGGACGCAACTCGTCGTCTATACGATTCAAACCGTCAGCTTTCTGATGCTCGTTACAACTACGTAATCAGCGTTCTTCAGTTGAAACAAGCAGTAGGTACACTAAGCGAGCAAGATATCATTGATATCAACGCTGGTTTAAAACGCCCATCTTAATCGCTTTTTAAGAACGAGTTTCACCAATGGAACTCGCTCTTAAATTTCAAGCATAAAAAAACGCTATCTCATTGAGGTAGCGTTTTTTGTATCTGCTTTAAATATGGAATCAATAGCCAAAGTAATTGAAGTTACAACGAGGCGACAAACTCACGAAGCCCCATGAGTGTAGCTTGCCTACATGATTGGGGTGAGTGAGTGCAGTCAACAAAGTTGTAGCTTCAAGTACGAAGGATATTTAACCTTTACCGCCTTTTATAGCATTAATAATCTCAGACGTTGAACAACCATCTTCAAAGTTCAATACTTTCACTTCACCACCAGCGGCAATCACTTCTGCGCCACCTGCGATTTCTTCAGGCTTGTAGTCGCCACCTTTAACAAGCAAGCTTGGCAATACTTCTGAAATCAAACGTTGCGGAGTGTCTTCGCTAAATGGCACAACCCAATCAACTGCACCTAAACCAGCCAATACTGCCATACGGCGATCAGTTGGGTTTACTGGGCGGCCAGGACCTTTCAAGCGTTTTACTGACGCATCAGTATTCACAGCTACAATCAGTTTGTCGCCAAGTTGTGCTGCGTGATTCAAGTAAGAAACATGACCTGCGTGAAGAATGTCAAAGCAGCCATTGGTCATCACGACTTTCTCGCCACGGCCTTTGGCACGTTTTACTGCTTCGATTAATGCTGCTTCGCTGATCACGCCGTAATCGCTGTCTTTGCTACCGTGAATCGCTTCAGCAAGTTCGATAGTTGAAAGCGTTGAAGTGCCCAGCTTACCAACAACCACGCCAGCTGCTGCGTTAGCTAAAGCACATGATTCTTTCAGATCTTTACCTGCTGCAACAGAAGCTGCCAATACAGAAATTACTGTATCGCCCGCACCTGTTACGTCATACACTTCTTGCGCTTGAGTTGGCAGATGGAAAGGTGCTTCACCACGACGTAGTAAAGTCATGCCATGTTCGCTGCGAGTCACCAATAATGCTTCAAAGTCGAATTTTTCAATCAAAGCTAAACCTTTAGCAACGATATCTTCTTCGTTTTTAGTTTTACCGACTACCGCTTCAAACTCAGATAAGTTTGGCGTTAGTAAGGTTGCACCACGGTAGCGTTCGAAATCCGTACCTTTAGGATCAATGAAAACCGGCACTTTTGCTGCGCGCGCTTTTTGGATCATGGTTTGTACATCTTCTAATGCACCTTTACCGTAATCCGACAAGATCAACGATTTCACTTGTGGCAAATGCTGATCCATACGATCAAGCAAAAGCTGAGAGTCGACATTTTCAAAACTGTCTTCAAAATCCAAACGGATCAACTGTTGACCACGGCTCATTACACGTAACTTAGTAATGGTCGGCAATTCAGGCACAGCGACAAAATCGCACATCACATTGAGTGAAGACAATTTGTCATTCAATACTTGCGCAGGTTCATCTTCACCGGTTAAGCCGACTAATTTCGCTTTACCGCCCAGTGCTGCAATGTTCATTGCTACGTTTGCTGCGCCGCCCGGTCTTTCTTCGTTGTTTTCAATTTTCACAACCGGAACAGGAGCTTCTGGTGAAATGCGACCTGTTGGCCCGTACCAGTAACGGTCGAGCATCACATCACCCACGATTAAAACACCAGATTGAGCGTAATCAGGCAAAATTGGTTTCATATTTGTCTCCGCTTGCTTAGCAACACTAGGATTAAACGGTTGCTAAGACTCAAAAATAATAACTGCTGAATCATACCACAGTGTCAGGTTGAATAATCAAGATTTAGCCTAACCACTTGTCCCATAAATGAATAACTGATTCTCTATGTTCAGCGAAAAGTGATTCATCCACATCGGCATCTAAGTTTAGCAAATTGCGATGATGTACTTCGTCTCGCACATCGGTATAAGCCACGGTTAATGCTTGCGCTTCTTCTTCTGTAATTAAACCTTGTTTTGCCACATTTTCAATAATGCGCACATTATCCGACCAAACCATTAACGGCGTATGCTGATGACTAAATCTTAGCACCCAATATTGCACCAAAAATTCCACATCGGTAATGCCGCCTTTATCTTGTTTGAGCATGAAGCGACCGGCTTTTTTATTGCTTAAATGGTCGCGCATTTTTTCACGCATATCTGCGACTTCTTTTTTCAGAGCTGTTTCTTCTCTTGGTTTAGAAAGAATGGCTTGGCGGATTTGATTAAAGCTTTTTGTTAATGGCTCATCACCATAAATCACTCTCGCTCGCACCAAAGCTTGATGCTCCCAAGTCCATGCTTCTTGTTCTTGGTATTCTTGGAAAGTTTCGGTAGCACAAGCCAACAAACCTGAGGCACCCGATGGACGCAAGCGAGTATCGACTTCATATAAAATACCGCTTGGTGTGCGTACTGAAAAAATATGCACAATGCGCTGCGCTAAGCGTAAGTAGAACTGGCGGCCGTCAATTTCTTTCTTACCATTGGTATAAATATTTGGTGGGCAATCGTGCAGGAACACCACATCCAAATCGGAATTATAGCCAAGTTCCCAACCACCTACTTTTCCGTAACCAACAACCGCAAAACCTTTACCATCTCGATCTTTTAAGTGGCTCGGTTCACCATATTTCTCAGTTAATTGCAGCCACGCTTGTTGCATCACGGCATCGACAATGGCTTCAGCTAAATAAGTTAAGTGGTCGCTCACTTTCATTACGGGTAGAACACCTGCAATGTCTGCTGCAGCAATGCGTAAAATGCAGATTTGTTTAAATTGGCGCAACGCTTCCATTTGCTGCTCCATATCGTCTTCTGGAATGCGAGCCAAAAAATCACGCAATTCAGAGCGATATTGATCCAATGCAATCGGGTTATAAAGTTGCTGCGGATCGAGCAATTCATCTAACAAAATCGGATAACGAGACAAACGCTCGGAAATCATTGGGCTAGCGGTACACAAACGAACAAGTTGCTTTAATGCAGCCGGATGTTCTTCAAGCAACTCTAAATAGGTTGTACGAGTCACAATGTTATTGAGCAATTGTAGAATACGCTCTAAACCAAATTTCGCATCTGGATGACTCAATACCGCTTCAAAAACTTTTGGCATCAAGCGAACCAGAACTTCACGCCCACGAGGTCCAAGGGTTTTCTTAGCGAGATCTTGCTTGAAGCGCACTATATCGGTAGCAAGTTGCGGAGTAGTTTCTTCGTCTGAAATCCCGACATCTTTACTTAAAATGCCTTGCAGCGTTTCTGCTTGATCAGCCACATCCCACATTTCGACAAAATGATAAGGAATACTGTTGTCAGCTTCGTCTTCATCACCAATTAAGTTATTAAAGACTTGATGAACTTTTTCCATATGAGCAAAAGTCGTGGTGATCAATTGCTGCCAATCAGACATCGACATGGCATAGGCTAATCTTGCTTGGTCAATTTCATCATCAGGCAAGGTTTGAGTTTGTTTATCGCTAATCGCTTGCAGTAAGTTTTCTAGACGACGCAAAAACAAATAAGCTTGGCGTAAATCTTGAGTTTCGTTCGCTTCAAGTAAATGCAGTTGTTCAATCGCATCTAACGTTTCCAGCAAGCCACGACCTTGCAAACTCGGCTCTCGACCACCACGGATTAACTGAAAGACTTGCACAATAAATTCAATTTCACGAATACCGCCTGCGCCCAGTTTGATGTTATTGCTCAAACCACGACGACGAACTTCCGCACTGATCATTGACTTCATGCGGCGCAACGATTGAATGGCACTGAAATCAATATAACGACGGAACACAAACGGGCGCAGCATTTGGCGCAACTCGGCATATTGAGGATACATTTCGCAGCCCATCACCCGCGCTTTCACCATGGCGTAGCGTTCCCAATCTCGCCCTTGCTCTTGGTAATAATCTTCCAGCGCCGCATAACTCATTACCAATGGCCCACTTTCACCAAACGGACGCAAACGCATATCCACTCGATAACAGAAACCATCAAAAGTGACTTGATCGAGCGCCTTAATCAAGCGTTGACCTAAACGAGTAAAGAATTGCGCATTATCCAAACTACGACGTTTACCTTGGGTTTCACCATTTTCTGGATAAGTGAAAATCAGATCGATATCGGAAGAAAAGTTGAGTTCGCCACCACCTAATTTACCCATGCCGATAATCAGCATAGGTTGCGCTTCACCTTGCGAGTTACACGGCGTGCCCCATTCTTCACAACAGGTTTGATATTGCCATTGATAAGCTTCAACAATCATGGCTTCGGCAAGCATGGAAAGGTGTTGCAAACTGATTTCAAGCGACCAAATTCCGTCACTTTCTGTAGAGGAGAGCAGAAAATCACGCCAAGCGATGATCACCATTTCTTGACGACGGAACAAACGAAGTTGATGCAAATATTCCATTTCATTGGTACAAGCGGTTAAACGCTCACGCAATTGAGTTCGATATTCTTGTGCTCGATTATCCACTTTGAGTAAAGCTGGCAATTGTTCAAGCAAGGCTTCATCGGCTAATAAGGATTCAGCAATAAAGCAGCTTAGACCTAAAACCTGTTCAAGCTGCTGTTTATCTTCTTCTGACCAATTCGCTAATCCATTTGGAAAACGTTCGATTAATGCATTGAGATGGACTTGAGACTGAGAAGCGAGAGACGAAGGTAAACTCATAAATGTTCCTTATTATTGTTCCTTGATAAAACCAACTTAAACATTCAATAGCCAAAGTAGCTGGAGTTGTAGTGAAGCGAATAAACGCAGTCAACAAAGCTACAGCTTCAAATACTAAGGCTATAGACGTGACGCAAATCTAACTCTAAAACATCTCTGATTTATTGGCGTTTTTATAGGCGAAGTTTCAAGTTATCATCATACTCGATCCTTTTTTAGGATGCATATTTGTTGGTGTGATTTGATAAGGAAAACCGATGCCGAAAAATCGCTATGAAGCCGATTTCAGCCCCATGAGTTTGATGTCTCTGCTGCTTTCGTTCGTTTCCTTAATCATCATCTGTTTTTTGTTTTTCTCACATTTAGCCCCTGAGACCCGCCATACCTTAAAAGGCATCGACACCGCTATTTGTGTCTTGTTCTTGTTGCAAATCAGTATTGATTTCTGTCGTTGTAAGCATCGTGGCCAGTATTTGAAAATGCGCTGGCTCGATATTGTGGCCAGTATTCCTACCATTGAAATTTTACGCTTTGCTCGGATTTGGCAAATCATCCGTTTGGTGTCACTTTTCCGTCACAGCCATTATTTTGTTAGCAAGGTTAAAGAAAACAAGAAAGAAGCAACCTTGGCGACCATTTTCACCTTATTGATTATTTTGGTCTGCACTGGTTCAACCTTTATGCTGATGTTTGAGCAAGACGCCATCGGCAGCAATATTCACAATGCTAGCGATGCTTTATGGTGGAGTTTAGTCACGATTTCAACCGTTGGTTACGGCGACCATTATCCTGTGACTTTAGGTGGAAAAATTTTAGCAACAGGAATGATCATCTGTGGAGTTGGGATCTTCGGTATGATTTCCGGTTTGATTACTTCGATCCTGACTGCTCCGAGAAAAAATGATAAGGCTGAACTGGATAATTTACAGACTTTAATCCGACAGCAAAAAGTTTTACTGAAGAAGATCGAACGATTGGAATTAAAGATCGATGAGCAAAGCAAAGAACGAGAAACTGAATCAGAAGTAAATAAGCAAGAAACAAAATAAAAAACACGCAATAAAAAAGGGATCAGATGATCCCTTTTCACTCATTAACAAAACTGCAGCTTCAAGTACGAAGAGGAAATTTATACATGCCAGTATGGCGACAACTCCAAGCAACGAGCTCGGGTTTGTTCCATCGCATGCAAAATCGAAATTTCCTGACGACGGATCCAACGCTCCAACTGTTCTTGATCATCTTCTTCCAATTCTTCTAACTGCTCATGTAACGGCGTTAGACCAATCAAGTAATTAATCCCTTCCAGTAGATCGACCCACGGCAATCGGAATTGGGTGCGTTGTTCTAGATCGAACAAGTTTGCAAATGCCAATCCAGTGAATAAGTTACGCTTTAAACGCTTTTTCTGATCCATATAGTCTTGGCGAGACAATTCACGCTCAACCGGAAATGCTTCAATCAGTTCTGCCCAACTGCGATCTAATTGTTTAATCGCAAAAGGCTTCACATCTTGCGCCATTTTTTCACGGGCTTTTTCATCTAAGAATGGTTGCCAGCCTTTTGACAGAATCCAACGACTTAAATCCAACAAAATTGCGGTATAACGAGCCGATTCAAACAATTTCAAAATCGCTTCACGGTTTGGTAACGCTTCTTTTTGCTCTGTTAATGTCGCAACTAACTGTTTCTGGCAATCTAATTTACGCAGGGTGTAACCTTTATCTGCGGTTAAATCCGCTAAATATTGGAAATCACGCAACCATGAAAGTTCTTCTTCCAACCATTTGAACTCTTGACGCAACAAAGCACTGGCTCGACGGGGAATAATGCCGCCATAAACTGTAAACAACTGGCGAATAAAATGAATGGCGTAATCAATTTGCTCTAAAGCTTCAATGGTTTCGATTTCAGAATAAATCTGCTCGTGGTAGTGCCAATGAGATAAACCGTGTTCAAGTGATTGAATAAAACAATCTTCGACCGTTAAGTCTGCATTGGTTTTAATCAGTGCGAAATCTAGAACAGGATCGGAGGTGTAATCTTGTGCAAGGCGATACCCTCTTGCCGCTTTGCTCAAGTTACCTAAACGCATGCCACCCTCATCAGACAAAGTACGCGCTAAAGTAAATAAGGATTCAGTTTGACCCGACTTTAATTCAAGCTCTACTTCACAAATTGGAGATTCTTTTTCTCCCGCAACCACGACTCCTTGGTCAAAGGCGACTTCGATTTGGCTTCCATCAGGCATGCTCAGTAGCCATTGTTCACGCTCAAAGTTAGTAGCAAAAATCGGAGCAATATCCTGCTGAAGTTGGGAAATGTCTCGTCCTTCTGGCCAAATGTCCGTAGGATGAAGGGTGAGCTCAGGATTATTGCAGTTATGCTCTGCATTGTATTCAGGTCGTTGATGCAAACCTGCGACCACTCGGCCTGAGGTTTTTACGGTTTGAACATAAACGTCATCGCTTTGACGAATACGGAGACCAATATCATGTTGTCTCAACCAAGAATCAGCCGTATCAAAATAAGTATTACCTAATTTTTTGCAGCTATGCTGAAGGACTTTGGTTTCTGCGATTTTTTGCTTTAAAATGTTTGAAAAATCAGGTGAAACGAAAAATTTCAGTTCTATCTCGGTTTCCATAATTATGCCTGTTGTGAGTTATCGCTAAAGAATATTGTGGAATCGTGTTGCGAGCAAGTAAGAAATAGCTATCTTTAGGCTCAAATGGTAGAAAATAAGATTGTTAAATCTATGAAACATAGACAACGAGAACGTTTGCAAAAATGAGATCTCGCTAACATTAACTAAAATAGTATGAATGCTATGAAGTTTACGTTAACATGCGCGCGACTTTATAGCACTGTCCAGCATTTGAGCAATATCTGCTTAGATGTACAATGAGTTATATTTTTTGTAGGTTCAATAACCATGCCAGTAAATACAATAATGGGGTTATTTGCAAAGTCCCCTATTAAGCCTTTGCAAGAGCACGTTGTTTGCGTAAATAAGTGTTGCTCACTATTAATTCCCTTTTTTGAACATAGCGTTAATGGTGAATGGGATACAGCGAATCAAATTCGTGAAGATATCTCTCGTCTTGAGCGCGAAGCTGACGTACTAAAACGTGAGATCCGCTTAAAGCTACCTCGCGGTTTGTTCATGCCTGTCGATCGTACCGATATGCTTGAGCTACTTACTCAACAAGATAAACTTGCTAACCTTGCAAAGGATATTGCTGGTCGTGTAATTGGTCGCCAATTGCGCATTCCAAGTGTGATGCAAGAAGATTTCTTAGCTTATGTTTCACGTTGTCTTGATGCTGCTAAACAAGCGCAAGAAGTGATCCATGAACTTGACGAGCTACTTGAAACTGGCTTTAAAGGCCGTGAAGTAACGCTTGTTGCTGAAATGATCCACCAATTAGATGAAATTGAAGATGATACTGACAGCATGCAAATCGCATTACGTCAGCAATTGATGGCAATTGAGTCTAAATACAATCCGATCGATATCGTATTCCTATACAAGATTCTTGAATGGGTTGGCGGTATTGCTGATCAAGCACAACGTGTTGGTGCTCGATTAGAAGTAATGTTGTCTCGTTCTTAATCGTTCGATTCAACGTAAATAAACTAAACACTAAAAAAATAACGAATTTGGTAAGTGCAAGGTGCGATTCCTTGCATTCAACTTGCCTCGCCTGTTATTAAAAAAACTAGGTATTACAATGGATATCCTCGCTAACTACGGCACTATTTTAATTTTAGTTGCAGCGTTTTTTGGTTTCCTAATGGCTGTTGGTATTGGTGCAAACGATGTTGCCAATGCAATGGGTACATCTGTTGGTTCGAAAGCACTAACAGTTAAACAAGCAATCGTCATTGCGATGATTTTTGAATTTGCCGGTGCATATCTTGCCGGTGGTGAAGTGACAGACACAATCCGCCAAGGCGTTATTGATATGTCTTACTTCACTGACAAACCAGAAATTTTGGTTTACGGCATGATGGCTTCTCTACTGGCTGCGGGCACTTGGTTGCTTCTTGCTTCTTACATGGGCTGGCCAGTATCAACCACTCACTCAATCATTGGTGCGATCATTGGTTTTGCTTGTGTTTCAGTGGGTTCAGATGGTGTTGATTGGCACTCTGTTCAAGGTATCGTAGGTAGTTGGATTATTACGCCATTTATTGCTGGTGTGTTTGCTTACGGGATTTTCGTCAGTGCACAGCGCTTAATTTTTGATACTGAAAATCCTCTACAAAATGCAAAACGCTTTGTACCGGTTTATATGTTTATCACAACAATGGTGATTGCATTAGTAACCATTAAGAAAGGCTTAAAGCACGTTGGTTTGCATTTAACTCATACTGAAGCTTGGCTATATGCTGCATTGATTTCAGCAGTAGTTATGGTTTGTGGTTATATCTACATCAGCAAGAAATTTGCGAAACAGCAAGAAGATCACAGCTTTGCAGGTGTGGAAAGCATCTTCAGCGTACTAATGATTATTACTGCTTGTGCGATGGCATTTGCGCACGGTTCTAACGACGTAGCGAACGCTATCGGTCCACTAGCTGCTGTAGCATCAACAATTGCTCACATGGGTGAATTGACAACGAAAAGCGAAATCGCATGGTGGATTCTTCCTCTTGGCGGTATCGGTATCGTAGTTGGTCTTGCAACTATGGGTCACAAAGTAATGGCAACTGTTGGTACAGGTATTACTGAACTAACTCCAAGCCGTGGTTTTGCTGCTCAGCTTGCAACAGCTTCAACGGTAGTTTTGGCTTCTGGTACTGGCTTACCTATCTCAACCACGCAAACACTTGTTGGTGCGGTTCTAGGTGTTGGTTTTGCTCGTGGTATCGCAGCCTTGAACTTAGGTGTTGTTCGTAACATCGTAGCATCTTGGATTATTACCCTACCTGCGGGTGCGGTATTAGCTATCGTATTCTTCTACGGTATCCAAGCGTTATTCTCTTAATGAGAAAGCTAAAAATTTAGAGCGCAAGACTTGATATAAAATGTGATGGCTCAAATAAATTCTGTCATCACTATGTCATAATGTTGGCGCTGACAAAAAAAGAGGGAGCATTAGCTCCCTCTTTTGTTGCACCCAAAGCAGAAACTTCTTACTATTTGTGCCAGTTTTCGCTTAACCATATATTTTAAAGTGGAGTATCCATCTCATTCGTGGGTATTTCGCTATTAGATCCACCAATAAAAAGGGACAGAATGTGAAAAAGCTTCTTTGCTTACTCTTGCTGGCTTGTACGTTTGCGCCAATGACCTACGCTCAAGACTTCTATATTTCAGACAAACTTTATACTTACCTACACAGCGGTCCTAGTCTTGATTACCGTATCATTGGTAGTGTGAATGCAGGTGATAAAATTCAGTTTATCGCAGCAAATAAAGCATCAGGCTTTAGCCAAATCGTAGATAGCCACGGTCGTAAAGGCTGGGTTGAAAGCAAGTTTATTACTCAAGAAGTGAGCATGGCAAGTCGCTACCCTGTTCTAGAAAAAGAACTAGCAACGGTTAAAGCTAAATTAGATACAGCGCAAGAAACCGCTGATTCTGAAAAAGGCGGCCTAGTAACTTCTCTAGCAGCAAGCAAAAAACAAATTGCTGATTTAGAAAGTAACTACAGCGACATCAATCAACAACTAGCTTCATCTCAAGAAGAAGTTCGTGCTCTACGCGCTAAAATTGATACGCAAAAAGAAGACTTATTACTTCGCTACTTCATGTACGGTGGTGGTGTTGCCGGTTTAGGTTTGATCTTCGGTCTTATCCTTCCGCACCTAATTCCTCGTCGTAAGAAGAACCCTGGCGGTTGGGCTTAATTTGCCTCTTAAGCTTAAAAGCTTTTAAAAGAATAAATTCCAATAAAAATGCGCTCGAATTTGAGCGCATTTTTTTATCTTCAAATTTGTATAACTCCAATAATTTTTAGAGTTATTTGAGAGTCGAGGAATTTATTTTCTGCCTAAATTTTGCTTTGTGGAACGCCAGCTTTTTTGTGTAAACCATCATGGAAGATGGTTAGGCTTCTCGAGGACAAGGATGTCCTCTTGAAGCCGTTAACAAAAAGGCAAGTGGAGCAAAGAATACAAAATTTCCAGCAGCGGCCTTTTTGCCTACTTTTTTGGCCGTAGAAAAAAGTAGGTCGCCGAAGGCAAATCACCTAAAGCTAAAGTTTCTCAAGTAAAGATCATTAATATCAAAGGATAACGATTAAGCATCGTCTTCCATTTGAGCATTATCCACAATCTTACTTTCACCAATGTCTTTAGGTAGAACAAGGTTCAGTACAATCGCCACGATACCGCACAAGCTCACACCTTGAAGACTGAACTCACCTACACCAAATGCCATACCACCGATACCAAATACCAGTGTTACTGCCACAATCACAAGGTTGCGAGACTTATGCAAATCCACTTGGTTTTTGATTAGTGTATTCAAGCCAACCACCGCGATTGAACCGAATAGCAAAATCATAATGCCGCCCATAACCGGCACAGGGATGGTTTGCAGAATCGCACCTAACTTACCAACGAACGCCAAAATTAGCGCAGTAAATGCTGTGTAAGTCATGATCACAGGGTTGAATGCTTTGGTTAGCATTACCGCACCTGTTACTTCTGAATAAGTGGTATTCGGCGGAGCACCAAAGAAAGTCGCTGCCATAGTTGCTACACCGTCGCCCATCATGGTGCGGTGCAAGCCTGGTTTTTTCAGATAATCTTTACCTGTTACGTTTGAGATCGCCAAAATGTCGCCAACGTGCTCAACTGCTGGAGCAATTGCAACAGGGATCATAAATAGAATTGCGTTGATATTGAATTCAGGGAAAGTGAAGTTAGGAATAGAAATCCAAGCAGCTTGACGAATCGGCTCAAAATCTACTGCGCCTAAGAATAGGCTCATCATGTAGCCGCTGAAAATGCCGCCAAAAATTGGAATAAGTTTTAGGATACCTTTACCGAAAATGCTTAACGTGATGGTCACTAAAAGTGAAGTGGTAGAAATCCATAAAGCTGTATCGTGAGCAACAAGTTGAGTAGTACCGCCACCGTCTTTACCGATTGCCATGTTAACTGCCGCAGGTGCTAAACCTAAGCCGATAACCATGATCACAGGGCCAACTACAACAGGTGGCAATAAGTGATGAATAAAGCCTGCACCTTTAACGCGAATAATGCTCGCTAAAATTACATACACCGCACCCGCAGCCATTAAGCCACTTAGCATGCTTGGTACGCCCCACATTTGGATACCGTACATAATTGGTGCGATAAACGCCAAAGATGAAGCTAAAAAAATTGGCACTTGGCGTTTCGTGATTAATTGAAACAACAAAGTACCAATACCAGCACCGAACAAAGCAACACTAGGATCTAACCCCGTGAGCAACGGCACGATTACTAAAGCACCAAAAGCAACGAACAGCATTTGTGCGCCTTGCAGCATCTGTAACAACATAACGTTCTTTCCCTCTTTTAAAGAACTAGATAACTTGAATAAAAAACAAACCGCCGAATTCTAGCACTTATCAAATGTTTAAACAGGGACAAGTAACACAATTCATACACTTATCTGCGCTAGATCATAATGTGCTACAAAATAGCTTCTATCGCTCTTCGCTAGCTCCAATAAAAATGCAGTCAGAATAAAACAAAGGAAATAGAAACAAAGGAAATAGAAAGAAAATTGGGAGAACTAAAATTAATTGTTAGTATATTTAACCTGAACTCTGGATAATTTAAGCCTCACAGCACATCTCTTTTCGCATCTAACGTCGTTAAAATCAACGCAATAGGCAAGCTATTGACTTATGATTTTGCCTAGTTAGCCATCAAAAATAGATGCACTGTGACTTATGGTTAGTTAACTTATTGATAATTTACCTTTA
>JBKEDP010000055.1:0-5453 GCA_047975485.1 Vibrio sp. | reverse complement strand
TGCTTGGCGACCATAGCGCTTTGGACCCACCTGATTCCATGCCGAACTCAGAAGTGAAACGAAGTAGCGCCGATGGTAGTGTGGGGTCTCCCCATGTGAGAGTAGGACATCGCCAGGCTCTAATTTGAAGAACCGCTGATCATCTTTGATGGTCAGCGGTTTTTTCATATCTATAGCCAAGTAACTTGAAAATATAGTATCTATTCTTTACGTAATTCCCTACGCAATACTTTTCCTACTGTCGATTTCGGCAGTTCATCGTGGAAATAAACTTGGCGTGGAACCTTATATGCAGCAAGGTTTTCACGGCAATATTGCTCGATTTCTTCCTGAGTTAATTCTGAATCTTTGTGCAATACAACGTGCGCGATAACTGCTTCACCTGTTTTATCATTAGCTTCACCTACAACAGCCGCTTCAATGATCTCTTTATGCAGCGTAAGTACTTCTTCTACTTCATTTGGATACACATTAAAGCCAGACACAATGATCATATCTTTCATTCGATCAACGATCTTGAATGCACCATTTTCCATTTGTAAACCAACATCACCCGTTAGGAAGTAATCATCAATAATAACTTTGGCGGTTTCTTCAGGGCGGTTCCAATAGCCTTTCATGACCTGTGGGCCTTTTACTGCTAATTCACCTACTTCACCTTGAGGGACGGGTTTATTATCTGGTCCCCAAACTTCAAGCGTCGTTTCGATCACTGGTGTCCCAATGCTGCCTGGGATTTGGCGTTTAAATTCATTCAGTGTTACAACGGGAGAAGTTTCTGATAAACCCCAACCTTCTGAAATCGTACAGCCAGTAACTTCTTTCCAAAGGTGGAAGGTATTGGTTTGCAATGCTGCTCCACCTGAGAAAACTGCTTTCAAGTTAGAGAAATCGAGCTTTTTAAATTCAGGATGGTGGCATAAACCGACAAACAGAGTATTAATGCCACCCATGCCAGTAAATGGGACGCTTTTCAGTGTTTCAACAAACGAATCAATATCTCTAGGATTTGGTATTAGGGTATTTTTTATGCCCATACTGAACAAGCCAACCATGTGAACGGTAAAGGCAAAAATATGATAAAGCGGCAATGGACACACAAAAGTGCCATTTGCTAAACCATCAAGCTGAAGCAGACGCTCTTGCATTTGAGCTGCATTCCACAATAGATTTGAGTGGGTTAAACTTGCGCCTTTTGATACACCTGTTGTACCTCCAGTATATTGCAGCACAACAACATCATCGAACTTGGCTTCACTTGGAATTAGATCTGGTAGGTGTTTACCTTGCTCAAGGATCGACATAAAGCACAAATGATCAGGCTGTTCATCGCTTGGTTTTACAAGATCCAATGCTTTAGTTGTGATGACTTTTTCAATGCCGACTTGATCTTTGATAGCCTCATATTTTGGAAGAAGATCTTCCAGCATAACTAATGCTTTTGCACCTGAATCATTGAATTGATGATGCATTTCACGCGGCGTATAAAGTGGGTTGGTATTCACAATGATTAACCCAGCTTTGATGGCACCATAAGCAGCAATTGGATATTGGGTTATATTAGGCAGTTGAATAACAATGCGATCACCGGCTTTTAATCCACTTTCATGCTGTAGCCACTTTGCAAACTGGGTTGAAAGTTGATCAATCTCATCATAAGTGTGGCTCTTGCCAAAGCATTGGTAAGCTTCATTATTACGGTTTTGTTTGCAAATATCCTCAAGGAAATGCGTTAAGTTTTTGTATTGTAGAATGGATTGCCAATTAGTCATTCTAGTAGCTCCTTTACTGGGCTGTGTTCTATCTTCTGCTTAATTCCTTTTTAGGCTTCACGTTATTGGATTAAGCTATTGTTTTTATTTTTGGTTCAGTTTCTATCGTTTGGTTGTGATTTGTTTGTGGTGATTGAGACTTATCCCTTGGCATGTAAGTGTTCTCTTACCTGTTTTGAATAACAAATTATTAACACATCTATCAGTTAATGTATAAAGTCTGATCTCAAATATGTGGAGTTAAACACGTGTTTGA
This sequence comes from Vibrio sp., assembly GCA_047975485.1. GTDB lineage: Bacteria > Pseudomonadota > Gammaproteobacteria > Enterobacterales > Vibrionaceae > Vibrio. The sequence continues at coordinate 3,425 of JBKEDP010000055.1, read as the reverse complement.
ACAAAAAAGCGCTTTTTAGTAACAAATAAGACTGGCAAAGGTGTGAGCGTGTAGAACTCGAAAAATACAGACAACAAATATTCTGCACTTTTCTATTTTCTAACCTTGTGTTTCTTGGTCGGTATAGGACAATGCGTGTCTGTTTTCACTTCTCACTTTTAACCAATATGCTGCTGATCATTGATAACTACGATTCTTTTACTTACAACCTGTACCAATACTTTTGTGAATTGGGCGAGCAAGTAGAAGTGATCCGTAATGATGAGATTGATATTGCAGGCATTGAAGCGTTGAATCCTACTCATCTTGTTATTTCTCCTGGGCCTTGTACGCCTAATGAAGCGGGGATTTCTTTGGAAGCGATTGAGCATTTTGCCGGAAAACTACCGATTCTAGGGGTGTGCTTAGGACATCAAGCTATTGCGCAGGTCTTTGGTGGAAAAGTGGTACGAGCAAGACAAGTAATGCACGGTAAAACGTCTCCGATTCAACACACAGGAAAAAGTGTATTTGAGAATTTGCCGAATCCTCTTACCGTGACTCGTTACCATTCTTTAGTGGTTCAAACGGACTCATTGCCTGATTGCTTTGAGTTAACAGCCTGGACTACTTTACCTGACGGCAGTATGGATGAAATCATGGGTTATCAGCATAAAACCTTACCAATTGATGCGGTGCAATTTCACCCTGAATCTATCAAAACCGAGTGCGGTCATCAGATTTTAGCTAATTTTCTGAAACGCTGATTGTTGATAAATATTGTTGTTTTTCTTTTTGCCGGTTTAAAGTTGTGAAACCGTTAATTACTCCGCACCATTTCTTCCCTAATTTTATTACTCTCTAAATTTCAACTATTCTTTAGTTATTCATTCAGTATAAAGTTAAACTTAAATCTGAATAATTATTTATAAAAACAAAATAAAAAGTCATTGATGATGGCTGCAAGCTTGTATAAATTAGCGTTATTAGCCGTGATAAATACGCCTTTATAAATAAGATAAGTGGCAGAGAGGATTAGGGATGACAATCGATACGCAAGTAAAAAGAAGCTGGTTTGATGAGGTTATGGTTCCTTGTTATAGCCCGATGGAAATGATCCCAGTACGTGGACAAGGTTCGACAGTTTGGGATCAAGAAGGCAATGAATATACGGATTTTGCCGGTGGTATTGCCGTGAGTTGTTTAGGTCATTGTCATCCAATTATGGTCGAAGCCTTAACCGAGCAAGCACATAAAATTTGGCATTTAAGTAATGTCATGACCAATGAACCTGCATTACGTTTAGCTAAAAAACTGACCGAAGTGAGTTTTGCTGAAAAAGTGTTTTTTGCTAATTCAGGTGCAGAAGCGAATGAGGCGGCTTTAAAACTAGCTCGTCGTTACGCCAAAGAAAAGTATGGTGACGAAAAAAGTGAAATCATCGCTTTTGTTCAAGGTTTTCACGGTCGTACTTTCTTCACCGTTACCGTTGGTGGACAGGCTGCTTATTCTGATGGCTTTGGCCCGAAACCAGCTGGTGTGACTCATATTCCTTACAATGATCTTGAAGCGTTAAAAGCACATATTTCAGATAAAACTTGTGCCGTAATGATGGAACCCTTGCAAGGTGAGGGTGGTGTGCTTTCTCCTGACCCGGCTTATGTACAAGCGGTGCGTGATCTTTGTGATCAACATAATGCCTTATTGATCTTCGATGAAGTACAGACGGGTAATGGTAGAACTGGGGATTTCTACGCTTATCAAGGTTTAGGCGTGACACCAGATATTCTCTCAACAGCGAAATCTCTTGGTGGCGGCTTTCCAATCGGTGCAATGTTAACGACGACAGAAATCGCTCAATCAATGAAAGTGGGCGTTCATGGTTCAACTTATGGTGGCAACCCATTAGCTTGTGCTGTGGCAGAAGCGGTCGTGAATCACATTAGCCAACCATTTGTACTTGATGGTGTTCGTGAGCGTGAGCAGTGGTTCAAACAAGGCTTGCAAGCGATCAATGAAAAGTACGATCTATTTGCTGATATTCGTGGAAAAGGTTTGCTCATTGGTGCGGAATTGAATGAAGCATGGAAAGACCGTGCACGTGATATTTTAGTCGCAGCAGGAAAGCAAGGTTTGCTGCTGTTGGTGGCTGGTGCAAATGTGGTGCGCTTTACTCCGTCGTTAGTTATTTCTAAGCAAGAAGTGGAGCAAGGTTTGGCGAAGTTAGATCAAGCGATCGCTTCTTTGGTTTGACCAGATTCAGTGCTCTCGCTTTATTAGTTAAAATTTGCCTAGTTGCTAATTTGCCTAGTTGCTCTGAAAATTATTTTAGATAAAGGTGTATCGTTTTAACGTCGATATGCCTTTATTTTTATCTGTTAGGCGAAAGTTTAATTACTTAAATAGAAAAATACCGACCATAATTGATATGACCAAAATTTAAAGAGACTAGGATGTCTTTAGGTTTAGATGGAGAACAATATGCTCACAATTGATGAATTATTTGAAGCACTTTGGCAAGATTACACCGAACGTTTAAGCCCTTCTGCATTGAAGGTCAGAGATTTATTGAGCAAGAAGAAAGAACAACTCACCAATGATCACATTGCATTGAGAACCTTTTCTGGCGATAAGTTAGGGCTTCCACAATTAGCTAAACATTTCGTTGCTTTAGGTTATGAGCAAGCTGGAGAGTATCATTTCGAAGCCAAAAAACTTTACGCTCACCATTATCAACATCCAGATCCAAGCTATCCAAAAGTCTTTATCAGTGAGTTATTGCTCGATCAATGCTCTGAGATACTAAATGAAATTGTGGCAAAACTTATTCATGATTTGCCGAGTCAATATAGCGACGATGATAGCTTTTTATTCCAAGGCAGACCGTGGCGGATCACCAAAGAGGAATATCAGACTCTTGCCAAAGAAAGTGAATATGCAGCCTGGGTTGCGGCTCATGGTTTTGGTGCGAACCACTTCACTGTCAGTATTAATGATTTAGCGGGCTTTTCCGACGTTGAGCAGATGAATGATTTTCTGGTCTGGCATCATTTTGAAATGAACCACTTTGGCGGCGATGTGAAAGGCAGTCCTGAAGTTGGGTTAGAGCAATCATCAACAATGGCAGATAAGGTTATAGTGGAATTTTCAGATGGAGAATTAGAAATCCCTGGTGGTTTCTATGAATTCGCTAAACGTTATCCACTAGAAAATGGTGAACTCTACCAAGGGTTCGTAACTGAATCTGCGGATAAGATTTTTGAGAGTACGAATAAATAACCTGAACTCTGGATAATTTAAGCCTCACAGCACATCTCTTTTCGCGTCTAACGTCGTTAAAATCAACGCAATAGGCAAGCTATTGACTTATGATTTTGCCTAGTTAGCCATCAAAAATAGATGCACTGTGACTTATGGTTAGTTAACTTATTGATAATTTACCTTTA
>JBKEDP010000045.1:0-105181 GCA_047975485.1 Vibrio sp. | reverse complement strand
GCCACCGGTATTCCTCCAGATCTCTACGCATTTCACCGCTACACCTGGAATTCTACCCCCATCTACAAGACTCTAGTTTGCCAGTTCGAAATGCAATTCCCAGGTTGAGCCCTGGGCTTTCACATCTCGCTTAAAAAACCGCCTGCGCACGCTTTACGCCCAGTAATTCCGAGTAACGCTTGGACCCTCCGTATTACCGCGGCTGCTGGCACGGAGTTAGCCGGTCCTTCTTCTGTAGGTAACGTCACAGATAATCCGTATTAGGACTTACCCTTTCCTCCCTACTGAAAGTGCTTGACAACCCGAAGGCATTCTTCAAAAACGCGCCAAGGCTGCATCATGGTTTCACACATTGTGCAATATACACCACTGCTGCCTCCCGTAGGAGTCTGGACCGTGTCTCAGTTCCAGTGTGGCTGATCATCCTCTCAGACCAGCTAGGGATCGTCGCCTTGGTGAGCCATTACCTCACCAACTAGCTAATCCCACATAGGCGTATCCAGTAGCGCCAGGCCCGAAGGTCCCCGACTTTGCTCGTGAGAGATTATGCGGTATTAGCCATCGTTTCCAATGGTTATCCCCCTCTACTGGGCAACTTCCTATGCATTACTCACCCGTCCGCCGCTCGTCAGCGAGAAAGCAAGCTTTCTCCTGTTACCGCTCAACTTGCATGTGTTAGGCCTGCCGCCAGCGTTCAATCTGAGCCATGATCAAACTCTTCAATTTAAGATTTTGTCGACTCAACGAATACTGACTTCAAACTACATAAGTAATTCAAAGCCATTACCTTTCCAACAGAAAGATAATGAATTGACTGTGCCAAGTTAAAAACTTGATTGGTCACTCAGTTCATTGAAATCATTTTTGATACCGAAGTATCTAATTGATTATCATCAACGAGTGCCCACACAGATTGATAGGTTTAAATTGTTAAAGAGCTTGTTCTTATCGAAATGCGAATCACATCTCGTTGAACAGGGCGGCCATTCTAGCTCAATAAATTTTAGTGTCAAACACTTTTTTAAATTTATTTTCGCGAATCATTTATTTAATGATTCTGGCCTCTGACCCTTGCTGCAGCTAGGCTGCTTGCTCCGTGTCAGTGAGGCGGCATTATAGAGATTGAATTATTCTTGGCAAGTGCTTTTTTAAAGTTTTTTTGTTTTTTTGATCGTTCGGTTATTTATTGAACTGAAATGGCTATTTTTGAGTGTTTTTTATAGTTTCATCCTCTTATTTGACCTAATTTAACCGTAATAAAAGGAGTCTGTTATGAACAATATTCGCAGTTATAAAGGTATTCACCCTCAATTAGGCAAAGATGTTTATGTCGATGCGACTTCCATTTTGGTGGGAGATATAAAAATTGGCGATGATTCGAGTATCTGGCCGCTTGTTGCAGCTCGTGGTGATGTTAACCATATTCATATTGGTAATCGCAGTAATGTCCAAGATGGCTCTGTTCTGCATGTTACTCATAAGAATGCAGATAACCCGAATGGTTTCCCTCTAATTATTGGCGATGATGTAACGGTTGGTCATAAGGTCATGTTGCATGGCTGCACAATTCACGATCGTGTTTTAGTTGGAATGGGTGCTATTGTTCTTGATGGTGTGGTGATTGAATCGGATGTAATGGTTGGAGCAGGAAGTTTAGTTCCACCTAATAAGCGTTTAGAAAGTGGTTATCTTTATGTGGGAAGCCCAGTAAAACAAGCTCGACCATTGAAAGAAGCTGAAATTGCCTTTTTGCGTAAATCTGCCAATAACTATGTAGAAACGAAAAACGATTATCTCCATGACGTGAAATAATCGCTTTAGCTTCTTTATTTAATCTTTAGCTTGCTTCTTATGTTCAAGCCTATTAGCCCAACTCTATTTCACCTGTTGGGCTAAACTCTTCATCTTCTATCGCTTCTTCTGCTAGGTCTTCTAAATCAAAGCGGCACTCTTCAAACAATTCTAAAGCGGATTCAGCACTCGCCTCTGTACCACTGATTTTTTCAAGCAATGGTAAAGGAGCAAAACAAGGAATGAGTTGCCCTGCCTGTTGCGCATAAAACACAACGCCCTTTCTATTTTCATCCCACTCTTTATTGTCTGAAAAAATAATATTCTGATTCATACGTTGCTCTTTTTCATACATTGGTCTTTGATTTTAGCTTTCAAGATTACGGCGCAATTCACGCAGCACTTGACGAATACTTGGGCGCAAGCCTCGCCACAGCATAAAGCTTTCTGCTGCTTGTCCAACGAGCATTCCCAAACCATCATAAGCATGGATCACACCGTTATCTTTCGCCCATTGGTTAAAGTGAGCTTTATCTGCTCCGTAACTCATGTCGTAACTAACGCTAAGCGGTGTGAAAATCTTATGACTGATATTTGGCAAGCCGCCATGTAAGCCCGCTGAAGTGGAGTTGATAATAATATCGAAGCCTTGGTCAATCGATTCCATTGGCTCTGCGGTCACTTGACCAAATTGCTGAAAGTCTTGAGCTAAAGATTGTGCTTTAGAATGAGTTCGATTGGAAATCACTATCAACTCAGGATTTTGGTCTAATAAAGGTTTAATCACGCCTCTTGCTGCGCCACCAGAACCAAGAAGTAATATTTTTGCGCCTTTAATTTGAACTTGGTTTTGCAATAAGTCTTGAACTAAACCTTCACCGTCGGTGTTATCACCAATGATTTGTCCATCATCGAGCTTTTTCAATGTATTTACGGCTTGAGCTAGTTTTGCACGCTCAGTTAAGCGGTCAGCAAATTGATAAGCATCCAGTTTGAAAGGCGCTGTGATGTTACAACCCTTTCCGCCTTGCTTGAAAAAGCTTTCCGCTGCCAACTTAAAATCATCTTCATCCGGTTCTAACATGCCGTATTGCATGGCTTGATTCGTCTGACGAGCAAATAAGGTATGAATAAATGGCGATTTACTGTGTGAAATTGGATTCCCAAATACCACATACTGATCCAACTCTTGCATCTGTCTTGTTTCCTTACTTGTAGACATTACAGCCAATCTCGTGGGCGTAAGTAGTTTTTATATAAGTTTTCTTCTGCGGATTCAGACTCTGGACTGTAGCTATATTCCCAACGAGCCAATGGTGGCATAGACATCAAGATGGATTCCGTACGTCCACCACTTTGCAGCCCAAACAAAGTACCACGATCATAAACAAGGTTAAATTCCACATAACGACCACGACGATAAAGCTGAAAATCTCGCTCTCGTTCACCAAACTCATGCTGATGACGTTTTTCAACAATCGGCAAATAAGCTTGAGTGAAACCTTCACCAACGGATTTCATATAACTAAAGCAGGTTGTGAAATCCCACTGATTCAAATCATCAAAGAATAAACCACCGATGCCACGAGTTTCATTACGATGCGGTAAGAAGAAGTATTTATCGCACCATGCTTTGTGCTCAGCATACACCTCATCGCCAAACGGATCACAAATCGCTTTTGCAGTTTGATGCCAGTGCAGGCAATCTTCTTCAAAGGGATAAAAAGGCGTTAAGTCGAAACCTCCACCAAACCACCAAATAGGTGCTTCACCCTCTTTTTCTGCAATAAAGAAACGCACATTAGCATGAGAAGTTGGAACATAAGGATTATGCGGATGCAGCACCAAAGAGACGCCCATGGCTTCAAATTTGCGCCCTGCTAATTCAGGACGATGTGCCGTAGCTGAAGCTGGCATTTTCTCGCCAAACACATGAGAGAAGTTCACTCCGCCTTGTTCAAACACACCACCATTACGCAAAACACGAGTTCGACCGCCACCGCCTTGTTCTCGTTGCCAAGCATCTTCAACAAACGTTCCACCATCCACTGCTTCAAGTTGTTGACAAATGCTATCTTGCAACGACATTAAAAACGTTTTGACCGCCTCTTTATTTACGCTCGTTTGAGTTAAATCCTGACTCATTAAATTCGGTGTCCTTATCCTTGTCTTAATACAGCACTGGTTTTGGCATCACGGATTTCAGTTGGTTGTGTTCTTCCTCCAACTTTGCCTTGAAGAATCGCGACTAACGTATCACCTAACTGATTTTCAACTTCTTCCGTCGTTCGGCACGGTTCAAGCCCAGTTAAGTTAGCACTGGTTGAAGTGATTGGTTTACCAAAGGCTAAACACAATTCTTGCACCAATGGATGATCAGTAACACGTACGGCAATAGAGTCAAACTGCCCTGTTAGATGAGAAGAAATGCCCTCTTTAACAGGCATTACCCAAGTCACAGGCCCCGGCCAAGTCTGATGAACCATTTCTAATTGAGCCTGAGTTAATTTTGCTTCATCAATATAAGGCAAGATTTGCTGATAATTAGCAGCAATCAAAATGAGCCCCTTTTCAATCGGGCGCTGTTTCAATTGCAGCAGTTTATCAATGGCAGCGTTATTATCTGGATCACAGCCGACGCCAAACACCCCTTCTGTCGGATAGGCAATCACTTCACCTTGGCGCAACGCTTCTACCACCATGTCAAAATTATTCATTTATTAACCTCAACTCCGACTCACTTTGAAAACTGATTGTTTAATTAATAGACGGTTTAATTAACTGATTCTTTAGTTAACTGACTGCTTAATTTCGTCAGTGTATAAAACCTTCTTCTCCTTGACTAAGTGTTTTTGTTGCAATTTGGTGAAAATAAACGGAATTGAATAAATACGCTTGCGCAAACGTTTTCCTTGCAAGATTTTGTCAGTATAATGCCGAGCAATTTAATCTATTCTCAAAAAATAATGTCGTTAAGGAGTGCTCAATGACTGTTGGAATTATCATGGGTTCAAAATCCGATTGGCCAACCATGAAACTTGCCGCTGAAATGTTAGACCGTTTTGGTGTTCCTTATGAAACTAAAGTGGTTTCTGCACACCGCACTCCTCATTTATTAGCTGAATACGCTGAAAGCGCAAAAGAACGTGGCATTAAAGTGATTATTGCAGGCGCAGGTGGTGCAGCTCACTTACCGGGTATGACAGCCGCTTTCACAAGCATTCCTGTTTTAGGTGTTCCAGTACAATCTCGTGCGCTATCGGGTGTTGATTCTTTATATTCCATCGTTCAAATGCCAAAAGGTATTGCAGTTGGTACTTTGGCAATTGGTGAAGCAGGCGCAGCAAATGCGGGTATCTTAGCTGCGCAAATCATGGGTATTACTGACTCAGCTGTTATGGATAAAGTAGAAGCATTCCGTAAAGAACAAACGGAAACGGTTCTAGCTAACCCAAACCCTGCCGAGGATTAATCGCATGGCAACAAACAAACACGTTTTGGTTTTAGGCGCGGGTCAATTAGCAAGAATGATGTCTCTTGCAGGCGCACCGCTAAACATCAACATCAGTGCTTTTGACGTGGTAAGCGAGAAAGTGGTTCATCCGCTGACACAAAATGTTATCGGCCACGGCTTAAATAATGCCATTGCTTCTGCTGATGTTATTACCGCTGAATTTGAACACATTCCGCATTCGGTATTAGATATTTGCGAAACCAGTGGCAAGTTCCTACCAAGCCCACAAGCAATCAAAGCTGGCGGTGATCGTCGCATTGAGAAGAAGTTATTGGATGATGCCAGCGTTGCGAATGCGAAATACGCTGTAATCAATAAACGTGCTGATTTCGATGCTGCGATTAAACACGTTGGCATTCCAATGGTGTTGAAAACCGCTTTAGGTGGTTACGACGGCAAAGGTCAATGGCGCTTAACTGATGCTAAACAAGCGGATTCTATCTGGAAGAAAATCAGTGAAGCGATTGAGGGTACGCCACATCAAGCAGTTGTTGCTGAAGAGTTTGTTCCATTCAATCGTGAAGTGTCTTTAGTTGGTGCTCGTCGTGCTAACGGTGAAGTGGCGATTTATCCATTAGCGGAAAACCTACACGTTAATGGTGTGTTGAGTGTTTCAGTTGCGATTGATGAGCCTGAACTACAAGCTCAAGCCGCAACCATGTTTACAGCGGTTGCAGAACAACTTAACTATGTAGGTGTTTTAGCGATTGAATTCTTTGATGTTGACGGCAAATTGTTAGTTAACGAAATTGCTCCTCGTGTTCACAATTCTGGTCACTGGACACAACAAGGTGCAGAAACTTGCCAATTTGAAAACCATTTGCGTGCCGTTTGCAATATGCCATTAGGTAGCACTAAAGCGATTCGTCATACCGCAATGATCAACATTCTTGGTCAAGATGCTTTACCTGATTCAGTGATGGAAATGCCACTTTGTCATGTGCATTGGTACGGTAAAGAAAAGCGTCCGGGCAGAAAGATGGGACACATTAATGTTTGTGGTAACTCTCACCAAGAGCTAAAACAAGCATTAACGGAATTGGCAAACGTGTTAGATCCCGTTGCTTTCCCTGAATTAAAACAACGTGTTGAGAAGCTGTAATTTTCAACCTAAAACGCATTCAAAAAAGACCTCACATTCGAGGTCTTTTTTTATGAGTGATTTTTTAGAGATGAAGCAATAACTCTATTCGATTTCAGATTGAACGTGTTGGCATTTACGATCTGCACATTGAATCTTCTTCCCGCTGGCTAAATTCTTTTCAACCAATAATGGGAAACCGCACTGTTCACATTTTCCTTTGATTGGCGGCAGATTCACAGAAAACTTGCACTTAGGATAAGCATCACAAGCATAAAAGCTTTTGCCGAAACGAGACTGTCTTTCGACCAATTTCCCTTTTTCACATTCAGGGCAATCAATCTCTAAATCCGGTGATTCTTTCGGTTCTGGCGATGATGATTCAATATGATGACATTCTGGAAAGTTACTACAACCAATGAACATGCCGTAGCGACCTTGTCTTAACACCAGTTCACCAAGCTTTTCTTGGTCGGCACATTCAGGACAAGGCACTCCTAATTCTTTAATAATATGGCCATCATTTTGATGCAGTGGGCGAATGTAATCGCATTCGGGATAGCGGTGACAACCTAAAAATGCGCCATGTTTTCCGTGACGCATTTGCAATTGACCTTGGTGAGACTCTCCACACTTAGGGCACGCTTCATGTTCTAAAGCATGCTCATGTGCCGAAAATAATTGCTGATCGATTTTCTTATTCATCGAATTAGTGAATTAACCCTTGCTCAGTGGAGTACAACAATTCTTCCATTTGGGTGTAAGCATTTTCGTTGCCGGGTACGTTAAATAGCACCATCAAAATCACCCATTTTAAATCGTCTAAGCTAAACTCTTGTGTTTCCAAACCCATTACACGGTCGATCACCATTTCACGGGTTTCCGTCGTCAACACTTGTACTTGCTCTAAAAATAAAATGAAGCCACGACAAACCACATCCAAACGCATCATTTCGTCTGACGTGTAAATTCGAGTAGAAGTAGACGCACTGGTTGTCATACCAAGGCGATCACCTTGATGCAAAGCAGCCAAGCCTTCTAACCATTTCAGTGCTTTATAAATTTCTTGCTGATGAAATCCCGCTCGTAGCAACTCATCTTCCAATTCATCTTGATCGAGAGTGAGGTCTGCATCGCTATGAATATAGGTTTCGAACAAATACATGAGAATGTCCATCATAGCTTTACCCTCCGCGGAAACCGTTTATTTTGGGTTATGCTTTCTTACATACCCACCTGATACAGAAATAATATAACCAGATAACTCAAGCTCGAGTAATTGCATCATTACTTCATGTACCGGTATATGGGTACGCTCCGCCAAAATATCAACTGGTGTTGGCTCACTTCCTACGTTAGCGAACAGTTCAGGAAATGGCAACGTTTCTAACAAGTCTGATTGCGTGTTGCTTTCTGGCTGTTGATCTAAGTTTAGTTGAGTTTGATTGGAATTTTTATCAAAGGTTGAATAAAAAGAAAGGGATAGCTGAGATTGTATTTCATCTAAAATATCTTGTGGGCTTAACGCAAGAATCGCACCTTGTTGCAATAAACGGTTTGAACCTGCAAAGCCCGCTTGATAAATCGATCCCGGCAGAGCAAATACATCACGGTTTTGCTCTAACGCATAACGAGCGGTGATCAGCGAACCACTTTTTTCTGCAGCTTCCACCACTAAAACACCAAGTGATAAACCACTAATAATTCGATTTCGACGAGGAAAATGCTCAGACCGAGGTTGCGCCCAAGGTCGGAACTCAGAAAGAATCGCCCCACCTTGCTGCACAATTCTTTCCGCTAATTTGGCATGTCGGACAGGATAGATTTGATCGACTCCAGAACCTAAAACAGCAATGGTTTTACCTTCCGCTCGCAGCGCTCCATCGTGAGCATGACCATCAATTCCCAACGCCAACCCACTGGTAATGGTGATGCCTTGATTAGCCAGTTGAAACGAGAAATCTTTTGCGGCTTGTAAACCATCCAAACTAGCATGGCGACTCCCAACTATCGCCAATTGTGGAGAAGTTAAAACCGCTACATTCCCTTTCACAAACAGTACAGGTGGGTGCGATGACATTTGACGAACTAAATTAGGATAAGCGGAATTTAAGGGCGTTAGGATGAAGTGAGAACTGGATTCCTCTTTCCACTTCAAACATTGCTCAACGTCTTTGGCGGCAAGATTTTGAATGTAATGGATTTGATTAGGTTTCAGTCCTAACTTTTGCCATTGAAGCGAGGAATATTGAATAAGGTTTTCTGGTGAGTCCACACTCATCAATTTCGATAATGCCACACCGCCTAATTTTGGCGTAAAACTGAGTGTCAGCCATGCGGTGAGTTGCTGTTCGTTTATCATAACCATCAACACCTTAATGGATATTTTGTCGCTTAATGTGATCAGATGCTGTCATTTAGACGCTAAAATGACTAGAATTGCACCTATAAGGCTTTACTGTTTCGGCACAGTTCAATTTTTAGAGTATGTATGACTGTATTAAATGTATTAACTTTCCCAGATGATCGTCTTCGCACTGTTGCAAAACCAGTTGAAGCAATCACTCCTGAAATTCAAATGTTTATCGACGATATGTTTGAAACCATGTACGACGAAGAAGGCATTGGTTTAGCAGCAACTCAGGTTGATGTTCATAAGCAAATCGTGGTGATTGACGTTTCAGAAGAACGTGATGAGCAACTTGTTTTCATCAACCCAGAAATCATCGAAAAAAGCGGTGAAGACGGCATTGAAGAAGGCTGTTTGTCTGTTCCTGGTGCAAGAGCTTTAGTGCCTCGTGCTGAGCGTATTAAGGTGAAAGCATTAGATCGTAACGGTCAAGAATTCGTCTTAGAAGCGGATGACTTGCTAGCGATTTGTATTCAACACGAATGCGATCACCTACAAGGCAAACTGTTTGTCGATTACTTATCGCCTCTCAAACGCCAACGCATCAAGCAAAAATTAGAAAAACTAAAACGCCAAAATCAAAAAGGCTAAATAGTTCTGGCGACTTGGCATATCAAGTCGCCAAATGCCTTTGCTTTACGTTTTCTCCATCATTCAATTTTCGCCATTCATTCTTTTAAGAGGTTACCTTGAGTCAGTCATTACGCATTGTCTTTGCAGGAACACCAGATTTCGCCGCCCGTCACTTGGCGGCGTTGCTTTCTCAGAAAGACCAATCTGAATATCAAATCGTTGCAGCTTACACTCAACCAGATCGCCCTGCTGGTCGTGGTAAAAAGTTAACTGCAAGCCCAGTAAAACAATTGGCTTTAGAGCACGATATTCCTGTCTTTCAACCTGAAAACTTTAAATCTGATGAAGCAAAAACACAGCTTAAAGAGCTGAATGCAGATTTAATGATTGTAGTGGCTTACGGTTTATTGTTGCCTCAAGCAGTATTGGATATGCCTCGTCTAGGTTGTATTAACGTGCATGGTTCTATCTTGCCTCGCTGGCGTGGTGCTGCACCAATCCAACGTTCAATTTGGGCTGGCGATGCTGAAACTGGTGTAACCATTATGCAAATGGACATTGGTTTAGATACTGGAGACATGTTGAAAATCGCTACTTTACCAATTGAAGCGACTGACACTAGCGCATCTATGTATGAGAAGTTGGCAGAGCTTGGTCCGAAAGCTTTATTAGAATGTGTTGAAGATATTCGTAACGGTAACGTGTTCCCAGAAAAACAAAATGATGAACACGCAAACTATGCGAAGAAACTCAGCAAAGAAGAAGCCAAAATCAATTGGCAAGATGACGCAGCACACATTGAACGTTGCGTTCGTGCTTTCAACCCGTGGCCGATGAGTTTCTTTAGCGTTAGCGAGAACGATACGGAACACAATATCAAAGTTTGGCAATCTCGCCTTGAGTCGCAAACCTCTGATAAACCAGCAGGTACGATAATCAAAGCCGATAAAACTGGTGTGTATGTGGCTACTGGTTCTCAAGTATTAGTGCTTGAACAGATGCAAATTCCGGGTAAAAAAGCCCTACCAGTGAGTGATATTTTGAATGCTCGCAGCCATTGGTTTGAAGTTGGAAGCGTGTTGAAATAACACTTTCCGACCTTAAAATAACAACTTAACACCCAGAGCGTTAATCGTGCTTTGGGTTTTTATGTATTTAAAGTCCTCATCATTTTATTGTGGGGAGAAAAAGAGAAAACACTATGAACGTTCGTGCCGCCGCCGCTAAGGTTTTATTTGAAGTTGTCGATCAAGGCTACTCACTTTCTGCCGCTTTACCTGCTGCACAGCAAACCATTCGTCCTCGTGACCATGCTTTACTGCAAGAAATTTGCTACGGCGCACTGCGTTACTTGCCACGTTTAGAATCCATTGCCAATGAATTGATGGATAAACCACTTAAAGGCAAACAACGTGTTTTCCACCACTTGATTTTAGTCGGCATTTACCAAATCAGCTTTATGCGTATTCCTGCTCATGCAGCCGTTGGTGAAACTGTTGAAGGTACAAAAGATCTTAAAGGCCCTCGCCTACGTGGATTAATCAATGCGGTTTTGCGTAATTACCAACGTAGCCAAGAACAATTAGATGCTAAAGCAGTTAGCCACAATGCTGGCAAATACGCCCACCCAAGTTGGTTACTGCAATTGCTTCAAAAGGCTTACCCAGAAAATTGGGAAACGATTGTTGAAGCCAATAACAGCAAAGCGCCAATGTGGTTGCGTGTAAACCGCCAGCACCATACTCGTGCTCAATACGCTGAACTACTTACTCAAGAGGGTTTTGAGTTCACTTTACACAGCCAAGCGGAAGATGCCATTTGTCTAGCAAGCCCTAGCGATGTGCACAATCTACCGGGTTTCGATCAAGGCTGGGTTTCAGTTCAAGATGCCGCAGCTCAGCTTTCTGTTGATTACTTAAAACCACAAGATGGCGAATTGATTTTGGATTGCTGCGCCGCTCCGGGTGGTAAAACAGCACACATCTTAGAACACACTAAAGACACTCAAGTTGTAGCGATTGATTGTGATGAAACTCGCTTGAAACGTGTTCACGAAAACCTAGAACGCTTGCAGCTTAAAGCAGAAGTAATTTGTGGTGATGCTCGTACGCCAGTGGCTTGGTGGAAAGGCGAACAATTTGATCGCATTTTATTAGATGCACCATGTTCAGCAACAGGTGTAATTCGTCGTCACCCAGATATCAAATGGCTACGTCGTGCTAACGATATTGAAGCACTTGCTGAACTGCAAAGTGAAATCTTAGATGCTATGTGGCAGCAGTTAAAAGTGGGTGGAACCTTAGTTTATGCGACTTGTTCTATCACGCCACAAGAAAACGTTAATCAGGTACGAAACTTCCTAAAACGTACTGATAATGTAGAATTAGTTGGTTCGGAAACAGATAATCCGGGTCGTCAGATCTTACCGGGTGAAGAAAATATGGATGGTTTCTACTACGCAGTTTTGAAGAAGCTGTCTTAAAGACAAGCAAAGAATTGCGTAAAGATGGGTGACTGTTCTGCGTAAAACACACGCATAACTTTTTGAAAATAAACGAAAGGTTCATATATAAATTATGAAAATCATTATTCTTGGTGCAGGACAAGTTGGTGGCACATTAGCGGAAAACCTAGTGGGCGAAAACAACGATATTACCGTCATCGACCGAAATAACGACCGACTTCGTGAACTGCAAGATAAGTATGATTTGCGTGTGGTTAACGGCTACGCAAGCCATCCAGATACACTGCGAGAAGCGGGCGCACAAGATGCCGACATGCTGGTGGCGGTAACTAACTCAGATGAAACCAATATGGCAGCGTGCCAAGTAGCATTTACGCTATTTAACACACCAAGCCGTATTGCGCGTATTCGTTCGCCTGAATATTTAGCCGAAAAAGAAGCGCTATTTAAATCGGGTGCGATTCCAGTTGATCACCTGATTGCGCCAGAAGAATTGGTAACAAGCTACATTGAACGTTTGATTCAATATCCGGGTGCATTACAAGTGGTGAGCTTTGCTGAGAAGAAAGTAAGCCTAGTGGCGGTTAAAGCCTATTACGGTGGCCCACTTGTAGGTAACGCACTTTCTACTTTGCGTGAACACATGCCACACATTGATACTCGTGTTGCTGCGATTTTCCGCCAAGGTCGCCCTATTCGCCCACAAGGCACAACCATTATTGAAGCCGATGATGAAGTGTTCTTCGTTGCTGCAAGTAACCACATTCGTGCGGTGATGAGTGAGTTGCAACGCTTAGAGAAAACCTATCGCCGCATCATGATTGTGGGTGGTGGTAACATTGGTTCTAACCTCGCTAAATGCCTTGAAAAAGATTACAGCGTGAAGTTGATTGAACGCAGTTATCAACGTGCTGAACAGCTTTCTGAAGAATTAGAAAACACCATCGTATTCTGCGGTGATGCAGCTGACCAAGAATTGTTGAATGAAGAAAACATCGACCAAGTTGACGTATTTATTGCGTTAACCAACGAAGATGAAACCAACATCATGTCGGCTATGCTGGCAAAACGTCTTGGTGCGAAAAAAGTAATGGTTCTGATCCAGCGCAGCGCTTATGTTGACTTGGTTCAAGGTGGCGCAATTGATGTGGCGATTTCTCCACAGCAAGCAACCATTTCTGCATTGTTAACTCACGTTCGTCGTGCAGATATTGTGAACGTATCTTCTCTACGTCGTGGCGCAGCAGAAGCGATTGAAGCCATTGCACACGGTGATGAAAACACCTCGAAAGTAGTCGGCAAAGCGATTGGCGACATCAAACTACCACCGGGTACAACCATTGGTGCTATCGTGCGTGGTGAAGAAGTATTAATTGCACACGACCGCACGGTTATCGAACAAGATGACCACGTTGTGATGTTCCTTGTTGATAAAAAGTATGTGCCAGACGTTGAACGCTTGTTCCAACCAAGCCCGTTCTTCCTATAAGGCCAATTTGTATCATGGTTAACTTTCGTCCTATTTTGTTCATTCTTGGATTGGTGCTGTCGAAGATTGCCCTATTCATGTATGTACCAACCTTAATGGCATTTTTCACCGGTACTGACGGGTTCATTGAATTTGGTCAGTCGGTGATTATTACCCATATTGTCGCTTTCATTTTTCTTACTGTTGGTCGAACTAAAAACTTCCGTTTAGGCGTGCGAGATATGTTCCTGATCACCACTTTAGTGTGGAGTGTATCGAGCTGTTTTGCCGCTTTACCTTTTGTGTTCATCAACCACATTAGCTTTACCGATGCTTACTTTGAAACCATGTCGGGCATTACAACGACGGGTTCCACCGTACTTAGCGGCCTAGATAACATGGCACCAAGTATTCTGTTATGGCGTTCAACGCTGCAATGGATTGGTGGTGTGGGCTTTATCGTAATGGCGGTGGCGGTACTGCCAATGTTGAACGTCGGTGGTATGAAACTGTTCCAAACGGAATCATCCGACTGGTCAGATAAAAGTAGTCCTCGCGCCAAAAACGTCGCCAAAAACATCGTTTGGGTTTATCTCACCCTAACTTTCCTATGCATACTCGGCTATATCTACACAGGCATGGGTTTGTTTGATGCCATCAACCACGCTTTTACAACGCTTTCTACTGGTGGATATTCAACAACCGACCAATCCATGAACCACTTTTCTCATGGTGCGCATTGGGTGGGTACGATCTTTATGTTCCTCGGTGGTTTGCCTTTCTTATTGTTCGTTACGGCATTGAGAAAGAAAGATCCGAAAACATTACTTTTAGATGCTCAGGTGCAAGGCTTTTTCTACTTAGTGGTTGTGACTAGCTTAGTGGTTGCGCTTTGGATGACATTCCAAGATAGCTACAACTTCTTAGATGCCATTCGCATTTCCATGTTCAACATTGTTTCAGTATTAACGACTACAGGTTTCGGCTTGGATGACTTTACCGCATGGGGCGCATTACCTTCGGTGGTTTTTGCTTCATTAATGTTAGTTGGTGCATGTTCTGGTTCAACGGCAGGTGGTATTAAAATCTTCCGTTTCCAAATCGCTGCAACGCTTTTGAACAAACAGATGATGAAGTTGATTCACCCTTCTGGCGTATTCGTACAACGTTATAACCAACGCCCTGTTAACGACGACATCGTGCGTTCAGTGGTGGCGTTCGTGCTGACATTTATCTTAACGGTGATTTTCATTGCAGGTGGATTAAGTGCGATGGGGCTAGATCCCGTCACCAGTATCAGTGGTTCAATGACAGCGGTAGCCAACGTGGGTCCGGGTATGGGACAAGTGATTGGCCCAACAGGTAACTTTGCACCGCTACCGAACGGAGCTAAGTGGCTATTGAGTTTTGGTATGTTGATGGGACGCTTAGAAATCCTAACAATTCTTGTGATTTTCTATCCATCATTCTGGAGAAGTTAAGTTCACTCCTCCAAAATTCATCCAATAAAAATGGCGAGCCAATTGGTTCGCCATTTTTTATCAATATAGATAACAATCATAATGCTGGCTATTGTTGAACGATTCGAAAAGTCTAAAAGTGCATGGAAGCACTTTTCGAAGCGCCTAGGACAGCGGCTTTTCGTGTTGTTCAATAATATGACTAGGTTGTTTGATCCAAAAATTCCAACACCTTCTTACCCGCTTCAACTGGGTCTTCATCGTGCTGTAAAACCAATTCACGTTTGAGTTTTTTGCTGCCGATAAAGCTAGAAAGCATACCGCCCATACCTTTTTGTTGGCGGTCGACCTCAAACCAGATCTTCAAATCTTGTGCTGTTCGATAACTCACAATTTCTAACTCACGCCAGCGACCATGAAAATCACCATGTACAGGCACAAATTCAAACTCTTGCACAAAAGGTAAATCAAAGCCTTCAACCTGTTCACATTCCGCTTGGCGAATACGTAGCCCTGCTTCTTCTAAAGCGGAGAAAATGCCATCTTCAATCGGATCTGGGCGAACGGTCACCATATCGGTATCTTTCGGATCAGAAGCCATTGCGATATCTAGCGAAGTTTCAAGCCAAACTTTTGCATCACCCAAAGTGATTGGCGTATTCCACGGCACATCTAATTCAATCGAAAAAACTTTATCTTCTTGCGGTGCAATATCGAACGCTTCTGGCAGCGACCACTTATCTAACACATAGGTTTTCGGCATCTTAGTGCCTTCTACTTTGCGCCCTTCTGGGTTGATAAACTCAGCGCGATACTTTGTGCAGAGTTGTAGATGAATATTGTCGATGGATTGTTCTGTTTTTCCACCATATACATGAATATCAATCGCTAACTTTTGCCCAGGATAAACAACGTCTTGCTTTAAAATGGTATCCACTCGTGCAGAGCCAATACCTAAACTTGCTAGGGTTTTCTTAAAAAACGACATACTTATTCCTCGCTTTTTCAGTTAGTTATCCAGTCATTGTTGTTCTTATTTATGATGGCTAACAATTTATCTATTTATATATAAAAAGGCTATCGCTTTAACAAATCAATATGACTATACTATGACCCAGTCGAAAAAATATTCGATTACTGGTCATAATTAGGACAATCAATCAAAAATAACGTAATGATTGGATCAGTTAACAATTCGGCCACGGATGTGCATTTTTAAAGGTATTATTATGCGCCCAATTCCAGTTAGAGCTTCATATTCACACGGTTCAGCTTCTCGTCGTCGTCACAGCTTTGCACAAGCACCTGTTGCAAAAAAGGTTGAAACACCTGTCGAATCAGAAGAAAACAAAACTCCCCAACCCAAAGCAACGGTTGCAGCGGTTTAACCAAATCCCTTTAAAGAGCGTAGCATGATTTAAGTGCTGCGCTCTTTTTTATTATTTGATACCGTAAGCCCCTGAACTTAGTAACTGATATAAAATGGTGAAGAACATGAAATGCCATCGCGTTAATGAATTAATCGAACTTTTACACCCTGAATGGCAAAAAGATCCTGATCTTAACTTGCTTGAATTCATCATTAAACTTTGCCAAGAAGCTGGCTACAACGGTGAATTAAAAGACTTAACTGATGATGTCTTAATCTATCACCTTAAAATGCGTAATAGCGCAAAAGATGAAATGATCCCTGGTTTAGCAAAAGACCAAGAAGATGATTTCAAAACCGCATTACTCAAAGCTCGCGGCATCATCAAATAAATAGTGTTATAAAGTAAGAACTCAATAAGCCAAACGCTCTTTTACGTTTGGCTTTCTTTTATCCACCACTCCCAAGCATCAGATTTTTCCGCTAAGACATTCTCAAATCTCACATCTATTTCCCCTTACTGCATTAACTTTAGATATACTGTAATGCAATATATCAACAAGAATATTTATACAAAAACAATCAAACAATGAAACACAGAAGCAACGTACTTTTGTGAACGAGCTATACATTGAATCTAATGAACTATGGAAGCTAATGCACTATGAAAACAGTGCATTGAAGCAGTCATCATAAGGAAGTTGTAATGAGCAATGATAGAATCGACGTTAAGGTGATCACACCTAATCCAGAAAAACAAACGAACCGAGACGCCAACGGCAAAATTTACGTGCGCAAAACCCAAGGAAAATTCCAAAAACTTCGCCGCTATGGTGGCTGGTTTTTAATGGCGCTGTTCTGTTTATTGCCTTGGTTGACTTATGATGGTCGCCAAGCGATTTTGTTCGATTTAGCCAAACAGCAATTTGTCTTTTTTGGTGCGTCATTCTTCCCTCAAGATCTAACCTTATTAGCGATCATTTTTATGATTGCCGCTTTTGGCCTGTTCTTTTTAACGACATTTTTAGGCCGAGTTTGGTGTGGTTATTTGTGCCCACAAACTGTTTGGACTTTTATCTTTATCTGGTTTGAAGAAAAACTTGAAGGCCCAGCAAACAAGCGTCGCAAACAAGATAACAGCAAATACACGCAAGATTTAATCATCCGCAAAACCATCAAACACATTGCTTGGTGGGTTGTTTCTATTATCACGGGCTTGGTTTTCGTCGGTTACTTTATTCCGATCCGAGAATTGTTTGTCGACTTCGTGACTTTCGATATTAACTTCTGGCCAGCGTTTTGGGTGTGGTTCTTTGCGGTTTGTACTTATGGTAATGCTGGCTGGATGCGTTCAATTATGTGCTTACACATGTGTCCGTATGCTCGTTTCCAATCTGCTATGTTCGACAAAGACACCTACATTGTTGGCTACGATGTTAAACGTGGTGAGCAGCGTGGCCCTCGTTCTCGTAAAGCAGAAAAGCCAGCTCATTTAGGTGACTGCATCGACTGTAATTTGTGTGTTCAAGTTTGTCCTACAGGAATCGATATTCGTAACGGCTTGCAATATGAATGCATTAACTGCGGTGCTTGTATTGATGCTTGTGACGAAACCATGGACAAAATGAACTATCCAAAAGGTTTAATCAGTTACACCACCGAACACAAACTGGAAGGTCACAAAACCAAAGTGATGCGTCCTAAATTAATTGGTTATGGCGTGATTTTCGCACTAATGATTGGTTTATTTGCCACTCAAGTTGCCACGGTTGAACCGGTGAATATGAGCGTGCTGCGTGACCGAAATCAAATGTATCGTATGGACGACCAAGGTTGGGTGGAAAATACTTATACGCTTAAAATCCTTAATAAAACTCAGCAACAGCAAACTTATCATATTGATGTGAAAGGTTTGTCGGATGTTAAATGGTTCGGCTCACAAACTATTGTGATCCCTGCGGGGCAATTATTCAGTAAACCGATCAGTTTGGCGGTTGATCCTGATTCTCTTTCCTCGTCGATTGCGAAATTTGAGTTTATACTCACCGACAATCAAGGGTTTGAATTGGCAGTCGAAAGCCGGTTCATTAAACAGCTCTAGTCTTTAAAAAGTGAGCGTATGACAGAATCAACAACATCACAGGCTTTTAACTTTGAAGCACTAACACCTGATTTTATGTGGAATGCTCTAGCCAGTATTGGTGTGCGTGCCGAGTCGGGTTTATTGGCTTTAAACAGCTATGAAAACCGTGTTTATCAATTTACCGATGAAGATAGAAAACGTTATGTGGTGAAGTTTTATCGCCCGCAACGTTGGTCTCAAGCACAAATATTGGAAGAACACGAATTTAGCCAAGAGTTGGAAGAAAATGAAATCCCAATTGCTGCGCCTTGTGTGATTAACGGTGAAACTCTGCATCAATACGAGGGCTACTATTTTTCACTATTTAATAGCGTAGGTGGTCGTCAATTTGAAGTGGATAACCTTGACCAACTTGAAGGTGTCGGTCGCTTTTTAGGTCGAATTCATCAAGTCGGAAAAGCAAAACCTTTTGTACATCGCCCAACGATTGGCTTGGAGGAATATTTATATCAACCTCGCAAATTGCTAGAAAATTCGAACTTTATTCCGAGTTATTTGGAAAACAGTTTTTTCACAGATCTCGATGTATTAATTCAACAAATCGAGCAACACTGGGTAGAACCAAGTACCATTATTCGTCTGCATGGCGATTGTCATCCGGGCAATATTTTGTGGCGAGACGGTCCTATGTTTGTAGATTTAGATGATTCTCGCAATGGTGCGGCCATCCAAGATTTGTGGATGCTACTCAGTGGCGAGCGACAAGATAAGCTGATGCAACTCGATGTCATTCTTGAGGCTTATGACGAATTTTCAACTTTTGATACAAACCAATTGAAACTAATCGAGCCTTTGCGTGGTCTCAGAATGGTTCATTACATGGCTTGGTTGGCAAAACGTTGGCAAGATCCTGCTTTCCCGATTGCATTTCCTTGGTTTAACGATGCAAAATACTGGGAAAACCAAGTGTTAAGTTTTAAAGAACAGATTTCAGCATTACATGAACCTGCGTTATCTTTAACACCTCAATGGTAAACGCTGTTTTAAGCTAAAGCAGAATCTATTTCGCCTTAGCTAACAACGACCAAAATAAAATGGAGTTATTTCTACAATGAAGAAAATTTTTACCCTATTTGCTGCACTTTTATTGAGCTTTGCTGCACAAGCAGAACGTTTCCCTGAAGGTGATTACTACAAAACGATTGATTTGCCTAAATCAACAACTCCAACAGTAACTGAGTATTTCTCATTCTACTGCCCACACTGTAATGCTTTTGAGCCAATGATCGGCAAACTAAAAGAGCACCTAAAAGGCAAAGCAGATTTCCAAAAATACTCTGTGTCATTTATGGGTGGCAACATGGGTAAACCAGTAAGTAAAGCTTATGCAACTATGGTTTCTCTAGGTGTTGAAGATCATCTTGTACCAATGATGTTTGCTCGCATTCACGAACAAAACAACCCACCACGCAATGAAGATGAGTTACGCCAATTCTTCTTAGATAACGGTGTGTCTGCGGCTGATTACGATGGCACTTACAACAGCTTTGCGGTTGATTCTATGGTGCGTCGTTTCGATAAATCATTCCAAGACAGCGGTTTAACTGGTGTTCCAACTGTTATCGTAAACAACAAGTACATTGTTGATTCAAGCAAAATCAAAGATCTAAACGAATACTTTGACTTGATTGACTCCCTATTGAAGAAGTAGTCACATAATCCAATAGATAGCAAAACGGGAAGCCAATCGCTTCCCGTTTTTTGTTTATATTTATCGTTCTGAATATCATTGAACTCGACGAAAAGACGCTGTCCTATCCTAGTCGCTTCGAAAAGTGCTTCCCTACACTTTTAGACTTTTCTTACGATTCAATGATAAACAGCAATATCTAAAGTCTGTAAATAAATCAATTTGATTGACTATACAACTTATCCAAATAACTATCTTTTTCTTTCCAACGCCCACTTAACCAAGACTGAAATTCGCGCTTAAATGTGTTGTCGTTAAAGTAATCCCCTTTTGGCACTTCTGACATTGGGATCATTTCAATCTTAACTACAATCTTAGTGAGTTTACCCATCAACATATCTTTAAATGGTGTCTCGATATTTTCAGGATAAGCTAACGTCATATCAACCACATATTCAAACTGTTCACCCATTGCCGCCAAGGTATAAGCAATACCACCAGCGTTTGGTGATAACAAATGCTGATAAGGCGAGCGGCGTGTTTTAGCTTTTTCATAACTATGGCGCGTGCCTTCTACATAGTTCACAACTGTGGTTGGTGTATGCTGGAACTTTTCACATGAACGGCGCGTTGTTGCTAAATCTTGCCCTTTTTTCTCAGGATTTTTGGCTAAATAGTCTTTGCTGTAACGGCGCATAAACGGCATATCTAAAGCCCAACAGCCTAAGCCAACAAATGGTACAAACAAAAGTTCGTATTTAAGGAAGAATTTAGGCATGGGAATACGATTACGCAGAACACTACATAGAATCACAATATCCGCCCAACTCTGATGATTACAAATCACCAAATACCAGCCTTTTTGCGTTAAGTTCTCACCACCTTCAATTTCCCATTTCACAGGGTTAATCACATTCAAAGTGAAATGATTAAGCGTTGCCCACACCCACATGCTGCGGTTAGCAATAAAAGTCATGGTTTTCTGGATAGGTTTTATAGGAATTAACCACTTGATCAGTGCCATTAAAATAATCACTAACGAAGCAACCGCTGTATTCAGAATTACGATAAAACAGCTAATCACAAACCGAATGAAGCCCACACAACCCCCAATTGAGTTAAAACCATACAAAGTCCGGCATTATATACATTTATTACAACTTGTTTCGATGGATAAATAGCTTTAAGCATGAGGTCTTACCTTTAAAGCTATTCTTCTTAAAAGCTATTCGTCTTAAAACTTATTCACCTAAAAGAAGCTACCCCACAGATTGAGCTGCGAGTTGTTTTAATAATCGGTCCATACTGCGATAACCTAACGCTTCAGCTAAATGTCGTTTTTCAATTTTTTCTGAACGAGATAAATCCGCAATAGTCCGAGCCACTTTTAAAATTCGATGATAAGCACGCACCGATAAACCTAATTGATGCAAAGCATGTTCAAGAAATTCTGCATCTGCCTTTTTCAGCGCACAGAACTTTTCAATTTCACGGCTGGTCAATAACGCATTCACCTTGCCGTTACGATCTAACATGATTTGTCTAGCTTGCCACACTCTCTCTTTTACTACTGAGGTAGGTTCACCGCGATCTCCACCTTGAGACAGCGTGCCTTTAGGCAAAGAGGGAATTTCTATCGACATATCAAATCGATCCAATAACGGCCCAGATAACCGACTCAAATAACGTAAAATTATTTGAGGATTAGCGCGTGCTTGTGTGCCTTCATAATATCCTGTTGGGCTTGGGTTTAATGCTCCAACCAGTTGAAAACGTGCAGGAAATCGTGTTTTACCAGCAGCACGAGAGATAATAATCTCACCGGATTCTAAAGGTTCACGCAAGGAGTCTAAAACTTTGCGATCAAACTCTGGCATTTCATCTAAAAACAATAAGCCGTTATGTGAGAGCGAGATTTCTCCCGGCCTTGGAATAGAACCTCCGCCAACCAAAGCAGCCATTGAGCTAGAATGATGTGGTGAGCGGAATGGTCGATTTTTCCAATTGTGATGATTGATTTCTTGCTCAGTTAACGAGGCTACTGAAGCCGTTTCAAGAGCTTCATCATTGGTCATTTCAGGCAATAAATCACACAAGCGTGAAGCTAACATGGTTTTACCTGTTCCCGGAGGCCCAAGAAATAACAAGTTGTGCGAACCGGCTGCGGCAATTTCTAACGCCCGTTTTCCTTGTTGTTGACCAATAATGTCTTGTAAATCTCGATCGGAATTTTTTGCTGGTGGTGGATTTTCAGAAGTAAACAGACTCAAGGTTTTCTGGCCACATAAATCGGCACAGACTTCCAATAAACTAGCAGCAGATTTATGTATTCCTTTACCGACAAGAGCTGCTTGATCACCATTATCATTGGGAACCACTAAACTGCGCTTGTGCTTCAAACAGGCCAAGGCTGCAGGTAATACACCTTTCACGCGTCGAAGTTCACCCGATAAAGCTAATTCACCGACAAACTCATGTTTAGATAAAAATTGCGAGGGGATTTGTTGTGAAGCGACCAAAATCCCAAGAGCAATTGGCAAATCAAAACGCCCGCCTTCTTTGGGTAAGTCGGCAGGCGCTAAATTGACCGTAATGCGTTTAGCAGGAAATTCAAAATTTGAGTTTAAAATTGCACTACGAACCCGATCTTTGGATTCTTTCACCGTGGTTTCTGGTAAGCCAACCAAAGTAAAACCGGGCATGCCGTTGCTTATGTGGACTTCGACGATCACTTCCGGTGCTTCCACACCAACGCAAGCTCGACTATGAATAATTGCCAATTCCATTTTTCACCTTTGATTAATTTTGTAAACAGAACTTTATATACAAGCTCTGATTTATAACGTTAGGTGAAAAAAGTGTGAGTTTTTGCTTGTAATATGAACGTTTTCTATGATACCACTAGAGGCACAGAAACATTTTGTCATTCAAACGGAATTGTAATGAACTTTATCGCTCGTACTAACTCTCTAATTATTCTCCTAGTCGTGGTCATTATTCAGTCCGCGCGGGGATTAGTGAGCGATAAATAAAGCCAAACACTATAAAGCCCCCGCACTCAGTACGGGGGCTTTTTTTATAGCTAAATCAAAAAATAAAATAAGAAATAATCAGGACAGGGAAAGCCAATGTTTCAAACGGAAGACAAACAGAACAAGGCGCAGGAGTATCAAGGATGAATGGAGCGGAGCTAGTTGTTAGCGCATTAAAACAACAGGGAATAAAGACCATCTTTGGCTACCCCGGTGGCGCAATCATGCCGATTTATGATGCGCTTTATGATGGAGAAGTTGAACACATTTTATGTCGTCACGAACAAGGTGCGGCAATGGCAGCAATCGGTATGGCACGTTCAACCCAAGATGTTGCGGTTTGTATGGCAACTTCTGGCCCCGGAGCGACCAACTTAGTTACGGGTTTGGCTGATG
Source organism: Vibrio sp. (assembly GCA_047975485.1). GTDB lineage: Bacteria > Pseudomonadota > Gammaproteobacteria > Enterobacterales > Vibrionaceae > Vibrio. Next base: position 81,850 of record JBKEDP010000045.1, on the reverse strand, counting down.
CCTTGATGGATTCCATCCCAATTGTGGCAATCACAGGTCAGGTTGCCAGTAATTACATCGGCACCGATGCGTTTCAAGAAATGGACGTTATCGGCATGTCGCTTTCCTGCTGTAAACATAGCTACTTAGTGACCGACGTTAACGAACTTGCGCCAACCTTGGCTGAAGCATTTGAGTTAGCGAAATCTGGTCGCCCAGGCCCTGTTTTGGTCGATATAGCGAAAGACGTTCAACTTGCCCCTGCTCCAACAAAAGTTCTTCCTCAATTTGTTCCACCAGCCATTCCTGTTGCAAGCCCTGAAGCAATTGAAACCGCCAAGTTAATTATGGCGAAGTCGAAAAAGCCTGTTCTTTACGTTGGTGGCGGTGTCCAACTAGCGAAAGCAACCGAAACCGTACACGAGTTTTTGAAACTAAATCCAATGCCTGCGGTAAGTACATTGAAAGGCTTGGGAACGATTGAGCGTCATTACCCACATTACTTGGGTATGCTTGGAATGCACGGCACCAAAGCAGCAAACCTTGTGGTTCAAGAAGCGGATTTATTAATTGTAGTTGGCGCACGTTTTGATGACCGTGTGACCGGTAAACTGGATACGTTCGCTCCGCACGCCAAAGTCATTCATTTAGACATTGATGCTGCTGAGTTTAACAAGCTGCGCCATTCTCATGCTTCATTGCGTGGCGATTTGAATATCTTGTTGCCTGAGCTAGAAATCACCAATGACATTTCAGAATGGAACGAACATTGCGACCGTTTAAGAAAGAAATTTAAGTGGCGTTATGATCATCCGGGCGATTTGATTTACGCACCAAAACTGCTGAAGCAATTAAGCGATATGATGCCAGACAGCACCATCATTTCGACCGATGTAGGTCAGCATCAAATGTGGGCAGCGCAACATATTCAACCTCGTGCGCCACAAAACTACATCACTTCTGCTGGCCTTGGCACTATGGGTTTTGGTTTACCAGCCGCAATGGGTGCGAAGGTTGCTCGTCCTCAAGATGAATCGGTTCTGATCACGGGCGACGGCTCTTTTATGATGAACATTCAGGAGTTGGGCACGCTAAAACGTCGCCAGATTCCAGTCAAAATGGTGCTATTGAATAACCAACGTTTAGGCATGGTGCGCCAATGGCAATCACTGTTTTTCGATGGTCGCCACAGTGAAACCATTTTAGACGATAACCCAGATTTCATCATGCTAGCGCAAGCGTTCGACATTCCGGGTAAAACCATTACTCGTAAAGAAGAAGTTGAGCCTGCACTAAAAGAAATGTTGGCAAGTAAAACCCCTTATTTATTGCACGTTCTAATTTCAGAAGAAGAAAATGTTTGGCCATTAGTGCCACCGGGCGCGGCAAACCAAGATATGTTGGAGAACACCTAATGGATAGATACCAATTAAACATCAAGGCTGATGATAAACCCGTATTATTAGAGCGGGTATTGCGTGTGATTCGACATCGTGGTTTTATAATCAGACAAGTTATAGCCACCGTAAACCACGAGAGTGATATTGCGACGGTAGAAATCATCGTCGACAGTAACCGCCCAATTTCAGTGTTGATTAATCAAATAGAAAAGCTTTGGGATATTCGTACCGTCGAAACCCAACTGCTGCAAACGCATCTCTAGTTATTCATCACGAAGAGCTAGATCTAGGAATAAGTACAAAGATAAAAAGTACATTAATAAAGGAATAATAAAAATGGCGACAAGTACTGCAGATTTTATATGGTTCAATGGAGAAATGGTGCCTTGGTTCGAGGCAAAAGTTCACGTTCTAACGCACGCAATGCACTACGGTACATCGGTATTTGAAGGCATTCGTTGCTACAACACACCTAATGGCCCAATCGTGTTCCGCCATAAAGAGCACATGAAGCGTTTGGAAGATTCAGCAAAAATCTACCGCTTCCCAATTCCTTATTCAGTTGAAGAAATGATGGAAGCTTGCCGTGAAACACTGCGTGCTAACAAATTGGATTCAGCTTATATCCGCCCACTTGGTTTTATCGGTAATGTTGGCTTAGGCGTTTGTCCTCCAAATGGTTCAGAAATGGATCTCATCATTGCTGCATTCCCTTGGGGCGCATACCTTGGTGAAGAAGCACTAGCAAACGGTGTTGATGCCATGATTTCAAGCTGGAACCGTGCAGCACCAAACACAATTCCAACTGCTGCGAAAGCCGGTGGTAACTACCTTTCTTCATTACTGGTTGGTGGAGAAGCTCGTCGTCACGGCTATGATGAAGGTATCGCACTGAGCGTAAATGGCTATATTTCTGAAGGCGCAGGCGAAAACATCTTTGTTGTGAAAGATGGCAAAATCGTTACGCCACCAGCAACAAGCTCAATTCTACCGGGTATCACTCGTGACTCTATTGTGACGCTAGCTAAAGACCTAGGTTATGAAGTAGAAGAAGCAAACATTGCTCGTGAAGCGCTTTACCTTGCTGATGAAGTGTTTATGACAGGTACTGCAGCCGAAATCGTACCGGTTCGCAGCGTAGACCAAATTACCGTTGGCGAAGGTAAACGCGGCCCTGTGACTGAAAAAATTCAATCAGCTTTCTTCGGCCTATTTAACGGCACAACTGAAGACAAATGGGGCTGGTTAGATCCAGTTTATCCTCAAGGAAAATAAACCGAATATATTACGAATAAAAAAATTTAAAGGGATTTAAAACTATGCCAACTTATCGTTCTGCGACCACAACCCATGGTCGCAACATGGCCGGAGCTCGTGCTCTATGGCGTGCAACTGGAGTAAAAGACGAAGACTTCGGTAAACCAATTATTGCCGTTGTTAACTCATTTACTCAATTCGTACCCGGACATGTTCACCTAAAAGATATGGGTCAATTAGTCGCGGCTGAAATCGAGAAAGCTGGCGGTATTGCCAAAGAGTTCAACACCATTGCGGTCGATGACGGTATCGCAATGGGTCACGGTGGTATGCTGTATTCCCTTCCTTCCCGTGAATTGATTGCCGACTCAGTGGAATACATGGTGAATGCACACTGCGCAGATGCCATGGTGTGTATTTCCAACTGTGACAAAATCACTCCGGGAATGTTAATGGCATCACTTCGCCTAAATATTCCAGTGATTTTTGTTTCTGGCGGCCCAATGGAAGCAGGCAAAACCAAACTTTCAGATCAACTGATCAAGCTTGATCTGGTTGATGCCATGATCCAAGGCGCTGATCCTAAAGTTTCAGATCAACAAAGCGAGCAAGTGGAACGTTCTGCTTGCCCAACTTGTGGATCTTGTTCGGGTATGTTTACCGCTAACTCAATGAACTGTTTAACCGAAGCACTAGGTTTAAGCCAACCGGGTAATGGTTCTATGTTGGCAACCCACGCTGACCGTGAACAACTTTTCCTAAATGCCGGCAAACGTATCGTTGAGCTAACCAAGCGTTACTACCTAGAAAACGACACTTCTGCCCTACCTCGTAATATTGCTAATAAAGCCGCTTTTGAAAATGCGATGGCGTTGGATATTGCAATGGGTGGTTCAACCAACACGGTTCTACACTTGTTGGCTGCAGCACAAGAAGCGGAAGTTGATTTTGATATGGTCGATATTGACCGCATGTCTCGCCTTGTTCCTCACTTATGTAAAGTGGCTCCATCAACTCAAAAATACCACATGGAAGATGTTCACCGTGCTGGTGGCGTGATGGCGATTTTAGGTGAGTTAGATCGCGCAGGTTTATTGAATAACCAAACTAAAACCGTACTTGGCTTAACGCTTGAAGAACAACTGTCTCAATACGACATCATGCAAACTCAATCGGAAGAGGTGAAACAATTCTTCCGTGCAGGCCCTGCTGGTATTCGTACCACCAAAGCATTCTCACAAGATTGTCGCTGGGATTCTCTTGATGATGACCGCAGCGAAGGTTGTATCCGTGAGAAAAAACACGCATTCAGCCAAGATGGTGGTTTAGCGGTATTGAAAGGCAATATTGCGCTTGATGGCTGTATTGTAAAAACTGCAGGTGTGGATGAAAGTATCCTGAAATTCCAAGGTCCAGCAGTAGTATTTGAAAGCCAAGAAGATGCGGTTGAAGGCATCTTGGGCGGAAAAGTAAAAGCGGGCGATGTAGTGGTTATTCGCTACGAAGGGCCAAAAGGTGGGCCGGGTATGCAAGAAATGCTGTATCCAACCACTTACTTAAAATCTATGGGCTTAGGTAAAGAATGTGCGCTACTCACTGATGGTCGCTTCTCTGGTGGTACATCTGGTTTGTCGATTGGTCACGTTTCTCCTGAAGCTGCAAATGGCGGCACGATTGGTCTGGTTGAACAAGGTGACACAATTAGCATTGATATTCCAAATCGCAGCATCACGCTTGCTATTAGTGAAGCAGAATTAGCAGAACGTCGCACCAAACAAGAAACTAAAGGTTGGAAGCCTGCAGATCGTCAACGCCAAGTTTCTTTTGCTTTGAAAGCCTACGCCATGCTTGCGACCAGTGCAGACAAAGGTGCGGTGCGTGATAAATCGAAACTTGAGGAATAATCTTTATGCCTGAAGACACACAATCACGACCATTACCGCAAACAGGCTCGGAATATTTACGCTATGTTTTGCGTGCGCCTGTTTATGAAGCGGCAATCGTCACGCCATTGCAAGATATGTCTCGCTTGTCGGAACGTTTGGGCAACAAGGTGCAAATTAAGCGTGAAGACCGCCAGCCTGTGCATTCGTTTAAATTGCGTGGCGCATACAACATGGTGGCGAGTTTAACTGAAGCGCAAAAGCAAGCCGGTGTCATAACGGCATCAGCTGGCAACCATGCTCAAGGTATTGCGCTATCGGGCAGCTTGCTTAATATCAAAGCCATTATTGTGATGCCGAAAACTACGCCTGACATCAAAGTCACCGCTGTGCGTAATTTTGGTGGCGAAGTGCTGTTGCATGGCAGTAACTTCGATGAAGCAAAAGCCGAAGCAGAACGTTTAGCTGAACTGCATGGTTATTCTTATGTTCCTCCATTCGATCACCCTTTGGTGATTGCAGGACAAGGCACAATCGGCATGGAAATGCTGCAACAAAACGGACACTTGGATTATATCTTTGTGCCTGTTGGCGGCGGTGGTTTGGCAGCTGGTGTAGCAGTTTTAATCAAACAACTGATGCCCGACATTAAAGTGATCGCTGTTGAACCCGAAGATTCAGCTTGTTTGAAAGCGGCACTTGATGCAGGTAAACCTGTTCCACTCGATCGTGTCAGCATGTTTGCTGATGGTGTGGCGGTGAAAATCATCGGTAATGAAACGTTCCGCTTATGCCAAGAATATTTAGACGGTCATGTTTGCGTTTCAAGTGACGAAATCTGTTCTGCAGTCAAAGATATTTTTGAAGACACACGAGCCATTGCTGAACCATCAGGCGCATTAGCTTTAGCGGGTTTGAAAAAATTCGCAGAGCAAAATCAGCTTAAAGGTAAACAATTAGGCACGGTACTTTCAGGCGCAAACACCAACTTCCACGGTTTACGTTATGTTTCAGAACGTTGTGAATTAGGTGAAAAACGTGAAGGTTTGTTAGCGGTTACTATCCCTGAACGCAAAGGTGCTTTCTTTGAATTCTGCCATTTGATTGGTGGACGTGCGGTCACGGAATTTAACTACCGTTATAACGATGACAGCCAAGCCAATATTTTTGTTGGTGTGCGTTTACAAGAAGGACAAGCAGAACTCGACGGCATAGTTGAAGACTTACGCAATGGCGGTTATCCGGTTGCCGATCTTTCTGATGATGAAATGGCTAAACTGCATATTCGCTACATGGTAGGCGGTAAACCGCTCAAACCATTAAAAGAGCGTTTATATAGTTTTGAGTTCCCTGAATCACCGGGTGCATTGCTAAAATTCCTTAGCACGCTTGGCACGCATTGGAATATCAGCCTATTTAACTACCGCAACCACGGTGCTGATTATGGTCGTGTATTATGTGGCTTTGAGCTAGATGATTCAGATTTAGAACGTTTCTCTGCTCACTTAAAAGAGTTGGGTTATCAGTACAAAGACGAAAACGACAGTCCGTCTTATAAGTTCTTCTTAGCTAAATAATTCTAATACCAATCACACTAATTAGATGTTCAGAAATTGCGTAGGAAAAAGACTTGAGAACAAGGCAAAAAATTTCGATAAGTAGTTATTCTACAATCAAATTTTTTAACGCAGTTATCGAGACTTTTAACAAGCAAGGATGAGCAGATAATTAGTACGATTGGTATAATCTCTTTCGTATTTGAAGCGGCTTATCCATTTCGGTTAAGCCGCTTTTTTGTTATAACCATCTCAACATATTCTCTGCTTTACTACTAAAAGAGCCGCCAGATGAAAATAGATTTAACCTGCCTTGTTACTGAAAGCCGCAACTCGGCTAGTGCAGAAATCGACACACTTTCGACGCTAGATATGCTGAAAGTGATTAATCAGGAAGACCAAAAAGTTCCACTTGCGGTAGAAACTCAACTTCCTCAAATTGCACTAGCGGTCGATGCCATCACACAAGCTTTTGCTAACGGTGGACGCTTAATTTACATGGGTGCGGGAACATCAGGTCGTTTAGGTATTTTGGATGCCAGTGAGTGCCCGCCAACTTACGGTAGCAATCCCGACCTTGTTGTTGGCCTTATTGCCGGTGGACATCAAGCGATTTTAAAAGCGGTAGAAAATGCCGAAGATAATATGGAGTTGGGTAAATCTGATCTTGAGTCACTCAAATTAACTCAAAATGATGTCGTTGTTGGTATCGCAGCAAGCGGTCGCACACCTTATGTGATTGGTGGATTGCAATACGCACAGCAAATTGGTGCAACTACAGCTTCAATTGCTTGTAATGCAGGCTGTGCAATGGAAGCGTACGCTAACATTATTATTACGCCTGTTGTTGGTGCAGAAGTGGTAACGGGCTCTTCTCGCATGAAAGCGGGTACAGCACAAAAGCTGATTTTGAATATGCTAACCACGGGCGCAATGATCAAAAGTGGTAAGGTTTTTGGCAATTTAATGGTCGATGTAGAAGCAACTAACGCCAAACTAATCCAACGTCAAACCAACATTGTTGTTGAAGCAACTGGTGTTTCTAGTGAAGAAGCGGAGCAAGCACTTACACAATGTAACCGCCACTGCAAAACAGCGATTTTAATGCTACTCGCTGACATTAACGCCGACCAAGCCAAACAACGTTTAGAACAACATAATGGGTTTATTCGAGCAGCGTTAAACGACTAAGTTTAATTAGATGCTGGATGTATTGAGTTTGGAGAAAAGTGTCAAAATATAGGGACATATTTTTCCAAGCTCCCAAGGATGGCTCGGCGGCTTTTCGGAAAACACAATTCTTCTAGCTAATCACTAATAACCCATAATAAAACCTACTTCAACCAATCCGAATACAATTTTTCAGAGTCACCAAGGTAATCAATTAGCCATTCCACCAGCTTATTATCTTGGTGTTTTCGCCATACTACGCAACACGCACTTTGTGGTTTATCACCAGTTAACTCCACTTCAATCAGTTCACCTTGTTGAATGAAAAAGTTCGCCATGTGGCGTGGCATGTAACCCATTCCTACTTTGTTTTTCAAACATTCAATGGCGCTAAACCAGTTTGGTAGGAGTAAGCGACGCTGCTGCGCTGAATGCCACGTGTGACGCTTCGGTAAAATGGTAGAAGTATCATCCAAACAAATTGCAGGAATATGCGTGAGATCGTCATTGGTTAATTGAGGTTTATTGGCTAACGGATGATCGGCTGCCATTACATATGCCCAATCAATGCTGCCCATAGACTTCACTCCATAATCACCACTAACTGGAATAGCAGACGTTGCGCCGATCACCACATCTGCACGCCCTTCTGAGATGGCTTCCCAAGATCCATTAAAGACTTCCATGTTGATCTGCAATTCTGCGTAATCAAAGGTGTTATAGAAATCTTCAATCAAAGGCTTTAACGGTTCGATCTTCACAATGTTATCTAAAGTGAGTTTTACGGTTTTGTGATAACCACTTTCTACTCGCTTGGTTTGCGCTTTGACTTCTTCCATCTGGCGCAATAATTGACGAGCTTCTTTAATGAAATGTTCACCCGCTTCGGTTAATTCCACTTTGCGCGGTAATCGGTGAAATAGTTTCACACCTAATTCTTGTTCTACTTGCCTCACCGCATAACTGATTGCTGATGGCACTTTATGTAATTGCTCTGCGGCTGCAGTAAAACTCCCCATACGAGCAACGGTATCGAGCATTAATAAGGATTGTTTGGAATACATAAATTACCTATCAATTTTTTTGAACGATAAGCCGAAATTATAGCGTTTAATTTCTTAGGAAGAAAAATTTATACTGCCTCCATTGTGTTCGTTTTACTATTGAGTTGCCGTATGAATATCGCTAAAACCCAATTATTTTACCTTGCAGCCCTTTCTATGCTTGGCTTTGTTGCCACAGATATGTATTTGCCTGCGTTCAAAACATTAGAAGACCACTTTTCAACTGGCCCTGAATCCATCGCACTTTCTTTATCTATCTTTTTAGCAGGTATGGCTTCTGGACAATTATTGTGGGGCTTAGCTTCCGACAAATTTGGTCATAGAAACACATTAGCTGTTGGCTTGATAGTGTTCTCTTTGGCTTCTTTAGGTTTGAGTTTTAGCCAAGAAGTGTGGCAATTACTCACACTGCGTTTTGTGCAAGCGATTGGTGTTTGTGCACCTGCGGTAATTTGGCAGGCGATGGTCATTAAGCGTTACTCGCAAACCGTTAGCCAACAAGTATTTGCTTCAATCATGCCATTGGTTGCACTTTCTCCTGCTATTGCCCCTCAACTTGGTGTCTTCTTAATGGCGCATTTCGGTTGGGCGAGCATTTTTGTGTTCCTAACAATTGTTGGTGCAGCTCTAACTTGGATGACTTTAACGCAACCTAAAGATTTAGCAGCAGAGCCAAAACAGACTTCTATCAAACAAGATATCAAAGCCCTACTGAGTTCCCGTATTTACTTAGGCAATGTGTTGATGTTTGCAATGGCATCGGCGATTTTCTTTGCTTACTTAACTGGTATGCCTGAAATCATGACATCTATGGGTTATGACGCCAAAGACATAGGTCTAAGCTTCATTCCTCAAACTATCGCATTTATGACGGGTGGTTATTTGGGTAAACGCTTTGTGGCGAAACTTGGCGATGGAAAAGTATTGAAGCTATTAGTTGGCCTATCGACTGTTTCATCTATTGTGATGTTTATTGCTTCGCAAATGGCAATCACCAATATTTGGCCAGTGTTGATTCCATTCTGCTTTATCGCTATTTCAAATGGTGCGCTTTACCCAATCGTAGTGAACCGTGCGCTTTCAAGTTGTAAAAATAGTCCAGCGACAGCCGCAGGATTACAAAACAGCTTACAGATTTGCATCAGCGGCCTAGCAAGTGCATTAGTTGCTGCTTTTGCGAGCCAAGCGTTAACGGTAACGGGTATCGCAGCCATCTTATGTACATTGGGATTATTAGGTGGGTATTTCTTCTCTAATTCAAAAGCTAAAAATATTGAATTAGAAACAGCTGAACTAGCGGAAGAAATGTAAAAACAGTTTCTAAATAATAAAGATAAAAAGCAAAACGGCGAACCCAACTAAGGTTCGCCGTTTTTTATTAACCAACTCTAAATATGAGTTTATTTCTTTTTAGTTGGACGCTTCCAACCTGAAATCACACGGTCTTTAGCACGAGTGATCACTAACTCATTGTCGTTTACATTTTTAGTTAGCGTTGTACCTGCACCGATTGTTGCACCGTTTCCGATAATCACTGGAGCAATCAATTGAGAGTCTGAACCGACAAACACGTCATCACCAATAATGGTTTTGAATTTATTTGCGCCATCGTAGTTACAAGTGATCACACCTGCACCGATATTCACGCCTGCACCAATTTCAGAGTCACCTAAATAAGTTAAGTGTCCTGCTTTTGATTCTAAGCCAAGTGTCGCATTTTTCATTTCAACGAAGTTGCCAACGTGAGCCTTAGCTTTAAGTTCCGCTCCCGGACGTAAACGCGCAAATGGACCAACTGTACATTCTTCACCAACAGTTGCGTTGTCGATTACCGTGTATGGGCTGATCACGCTGTTATCGTCAATTTCACAGTCTTTTAGAATACAACCAGCACCGATAAACACGTTATCACCGATAGATACTTTACCTTCGATGATCACGTTCACATCGATTTCAACGTCCATACCACATTGGATTTCACCACGAAGATCAAAACGGCTTGGATCACGTAGCATTACACCTTGCTTCAACAAAGTTTCTGCTTGCATGGTTTGATAAGCTCGCTCTAAACGTGCAAGTTGGAAACGGTCGTTCACGCCTTCAACTTCAACAGGGCTATCAGGATGAACCGCTTCAATTTTACGACCTTCCGCGTGTGCGGCTGCGATAACATCTGTTAAGTAATACTCACCTTGAGCATTTTCATTTTTCAGATTCGATAACCAACGTTTTAAATCACCGCCAGTTGCTACCATCACACCGGTATTGATTTCACAGATTTTTTGCTGTTCTTCGCTTGCATCTTTCTGTTCAACAATCGCCACAACAGAATTATTTTCACGAACAATACGGCCATAACCCATTGGATTATCAAGAACTACGGTTAACAGGCCAATGCCACCTTCAGGTTGAGCATCTAAAAGACGTTCAATGGTGTCGCTTGAAATTAGTGGTACATCACCATAAAGAATAAGCACTTTCTCATCTTCAGCAAAATGAGGAGCTGCTTGGTTTACCGCATGACCAGTGCCTAATTGCTCAGCTTGTAGAACCCAAGTAACTGGCTCTTCTTTTAGTGTTGCTTGCATCTGATCGCCACCGTGTCCGTAAACAAGATGGATGTTTTGCGCACCTAGACCAACACAAGTATCAATCACATGTTTAACCATTGGGCGACCAGCAAGAGTATGCAGCACTTTTGGCTTAGTAGAATACATGCGAGTCCCTTTGCCCGCAGCGAGAATTACAGCACTAAAATTCATGGCAATGTCCTAAAATATTTCGATTGGCCAAATTCTACCTTATTTCAGTCAATAATGAGAAAACGGAATTCGGTTTAAGTCGATAAAACACAAAAAAATTACACAAAAAAGGCGACCAAATTGGCCGCCTTTTATTTACGCTTCAAATGCTAATTATTAACGACGCACTTTACGAGTCAATTCGATAACTCGAAGCTGAGCGATAGCTTTCGCTAGATCACTTGCCGCTTGTGCGAAGTCGATATCGCCATGCTGATGATTAATATTTTCTTCAGCTTTGCGTTTCGCTTCTTCAGCCTTAGCTGCATCTAAATCTTCACCACGGATAGCGGTATCAGCCAGTACAGTCGCTGTACCCGGCTGAACTTCTACCATACCACCAGAAACATAAATAATTTCTTCGTGGCCGTGTTGTTTCACTAGACGCACCATACCAGGCTTAATAGCAGTTAGAAGTGGAGTGTGACCTGGGTAAATACCCAATTCACCTTCTGTACCTGTCACCATGAAAGACTCGACAATGCCAGAGAAGATTTTTTTCTCAGCACTTACGATGTCTAGGTGAAAAGTCATTGCCATGTTGCCTCCTAATGAGCTTTATCGTTTAAACTTAATGTTTTTATAAACTTACAGCTTCTTAGCATTCTCAACAGCTTGGTCAATAGTACCGCAGTACATGAACGCTTGCTCTGGAATGTCATCGTAGTCACCAGCAATCAGACCTTTAAAGCCGCGTAGTGTTTCTTTTAGTGAAACGTACACGCCTGGGTCGCCAGTAAATACTTCAGCAACGTGGTATGGCTGAGTTAAGAAACGTTCAATCTTACGAGCACGAGATACAACTTGCTTATCTTCTTCAGAAAGCTCGTCCATACCTAGGATCGCGATGATGTCTATTAGCTCTTTGTAGCGTTGTAGTGTTGTTTGAACACCTTGAGCAATATCGTAGTGCTCTTGACCAACAACTAGAGGATCTAGCATACGAGATGAAGAATCTAGTGGGTCAATCGCTGGGTATAGACCCATAGCTGCGATGTTACGGTTAAGTACAACTGTTGCATCCAAGTGAGCAAACGTAGTAGCTGGAGATGGGTCAGTCAAGTCATCCGCAGGTACGTATACCGCCTGAACAGAGGTGATAGAACCTTGTTTAGTCGATGTGATACGTTCCTGAAGAACACCCATTTCTTCAGCTAGAGTTGGCTGATAACCTACCGCAGATGGCATACGACCTAGAAGTGCTGATACTTCAGTACCTGCAAGGGTATAACGGTAGATGTTATCGATGAACAATAGTACGTCACGGCCTTCATCACGGAATTTTTCCGCCATAGTTAGACCTGTTAACGCTACACGCAGACGGTTGCCTGGTGGCTCGTTCATTTGGCCGTAAACCATTGCTACTTTTGATTTTTCAGGTTCTTCGATGTTTACAACGCCCGCTTCCTGCATTTCGTAGTAGAAGTCGTTACCCTCACGAGTACGTTCACCTACACCAGCAAATACAGATAGACCTGAGTGTTGAAGTGCGATGTTGTTGATAAGTTCCATCATGTTAACGGTCTTACCTACACCTGCACCACCGAATAGACCGATTTTACCACCCTTAGCGAATGGGCAAATCAAGTCGATAACTTTAACACCTGTTTCTAGAAGTTCAGTTACGTTTGACTGCTCTTCGTAGCTAGGTGCTGGACGGTGGATACCGTAAAGTTCTTCAGCGTTAATATCACCACGCTCATCGATTGCATCACCTAAAACGTTCATGATGCGACCTAGCGTTTGTGTTCCTACTGGTACTGAGATTGGAGCGCCTGTATTAACCACTTCCAAACCACGACGTAAACCATCAGAGCTACCCATAACGATTGCGCGAACAACGCCACCGCCAAGTTGTTGCTGAACTTCAAGAACTAGACGCTCTTTCGCTTCAGTTACATTCAGGGCATCGTATACACGAGGTACACTGTCCTGTGGGAACTCTACGTCGACTACTGCACCGATGATCTGTACGATCTTACCTGTAGCCATCGTTAAATCCTCTAAACTATTTAATTACCTAAGCACTAATTTAATAACGAAATTAAACCGCTGCCGCACCTGATACGATTTCTGACAATTCTTGCGTGATAGCTGTTTGACGAGCTTTGTTGTACACAAGTTGTAGATCATCGATTAAGTTACTGGCGTTATCTGTTGCAGCTTTCATCGCAACCATTCGTGCCGCTTGCTCACAGGCAAGGTTTTCCACCACACCTTGATATACTTGTGATTCAACATAACGTTTCAACAAAGTATCAAGTAATGGTTTTGGCTCGGGTTCATAAATATAATCCCAAGAATGAGTGCGTTTCATGCCATCGCTATCTGATTTAGGCAGAGGTAGCATTTGATCGATCTTTGGTTCTTGAACCATGGTATTAACAAAACTGTTGAATACCACGTAAAGGCGATCTAATTCACCTTCATCATATTTCTTCAGCATTACGCCAACGCTACCGATCAAAGATTCAAGGCTTGGCTCATCACCTAGACCTGAAATTTGAGCAGAGATTTTTGCGCCTGCGCTTTTGAAAAAGGCCGTTGCTTTAGAGCCGATTACAGCTACTTCAACACCTGCGCCTTTATCTGACCATGTTTTCATATCGGTGATCGCTTTTTTGAACAAGTTAATGTTCAAGCCACCACACAAACCACGGTCGGTAGAAATAATGATATAACCAACTTTTTTAGCTTCACGCTCCTCAAGATAAGGATGCTTATACTCAAGGTTAGCGTTGGCTACGTGACCGATCACTTTACGCATTGTTTGTGCATATGGACGAGATGCTTCCATTGCGTCTTGCGAACGACGCATTTTTGAAGCAGCTACCATTTCCATTGCTTTCGTAATTTTTTGTGTGCTTTTAACACTACCAATTTTGGTACGAATTTCTTTTGCGCCGGCCATCGTTTTCTCCGTTAATGAAGAGCCCGTAAATGGTGTTTCAAAGGTGATGTTTCACGATTTAAGTTATTAAACATGAAAAGCATCACCAACGAATTACCAAGTTTGGGTCGCTTTGAAATCATCAACTAATTTTTTCAAAGTAGCTTCGATTTCATCATTATAAGCACCCGTCTTGTTGATTTCAGCAGCGAAATCAGCGTATTGAGCACGAGCGTACGACAATAATGCCGCTTCAAAATCTGCAAGCTTGTTCAGTGCGATATCTTCAAGATAACCACGTTCTGCTGCAAAGATTACAAGTGCTTGGTCGAATACTGAGAATGGAGCGTATTGTTTTTGCTTCATCAATTCAGTTACTTTTTGACCATGGTTTAGCTGTTTCTTAGTTGCTGCATCAAGATCTGACGAGAACTGAGCAAACGCAGCAAGTTCACGATACTGTGCAAGAGCGGTACGGATACCACCAGACAGTTTCTTAATGATCTTAGTTTGCGCTGAACCACCTACACGAGATACCGAAATACCTGGGTCAACCGCAGGGCGAACACCAGCATTAAATAGCTCAGTTTGTAGGAAGATCTGACCATCGGTAATCGAGATTACGTTGGTTGGTACGAATGCAGATACGTCACCCGCTTGCGTTTCGATGATAGGTAGAGCAGTTAAAGAACCTGTTTTACCTTTTACTTCACCGTTAGTGAAACGTTCTACGTACGCTTCGTTTACGCGAGCAGCACGCTCTAGTAGACGAGAGTGAAGGTAGAATACATCACCAGGGAACGCTTCACGACCAGGTGGACGTTTTAGAAGTAGAGAGATCTGACGGTAAGCAACCGCTTGTTTAGATAGATCATCATAAATGATCAAAGCGTCTTCACCGCGATCACGGAAGTACTCACCCATAGCACAACCAGAGTATGGTGCTAGGTATTGTAATGCCGCAGATTCAGAAGCAGATGCTACAACTACGATAGTGTTAGCAAGTGCGCCGTGCTCTTCTAGCTTACGTACTACGTTAGCGATAGTTGACGCTTTTTGGCCAATCGCAACATAGATAGAGTAGATTCCAGAATCTTTCTGGTTGATGATTGCATCGATCGCCATTGCTGTTTTACCAGTTTGGCGGTCACCGATGATAAGTTCACGCTGACCACGACCGATTGGGATCATTGAGTCAACTGACTTATAACCAGTTTGTACAGGTTGGTCTACCGATTTACGGTCGATTACGCCCGGTGCGATTACTTCAACAGGAGAAGTTAGTTTCGCTTCGATAGGACCTTTACCATCAATTGGTTGACCTAGTGTGTTAACCACACGGCCTAACATTTCAGGACCAACAGGCACTTCAAGGATACGGCCAGTACCAGTAACCTTCATACCTTCTTGTAGGTCTGAATATGGGCCCATTACTACCGCACCAACCGAGTCACGCTCAAGGTTAAGTGCTAGTGCATAACGGTTACCCGGTAGTTCGATCATTTCACCCTGCATCACGTCGGCAAGGCCGTGGATGCGGATGATACCATCGCTTACAGAAACGATAGTACCTTCATTGCGAGCTTCACTAACAACGTTGAATTTTTCAATACGCTGTTTGATCAGATCACTAATTTCAGTGGAATTAAGTTGCATGCTCCAATCCCCATTAAGACATTAATGCGTCACTCAAACGGTTCAAACGACCGCGAGTTGAGTTATCGATGATTAAGTCTCCGGCTCGAATAATAACTCCACTAAGTAGAGTCTCATCTACACTGCAATTCAGCTTTACTTTACGATCAAGACGCTGTTCAAGTTTGCTGCTGATTTCTGCTAGTTGTGCTTCAGTTAGTGCCGTTGCAGACAAAACAGAAACATCAACTTGGTTTTCAGATTCTTTTTTCAGAATCAGAAATTCTTCACAGATTTCAGGAAGAGCCTTTAGTCGGCCATTCTCTGCCAAAACTCGGATAAAGTTTTGACCGTGTTCATCAAACTCAGCACAAATCGAAACGAAAATTTCAGCTAATTGATCAGCAGCAAGTGCTTTGTTCAATAGGCTGTTAACTTCTTCATTTTTTGCGACTTCTGCAGCGAAAGACAACATTTCAGACCATTGGTCTAATGCGCCTTTCTCAATCGAAAATTCAAAAGCTGCTTTAGCATAGGGGCGTGCGATTGTAGTCAAATCAGACATTTGCTTGCCCCTCTAGTTACAGTTTTGCAGTAATATCGTTGAGAATATCTTGGTGTGCGTTCTGATCAATTGAACGCTCCAGAATTTTCTCAGCACCGGCGATCGCTAGTGTGGCTACTTGCTTACGAAGTTCATCGCGCGCACGGTTGCGTTCAGTTTCAATTTCAGCACGGCCTTGATCTAGGATCTTTTGACGCTCAACTTGAGCTTCAATTTGGCTTTCTTCTAAAATTTGGCTCTTACGCTTGTTCGCTTGATCGATGATCTCAGCAGCCGCTTTTTTCGCTTCTTTCAATTTGTCAGAAGCATTAGCTTGTGCCAGGCTCAAGTCTTTAGCTGCGCGGTCAGCGGCAGATAAACCATCAGCAATATTTTTTTGACGGTTTTCGATTGCTGCCATTAGTGGAGGCCATACATACTTCATGCAGAACCACACAAACAGCGCAAACATTAGCGCTTGACCTAACAGAGTTGCGTTCATATTCACCGCATACTCTCCTTTGTTTGCAATTTAAAACAAATACCGGGAATAAATATTATCCGGCTACCGCAAACATCACATACAGACCTAGACCAACAGCGATCATAGGAATCGCATCCACAAGGCCCATTACGATGAAGAACTGAGTACGTAGTAGAGGGATAAGATCTGGTTGGCGAGCTGCACCTTCTAGGTATTTACCACCTAGCATACCGATACCGATAGCAGCACCGATAGCCGCTAGACCCATCATGATAGCCGCAGCCATGTACAGCAGATCCATGTTTAAGTTTTCCATTTATAACTCCAAGTTTTATCTGAATGTTATGTAAAAAAATTTGTGATTAATGTTCTTCTGATGCTTGAGATAGATAAACTATCGTCAAAATCATAAAGATAAATGCCTGTAGGGTGATGATCAAAATGTGGAAAATCGCCCATGGCACGGAAAGAATCCATTGAGACCACCAAGGCAGAAGCCCAGCAATCAAAATGAAAATCAACTCACCTGCATACATGTTACCGAACAAACGCAGACCAAGAGATACTGGTTTAGACAATAACGTTACACCTTCTAACACTAGGTTAATTGGAATGAAAGCCCAGTGATTGAATGGTTGTAAGCCCAGTTCTTTAGCGAAACCGCCAATACCTTTAATCTTAATGCTGTAGTAAAGAATTAAGATAAATACACCAAGTGACATTGACATAGTAATGTTCACGTCGGCGCTAGGTACCACACGGAAATAAGGAACACCAAGAACTTGCGCGGTATGAGGAAGAAAATCGACCGGAATAAGATCCATTAGGTTCATTAGGAAAATCCATCCGAAGACGGTTAACGCTAATGGAGCAACTAATGCATTCTTTCCATGGAAAATATCTTTTACTGAGGCATCAACAAACTCGACAACCATCTCAACGAAGCATTGGAACTTCCCTGGAACGCCGCTTGTAGCTTTTTGCCCAACACGGAAAAAGACCCATAACATTACTGCACCCAAAACGAAGGATACAAGCAATGAGTCAATATTAAACGTCCAGAATCCGCTACCAGCTTGAAGGTTATGTAGATGGTGTGAGATGTACTCCTGAGGAGTAAGTAATTCACCTGTACCAGCCATTAGATATCCTGTCTATTACGTTTGATAAAACCAAATGACATAATGCATTGCACAACAAAAGCTAAGATATAGCCTGAAAAGAAAGTGATAATGTGCACATCCATGTATTTAAAAAAATACACAAATAGAGCGCCGGAAATCACAAACTTATAGACGACACTTATATAAGCTTTCGCCACAACTTTTGCTGCCGTATCTGCGCCTGGTCTATCTAAATAGAACTTAGCCGCAATATACGGGATGCAGTACACCAGCCCCCCAAATATGGCAGATTGCCCTGCCACGTCTCCCTGCGTATACCAGCTGATTAAGCTAAAAGCGCCAACTACAATAAACTGAGTTAAAACTAAAAAACACATTTTATTTACACCCAGTTACACTTGCAATTTAATGGCTCAGCGATATGCGCGGAACATACTACACTTAACATCTATGCGAATATACAAGCGCAAGAGACATTAAGTGATTATTTTTACAATCTGTTAATTGTTCAGCGATATTCTACTAACAGAGTTAATTTCTATTCGAGTTTGTGCTAAGGAGACCTTGTAAGTGCTCCAAATCTTCAAAATCAATGGTTATCTTGCCCTTACCCTTATTGTTACGGGTAATCACAACCTTGGTTCCCCATTGCTCTGATAGTTTTGCTGCGAAACCATTTGCTGAAACATCTTCTTTTTTTGGTTTTTCTTCCGCAGGCTCTAAATGCTTTTTAACTAGCGCCTCAGTTTGTCGAACCGTTAATTTCTTGGCAATCACGATTTTTGCAATATTACTTTGATCACATTTATCCAGTGATAATAAGGCTCTAGCGTGACCCATTTCTAATTTTTTTGATACAACGCATTGTTTTACTTCATCATCAAGCGTATTGAGACGCAGTAAATTTGTCACTGCTGTACGAGATTTACCGATTGCGTCAGCGACTTGTTGATGAGTTAATTCGAATTCTTTTTGCAATCTTTCCAGTGCTTGAGCTTCTTCAATCGCATTCAAATTCTCACGCTGAATGTTTTCAATTAAAGCCATAGCAATAGCAGCACGGTCTTCAACTTTCTTAACCACACATGGAACTTGTTTAAGCCCAGCTAGTTTAGCAGCACGCCAGCGACGTTCACCGGCAATGATTTCGAATTGAGAGTCAGATAATTGACGAACAACTAAAGGCTGAATAATGCCTTGAGAACGGATGGAAGATGAAAGCTCTTCTAAAGCTTCTGGTTGAATGTCTTTTCTTGGCTGGTATTTACCCGGTGCCAATTGCGATACAGAAATATCAGTTAAGAGACCTTCGGAAGACAATGCTTGGCTTTGCGCTGTTTTGTGTTGTTTTTCACGAGCAATAGAGCTGGTAGAAAGTAGGGCATCAAGACCTTTTCCTAAGCCGCGTTTAGACATTTGAGCGTTTTCCTTTATCTCTAAATTTAAATCAGTAATTCAGCCGTTTTTAAGCGAGAGTGGCCTCTTCTCGGCGAAGCATTTCACCGGCCAAAGCTAAGTAAGCTTTTGAACCAGCAGAATATTTATCATAATACATGGCAGGTTTACCATGACTTGGTGCTTCAGCTAATCGAACATTACGTGGGATAACTGTACGATACATTTTGTCTCCGAAGTGTTTTTTCAACTGCTCAGAGACATCATTTGATAGACGATTGCGTGGATCGAACATGGTACGCAAGATACCTTCGATTTTTAAGTCATGGTTCACAACAGCAGCAAGTTTGCTGATGGTGTCCATTAATGCAGTTAAACCTTCAAGAGCGAAGTATTCACACTGCATAGGCACAAGCACCGAGTGAGATGCTGCCATCGCATTAATGGTAAGTAAGTTAAGTGACGGTGGGCAATCAATAAAAATGTAATCGTATTGATCCCAAACGGAAGCCAGTGCATTTTTTAAACGCATTTCGCGCGCAAACACTTCCATTAATTTGATTTCAGCGGCAGTTACATCACCATTAGCGGCAATAAGATCATAACCAGCTGTAGTGTTACGGCACACGACTTCTTCAAATGGTGTTTCTTCAACCAAAAGATCGTAAGCCGTGTATTCAACGGAATATTTATCAATTCCGCTTGCCATAGTTGCGTTTCCTTGGGGATCAAGATCAATCACCAAAACAGGTCGTTTTGTTGCCGCCATAGATGCAGCAAGATTGACGCAAGTCGTCGTTTTACCTACGCCGCCTTTTTGGTTGGCAATTGAAATGATTTTTCCCACAAAAACCTCGTTATTATTCCTTTTGTCCCAATACGATTAAGTGACGGCTTCCTTCTAATTCAGGCACTTGTAGCTCATGAACTTTAGAAACCATCAATGTATCGGGTAATTGTGACATCTCATCTTCTGGTAATTGGCCTTTAAGTGCAAGAAAAACCCCACTCTTTGGCTTAGGTAAGTGATGACACCAACTTACCATGTCTAACATTGAAGCAAATGCACGGCTAATCACGCCATCAAAACCGACTTCTGGTTGGAATTCTTCCACACGACTTTGAACCGGTTCAACGTTATCAATACCAAGTTCATGCAAAACTTGTTTGATAAAGCGAATACGTTTACCCAAGCTGTCTAGCAAAGTGAATTGCATACTAGGATTCATAATCGCCAACGGGATCCCCGGTAAACCAGGGCCAGTACCAACATCAATAAAACGATCACCTTGTAAATAAGGGCTAACCACAATGCTATCCATGATATGTCTAACTAACATATCCATCGGATTACGTACCGATGTTAGGTTATAAGCCTTGTTCCACTTGTCGAGCAACACCACGTAGCCGACAAGTTGATTTCTTTGATGATCGCTTACTTCAAGATCAGTTTGAGATAATAATGCATCTAATTTATCTCTCAATTGTTGATTGACTAAATTGAGATTCATGCAGCATCACCTTTTTTCAATTGACCGTGTTTTTTCAAATGTACCAACAAAATAGAAATCGCAGCTGGTGTAATACCTGAAATGCGCGATGCAATACCAATGGTTTCTGGCTTCGCAGCATTCAACTTAAGCACCACTTCATTCGACAAACCTTTTACTTGTGAATAATCAATATCCACTGGCATTTTGGTGTTTTCATGACGAAGTGATTTTTCGATTTCATCTCTTTGACGTTGGATATAACCTTCGTACTTAACTTGAATTTCAACTTGTTCCGTTGCTTGAGGATCATTCATCTCAGAAGCAAAAGTTTCAAGTGAGGTTAATTTTTCATACGTCATTTCAGGACGTCGCAGAAGATCTTCACCGCTTGCTTCACGTGCAATCGGCGTTTTAAGCAGTTGGTTCAATTCATCCACTTGAGCCGATTTCGGATTAATCCAAATATCTTTCAAGCGCTGACGTTCCAATTCCATATTTTCAACTTTTTCATTGAAGCGTGCCCAACGAGCATCATCAACTAAGCCAAGTTCACGACCTTTTGCCGTCAAACGTAAATCTGCGTTATCTTCACGAAGCAATAAACGATATTCCGCACGAGAAGTAAACATGCGGTACGGTTCTTTGGTACCCATAGTTGAAAGATCATCAATCAAGACACCAACATAGGCTTCATCACGGCGTGGGCTCCAAGATTCTTTACCTTGGGTGTACAAAGAAGCATTCAGACCAGCCATCAGACCTTGAGCAGCAGCTTCTTCATAACCGGTTGTGCCGTTGATTTGTCCAGCGAAGAACAAACCACCGATGAATTTGGTTTCATAGCTTTGTTTTAAATCACGAGGATCGAAGAAATCGTATTCAATCGCATAACCTGGACGCATGATTTGTGCATTTTCAAAACCATTCATAGATTGAACAATCTTCACCTGCACATCAAATGGCAAACTGGTTGAAATACCATTTGGATATAATTCAGTTGTAGTTAGGCTTTCTGGCTCAATGAAGATTTGATGGCTGTTTTTATCAGCAAAACGCATCACTTTATCTTCAATCGATGGACAGTAGCGAGGACCAATACCTTCAATCACACCAGAATACATTGGGCTGCGATCCAAGTTATTACGGATCACATCGTGAGTTTTCTCATTGGTGTGCGTGATGTAACAAGGAATTTGTTGCGGATGATCGCTTTGCTTGCCCATAAAAGAGAATACAGGAAGTGGATCATCACCAAATTGTTTTTCCAAACGATCAAGATCAACAGTGCGAGCATCAATACGTGGCGGTGTACCGGTTTTTAAACGATCAACACGGAATGGCAATTCACGTAAACGTTGTGCTAATGCGATCGACGGTGGATCACCTGCACGGCCGCCAGAGAAGTTCTCTAAGCCAATGTGAATTTTACCGCCAAGGAATGTACCAACCGTTAAAACAACCGCTTGAGCTTTGAATTTTAAGCCCATTTGAGTCACAACACCGGTCACATGATCGTTTTCAACAATCAGATCATCAACCGCTTGTTGGAAAAGAGTTAGGTTTGGTTGGTTTTCCAAAAATGTTCTTACTGCGTTTTTATATAGAATTCGATCCGCTTGAGCACGAGTCGCTCGAACAGCTGGACCTTTTGACGCATTTAATGTTCTAAATTGAATCCCTGCTTTGTCGATAGCTTGTGCCATCAACCCACCTAAAGCATCCACTTCTTTAACTAAATGACCTTTACCAATACCGCCAATAGCTGGGTTACAAGACATTTGACCTAAAGTGTCAATGTTATGAGTAAGCAGTAGGGTTTTTTGGCCTGTACGAGCAGACGCAAGAGCAGCTTCCGTTCCGGCATGGCCACCACCAACGACGATGACGTCAAAGTTTTCGTGATAAAACATGATCAGACCTCAAGAATTCAAAAGAAACGATCAAACAAAATGATCGATGGAAATAAAAGGAGCGGTATTCTACCTTTTTTAATCATCCCTGAGAATCAATTTGTCGGATGAAAAGAAGATTTCAAAGGCTCTTATATATATAAGATCTTTATATAGATCTTTTATTGGATCTATTATTAGGATCGCCTGATCATGTGGATAAGTGAAAAATGATCTTATAGATCATGGTATTTACGACGATCTTTTCTTGTGATCTATCTTTGATCTAGTCATGTATTAACTGGGATCTAAATCGGTGGTTATCCACAACTAGATTTGATGAAATACTTATCCAATGAATAACTTTGTTAGGATCACAGGATAAAAGGTAGTTTATCCACAGATGTTTTGATTAAAAAAGCAGCAAACAGTTCAGCTTTATTTTTGAGTTAAGAGAAAAGTTGAGAAGAAAGGAGAAAAATTCATACTTAAAGTGAGAAGTCTTGAACATCATCATTTAAGTATGAATTAGAGAAGTTGCTTGTTTGAGTGATGAGATTAAGCGGTAAATAGCGCCATGTTGTCTGCTAGCCAAGCTTCTGCTGCATCTTCAGGTACTGGGGTTTCAAGAACATCGATTTCTAAGTGAGGACAAAGCTCTTGTGCGCCAACATCAAGTAATGTGGCTTGAGCCTCTCGACCAGCTCCACAGAATGTATCGTAGCTTGAGTCACCAATCGCAATCACAGCAAACTTCACATCAGACATGTGTGGTGGCGTATCTTTTAATGCGGCCATAAAAGGCTGAATGTTATCAGGGAAGTCACCAGCGCCATGTGTTGAGGTAATGATCAACCAAATACCTTTCGCCTCAATATCAGCAAGATCCGGTTGATTATGGATAGTGGTTTCAGCACCTTGAGCTATTAATAGATCGCTAAGATGATCACCTACATATTCCGCTCCGCCAAGTGTACTGCCTGTAATAATGTGGATCATGCCGGTTTCTCTCCCTAATTTTTAACGATTATTTTTACGAATACAGCATTATTTACCAATGCAGAATGATGAGAAAATGCGTCCAAGTAAATCATCTGAACTAAATTCACCAGTGATTTCACTTAGATGCTGCTGAGTGATACGCAATTCTTCAGCCAAGATTTCGCCAGCCATATAGCCTTCAAGTTGCTGTTGGCCAATATCTAAGTGCTCTGCTGCGTTATCTAATGCTTCTAGGTGACGACGACGCGCCATAAAGCGACCTTCACTACCACCAGCAAAACCCATGCATTGTTTTAGGTGTTCACGTAGATCTTGAACACCATCACCTGTTTTTGCTGATAAGCGAATCAAGGTTGGATTGTTCACATGACAAATACCTAAATTTTCACCGGTTTGATCGGCTTTATTGCGGATCACGGTAATGCCGATGTTTTCAGGTAAGCGTTCGATAAAGTCTGGCCAGATTTCTTTTGGATCGGTGGCGTCAGTTGTGGTGCCATCAACCATAAATAAAACACGATCAGCTTGTTCAATTTCTTCCCAAGCTCGCTCGATACCGATTTTTTCTACTTCGTCAGAAGCTTCACGCAAGCCTGCAGTATCAATGATATGTAATGGCATTCCATCAATATGAATATGCTCTCTAAGCACGTCTCGCGTGGTGCCTGCGATGTCGGTTACGATAGCGGAGTCTTTGCCAGATAATGCGTTAAGAAGACTAGATTTACCCGCATTTGGGCGACCAGCGATAACAACTTTCATCCCTTCACGGATCAAAGCACCTTGGTTTGCTTCTTTACGAACAGCAGCAAGGTTATCAATGATGGTCTGTAGATCTGCACTGACTTTACCGTCTGCTAGGAAATCAATTTCTTCTTCTGGAAAATCGATCGCAGCTTCCACATAAATACGTAAGTGGATCAATGATTCCACCAGCTGATTGATTCGTTGAGAAAATTCACCTTGTAGCGAATTTAATGCCGATTTTGCTGCTTCTTCTGAACTCGCATCAATTAAATCCGCAATC
The DNA here is from genome assembly GCA_047975485.1 of Vibrio sp. GTDB lineage: Bacteria > Pseudomonadota > Gammaproteobacteria > Enterobacterales > Vibrionaceae > Vibrio. Next base: position 57,257 of record JBKEDP010000045.1, on the reverse strand, counting down.
GCTTCAGCTTGAGTTAGGTCGATTTTGTCGTTTAAAAAGGCACGTTCAGTGAATTCACCAGGGCGAGCCGAACGTAGACCATCGATTTTAAGAATACGTTTGATCAGCATGTCCATGACCACAGGGCCACCATGACCTTGTAGCTCAAGCACATCTTCACCGGTAAATGAATTCGGATTCGGGAAATACAATGCAATGCCTTGGTCTAGCTGGGTTCCGTTTTCATCTTTGAACGGTAAATATTCGGCATAGCGAGGTTTGATTTCACGGCCTAAAACTTCAATTGCGACTTGGATCGCTTTCGGGCCTGAAACTCGGATGATGCCGACACCACCACGTCCAAGGGCGGTAGCTTGTGCGACAATTGTATCTGTACTCATAATTCCAACCATTTAAAAAGGTGAAGTTAAATTCTAATCTGCTTTTGCTTTTTATAAAGGATAAATTAAAACGAAAGATTCAAAATCATTTTTATATTCCGAAAAGACACCGAGCCATCCATGGAAGCTTGAAAAACTATATCCCTATATTTTTACACTTTTCTACATATCAAAAACGATCTGAAATCCATAAGCTCTCGTTTCACTACATAAAGCAAAAGGCGACCAATTTGGTCGCCTTAGTTTATTTCGTCTTTCTAAGATTATTTTTTCTTAGAATGCAGACCTTTTTTCTCAAGTGATTTGTAGATCAAGGTTTGCTGTACCAGTGTCACTATGTTTGACATTAGGTAGTAAAGAACCAGACCTGCTGGGAACCACAAGAAGAAGAAGATGAAGATGATTGGCATAAACATCATCATTTTCTGCTGCATTGGATCGGTAACTGTTGTTGGGCTCATCTTCTGGATGATCAACATTGAGATACCCATCAAGATCGGCAAGATGTAGTAAGGGTCTTGCGCTGATAAATCGTGGATCCATGCAAAGAATGGTTGGTGACGTAATTCAACCGATTCCATTAACGCCCAGTAAAGCGAAATGAAGATTGGCATTTGAAGAAGGATAGGGAAACAGCCACCAAGTGGGTTCACTTTTTCTTCTTTATACATCGCCATCATTTCTTGGCTGATACGTTGGCGGTCATCACCTAGACGCTCACGCATTGCAGCAATCTTAGGCTGAAGCATACGCATTTTAGCCATAGATGTGTATTGCGCTTTTGTTAGTGGGTACATTGCGCCACGAACAATGAAAGTTAGCAAGATGATTGCTAGACCCCAGTTGCTTGCTACATGCTCGTGCAAGAAAGAAAGCAATGAGTGAAGTGGTTTAGCAATAAACCATAACCAACCGTAGTCTACAACAAGCTCAAGGTGCGGCGCAGTTGCTGCCATTTGATCTTGAAGTTTAGGACCAGCCCAAAGAGTTGATTTGATTTCGCCAGTACTGCCATTTGCAATTACTTGGTTTGGTGTACGAACACCGATATCTGCCATGTTACCAATAACACGAGAGTAGATCATAGTGCCAGGTTGGTTGCGAGGGATCCAAGCTGAAGCGAAATAGTGTTGAAGCATACCAACCCAACCTTGACCGTCGTCTAAGGTTTTGTTTAGGTTTTTATCTTTCATGTCATCAAATTTATATTTTTGATAACGAGTGTCAGCAGTTGAATAAGCACCACCAGTGTAAACTGGCATACCAATGTGGCCGTTACCTTTCACCATAGTTTGGCGTAGGTGAGCGTACATACCAACTGTCGCATCTTGACCAGAGTTGTTTTTAATATCGTAAACAACATCAATTGCGTAGCTGCCACGTTTTAGGATAAACGTTTTAGTGTATTCAATGCCGTTAGCAGAATAAGTAAGAGGAATACGTAATTCGTCTTGGCCATCAGCTAGCTGGAAAGATTCAGCTGAAGCTTGGTATTGAGGACGGTTAGTCGTGCTAACGTCGATACCTTGAGGACCAAGTAAACCACTTTGCGCGATGTATTCGTGATCTTTTTCTTCTTTTAATAGAACAAAAGGAGTATTCGAATTCAGCGTGTCATCATATTTGTTCAGTTTTGCTGAAACTACATCACCACCAACTGGGTTGATAGCTAGAGTCAGAACATCAGAAGTTACCTTGATGGTAGATGCAGCTGGTTGAGTATTTGCTTGCTGAGGCGCTAATGGATCAGCTGACGCTTCGGCAGGGTCATGCGGTAGACTGCTATCGGCAGTGGTTTGAGTCTGTTGCACGCTTGCAGGCACTGGTTGTTCATCTTTTTTATTCCAGCTTTGGAATAGTAAAAAGCTGACTAGAGCGAAAGCGATTAACAGGATATTACGTTGAGAATCCATTGTTATTTATCTCTGTCGTGTTTTTGTTTTGGTGGGACAGGGTCATATCCCCCAGCATTTAAAGGATGGCATTTTAATAGACGTTTGCCAGATAACCAACACCCTTTTACAAAACCGTGCTCTCTAATTGCTTCAATAGCATATGTTGAGCAAGTTGGTGTAAATCGACATCGCGGGCCAATTAATGGGCTGATTATTCCTTTATATAGGTATATCAACCTAATAGCTAACCACGAGAGGGGCGAGACAGGCGTTGCCATAATTTATCAAACAGTTTAAAAATTTCCTCATTACTCAGGTCTTGAACGCTTTTTTTCGCAATGACAACAAAATCTTTGTTTGGAAGTTGAGTTTGTTTTAGACGGAAGCTTTCGCGAGCCAAACGTTTAAAACGATTTCGACCTACCGCAGTTTTGATTTGTTTTTTAGGCACAGCTAATCCCAATCTAGGATGAGAAAGTGTGTTATTGCGAGCGATAATAGTGAAATGAGGAGAGCCAGCTCGATGAGCTTGCTGAAAGACGTTTTGATAATGCTCGGGAGTTAACAAACGTAACTCCCGAGTAAAAGTAGACTTAGTCAAAATAATTCAAAATTATTTTGAAAGGCGCTTACGGCCTTTTGCACGACGTGCATTAATTACTTTACGACCGTTCTTAGTAGCCATACGTGCACGGAAGCCGTGAGTACGTTTACGCTTAAGAACAGTAGGTTGAAAAGTACGTTTCATGATTATTACCTTTACTGATCAGTAGTTTATAGGTTCTTGTTAAACCCGGTGTGAGATGTTTAATCCGACACCTCTCAACAAAGAGGCGGAATTGTAATCATTGACTGGCAAAGAGTCAATGCTACAAAGCTTAATAAACGCCCTTATTAGACGATAAAAAGCAGGTTGGCCTAAAAATCTGTGTGCGGATTATACGGTTTCTTTTTGCGAGTGCAAGGATCCTTATTGGATCCCTACTTGATTTAAAAACTTAATAAGCTGTGGATTCTTCGGATCCTTGAATATTTGATCCGGCGTTCCTTGCTCGACTATCTTGCCATCCGCCATGTAGATCACGCGATCCGCCACTTCTCGAGCAAATTGCATTTCGTGCGTTACCACCAGCATGGTTTGATGTTGTTGAGCTAATTTCTTCATTAATGACAACACTTCACCGACCCATTCAGGATCCAAGGCAGAAGTCGGTTCATCAAACAATAAAAGCTCTGGTTCAAACGCCATGGCACGACCAATACCGACACGTTGTTGCTGTCCACCAGATAAAGCTGCCGGATAGCTATCGCTTTTATCGCCTAGGCCAATGTCATCTAAAATTTGTTGTGCACGTTGATAAGCGGCATTTTTTTTCCAACCCCGCACAGTAATCAAACTTTCAGCAATATTTTGTTTTGCAGTTAGGTGAGCAAATAGGGCGTAGTTTTGGAACACAAATCCGGTTTTGCGGCGCAGTTCCAACACTTCAGATTTAGTATGCTTTTCAGCGTTAACCTTGGTGCCTTCTATTTCAATGGCGCCTTGCTCTGGGTTTTCTAAAAAGTTTACACAGCGCAATAAGGTTGATTTACCCGTACCACTCGAACCAATAATAACGATGATTTCGCCTTTTTTGATTTCAATATCTACGCCACGCAATACTTGGGTATCACCAAACGATTTATGTAAGTTAGAAATTTTAATCATCGTTGATACGCCTTATTCAATTTATTTTCCGCCCAAGTTTGAATGCGAGTCAGAACTAAAACTACCACCCAATAAATAAGGGCAACCGCAAGGAAAGCTTCGAAAAATTTAAAGCTCGATGAAGCTTCCATTTGTGCTTTCGCCATGATTTCTGCCACGCCTAAAGTAAAGGCGAGGGAAGTGGACTTAATCATATCAATGAAGTAATTCATCAAGGATGGCAGAGCAATACGTGCAGCTTGCGGCAGAATAATACGTCGCATGGATTGAGCGGAAGTCATACCAATAGACATACTCGCTTCCATTTGGCTACGGTCGATACCAATGATCGCCGCACGAATACTTTCTGCCATATAAGAAGCAAAATGCAGCGTTAAACCGATAATTGCTGCGGTGAAAGCATCCATTCCCACAAGAATTGGGAATATTTGCGGTAAGCCATAATAAAGAAGGAACAATTGCACTAATAATGGCGTGCCTCGGAAAAAGCTAATGTATAGCTGGCTGAGTTGATCCAGCACCGGCACTTTAAATACACGAATGTTGGCGATCAGCACCGCTAGAATAAGGGCAAAAAAGACACCCCAAAGTGCCATTTGCATTGTTGTGCCTAAATATTTGAGCAAAATAGGCAGCAGTTCAAGCATGTAATTTACATCGAAATTCATAATAAATGACTGATTTATAATTTAAATTATTGTTGTTCTAAAAATGAAAAACCACTTTGACTCGAATAACCATCGAATCAAAGTGGGCGTTAGGAAATAAAACTATTTTTTGGTGATATCAGTATCGAACCATTTTTGAGAAATCTTCGCCAATGTACCGTCTGCACGCATGTCAGCCAGTGCTTTGTTTACTTCGCCTTGAAGTTTTTCACCTTTTTCATTTTTCACAAACGGCCAAGCATTTTCGATCGTTTGGAACGGTTCGCCCGCTAGTTGCAGAGGAAGATTGGTTTCTTTAATCAATTGCAATGCAGATAAACGATCCATCACGAATGCATCAGAGCGACCTAAAGCCACATCTTGCTCAATACCCGCATCGTAGGTTTTGATGTTGATCTTGCCTTCTTTATCGTAACTGCGTAGCGCTTGTTCGAAATTTGAACCTAGGTTAACGGCAACAGTTTTACCTTCAAGATCTTTAAGACCTTTGATCGAATCATTCCCTTTCTTCACTGTAATCTGAATACCGTCGATTACATACGGATCTGAGAAAAGGTATTTCGCTTTACGTGCATCAGTAATACTTACTTGGTTAGAAATCGTATCAATACGGCCTGTTTCTAATAGACCAAATAAACCCGAATAGTTTGCTGTTACATATTTGATGTCGTAGTGATTGCGTTTGCCAATTTCATCCCACAAGTCGACTTCAAAGCCTTGCAGTTTATCTAATTTTTGAAAAGTAAAAGGGAAGTAGGTGCCAGACATACCGACTTTAACTTCTTGATTTGCGGCATGTGCAAAGTGAGTCATAGATAAAAGTAATGCAGCAGCCGTAGCAAATTTACTAATAATTTTTCTCATTGTTTCTTCTCCATATAACAATGTGGCAATACTACGCTTAAGCCAGTTAATAACCCTAATAATAAGATGTTATTAATCATAACCAATTGGCTTGTATGACTGATTAACAGTAAGGATTTGCACTGTGAATAAGTTTGTGCACAATTGATCTTAATTCACGATGTAGCACGATCATTTTTCATATCTTTTGGATAAAGTGTTTAATATCCGTGAATAACTTAGATCTTATACACGGATCTCAAACCTTAAAATTATCCACAGAAGCTAGGATCTATTTCACAGAAGTTGGGATCTATTGCTGGAGATCTTGGGTTTCAAAAGGTAGAATTACCTCCCTTTTTTAAGATCATTTCATTTTGTGTGAGGTTAATGTGTCGTCTTCGTTATGGTTGCAGTGTATGGAGCAACTTCAAGAAGAGCTTCCTGCAACTGAATTCAGTATGTGGGTAAGGCCTCTTCAAGCAGAACTCAATAACAATACTCTCACCTTATTTGCACCAAACCGCTTTGTTTTAGACTGGGTGCGCGATAAGTATCTCAATAGCATTAACCGTTTATTGAAAGAGTTTTGTGGCTCCGATACACCAAACCTTCATTTTGAAGTAGGTAGTAAGCCTGCGGCACCAGCTGCTGTTCAAGCGCCTGCAAGAAAAATGGTGGCAGATGTTTCGCCTATGCCGTCTGCACCAACTCAGCCACCAGTCAGTCGCCCGATTGATAAATCTTGGGATACTGGTGAGCGTGAAGTGATCGTAGATGTGAATCACCGTTCAAATGTGAATCCAAAGCATATGTTCCACAACTTCGTGGAAGGTAAGTCGAACCAACTAGGTTTGGCTGCAGCAAAACAGGTAGCCGATAATCCGGGCGTGTCATACAACCCACTATTCTTATACGGTGGAACCGGTTTAGGTAAAACGCACCTTTTGCATGCGGTGGGTAATGCCATTGTTGAAAGCAAGCCTGATGCGCGAGTGGTGTACATGCACTCAGAGCGTTTCGTGCAAGACATGGTTAAAGCGCTACAAAATAACCAAATTGAAGAATTCAAGCGTTACTACCGTAGCCTTGATGCTTTGCTGATCGATGACATCCAATTCTTTGCTAATAAAGAACGTTCTCAAGAAGAATTTTTCCATACCTTTAATGCGTTGTTGGAAGGCAATCAGCAAATTATTTTGACCTCGGATCGTTATCCAAAAGAGATCAACGGCGTAGAAGATCGTTTGAAATCTCGTTTTGGCTGGGGCTTAACCGTTGCGATCGAGCCGCCTGAATTAGAAACACGTGTTGCGATTTTGATGAAGAAAGCAGAAGACCACCAAATTACCTTGGCGGACGAAGTGGCTTTCTTTATTGCTAAGCGTTTACGTTCTAACGTTCGTGAATTAGAAGGTGCATTAAACCGTGTTATTGCGAATGCCAATTTCACTGGTCGCCCGATCACGATTGATTTTGTACGTGAAGCCTTACGTGATTTGTTAGCGTTACAAGAAAAATTGGTCACTATCGACAATATTCAAAAAACGGTTGCCGAATACTACAAAATTAAAGTAGCTGATTTATTATCAAAACGTCGCTCTCGTTCGGTTGCTCGTCCTCGTCAGTTAGCGATGGCGTTGTCGAAAGAATTAACCAACCACAGCTTGCCTGAAATCGGCGATGCGTTTGGTGGTCGTGACCATACAACCGTGCTACACGCTTGTCGTAAAATTAAAGAATTACGCGAAGAAAGCCATGATATTAAAGAAGATTACTCGAACCTGATTCGTACGCTATCTTCTTAATTTTAATTTGGCTGATTAAATCGTTATTAACTTATTGCTTTAGAGTAGATTATGAAATTTACCATTGAACGTTCTCAACTGATTAAACCTTTGCAGCAAGTTTCTGGTGCATTAGGTGGCCGCTCAACCTTACCTATTTTGGGCAACTTACTCATTCAAGTTGAAAATGGTGAATTGAGTATTACTGCAACCGATTTAGAAGTGGAATTGGTTTGTCGCTTAGCGTTAGAAGGCGAATTTGAAGCGGGCAGCACTACGGTTCCGTCTCGTAAATTCTTAGATATTTGCCGCGGCTTGCCAGACAGTTCTGCTATTAGCGTAGTTTTGAATGATGATCGTTTAACGCTGAAATCAGGTCGTAGCCGTTTCTCTCTAGCAACACTACCTGCTGCTGATTTCCCGAATATCGAAGATTGGCAAAGTGAAAGTGAAGTATCGCTAACTCAAGCGGAACTTCGCCATTTGGTTGAGAAAACACAATTTTCAATGGCGAACCAAGACGTTCGTTATTACTTGAACGGTATGCTGTTTGAAATCGAAGGCACAACTTTGCGTTCCGTTGCCACCGACGGTCACCGTATGGCGGTAGCAGAAACCGCATTGCTACAAGAAGCGGCAGCACAACAAGTTATCGTGCCACGTAAAGGTGTTTTGGAACTGATTAAACTGCTTGATCGCCCAGAAGAACAAGTCACGTTGCAAATTGGTAGCTCGAACATTCGTGCTAACGTGAATGAGTTTACCTTTACGTCTAAATTGGTCGATGGTCGTTTCCCTGATTACCGTCGTGTAATGCCGCAATCAACGGACAAAACGTTGGAAGCGGATTGCGAAACGTTGCGCCAATCTTTTGCTCGTGCTGCGATTTTATCGAATGAAAAATTCCGTGGCGTGCGTGTGAATCTTGCGGGTTCTGAAATGCGTATTACCGCAAACAACCCAGAGCAAGAAGAAGCAGAAGAAAACTTAGATGTAAATTACCAAGGCGAGCCATTAGAAATTGGTTTTAATGTAAGTTACGTGCTAGATATTTTAAATACTTTGAAGTGCGAAACGGTTCGTATGTCGATGAGTAATGCTAACGCCAGTGCTTTGGTTGAAAATGTCGCTGATGCATCGGCTATGTATGTTGTGATGCCAATTCGTCTCTAAATGCCATTAGCTCGCTTATCCATACAACAATTTAGAAATATTGAAGCCTGTGATTTATCGTTATCATCAGGCTTTAATTTTCTGGTCGGCCCGAACGGAAGTGGCAAAACTAGCGTGCTAGAAGCCATTTACTTTTTGGGGCATGGTCGTTCGTTTAAAAGTTCTTTATCGGGGCGGGTGATTCAGCACGAAAAAAGTGAGTTATTCGTGCATGGTCGTTTTCTTTCAGAAGATGATTTTGAACTGCCAATCGGTATTAACAAACAGCGTGACGGCTCCAGTGAGCTTAAAATAGGTGGTCAGTCTGGGCAAAAAATTGCGCAGCTGGCACAAATTCTACCTTTGCAATTGATCCATACGGAAGGATTTGAATTACTCACCGAAGGACCGAAAAACCGCCGAGCATTTATTGATTGGGGCGTATTTCACACCAAGCCAAATTTTTATGAAAAATGGTCACGCTTCAAGAGATTAATGAAGCAGCGTAATGCGTTACTCAAAACTGCAACCAGTTATCGAGAGTTGAGTTATTGGGATATTGAACTGGCTGAATTGGCTGAAATCATTGACCAGTGGCGCAAAGAGTACGTTCAACAACTAAAACTTGTTGCAGAGCGCATTTGTGGCGTATTTTTACCTGAATTTGAAGTGAAAATTCAGTATTATAGGGGCTGGGAAAAAGACACGCCCTACGCAGAAATTTTAGAAAAGAATTTTGAACGAGATCAGCAACTCGGCTACACATTCAGTGGCCCGAATAAAGCGGATCTCAAAATAAAAGTTAAAGCGACACCGGTTGAAGATGTGTTGTCTCGTGGGCAATTAAAACTCATGGTTTGTGCGTTACGTTTAGCGCAAGGACAACACCTAACAGAAACAACCGGTAAGCAATGTATTTATTTAATTGATGATTTTGCCTCAGAGCTAGATAGTCAACGCCGCGCTCGTCTTGCAGAGTATCTCAAGCAAACGCAGGCACAGGTTTTTATAAGCTCTATCACTGCAAGTCACATTGCTGAAATGCAAAGTGAAAATAGCAGGATGTTTCATGTGGAACATGGCAAAATAGAGCAAGGATAATTAAGGCGAGAACAATTCATGTCGAATAACAATGACTCTGCAAACAACTATGATTCATCGAGTATTAAAGTCTTAAAAGGCTTAGATGCAGTACGCAAACGTCCCGGTATGTATATCGGTGATACGGATGACGGCACAGGTCTGCACCACATGGTGTTTGAGGTCGTTGATAACTCTATTGATGAAGCATTAGCTGGACATTGTTCCGACATCGTTGTCACCATCCATGAAGATAATTCCGTTTCTGTTAGCGATGACGGCCGTGGTATTCCAACTGAAATGCACGAAGAAGAAGGTGTTTCAGCTGCTGAAGTAATCATGACTGTACTTCACGCTGGTGGTAAGTTCGATGATAACTCATACAAAGTATCAGGTGGCTTGCACGGTGTAGGTGTTTCAGTAGTAAACGCATTATCGAAAAAAGTAGAATTAACTATTAAGCGTGGCGGTGAAATCCACCAGCAAATTTATCATCACGGTGAGCCTCAAGCGCCATTAGCTGTGATCGGTAAAACGGAAGAAACAGGTACAACCATCCGTTTCTGGCCAAGTGAAGAAACTTTTACTAACGTTGAATTTGTTTACGACATCCTAGCTAAACGTCTACGTGAATTGTCTTTCCTAAACTCAGGCATTTCTATCAAATTAAGTGACGAGCGTGAAGAAGACAAAAACGATCACTTCATGTTTGAAGGTGGTATTCAAGCATTTGTTACTCACCTAAACCGTCACAAAACACCAATCCATCAGAAAGTTTTCCACTTCGAACACTTCCGTGAAGAAGATGGCATCACTGTTGAAGTAGCAATGCAATGGAACGATGGTTTCCAAGAAGGCGTTTACTGCTTTACTAACAACATCCCTCAACGCGATGGTGGTACTCACTTAGCAGGTTTCCGTGGTGCACTAACTCGTACACTAAACAACTTCATGGACAAAGAAGGCTTCTCGAAGAAAGAGAAAACTTCAACATCTGGTGATGATGCTCGTGAAGGTCTAACTGCGGTTGTTTCAGTTAAAGTGCCTGATCCAAAATTCTCAAGCCAAACCAAAGACAAGCTAGTTTCTTCTGAAGTGAAGTCTGCGGTTGAATCTGCAATGAGCGAAAAGCTTGCTGAATTTCTAATGGAAAACCCGAACGAAGCGAAAATCGTTTGTAGCAAAATTATTGATGCAGCGCGTGCTCGTGAAGCGGCTCGTAAAGCTCGTGAAATGACTCGTCGTAAAGGCGCATTAGATTTAGCAGGTCTGCCGGGTAAACTTGCAGACTGCCAAGAAAAAGACCCTGCACTTTCTGAACTATACATTGTGGAAGGGGACTCTGCTGGCGGTTCAGCCAAGCAGGGACGTAACCGTAAAAACCAAGCGATTCTGCCTCTTAAAGGTAAAATCCTAAACGTTGAAAAAGCACGTTTCGACAAAATGCTGTCTTCTCAAGAAGTCGCAACTCTGATCACTGCACTAGGTTGTGGTATCGGTCGTGACGAGTACAACCCAGACAAATTGCGCTACCACCAAATCATCATCATGACCGATGCCGACGTCGATGGTTCGCACATCCGTACTCTGCTTTTGACTTTCTTCTACCGTCAAATGCCAGAACTAATCGAACGTGGCTACATCTACATTGCTCAGCCACCACTTTACAAAGTGAAGAAAGGTAAGCAAGAGCAATACATCAAAGATGAAGACGCAATGGAGCAATACCAAGCGAACCTTGCGCTTGAAAATGCAGCATTACATGTTAACCCAAGTGCACCAGCATTAACGGGTGAAGCGTTTGAGAAATTGGTTGTTCAATACAACGAAGGTATGAAGCTAGTTAAACGCATGAGCCGTCGTTACCCATACGCAATGGTGAACGAATTAACTTACATGCCTCGTTTGACTGCTGAAATTTGCCAAGACGCAGACAAAGTTCAAGCTTGGGGTCAGCGTTTGGTTGAGCAATTGAATACGAAAGAAGTTGGTGCAAGCCAATACTCGCTTGAAGTTGAAACTCATCAAGAATTCGGTGTAAGCCTTGCGAAATTGGTTGTTCGTACTCACGGTGTTATCCATGAATACGTTATTTCACTAGACCTATTAAACTCTCGTGAATACGGCCGTTTAGCGGATCTATCTGAAGCATTAGACGGATTAGTTGAAGATGGTGCTTACGTGAAACGTGGCGAACGTACTCAAGAAGTAAGCAGCTTCTCTGAAGCATTAGATTGGTTGATTAAAGAATCACGTCGTGGCCTTTCTCTACAACGCTACAAAGGTCTAGGTGAGATGAACCCAGATCAGCTTTGGGAAACCACAATGGATCCTGAAACTCGTCGCATGATGCAAGTAACAATTGATGATGCAGTAGCGTCAGATGAATTGTTCACAACGCTAATGGGCGACCAAGTTGAACCTCGTCGTAAGTTCATCGAAGACAACGCACTGAAAGTAGCTAACTTGGACGTATAAAGCCTAGACGTATAGAGTTTTTTAGCTAGTTATTTTGAAAGAACTAAAACCCTTTGAGTATTAAATATTCAAAGGGTTTTTCTTTATGTGGCTTTTTGAATTTAAATCGGCTTGATGTTTAACATTGAGAAAAGTCTAAAAGTCCAAGGATGGACTTTTCGAAGCGACCATGGATGGGACAGCATCTTTTCGGTTGTTAAATATCAAATAGATTCTTGCTAGTTAAAAATGAGATCTAGCACATTCTGAATACTGCGTTTTTATGTTTTAAATCAAACGATAACGAATAACTTAAACTACACTTATTCACAAATTTTATATAAAAACAGTTAGGAGCTTTCATGGATATCATGTTGTTCAGCAACGGTAAATTACCGGGCAATACACAATTACTTGAGTTTGGGCATGAGTGGATTGAGTCAATGGTAAAACGTACTGGAGTGAAGAAGTTTGTCTTTATTCCTTACGCTATGATCCGCAGTGATTACCAATCTCGTGCTGATGAACTACAAGCGATTCTTGCTCCATTTGGTTGTGAAGTGGTAAACATTGCCAATGAAGCCGATCCTGTTGTCGCGATTAAAGAAGCAGACGGCTACCTTGTGAGTGGTGGTAATACTTGGGTTCTAAACAAAATGCTGCACGACAATGGCTTAATTGGCCCATTGCGTCAGGCGGTATTAAAGCAAAACAAACCCTACATTGGCTGGAGCGCAGGCACGAACATTGCTGGTCCAACAATTTGTACCACTAACGATATGCCAATCGTGAGTGCGGTGATTCTACCGTCTTTGAATTTTGTGCCTTTCCAAATTAACCCACATTACATTGAAGCGAGCGTAGAAGGTCACATGGGTGAAACTCGCGACGAGCGTATTGCTGAATACTTGATCATGAACCAACACCAAGTGGTTGCTGGTATTCCTGAAGGCACTATGTTCCACATCCAAGAAGGCAAGCTGTCTTACCATGCAGCAAACGGTAAGCCGATGAAACTGTTCAAATACGGTGAAGAAGCAACTTACTTCCAAGTCGGTGAAGATATTCAGTTCTTGATGGAACAGTCTTTCTAAACCTAAAAGACAAAGTGAAAATCTAAAATTTAATTTATATAAAATCAGTAACTTGTAATGAGTTGCTGATTTTTTTTGATCAAAATACTTGAAAGCGATTTTGCTCAACCATATATCTTTTTGTGAAAGGGATGCCGCTAAGCTCTTAAATTGATAAGAGTAGGGTTCCTTGAATCGCTGAATCTATTTCGCCGCATGGGTTATAGATAAGCACACAACTTAAAAATAGCAAGCTTCGGCTCGGGCTGAAACCTTGCACACTATTGCTTAAATTTAGAGGATAGTATTATGCGTAACATCGACTTCTCACCTTTATACCGTAACGCCATTGGTTTTGATCGCTTATTAAACCTAATGGAATCCAACAACGCCAAAAACACATCTGGCGGTTATCCTCCATACAATATTGAGAAAAAAGACGACAACCATTTCCGTATCACAATGGCGGTAGCTGGTTTCGCTGAAGAAAATCTCGATATTACTCAACACGAAAACATGCTAATCGTGCGTGGTGAACGTAAACCTGAAGAAGGTAAAAACTACGTTTATCAAGGCATTGCAGAGCGTGATTTTGAACGTAAATTCCAATTAGCGGATTACGTTAAAGTGCTGGGCGCAGATATGGAGAACGGCTTATTGCACGTTGATCTGGAGCGCATCATTCCAGAAGCAATGCAACCACGCAAAATTGCCATCAACGGTAAAGAGTTGCTAGAAAACAAATAATCTAGCCACGAAAATGTAAAGGGAGAAGGGAGTCCAGGGTTATTAAATAACTACAGTGACTCCCTTTTTGTTTATTATGGTAATTTTATATAAGGATAAATACCTTTTATATTGGTATTTAAAAATGTTCCTTGTGATGTTGCTTGTTTAAAAGATTCAAATATTTCACTAGGTACATAGTTGTAACGATAAATAGATGAATTTTTAAATTTTACATCGAGTACTTGGTTAAGATGTGAGTATCCATAACTAGCTATAGCTGAACTATTACTAGAGTATTGTCCTGAAATTGGCGGTGGATACTGTTGGCTGACAATATGTAAAATATCGGATGCAGCTAGATTTGCTTGATCATATTTTTCTAAGTAAGAGACGATTAATGAGTGTCCGGTGAAATCCAATAAACTAAAATCGTTATCATAATTAGGTGGAAGAGCTCCAATAGTGTACCTAACCGCCGCCATAACAATGTCATTATCATTAGTGACATACCCCATTAAGTGAGGGTATTGAGTTCCTGTATATCCACCAACGCTGCTGGTTGGTAAAGCAAAACCAAAGTAACCGAGCATTCTATAGTCATTTAAGCTAGAACCATCTGGATATCGATAGTCAGCATATAAAGCATCAAGTAGCGCATTAGTATAAAAATTTCCCTGGCTATGACCAATTAATACAACGCGTTTACACTGATCTAGTAATTTTGTTACCGAAGAATATGCTCGCTGGAAGGTTTGATCTTGGTAATAAGTATCGTGAATTTCCTCCAATATTGCAGACATAACATCAGTAGTCTCTTTGGCATTTTTTTGAGAAGTTTTAGCTACACTAAATCCTAAAAATGTCTTTGAAATGTTATCCCTTATTTCTTTATTTATATTAAGCTCGGTAAATTTATGTAGAGCAACTTGCTTAAATTGTTTTAGAAATGGCTCACTTTCATTCCATGTGGATTCAACCGGATTTTCAGTGTTATTTAACTTGTTTAATCTTGAAATGTAAAAATGTTTCAATTCATTAGTGTTGTCTTTTAAATTGGCTTCATTAGTGAACATTCCATTTATATAAAAAAGCTTCACTTCATCTACATTATTACTGCAGTATGAGAAGGCGCTTTTTTGAAAGAAAACAAAAACGAGTACAATTAGTAATTTTTTCATAATTTATAACCTATTGATAAGAATTACATAATTTATCATCGATGGTAGTTTGATCCGGGTAATTTGCAGCTTTGTATAATTTTATTTCTGCCATTCTGTAAGCATATGAACGTTCTATTGTTGTAAAGTAAATTTCATGAGGAGATATGTAGTTCGGATCTGATCTGCTTTTTTTAGCAGAACAAATATATAAGAAAGAAGATTGGTAAAGAGTATTTCTTGCTAATGTTTCATCAATATCTGAGTCAATAAAATAATACTCCATCATTGATCTCCATTGTATACCAATTGCCTTAGCCAGTTCTTTATCAGCTTCATTTTGATAAGTTTGTTCAATTTTGGTTTCGTACTCATCATCTAGACCATTATTGTTGCTATCTATACCTAAAATTGCTTCTTTGCTTTCCGGATCTAAGGGTTCTTCTTTTGTAGTGGTGCTTATAGGGCCTGCACCGATTAAGACTAACCAAGCTTCACTGGTTGCTGGAGTTGCACCATTATTCCAATATTTAGCTAAATAAAATTTATCTTGATAGGTAACAACATCCCCTCCTTGATATGGGGTTGATGAATCCCAATTGGGAGCGTTATTAGGAAACTTAACCCAACCATCCCAATTGTTTTCATTATTCTGTGGAGGGTTTGTTTTATTCCAATGTGTTGAGACATAAAGAATATTGTCTTTAACGACAATATCTCCAGCTTTATAAATGGTATTTTTATTCCATTCATCATATGCATAACTTAAAGGTGAGAATAATAATAAATAGGTGAGTAATATTCTTTTCATTCCATTCTTTCCTTGTCGATTTAGAATAAAAGAACTGTACTTGTATTCTGTTTGTTTTTAGAGTTTTTTTTAATGAAAAAAGATAGTGTTTTTTTTATTTTGGAAATAGTTTGTTTTTGATGTGAACGAGAATGAAACAGATCTCATTTTTAAGATTAAAAGTGAGATCTATTTTTGGGAAAAGAAGACATATATTGCTATGTCTATAGATATAACATTATTTCTAGTCTTATTATAAATCGACCTTTTAATGCAATATTAACTCTGCTTGTAAGCCTTATTCACTTCTTCAGCAATAATCTCAATCCCGCGCACCATATCTTCTTCTTTTTGCACATAGTTCATGCGTAAACACTGATGTGAGTGATCCCAAGCGTCGTCTTGTCCAAAGAAGAAATATTCTCCCGGAACAATCAATACGCCACGGGCTTTTAAGCGTTTATAAAGCTCCATTGTGGTGATCGGTAACTCATCAAACCAAAGCCATAGGAAAATTGCACCCTCTGGTTTGTGGATTTTAAAACGCTCATCAGGAATGGCAGATTGTAATAATTCTACCGCATGTTGCGCTTTGTGCTGGTAATGCGGCTTAATCACATTTTCGCTTAACGGCAGTAAATCCCCTTTATTGATCATGTGAGTCGCAATCGCAGGGCCAACGCTACACGGCGCAAGATTCACAATGCCGTTAATATTAGTCATGGCTTGGGTCATGGTTTCGCTAGCGATCACAATACCGCAGCGCACACCGGGTAAACCTAGTTTCGACAAACTCATGCACAAGATGGTGTTTTCATTCCAAAACGGAGTGACGTCTTCAAAAATGATATTTGGGAAAGGCGTGCCGTAAGCGTTATCGATAATCAATGGAATATCGTGTTTCCGTGCCAAAGAATCTAACTTGCGAACTTCTTCATCCGTTAACACATTGCCTGTTGGATTGGTTGGACGGGAAACACAAATTGCGGCAACGGATTCATCGACATGAACTTGCTCAAAATCCACATGATATTTGAACATACGGTTTTCAAGCATTTCGATTTCAGGATGATAAGAAATGAAAATATCGTCATCGATCCCAGCATCGCTGTAGCCAATATATTCAGGCGCTAACGGCAACAAAATCTTCTTATGTGTGCCGTCCGATTGCTTACCTCCAAACAAGTTGAAGATAGAGAAAAACGCACTTTGGCTGCCATTGGTTAGGCTGATATTTTTTGGGCTAATATCCCAACCGTAAGTGTCTTTTAATAAATCGGCTAAGGCTTGCAGAAAAACGTTTTTTCCTTGCGGGCCGTCGTAGTTGGTGAGGGCTGAAACCAGTTCACCATTATTAAGCATTTCGAGACTGGCTTGATTGAAATAGTCGATCATTTCAGGAATGGCGGCTGGGTTGCCTCCACCGAGCATAATGGCGCCGGGTGTGCGTAAGCCATCATTTAAGTCATCCATTAATTGGGTAATACCTGAATAGCGATTGAATTTGTCACCAAACTTCGAAAACTGCATACAACTTATAACCTCATCGTCCTTATGGGATTTTTATGTTTTGAAGGGTGAACATACCCGATTGAACTAATGATAGAAAGGGGGATGAGCAGAAATATATTCAGTCTTGATGCAGGATGATGAATAAGTTTTTGGTTATCTAAAATCAAGTTAATGATTTCAAACAAAAAGCCCAAACTAGTGATAGTTTGGGCTTGGTTTTAGCAACAATTACTTGTTGGATGATTACTTTTAGTAAAGCTTACTTCTGAAGCAAAGAAATGTCCGCAATCTGCAAGAACAAGTTACGTAAGTTGTTCAGCATAGTTAGGCGGTTTTTCTTCAAGGCTTCATCGTCAGCCATAACCATTACGTTATCGAAGAATGCATCAACTGGTTCACGCAAGTCAGCCAGTTTGCTTAGCGCTTGTTGGTAGTCGCCCGTTGCAAATGCTGGTTCTAATGCTTCAGTCATTACTTCAACGTTTTCAGCTAGAGCTTTTTCTGCATCTTCTTGAAGTAGAGCAAGATCGATTTCTTGAGCTAATTCGCCATCAAACTTAGCTAGGATATTGCCAACACGTTTGTTTGCTGCTGCTAGCGCTTCTGCTGCATCTAAACCACGGAAGTGAGAAACTGCTTTCACACGTTGGTCGAAATCTAACGGTTTAGTTGGGCGACGTGCTAATACCGCTTGAATGATGTCTACGCTGAAGCCTTGGTCTTGATACCAAGCACGGAAACGGCCTAGCATGAATTCAAGAACGTCTTCTTCAACATTCGCATTAGTCAGCTTGTCACCTAGTAGCTCTTTCGCTTTTGCAATCAGAACCGTTAAGTCTAAGTTGTAACCTTTCTCAACGATGATGCGCAAAATACCTAAAGATGCACGACGTAGTGCAAATGGATCTGAACCTTTTGGTGCTTGGCCAATGCCGAAGATACCAACTAGTGTGTCCAGTTTATCCGCCATTGCAACTGATGCAGCAACGTCTGAGCTTGGCAATTCATCACCAGCAAAACGAGGCATGTATTGCTCGTTAAGTGCAACTGCTACTTCTTCATCTTCACCGTCGTGGCGAGCGTAGTGCATACCCATTACACCTTGAGTGTCGGTAAATTCGAACACCATTGAGGTCATTAGATCACATTTTGCTAGTAAGCCAGCACGTTTAGATTTCTCAACGTCAGCACCAATTTGCTCAGCAATGAAGCCAGCTAATTCAGTGATGCGGTCAGTTTTGTCTTTGATTGTGCCCAATTGTTTTTGGAAGATAGCGGTTTCCAATTCAGGAAGGTGCGATTCCAAAGTGCGCTTGCGGTCAGTATTAAAGAAGAATTCAGCATCCGCCAAACGTGGGCGAACTACTTTCTCGTTACCCTCGATAACTTGACGTGGGTCTTTTGATTCGATGTTAGAAACAAAGATGAAGTTTGGAAGTAGCTTCTTGTTGCTGTCGCCATTTTTATGAGAATAGACAGGGAAGTACTTCTGATCGCCTTTCATGGTGTAAACCAAAGCTTCAGAAGGCACTTTTAGGAACTCTTCTTCAAACTTAGCGGTTAGAACTACAGGCCATTCAACCAAAGAAGTTACTTCTTCAACTAGGTCATCTTCAAGATCTGCAACACCGCCAACTTCTGCAGCTGCTTTTTGAGAATCACGCAAAATGATTGCTTTACGTTCTTCGTAATCCGCCATTACTTTGCCTTTTTCAGCAAGTAGAGCAGGGTATTGATCCGCATTGTCGATAGTAAACTCACGCTCACCCATGAAACGGTGACCACGGATAACACGATCAGAAGCAACGCCTAGGATTTCGCCAGCGATCAGTTCATCACCAAATAAAACAGTTAGCGTTTTTACTGGACGGATAAATTGAGTTTCTTTGTCGCCCCAACGCATTGGTTTTGCGATAGGTAAGTTAGCCAGTGCTTTTGCCGCCATGTCGATAACAAGATCTTTAACCGCTTGGCCTTTTACTTCTTGTTTGAATAGCAGCCATTCGCCTTTGTCAGTTTTTAGGCGATCAGCTTGGTCAACAGTAATGCCGTTACCACGCGCCCAGCCTTGAGCCGCTTTGGTTGGATTACCATCAGCATCAAATGCTTGAGCAACCGCAGGGCCACGTTTTTCAACCACTTTGTCTTGTTGGCTTTCAGCAAGTTCAGAAACTTTTAATGCCAAACGACGAGGAGCCGCAAACCACTTCACACCGTTATGTGCGATTTCAGCGCTTTTCAATTCTGCTTCAAAGTTAGCAGCAAAAGCTTCAGCTAGAGTGCGAAGTTGCGTTGGTGGTAATTCTTCCGTACCTAATTCGATTAAGAAATTCTTCGCCATGATTACTTCTCCTCACCTTTATCTTTTTTACACATAGGGAAACCTAATGCTTCACGAGAAGCGTAGTAAGCTTCAGCAACAGATTTAGTTAAGTTGCGAATGCGTAAAATGTAGCGTTGACGCTCGGTTACAGAGATAGCTTTGCGTGCATCTAATAAGTTAAATGCGTGGCCTGCTTTTAAAATGCGCTCGTAAGCTGGTAGCGGTAGAGGCTTTTCTAATTCAAGAAGTTGTTTACATTCTTTTTCGCATTGGTCGAAGAAAGTAAATAGGAAATCTACGTCTGCGTGTTCGAAGTTGTAAGTTGACTGCTCTACTTCGTTTTGGTGGAAAATATCACCGTAAGTTACTTTACCAAGAGGGCCATCGGTCCAAACTAGGTCGTAAACAGAATCCACACCTTGAATGTACATAGCTAGACGCTCGATACCGTAAGTGATTTCACCCGTAACAGGTTTACACTCAAGGCCACCAACTTGTTGGAAGTAAGTAAACTGAGTCACTTCCATACCGTTTAGCCAAACTTCCCAGCCTAAGCCCCATGCGCCTAGAGTTGGGTTTTCCCAGTTATCTTCTACGAAACGAATATCGTGAACTAATGGATCAATACCTAATACTTCTAAAGAACCAAGGTATAGCTCTTGAATGTTATCTGGAGAAGGTTTGATGATTACTTGGAATTGGTAGTAATGCTGTAAACGGTTTGGGTTTTCGCCGTAACGGCCATCAGTTGGACGACGAGACGGTTGAACATAAGCGGTTGCAATTGGCTCTGGGCCAAGCGCGCGTAGGCAAGTCATCGGGTGAGAAGTGCCTGCGCCTACTTCCATATCTAAAGGTTGAACAATGGTACAGCCTACTTGGGCCCAATAATCCTGCAGCGCGAGGATCATCCCTTGAAAGGTTTTGACGTCGAATTTTTGCATAATAGTTTTTGCCTACTGAAATCGCGCGATTTTCGAATAAAAAAATTGTCACTCAGTATAGCGAGTTCATTTAATCGCCTCAATCGTGATTACATGAAAACCCTTAACGATTGCAGTAAAATGGTGAAACTTATATCCTTTCGCCACAAAAAATGCCTTAAATGGGCAAAATTATAAATAAAGAGCACTGAAGTTATGTTTGATGTCTTACTACTGGCCTTTGCGTTAAGCATGGATGCCTTTGCGGTTTCTATTGGTTTAGGCGCAAAAATCGGCACTAAAACTGAAAAGCCGATGCAGTTAGCGTTAAAAGCGGGGATCTATTTTGGTCTATTTCAGGCATTAATGCCGTTTATTGGTTTTTTAGGCGGTCATGGTGTTCTTGGTTGGATTGAAGAATATGCACCTTACATTGCTTTCATTCTGCTGATTTTTATCGGTGCGAAAATGATTTATGAAGCAATGTCTGAAGGGATTGAAGAAGACATCGCTCAAATTACTCACCGAGTCATGCTGACTTTAGCGATTGCAACCAGTGTCGATGCAATGGCAGCCGGTTTCAGTTTACCTCTATTGGGTGTTGATCCATTTATGGCGTGTGCCTTGATTGGCTTTGTGACTATGGGGTTCAGTATCGCAGGCGTATTTATTGGTCGTAAAAGTGGTACATGGTTAGAAAGCCAAGCAGAACTTTTAGGTGGTGTGGTTCTGATCATCATGGCATTTAAGTTTTTGTTGTTTTAAAGAAAGAGTTCTAGCTTCATCAAACTGTCATCTCACTGAAATAAAATAAGTAAAGATATTCAGTAGTGAGGTGATGCGTATGTTGACACGTTATGCTGGAATGACACCAAAAAGCCAATGTCGCTTGTTTACCTTTGGTTTAGGTTTAACGCTGATTGGAATGATGGTGACAGATATGTGGTTGCCAATGGTTGCGGGGGCGATCATTTTGGCTGGGTTGACGGTAGAATCTTGGGTTCGAGTGCTTTATGTGATCCCTTTAAAGCAGCAAGTTCAGGATTTGAATGTGCGTTTAACTCGGTTAGAACACAAATAAGCGTTGGATATTAGAACCACAAAGGGCTGAGTGTTTTTATCACTCAGCCCTTTTTAGATTCTTTAAACAGCAGGATTCTTTGAAAGCAGAAGAACGATATTACATGCCTTTCTTAATCAAATATTGATAAGGAACACTTTCCGTTTCAGCTTGCAGAAGTTGGTGATCCATAAAGCCCATAAAGCGGCAAAAGCTCGGAATATCACGAGTAGTCGATGGATCATCGGCAGTGACTAATAGCACTTCACCATCTTCCATATTGCGAATTGTTTTTCGTACCATCATCACAGGTTCAGGGCAGCGTAGACCTTGAGCGTCTAAAACTTTAATTGTGATGCGGTACAATAAATATATAAATTAATGTGATCTGATGTGAATATATTTGTAATTGTTTTTTGTTGTTCCATAAATTATTGCATGTTGATCAATTAATTGCTAATAATCAAATAAATTAACAGGCGTTAAAGTGTTTTTAGGTTATTGTTTTATTAGTTTAGATTAAAACTGAGCTTGATATGAAAAATAACCATATAGTATTTATAATATTTTCTTTTATGTTAATCGGATGTCGAGATGGATTAGATGATAATAATCAGAGTGATAATGATATAAAGGATAGAAAAGAAAGTTTAACAGTATCAGATGTATTATCTGAAATAGATGAATCAGGAGGTTTTCCTTTATTGGAACGTTCATCGTCAATTGAGGGGGATGATGATAATTCTAATGGAATTAGAGATGATATTGAAGATTATATTGATGGGCTTTCTGATACATCGTTACAAAAATCCGCATTAAAACAAATGTCAAAATCTATCTCTGATGCTATGCAGATGAGTTTGATTTATCCTGATGAAGCTGAGCTTAGAAATATGAGTGTTTCTATTGGTAATGCAGTTCATTGTATTTGGGCTAATTACGACTCAAACGTTGCAATAAATAAAGTTAGTGAAATAAGAAAGTTAACAGCTAATACAAAGGAAAGATTTGAAGCTTACAACAAATATAACAATATGGTAAGTGGAACTTCTACTCGTTTACCGAAAGGAGATACTTGTGAAAAGTAAAACTTTCAATTTGAATTTATTGTCTTTTTTTTATTTTCCATTATTTATTTTTATTATTTCTTTTGATTCTCAAGCTCAATCATTATGTGATAATAGAGGGTATGTTATTGGTTTTTTTAATGGTGTGTGGAATATGCCGACCCAAGATGGGGCATATGCTGGGCTAGAATCTTTAAGAACGCTTTCTGGTAATGAATATAATGGTGAGCCTATTGAGTATGAGCTTTTTTATAACCATACAGGTAAAAGTGTAGATGCTACCTTTATGCAAGACATTGCAGAAACATTTATTCAAAGAGCAAATGAAATTGATAATTCAGGGAGGTTGTCTCAACGATTTGAATATTTATGGGAAGTGCTTTCTGATGGTGATAACTCTGCATGGGATAAGCTTACTGAAGGTTTTCCTGCAAGTGCTGGTGTATTAGAGGCTCTTTATGAAGATTTGATTACTAAAAGTGTTGCTGTTTATTCTTTGATGGTAAGCGATCCACCAACACAATCAGATTATACGGAACACAATACTCGTTTAGATGAGCTCTCATTACAGGGACAAAAACTTATTTTAATTGCACATTCTCAGGGAAATCTTTTTGCCAATCAGTCGTTTGATTATATTTCACCAAAAGTTGACCAGGGAAGCGTGCAAGTTATTCACATTGCCCCTGCATCTCCAACATTGAGAGGTGACTATATCTTGGCTGATATTGATATAGTTATTAATGGATTGCGCATTCAAGGTGGTAAGAGTGTTCCTGACGTTAATATAGAATTACCGTTTTCAAAAAGAGATTTTTCTGGTCATAAGTTGATTGATACTTACCTTGATCCTGCTAGAGAAGCTAGATCGGTTGTTTATGATATGATGATCTCAAGCCTTCATTCAGCTACTACTCCTGAACCAGTTGCAACTATTGGTTTTTTCACTATTACCTTAACTTGGGATGGACAAGGGGATGTAGATTTACATACTTTTGAACCTAATGGCTCGCATGTTTTTTATGAGCAAAAAAATGGAACTGTAGGTTATTTGGATGTAGATAATATAACTTCCGATGGTCCTGAGCACTATTATGCTTCTTGTGATGCCAATCAGTTAAAAGAAGGTATTTATCACATCGGTATTAATAATTTCGCTAGAGCAACTGGACGAATGGCTACAGTTCAGGCTGCTTCGGTACATACCGGTGTTCTGGTAACAAAAACACTCGGTGTTGGCAGTGAAAGAGGTTCCGAAGGTAGTAGTTCACCAATATCAGTTATGGATGTTGTTGTGACTAAAAATGAGAATGGAGAATATCAGGTTAGTGCGAATTAAGTTATATCGCAGAAGTGGTTTTGTGCTAATTTGAATTCACCATACCTTTCTTAATCAAATACTGATATGGAACACTTTCGGTTTCAGCTTGCAGAAGTTGGTGATCCATAAAACGGCAAAAGCTCGGAATATCACGCGTGGTCGATGGATCATCGGCAGTCACTAATAACACTTCACCATCTTCCATATTGCGAATTGTTTTTCGTACCATCATCACAGGTTCAGGGCAGCGTAGACCTTGAGCGTCTAAAACTTTACTTGCATCTTTAACATCAAATGACATGACAAACTCTTATGGTGATGGTTGAAACAGGAAATAAAAAAGGATCGAGATGATACTTGTGGTGAAAAAAAAAGCAATCCAGATTTAGCAAATTCTTAATTATTCACTATTCTTATTTGTGAGAGAGGAATCTCTCAATTCTGGTCTGAATCTATCCTTAACTACGCTTGCATAAGCACCCGTTGTATCGCAATGCTACAACGGGTTTTCTTTTTACTCTTCGTATTTGAAGAGACTTATTCTGGCCAGTTAATTTCTTCGCCAGCGTGCTTTTCACATTCAGTTTTGACGAGTTCAAAAAACTCAGCACCAGTCTTTGAGCAAATCCATTGATCATCTTTTAGTTGGAAGTGATAACCACCCGATTTGGAAGCCAACCAGATCTCTTTCATTGGCTCTTGGCGGTTAATAATGATTTGGCTGCGATCATCAAATTCGAGCGTCATCACATTTCCTGATACGTCATAATCAATATCTGCCTCAGAGGCGTCGATGGCTTCTTCAACCTTGGTCATTTGGATATCAACTAATTGATGAAATTCCGTATCCTTCATATTGCATAATCCTATTTTTTGGCTATTGCTTTTCTTGTGTGTGGTGCGATTATAGGGGGCATTGAATGATTAATCACGATATCACCATGAAAAAAACGACTTTTAGCGCATTAACTTTACTGACTGTATTGGGTTTATCTGGTTGCGGCCAAACAGGTCCTTTATATATTGAAGATGAACAACCAGAGCCAGTGAATACCGGTGAGGTTTCAATTAAAGGTGAAGACGGTAGCGTAACCGTGAAGCCAGTTGAAACGACTGAACCAACAATTGTTGAAGATAAACAACCCGCTGATGCTCAACAAGGCGAGTAATTTGTTCTAAAGAAAGCAGAACAATAGTGAATGTAGAAGAATAAGGAAGATACCTTTGGATTTTTTTAATTATCAGGATGATGGTCAGCTTTGGGCTGAAAACGTTTCTCTTAGCCAATTAGCACAGCAGTATGGAACACCACTTTATGTTTATTCTCGTGCAACTTTAGAGCGTCATTGGAAGGCGTTTGATTCTGCTGTTGCCGATCATCCTCATCTTGTTTGTTATGCGGTAAAAGCCAACTCTAACATCGGTGTGTTGAATGTTTTGGCTCGTCTTGGTTCAGGCTTTGATATTGTATCTGGCGGTGAATTAGAGCGAGTGATTGCAGCTGGTGGCGATCCAAAGAAAGTCGTATTTTCTGGCGTAGGTAAAACTCGTGCAGAAATGAAACGTGCTTTAGAGTTGGGCATTAAATGCTTTAACGTGGAATCAGAACCTGAACTTGAGCGTTTAAACCAAGTTGCGGGCGAATTAGGCGTAAAAGCCCCGATTTCACTTCGCATTAATCCAGACGTAGATGCTCACACTCATCCTTATATTTCTACAGGTTTGCGTGATAACAAATTTGGTATCGCATTTGATCGTGCGCCAGAGGTTTATAAATTCGCAAGCACGCTTCCTAACTTAGATGTGCAAGGTATTGATTGCCATATTGGTTCTCAATTAACTGAAATTGCGCCATTTATTGATGCAACCGACCGTTTGTTGGCACTCATCGACCAACTAACAGAGCAAGGCATTCATATTCGTCACCTTGATGTAGGTGGTGGTTTAGGCGTGGTATATCGTGAAGAATTACCGCCACAGCCATCGGAATATGCTAAGGCTTTATTGTCTCGCTTAGAAAACCACTCTCACCTTGAACTCGTGTTTGAGCCGGGTCGTGCTATCGCAGCTAATGCGGGTGTGTTAGTGACTCAAGTTGAATTAATTAAGCTAACGGATCATAAAAACTTCGCCGTAATTGATGCTGCGATGAATGACTTAATTCGTCCATCTTTATATCAAGCATGGATGAATATTGTGCCTGTTGTGCCTCGTGATGGAGACGCTCGCACTTACGACTTAGTTGGTCCAATTTGTGAAACCGGCGACTTCCTTGGTAAAGATCGTGAACTCGTGATTGAAGAGGGAGATTTACTGGCGGTACGTTCTGCGGGAGCGTATGGCTTTGTAATGTCATCTAACTACAACACTCGTGTTCGAGCTGCAGAAGTGATGGTTGATGGATCGGCTGCACATCTTGTTCGTCAACGTGAAGAACTAAAATCATTGTGGGAATTGGAAAATATCCTACCAGAATAATAATGAACATCTTTTGCCCTAGTGATAGCTCGCTGGGGCTTTTTATTTTAAGTAAATGAGGCGATATGCATTTCCATTTTTCTAAAATGCACGGTTTGGGTAACGACTTTATGGTGGTCGACTGTATTACTCAAAACATCTTCTTTTCACCTGATTTGATCCGTCGTTTGGCCGATCGCCATACTGGTGTCGGTTTTGACCAACTTTTGGTGGTAGAAGCGCCTTACGATCCAGAAACCGATTTCCATTACCGAATCTTTAATGCCGATGGCAGCGAAGTTGAACAATGCGGTAATGGCGCACGCTGCTTTGCTCGTTTTGTACGTATGAAAGGCTTAACCAATAAATACAGCATTAACGTCAGCACCAAAAAAGGCCGCATGGTATTAAAAGTTGAAAGTATCGACTTAGTTACCGTGAATATGGGGCAGCCGGTTTTCGAGCCAAGTAAAATTCCATTTAAAGCAAAACAAGCAGAAAAAACCTACATTTTGAGAGCGGGTGAACACACTTTATTTTGTGGTGCCGTTAGTATGGGTAACCCGCATGTTGTGACCATTGTGGACGACGTTGATAACTATGATGTTGAAACCGTTGGCCCTTTGCTTGAATCACACGAGCGTTTTCCGGAGCGTGTGAATGCAGGCTTTATGCAAATCATCGACCGCAACAACGTGAAATTGCGTGTTTATGAGCGTGGTGCGGGTGAAACTCAAGCTTGTGGTAGCGGTGCTTGTGGTGCGGTGGCGGTTGGTATTGACCAAGGTTTGTTGGATTCAGAAGTGAATGTTCAATTACCTGGCGGACAACTGCGTATTTTCTGGCAAGGAAAAGGAAAACCACTTTATATGACAGGCCCTGTGGCGCATGTTTATGATGGTCAAATTACTTGCTAACTCGAATTAAAAATTAAAACGAACAAGGCAATAAATCCAAATGCAATTAGAGCAAATGCAACCCGATCATTTAACGGAAGAAACCGTTGCAGAATATTTAAGAGACCACCCAGATTTCTTTTTACACCGCTCGGAATTGGTTGATCAGTTAGCCATTTCTCATCAGCAAAAAGGTGCAGTTTCTTTGGTTGAGGTGCAAATGCGTCGCCAAAGACAACGTATCGAGGAGTTGGAAGAAGAAATCACACAACTGATGTCTCTGGCTGCTAAAAATGATCGCACTTTCCATTTGTTGATGGATTTACAACAGTCGCTACTGCGTTGCCATTCGTTTGATGACCTTGCTCAAAGCATTGAAGATTACAGCCAGAAGATTGGTTTGAAATCGCATTTATTGCTGTTAAATCTCCCTGAACTGCGTCGATTAGACATTAAACGCTCCATTTCTAATGAAACCTTTAAACGTTTTTTGACTAATCATTTAAACGGTAAAGATGCTTATCTTGGTCGCTTGCGTCGTAAAGATCGCCACGATTTATTTGGCCGTGAATTGTTTGCGAGCGAAGAAATGTCGGAACTGGGTTCTTATGTGATTTTGCCTTTAGTGCAGCGCACACCGATCGGTTTATTGGCGTTTTCAAGCCAAGAAGGTGGTCACTTCCAACCAGAAATGGATACCTTATTCCTACGTCATTTAGCTTCGCTGGTGACCTTTATGATTCGCCATATTGTTCTTGAACCAGAAGAAGAAATGACGACATTGAGTTGTGCAAATGAATCCTGATATTCCCCAAACTTTTGCCGAACCATTACAGCGTTTTTGTGATTATTTACATTTCGAACGAGGATTAAGCGAACACACTCGTTCCAATTACCAAAAGCAGCTCACGATTATGGCGCAGCAATTGGTGGAAGTTGGCCTTACTCGCTGGGATCAAGTGGATTCCAAATGGGTGCGCCAGTTAGTTGCGAAAGCTCGGAAAGACAAGCTCAAGCACAGCAGCATAGGTACAAGATTATCGTCTTTGCGTAGCTTTTTTGATTATCTAATTTCGGTCGGTGAGCTAAAAGCAAATCCAGCAAAAGGCGTTTCTGCTCCGAAAAAAGACAAAGCCTTACCGAAAAACCTCGATATTGATGAAGTCACACAACTGCTTTCTGTTGATGAAGATGATCCATTGGCCATTCGAGATCGAGCCATGATGGAATTGATGTACGGAGCCGGTTTGCGTTTGGCTGAAATGGTCAATATTAATGTGGCGGATGTGCAATTTTCAGAAGGTCATATTCGTGTGATCGGTAAAGGTGATAAAGAACGTATTGCGTTATTTTCTGGTCAAGCAGAGCAATGGCTTTCTCACTGGATTAAAGCCCGTTCTGGTTTAGCCAATGCCGATGAAGTGGCGTTATTTGTGTCGAAACGAGGCACTCGAATTTCCCATCGCAGCGTGCAAAAACGCATGGAAGATTGGGGAATCAAGCAAGGGCTTTCGAGCCACATTAGCCCACATAAATTGCGTCACTCTTTTGCGACACACATGTTGGAATCAAGCGAGAATCTTCGTGCTGTGCAAGAATTACTTGGACACGAAAATATTTCCACCACGCAAATTTATACTAATCTTAACTTTCAACATTTAACCGATGTGTACGATAAAGCACATCCAAGAGCGAGAAAGAAAAAACCATCCAGCCGCCAGTCAAAAATTGAATAAATAAGCCGAATTTAGGTTAATTAAGGAAGTCATTATGTCGATTCGTTTTTACCGTAATATTCCCAAAATTCACGCAATGACGTTCGACTTGGACGACACCTTATACGACAACATTCCCGTCATTAAAGGGGTGGAGAGTAAAACCATTGATTGGATTCATACTCATCACCCTGAAAGCCAAAATCTTCCTTTAGAACAATGGATTCAGCTTAAGCGTGATCTTGCCAAACAAACGCCGTTTCTTGCCAGTGATGTTTCTGAATGGCGTTTTCAGCAAATTCGTCATGGATTGATGCTTTCGGGTTACGATGATCCAAAAGCCACTCAAGCTGCAAAAGACGCCATGGAGCAAGTGATGATTTGGCGTCATCAAATTGAAGTGCCAGAGTTGACTCACCAAGTGATGACCAAACTGAAACAGCACATGCCGCTGATCGCAATAACTAATGGCAACGTGAATCCGAATAATATTGGCTTGGGTGAGTATTTTGATTTAATCCTAAATGCGGGTCCCGATGGTTGGGCAAAGCCGCACGGCCAAATGTTTGAAACCGCTTTAGCACATTTGGATTTACCAGCAGAAAACGTGCTGCACATTGGTGATCATTTAATTTCAGATGTGGTTGGCGCAAAACACGCAGGCATGACCGCTTGTTGGATTAATGACTTTGCGAAAAATCTACACACCGAGCAAGACGCAAAAGCTTTGCCCGATGTGGAAATTTCGTCGATAGATGATTTGCTACAGTTTATTGCCTAATTTTTTGAGAATTCAGTCTTTTAAACATTTAACTGCTTGAGGATGCACTCTATGATTTCGGTCGTCTTCAAACACTTCTAAAAACAACTCAAAATAGCTTTGTAGCGGCTTGATGTCGGTTTGATTATCAAGTTGCTGCAACAGTTCAATTCCCACTTCACAAGTACATAAATTGCCGCTTTCTTGATTACGACGCAATGAGTAATTCGATGCATTTTGTTCTGCTAACATTACTTTCGGCAACGTCTTTAACCAAGGGCTTTTATTGAGCATTTTCTTCGCTTCTTGCCATGTTCCATCTAACACAATAAATAAGGCTGTTTCGTTTTGATTTATCGTTGTTTGAATTGGCAGAGCATCGTCACTTGGGAACAATAAATACGTCGGCTGTTGGCTTATTTGATCTAATAGTTCCGCTGGTGGATTTACTCTATCCCAAACATGTAATTGGCAATTAGGCAGCGTTTGCAGCAGCAATTTTCCCGTATTGGTTGGGCGATCCAATTCTTTCGGATGGGTCAGCAAGGCGATTTGAATATCACTTTGAATCTGTGGTGCGTGTGCACAAATACATTGATAAGTTAAACCGCACGTCGGGCATGACGTGCGGCCTGATTGTTGAGATACCATTTTTTGAATTTCAGAACTGCTCATTAGGTTTGTTAATGCTTATTACTGAGTTTTCTGTACCACTAAGCCTGAATTTCCAAGGTCGTAGCTAGTGCCATTAATGGTTTCAGTTGTCGCTGTTAAAGTTTTTCCGTTTACTTTAAATAGACGTTGAGCGCTAAAACCTTCACCCTCATGCTTAGTCATAAACACATTAATCGTTGAGTCGTTCACTTGTTGCCAGAAGCCCGTTTCCGTTAGGCTAGGATCGCCATTTTGGTAATCGTAACGAGTGATAGCCGTGTGATCTGGTTTTAAGATGACATGAGTAATCAAACCAAAAGCAATTTCACTTTGGTAATCGCCAACCCATTTAATATTAATATCTTCAGCGGGTTGCTCTGGACATTGAGTTTCTTCTTTTGAAAGTGTTTGAATGCTTTTTGTCACGAAGCGTGCAGGGTAATCAGCTGCTGCGCCTTTGCTCGGAACCGTATTTAAGTGGCCAGAAAACTCTGCGTAAACTTGATCGCCTTTTTCTAAATCCAACTTTTTGATTTTACTTAGCGCTTGAGGCGGTAAATCTAACCAAAATTGAGTTTCAGTAAAGCATGGACTAATTGTGTATTGGTTGCCTAACGAATTGATTAAGCCGCTCATCACGAAGTTTTGCGCTGGAATTTGGTCCGATTGCAAGTTAGATGATGAAGCTAACTCAACTGGCGCATTAGGTTGTGTTGATTGCGCTAATAGTTTGGGTTCAGGCTTGCTCGAACATGCCGCTAATAAAACAACAACAGATAAACTCAGTGGGATAGAATACGGCTTCATGTTACTTTCCTTTGTATGTGCTCTTGAAAAGATCTAACTAACTTTGAATTGAATAGACCTAACTGAAAACAGAAGGTTCATTATGGCATATTGGTTATTTAAAACCGAACCCGATACATTTTCCATTGATACTTTACGTGTGCAAAATACGTCTTGTTGGGAAGGGGTTCGAAATTATCAAGCGAGAAATATATTACGAGATGAAGTGAAAGTCGGCGATCAGGTGCTGATTTATCATTCTTCTTGCAAAAACATTGGTATAGCTGGAATTGCTAAAGTTGTGAAAGCGGCTTATCCCGACCATTTTCAATTCGATCCAGAAAGCCCGTATTTTGATATTAAATCTGACCCAAGTAACCCACGCTGGGTGATGGTTGATATTGAATTTGTGCGCAAACTCGACCGAATTATCAGCCTAGCAGAAATGAAAGCCATGCCTGAATTAAGCAATATGCCTTTAGTAAAAAGAGGAAATCGCTTATCTGTGATGCCGGTTTCTGAAGATGAATGGCAAGCGATTTTGCATCAAGAGTGATGAGATTTGGTGGTGATTTGCCCTTATTGGATTGCGTAGAAAAATGTAAAAATACATGGATGTATTTTTTCAAGCGCCCATGGATGGTTTAGCGTTTTTTCGGAGTAACCAATAAGAACAAATCTAAATCAATTGCTGTCAGGTAAAAATCTTATAACAAGTGATCTTCTAAATAATGCGCCACAGATTCATCTGCACTGCTGCCAATCACTTCATTGTTTGGTAGGGCTTTCATCACTTTCTCGTGTGCGGTTCCCATAATCAAACCTTTGTGCGCAGCAGTTAGCATTTCTACATCATTCATGCCATCACCAAATGCGATACAGTGTTCCAAATCTTTACCTAACTCTTGAGCCACAGCTTGCAATGCATCACCTTTAGATACATTCGGAGCCATGATTTCTAGGCAGTTTGGCGTTGAGAATGCAATGCTGATTTGCTTGCCATATTGCTGCTTAAATTTTTCTTCGTAAGCGGCTAAATGCTCATGTTCTGGGTGAGTGAAGAACAACTTCGCAATATCGTCAGTTGGTGCATCATTCACATCAAACAGTTTGTAATGGAAACCTGATTCCTGGTGGTGCTTGCTCAAGCTCAGATCTTCTTTATCTGTTAGCCAATCGTCGCTGCGGTATAAATGCAGGCGCAGAGATTTATCTTCTTTCAATACATCAAGAATTGGCTGAATCACCGCAGCAGGTAAATTCTTGCTGTAAAGTAATTCGTTGTCAGGAGTATGAACACGTGCGCCATTAGCCGTGATCATATAAGCCGGAATGCCTGCGATTTCACGGAAAGTAGCAACATCCACATGATGGCGGCCAGTTGCGAAAATAAAGGTCATGCCTTTTTGATGCAGCTTTTTCAGGGTTTGCTTAGTGAAGTCGCCAAGTGTGTGATCGGGTAATAGCAATGTGCCATCAAGATCCGATGCAACAATATGAATATTATTTAATGCGATTTGAGATGCTGTTGAGTCAGACATATTGCCTCTGTGATTAATCATTAACTTAGGTAAATTAGTTTACGCCACTTTAAGAGGAAAAAAGAGGGTAAAGGTTGAGCGGTATCTTTCCTCTTTTTTCCATAATGAATTCTATTTTTTACTTTTAGAGAAAAACGCCAGACATTGTTCTAGTGCTTGGCTACGTAGTTCATCGGTTTCAAATAACACTTCGTGGCGAGAGCCTTGCATCACGCTCAACTTAGCTAAGTTTGGATGAGCTTGATTGAGCTTTTTGATGAATTGAGCTTGCGCTACGTTATCGACAACTCTGTCTTGGCTTCCTTGCATCAATAGCACAGGAATATTGATTTTTTCCACTTCATCAAGACAACGTTGAGAAGCAATAATCGCTTCGTGAACCCAATGAGAGCTGGCACCACCAAGTTTAATTTCTGGTAACTCTTCATATAAATTTCTAAACCACTCATAACGTGCTTGGCTATGAGTCAGTTTATTGATTTCAAAAGGTTTAGCGTAATACGCTTTTTGACTGGGCGCATAACTCGGTTCATCACCACGAGAGGCTAACCAACAAGCTAAAGTTTTAGAAAAAGGACGCAGATACCAAGGAACATGAATTCCCATCATGGGAGCACTAAGAGCAACGGCATTAAATTGGTGTTGTTGCGGATAGGTTTGCAAGTAACGAATCGCAATTGCACCACCCATTGAATGTGCCAAGATGAATTTTTGCTGATATTGATTGAGTTTGAATGACTCAACCATCAAGCGCATGTCTTGAATGTAATCATCAAAATGCTCAACGTGGCCGATTTCTCTATCATCACAACAACGTTCCGATATGCCTTGTCCACGATGGTCAAAGGAATAAACGTCATAGCCTTGCTGGAATAAATCCCAAAACACTTCTTGGTATTTATGCACGCTTTCAATACGACCATTCACCACCAAAACTGCTTTAGTGTGTTCAGGTTTGGTGAGCGAAACCCAATATAACCTTTTACCTTTTTGACCTTCTAGGAATCCCTCATTTCGAGAATCCCAAAATGGCGCTAAGGTTTGTTGGGAAAATTCGATCAGATCGCTTTCTCGCTGCCTATTCATGTTCTCTGTTTTTGAGTTGTTTTCACTCATGCCTTTCTCTGTGTACTTTTAGAAACCGATATACCCAAGTGACCTCAAGATGCAGAGTTCACTTGGGTATAGACTATGCCACTTTTTGAGTGCTCTCTGTAGTTTTTTTAAATCGCAGGCTTTTTTGAATAAAAGTGGAACGTCTGATTTATGTAATCTTTTTGTTAATGAATAGAATCAAAAAATAAATTCATTTATGGTGAATATAAGCCCATAAGATGAGTGATCACTATGAAGCCAGAAACCACACCAAAAGTTCAGCAGCATATTTTCTTCTTCGATGTTTTACGTTGCGTTGCGGCAATGGCTGTCGTTCTCATTCATTCACTGGGTCCGTATCGAGAAGAGTTTGGTGAGATTGCATTTTTCGAATGGGCGAGTGCGGTTGGTTTAAATGGTGTTTTGCGTTGGGCTGTGCCGGTTTTCATTATGATTTCAGGCGCATTGATGCTGAGCGACAACCGACCTTTTGATTTTAAATATTATGTGAAACGTCGCTTGGGGAAAGTGTTGATCCCCTTTGTGGTTTGGTCTTTGTTTTACGCTTATCTATCGGGTTGGGGAGCAGACGGATTTAACAGCGAAGTTAGCCAACAAGTATTAAGCGATAGTTTTCATCACGAAACCTATTACCATTTAGGATTCTTCTATTATTTTCTTCCGCTTTATTTAGTGATCCCTTTTTACCAAGTTTTGGTGAAACACATCAGCGATCAAGCTTTGTATTGTTTGGTATCCATTTGGCTATTTTTAAGTACGTTATTTTTGTTTGATGTAGAAAGCATTCTGATCAACGAATACATGCTGTATAGCGGTTACTTACTGTTGGGTTATGTGTGTTATCAAAAGTTACCGCTAACTAAAAGCGTATTGATGATCAGTATTGGGCTTGGTGTAGTCGCTTTAGCCATAACGGTATTTATGGTGTTATCGCTCAGTTTGGAAGCGCGCGAGTACACGGTTAATAAATGGCTTTCTTATAAAACTTTAAATACCGCATTAGCTGCGACGATGATTTTTGTGAGTTGTCGTTACTTCGGTGAGCGTCTTGCGGGAAAAATGAAAGGGTTTGTTTCTGTGATTAGCCGCTATAGCTTGGGCATTTATATTCTGCATCCTCTGTTTTTATGGCCGATGCTGACATTCGGTTGGCATCAGGGGAATCCGATTTTGCTGATCCCATTTTGGGCTTTGGTTAGCGGTGCATGTGCATTAGGTGTGAGTTGGCTTTTATCACAATCCAACAAAACCAAGTGGCTGGTGCCTTAGCTTTTCTTTTGTTGGTTTATTCCTTCATTTACCTGATGACATTAACTAAGCTAAATGAATAAATCGTGATCCAGTGCTGCTTTTCTTGTTTTGTTGCTGGTCTTATTCTCTTTATATTGATTTAGTTAAGAAAAGTGATGAAAAGGATTAAGGGGGGAGTATATGTCTGATATTGAAACTGTTGTCATGCATACTCGCCGTTTAGAGCGTTTATTGAGAGAGCAATATTACGCTGACGGACAAGGATTGATAGAGCTGACGGAGAGCTGCGGGACTCGTTTGCCGAGCTCTGTAGTGAAGAAGATATATTCGATTGCAGAAATTCGCCAAAATTTTTTGGAGGATGATGATTATCGCTTAGATTCTCTCGATGAATTTGTGCAAACCTGCATTGATTGTGAAAAAGAGTTAACCCCAAGAGGCGGACGATTGGTCTGGGGGGCTGTTATTGGTTTGATTAGCCTGATTTTGGTCGGCTCACTTATTTTTTATTCAATTCACTGGGATTCAGTGACAAAACATTTAGGTATGTAGAAGAGAATTTTTAATAAGTAACAATTTAATAAGTAACAATGAGTGGAGGATTAATACGATACTCATTTTTTAATCTATTGATAGATAACAAAAAAGGACGCAATTTGCGTCCTTTTTTTGTGGATTTTTTTGAGCTGCAGATGATTAAGAAATCATTGGTAAAGTCATTAAACCAACCATAACTGCAATCAGCACTAATCCTTGCTTTTGAGATGTTGTCATTAGAAAACTCCTGTGGTTGATTGAATATGCAGCAAATATAACAAAAAAAATGCAGTTGATCTAGATCTATTTGATCGGTCGCCATTATTGTAAGTTTTCTGTCAGGAATATGGCGATATTTGGTGGGTTAAATTTATGTTTTTTAGCTAATGAAAATCATTGTTTCATTTTTGAGTGTTTGTGTTTTTGTTAACTGTTTGATTTTGTGTGGTTTTATTGTTTTTTGGTAAGTGTTCAAATATTGTCTAACCTCTATCTTTAAGTTTTTGGGTGTTGAGGTTCTACACTCTGTTTTCCTGCTTTTATGGTGAAAGTTTTCGATTTTTAGTGGGGTGAATTAGCAGTTTTGCTTCTTTTTTATTCACTATGAGGGAGTAAAGTCGATGAAACTTTTTTATGATCAGGATTGATGTTATTTGATACAAATTAGTTTGATTTAAGTTATTGTAATTATTGTATTTTTAATTGGTGGGTAAATTTTGTTCTTATAAAGTATGAGTTTTACTAGCTAGCTGCCCTCTAGCCTTATTTGAGGCTGTTTTTAAATGTTTGTTTGAATTTTGGTTTTAAATAGCAATCCATTGCCTTCTCAGAATTCGAATTTCACCTTTACCTTCATCAGGCTGATCTTTAAACTGAGTCGATAATCAGAAGGGGATCTGCATGTTGTATTGGCTGTCGATGGGCGCATTATTGCTGGGAATGCTGATGTTGATGAAAGTCGGCAGTAAAAAGGGAATGTCGATCATTAAACCCGTTATGCTTATGGCTTTGATTGTCTTCTTATTTTTATCTCAATCTCTTTTAGCTGCTTCTCACTTATGGGCTTTACTGGGCCTGGGCTTATACATTTTATGCTATTGCATTGATGAGTTTGCTCCCAAGCATAAAACCTTACAGTTAGCTTTTTTCTCCGCAGCTTGCTTATGCTATAGCTTGTCTTTCTGGGTGCAGGTCGAGACATTAAGTTGGGTTGTGCCTATTGCCTTATTTGCTTTGATTGTAGTTGGCTTTTTGATACTTCTTCCCTTGTTGGATACTTTTGTATTAAAAGCGTCATTAGTTGCGATTATACTGTGGCAACTATTGTGGGCAGCTGGAGAGGTCTTCCGCTACCATGAAATTTGGTTGAATTTCTCCGGTTATTTAGGCGCATTATTGTTGGCAATCTCTGTCTTAATATGGGCGATTCACTACTTCAAGCAGCCATTTAAGTATTCTTATGTTTGGACTATGTCTGTCTATTTCAGCGCACACATTTTGATTATTGCACCGTTAGCCTTGAAATAGCCTCTTTTATACTTTGTCTCATATTAAATAGGCTTTTTATGGAAATTTTTTCTGCCGCCGTGATGTTGTTCCTAATTATGGATCCTCTCGGCAACTTACCTGTTGTTTTGTCCATTCTGAAACATTTAGACCCCAAACGTCGTAGAAAGGTATTAATTCGAGAATTACTTTTTGCATTAGCCGTTTTACTGATGTTCTTATTTGCAGGCCAAACCATTTTGGGTTTCTTGCACGTTAAAGCAGAAACATTAAGTATTTCCGGTGGTTTGATTCTATTTATTATTGCGATTCGGATGATTTTCCCACAACCGGGTGGCGTGGTTGGCCTTGCAGCAGGTGAAGAACCTTATTTTGTGCCTTTAGCGGTTCCCATGATTGCCGGTCCTTCGGTTATTGCTTCCCTGTTGTTGCTTTCTACCCAATCTCCAGATCGCATGTTGGAGTGGTCAGCTGCAGTAATTTTGGCTTGGGCTGGTACATCTTTGATTTTGATGTTCTATAGCTTCTTCCATCGTATTTTGGGTGAGAAAGGATTGAATGCCGTTGAGCGTTTGATGGGCTTATTACTGGTGATGATGTCGACGCAAATGTTCTTGGATGGATTAAAGAATTATCTGGGTTAAGACCAAAATTCAACTAAGTCAAAAAACAAAAAGCAGCTAACCCCGCAAAGTGTTAGCTGCTTTTTTTAATGAATAAAATTGGTTATTTGATTGGTGGAGTTAGATATTTATCTTTCAAATCCAATAAAGCGAATGTGCCGAATAGGACAATTGAAAACTTTTCCCACGCTGTCATCTTCACATCTTTTGCTAAAGCGGTCGAAAATAACAAACTTTGCATGCCGTGCATAAACAACATGAACACCGCCATTACATTCATTGCAATGTGCGCTATACCTGGGAAAGGATGAACTAAGTTACTAATGAAAACACCCCATACCACCAACATAAAAACTTTGGCGAGGACATTAAGTAGTTTTTTCATTTTGACCTTCTAATGCTTATTCTTCTTAGTAATTTTTATTCTTCTAACTGAAATAGACGGTAGCAAACTTGCCCTGCGGTTTTTTCTCGATATAAATTCCAATCACTCGGTAGCGCAGGCAATTGCAGCTCTTTTTCTGTTTCAATGTAGATTAACGCATTCTTAGCAAGCCAACGATTTTCTTGTAACAAAGTGAGAGTTTGTTCAAGTAACCCTTGTCGGAAAGGTGGGTCAATAAAAACCACATCGTATTGTTGGGTGCTTGTTTTGGCTAGAAATTGCAGTGCATCTTGATTATGCAGTTCAATATTTTCAGCTTTTAATTGCTTGGTATTGGTTTGCAGTTGTTGGTAAGCCTGCTTATTTAATTCCACCATGGTGACGAGTTCAGCTTGTCTTGAAGCCGACTCAAAACCTAAACCGCCAGACCCTGCAAATAAGTCCAAGCATTTCGCATGTGGAATATCTGCCGCAAGCCAGTTAAATAACGTTTCTTTCACTCGGTCGGTGGTTGGGCGTAATCCTTGTGCATCGTGAACCGGCAACTTTCTTCCTCGCCATAAGCCACTTATGATTCGAACAAAACCTGAATTTCCTTTAGCTGAATTGCCTGTAGAAGATGAAGAATGTACCGCTTTACGTCTTTGCATAGAATAAACCGCAGATAGATTTTTTAGACCATAGATAAAGTGATATTATACACTCCAAGTAGCAATAATGTTCTGATTGCTCTCTAATTCATTCAAACTTAAATATACGATCACTTTATCGCGAGAAGTGACGGCTAGGATTTGTGCATGACAGGTAAAAAGAAAGGCGGTTTACTCTCTTGGTTAGGCTTTGCTGACGAAGAAGAAAAAAAAGTAACGTCGACAGAAAATACTGAACAACAAGAAACAGACGCTCAGGCTGAAGATGAACTTCAAGAAACTACTGACGTTGAATCGGTTTCTGAAGAATTAGCTGTTGAAGAAGATATTTCTGAACAGCAAGAGGCTGAAGAAGATCTTGAATCAGAAGAAACGGCTGAACTTGAAGCAATTGAAGAAGAAACAGTAGAACCTGAAGTTGTTGAATCGAATCCGCACCAAGCTGAAGAATTAGAAAGCGATCGTGTTCAAGAACAAACTAAACCAACAGAAAGTTTCTTTGCTCGCCTAAAACGCAGCTTACAACGTACTAAACAAAATATCGGTGCTGGCTTTTTTGGCTTATTTAAAGGCAAGAAAATCGATGATGACTTATTTGAAGAATTAGAAGAACAACTTTTAATTGCTGACGTGGGCATGAACACCACGGTTAAAATTATTGATAGCCTTACCGAAAAAGCATCTCGCCAAGATCTAAAAGACGGCGAAGCACTTTACGGCTTATTAAAACAAGAAATGGCAGAAATCTTAGCGGAAGTAGAACAACCGCTTGTGATTGATGAAACCAAAACGCCATTTGTTATTTTAATGGTTGGTGTAAACGGCGTAGGTAAAACCACCACAATCGGTAAATTAGCGAAGCAATTCCAATCTCAAGGCAAATCTGTGATGTTGGCGGCGGGTGATACATTCCGTGCAGCGGCAGTTGAGCAGTTGCAGGTTTGGGGTCAACGTAATGATGTGCCAGTTATCGCACAACATACCGGTGCAGATAGTGCTTCTGTTATTTACGATGCGATTGAAGCAGCTCGTGCTCGTGGTGTTGATGTGGTGATTGCAGATACTGCTGGTCGTTTGCAGAATAAGAGCAATCTAATGGAAGAATTACGCAAAATCGTTCGCGTAATGAAGAAGATTGATGATTCTGCACCGCACGAAATCATGCTGACTTTAGATGCAGGTACAGGCCAGAATGCCATTAGCCAGGCGAAATTATTCAGTGATGTTGCGCCAGTAACGGGTATCAACCTAACTAAACTAGATGGTACAGCGAAAGGTGGTGTGATCTTCGCATTAGCAGATCAATTCAAAATTCCAATTCGCTACATTGGTGTTGGTGAAGGTATTGATGATCTACGTCCATTCGAAGCGCACGACTTTATTGAAGCCTTATTCAGTCGAGAAGAGTGATCCGCTTAGAAGTGCAAAAGAGTACCAGAAACCGTAATTTAGCTGATATATTAAGTCGTTAAGACATATTTAAGCTGTTACGGTTTTTGTAAGAAATATCAATGAGCAAGTGTGGGATGGAAAAGGGAAAACAATGATTAAGTTCCAACAAGTCAGTAAGGTTTATCGAGGCGGCCACCAAGCGCTGCAAAAAGTCGATTTTCACTTACATCGTGGAGAAATGGCGTTTTTAGGCGGCCACTCTGGTGCAGGTAAAAGTACGTTTCTAAAGTTAATTTGTGCCATTGAACGTCCAAGTGATGGAACCATTCATTTTAACGATCACGATATTAGCCGCATCCACAGTAAAGACATTCCTTTTTTGCGTCGTAATATCGGTATTATTTTCCAAGATCACCGCTTGCTTATGGATCGCACTGTTTTTGATAACGTTGCGTTGCCAATGCGAATTGAAGGCGCATCAGAAAACGAAATCAAACGTCGTGTTTCTGCTGCATTAGATAAAATCGGTATGCTAGATAAAGCGCCATGTTTGCCTCGCCAACTATCTGGTGGTGAACAGCAACGTGTTGGTATTGCCCGTGCCGTAGTAAACCGCCCACGTTTATTACTTGCCGATGAGCCAACTGGTAACCTTGACCACGAATTATCCCACCAAGTTTTACGCTTATTAGAAGAATTTAACCGTGCAGGTGTTTCCATTATTCTAGCTACCCACGATCTAGAATTGGTAAACAGCCGTCCGCAATATCGTCGTTTTGAATTAAACCAAGGTTTCTTAAGTGAGGTAGATCGTTATGGCCAATAAGAGAATCAAACAGGCCAAACCGTCGAAGGCAAAGCGTCAAAAATCAGAAGGCTTTTTTAGCAGTAATATTCGCCAAGCCTGCGCATCATTAAAAGCCTTGTTAAGCCGCCCAATTGGTACATTTTTAACTTTGGCCGTTGTTGCTATGTCGCTTGCTTTACCGGCGACTTTCTACACTGCGGGTAAAAACATTGCGACACTAGCTGAAACCATGAACAGCGCTTCGCAAATCAGTGTTTACATGCAAGAAGACACTCCTGAAGCTCGTGTGATGGTGTTGAAAGATCAAGTTGAAAGCATGTCTGAAGTGGAATCCGTGCAATACATTTCACCACAAGATGGTTTAAAAGAGTTGAGCGAATTTTCTGGCTTAGAAAAAGCAATGTCATTATTAACAGGCACATCACTTCCTCCTGTTTTAGTGATCATGCCTAAATCAGCAAATCAGCAAAGCGGCACAGTGAAAATGCTGGCGAGCAAGCTACAAGCTGAAAGTGACGTAACAGATGTGCGTTTAGATGAAGACTGGTTTGAGCGTTTAGATGCTATTAAACATCTGGCTTATATTGTGTCTTGTTCATTTGCGGCATTAATGCTGATTTCTGTGTTCTTAATTGTTGGTAACACATTACGTTTCAATATCTTGGCACACAAAGAAGAAATCCAAGTAATGAAGCTAATTGGTGCAACAGACCGTTTCATTCTTCGTCCTTATTTGTACACTGGCTTATGGCTTGGCTTCTTAGGTGCATTAATCGCTTGGTTGCTTACTTTTGGTATCACCTTATTAGTGAGCGGTGCAGTGGATGATTTAGCAAACCTTTATGACAGCCATTTCAGCTTATTAACGATGAACTGGGATGAAAGCGTTCTATTGCTCATGCTAGGTTCAGCTTTAGGTTGGATTGCAGCAAATATGTCGGCAAGAAAACACTTAAAAGAAATCGAACCCGTTTAATAGTCGAATTAAATTCGGAACTTATTAAAAACAATGGCCTCTAATGTGAGGTCATTTTTTTGCATGAAATAAGATGAGGCTGTATAAGGTCTAATCAATTTAAGTCAATTGATTGCCAAGAATGTGAACGGGGTAGGTTTTCATAAAAATGAATAAACATTCACTATTGCAATCTTAAATATTGATATGAATAATAATGCACCCCTTGAAGAACCGAGACATTAGGTTCAGAATAGGTTGGTTAAAACAAATGAAATGTCTTTTTTAAAAGTATTAACCGATTTTAAAGACAGAAAGAGGAATTGAATGTCAAACGCATATCCAATGGCTTTAGTTACTACAGATAGCTTAGATAGCTACATCCGCACAGCAAACAGCTACCCAATGCTGACCGCTGAAGAGGAGCGTGACTTAGCAGAGCGACTACATTACCAAGGTGAAATCGAAGCGGCGAAAGGCTTGATTTTGTCACACTTGCGTTTTGTCGTACACGTTGCTCGTGGTTATTCTGGCTATGGTTTACCTTTGGCTGATCTTATCCAAGAAGGCAACATTGGCTTGATGAAAGCCGTGAAACGCTTCAATCCAGAAGTGGGTGTTCGTCTTGTTTCATTTGCTGTTCATTGGATTAAAGCTGAAATCCATGAATATGTTTTGCGTAACTGGCGTATCGTGAAAATCGCGACCACCAAAGCGCAACGTAAATTATTCTTTAACCTACGCAAGTCGAAAAAACGCTTGGGTTGGTTTAACAACGGTGAAGTTGAAACCGTTGCACAAGAACTAGGTGTGTCTGCACATGAAGTTCGTGAGATGGAATCTCGTCTTGCGGCTCAAGATGCAACATTTGAAATGCCAACAGAAGATGACGACTCTGTTTCTTCTTATACGGCACCAGTTCTTTATTTAGAAGATAAGCATTCAGACATTGCAGAAAGCATTGAATCTGATAACTGGGAACAACACACTAACAATCGTCTAAGTCATGCATTAGCAACTTTGGATGAGCGCAGTCAGCACATTGTGCGTTCTCGTTGGTTGGATGATCAAAAAGCAACGCTGCAAGAGCTAGCAGAAACTTACAATGTTTCAGCAGAGCGTATTCGTCAATTAGAAAAGAATGCGATGAAGAAACTAAAATCAGCAGTGGGTGAGTTTTAATTCCTCTCTAAACTGATTAAATAAATTCAGAAGAAGCCAAGATTGTATGATCTTGGCTTTTTTATTGGCTGTCATTTTGGGGTTCGATCCGCTTTTTTGAAGATCAAAATGCCAGATCAAAAACTTGATCACAATTTATCTTTGCCTGTGTATAAATGTGTGGAGAAACTAGGTGCGTTTTGTTCAATCCATACACCATATATAGTGTTAACGTGTTTTTCTGAGTGTGAGTAAATTTA
The DNA here is from genome assembly GCA_047975485.1 of Vibrio sp. Classification (GTDB taxonomy): domain Bacteria; phylum Pseudomonadota; class Gammaproteobacteria; order Enterobacterales; family Vibrionaceae; genus Vibrio. The sequence continues at coordinate 13,879 of JBKEDP010000045.1, read as the reverse complement.
TGGTTACACACATCTAGATCAGGATCATTACTACATATTGTGGATCCAAGATCCAAAAAACACTTTATTAACGTAATTCACAGCTTTATCCACATGTGGTGCTTTTTTGATCACCAAAACGTGACCTTGTGGTTTATGTGTCTTTGTTTCCTGTGGGATACGGTATACTAGGACATCGAAACGCGACCAAAACCGCATAAAAAGGAAGGGTAATAAACAATGGATCAGTTTCAACACATCGACGTAGAAAGCGCACAGAAAATGCTGATCGAGAAGTCAGCGGTATTGCTGGATATTCGTGATCCACAATCTTTCGCACTGGCTCATGCCGAACAAGCGAAGCATCTTACTAATGACACCATTGTAGCGATCATGGAAGAAGTCGAATTCGATCAACCGGTTTTGGTTATCTGCTATCACGGCAACAGCAGCCAAGGCGCAGCACAATATTTAGTGAATCAAGGCTTTGAAGAAGTGTATAGTGTGGATGGTGGCTTTGAAGCTTGGCAGCGCAGTAATTTGCCCGTCGTGAAAATGGCGTAATTACTAAAACAGAACATTGAATGGGAAGTATATGATTCGTTTGGTTGCACTTAACAATCCAAGATCTGGACAGGCTTTTATTGATTACATGGCTTCACGCCAAATCGATATTATTATGATGCCTGAAGGAGACGGAAAGTTTGCACTTTGGTTGAAACAGCCTGAATTCCAAACCGAAGTTGAAGCAGAGCTTGCTTTGTTTATGCAAAATCCAAGTGCGCAAAAATACCAAGCGGCTTCATGGAATGTGGCAGATACTCGCACTCAGCAATTTCATTACCACTCACCGAGTTTTATTTCTCAAATTAAGGCAAAAGCTGGCCCGCTGACTTTAGGTATTATGGCGGTTTGCTTGATCATCTACGCCTTACAATTTTTAGGTTTCGGGCAAGAAATTTTCCAAGCTTTGCATTTCCCCGCCACTATCGACCAAAAGTGGCAGCTTTGGCGTTGGATTAGCCATGCCTTGTTGCATTTCTCTATCGCCCACATCGCCTTTAACTTGTTATGGTGGTGGCAATTTGGTGGCGATATTGAGAAGAAAATTGGCTCAGTCAAACTGCTGCAAATCTTTTTGGTATCGGCAGCATTATCGGGCGCTGCTCAGTTTTGGGTGGAAGGAGCAAACTTCGGCGGTCTATCTGGCGTGGTCTATGCCTTACTTGGTTACACTTGGATTTTGGGTTTGTTGCGACCTGAAAAAGGCTTATTTGCACCAAAACCGTTAGTGATTTTTATGTTGGGTTGGCTAGTGCTTGGTTTCATTCAGCCGTTTATGGCTATTGCGAATAGTGCCCACTTAGCTGGCTTGGTTGCAGGTTGTGCACTCGCTGCTTTAGAAGGGAAATCCAAAGTATTCTAATTTATGGAGATCAGTTACATTGGCATATCTTTCTTCCACCATCGCCTATTTATCGCAAGGAATGATTAAATGAATACGGCAAAAGCTGCGGCTTATTGGCAGCTAACACGCATGAATCGCCCCATTGGTTCACTATTATTATTGTGGCCAACGGTTTGGGCATTGCTACTGGCATCGGATGGAATGCCAAATTGGGGTGTCACTTTAGTCTTTGTGCTTGGTGTGTTTACCATGCGCTCGGCAGGTTGTGTGATTAATGATTTCGCTGACCGCAAAGTCGATGGTTACGTTAAGCGCACCAAAAATCGTCCGTTACCGTCAGGTTTAGTAAGTAGTAAAGAAGCTTTGGTGTTGTTCTTTGTGTTGTTGCTGATTTCCTTTCTCTTAGTTCTCACCATGAACACATTCACGATTCAGCTTTCATTAGTTGGCGTGATCCTCGCTTTTATTTACCCATTTATGAAACGCTTCACTCATGTGCCACAATTGTTTTTAGGTTTGGCTTTTAGTTGGGCGATTCCAATGGCATGGGCGGCGGAATCCAATTCTTTACCACCTGAAGCTTGGTTGGTCTTTTTGATTAATGTGTTGTGGACGATAGCTTACGACACTCAATATGCAATGGTTGATAGAGATGATGATTTAAAAATTGGCATCAAATCGACAGCTATTTTGTTCGACCGTTTCGATAAATTAATCATTGGCTTGTTGCAATTGGCGAGCTTGTTGTTGCTCATGGTGTTGGGCAATTGGATGGAACTCTCACCAGCTTATTATTGGAGCATTCTAGCGGCAGCTGCTTTGTTTGTTTATCAACAGCGTTTAATTAAAGATCGTCATCGTGACGCTTGTTTTACGGCTTTTCTGAATAACAATTATGTGGGAATGCTGATTGCGATTGGGATCTTTGTGAGCAAGCTGTAATTTTATGAACAAACTATAATTTTATGAGCAAACTATATAGCAAAATGCCGCAGTGAATTAAATTCGCTGCGGCATTTGTCTTTCAGAGGTAATAATTTAGAGAGCAATAATTGGTCGTTGCCTCAATCAATCACTATTAATCCTTGGGGTACATAATGCTTTCTTGGAGCGTTAAATGAATCTCAGCTGACAATAGTTCACCAAGCAAATCGACCAAAATCTGGATCTTGTTTTGTTCTTCTGGCTTAGGTTCAATATAACCTTGTTGTCTTAGCGTTTGGAACAAGGTCGTAAACACACCTTTATCGAAAAACTCTGGCGCATTAATGCCATGCAAGCGACCTAAACGTTGGGCAATGTTTTGGCTTTGCTGCTCTAATGTACTCTTGTCTGTATTTGGCGTTGCCACTAATTGAGTTAAAGCAATCGCATAACGCTGCAAGGTTTCCACAATGGTGCGAGACAGCAAAATTAGTGTTTGAACTTCGTTTGGATTGCTCGACAACAAGCCATCTTTCTCAACAATTAACGATTGCTTGATCAACTCATCCGTTAAGCCATTCATCACTTCTTCTAACTGATCTTCTTGATAATGTAGGAACAATTCCGCTTTCAAGAATGGATAAATCAGCAACATCGCTTGGTATAGATCTTGGCGAGAAATCGGCCCTTTTTGCACAATGATATGCGCAATTAAAGACGGCAACGCCAACAAGTGAATAATGTTGTTGCGGTAGTAAGTCATTAATACCGATTGCTGGCGATCAAGAGAAATGATGTCGCCTTGCTTGTCTGGTTCAACAATAAACTTATCCAGTTTCTCCGCATGCTCAACCAACTCTTTTGAAGATGAATCAGGCACTGTGCTGGTGGCGGTATAAGGCACGTTTTTCAGCAAAGATAGATAACAATCAATTTGTCTTTCCAGTTTCGAGCGAGAAAGCGCACGTTGATTCGATGCCAGTAATGCCGTTGCACACAAGGTTAATGCGTTGGTTGCTGCAGCATCGTTAATGTGGGTCATCATCTTATTGGCAAGCTTGTTCACCACAGGATTCATCCATTGTGGCTTTTGAGTGCCGTCTTGGTTTTCTTTGCTCGACCAACCAGGAACTTCTTCATTCAAATATTGGTTCAAGTTAATCGGCTCGCCAAAGTTCACATAGCCTTGGCCGAAGTTACGCAATTTACGCAGCGTTTTTAATACCATGCCTGCGCTTTCTTTTTCTTTACGCTTGCCGGTTAACTCTTTGGCATAAGTTGCCACTTCCATCACGTGCTCATAACCAATGTAAACCGGCACTAAAGTCACAGGACGGTTTAAGCCACGCATCATGGTTTGAATTGTCATGGCAAGCATACCGGTTTTTGCTTGTAACAAACGACCAGTACGAGAGCGGCCACCTTCACTAAAGAATTCAACGGAATAGCCTTTAGTAAAGAGCTCAGCAAGGTATTCGCGGAAAATAGTCGAATACAGCTTGTTGCCTTTGAAAGTACGTCGAATAAAGAACGCACCGCCACGACGGAAAATCGGGCCAGCAGGGAAGAAGTTTAAGTTCACACCCGCAGCAATATGTGGTGGAACCATGCCTTCGTGATGCAAAACATAAGAAAGCAGCAGGTAATCCATGTGGCTGCGATGACACGGAACGTAAATGATTTCGTGTCCATCTTGCGCCAGTTTGCGCACAGCCGACATATTGTGAACGTTCAAGCCTTGGTAAAGCTTATTCCACAACCAACCTAAGAAAGTTGAGCCGACTTTGATTAGCGAGTAAGAGAAATCAGCTGCAATTTCATCGAGAATATCTTGCGCTTGTTTTTGCGCTTTCTCATAAGAAATGTTTTTGCTTTTGGCTTCATCGGCAATCGCTTGTTGGATTTCTGGTGAAGCTAAAAGGCGATCAAACAACACTTGGCGTTGAGGCAAACTTGGACCAGATGCCGCTAGTTTTTGACGAGAAAAGTGAATGCGTGCCACGCGAGCCAACTTGTGTGCGATGGTTTCATCGACACCGTGATTATCCGCCATATAACGTAATGAAACCGCTGGGCTGAAACGGATCATGCAATCTCGGCCAGAAGACACCAACATTTGGCTTTTCTTCCATGCGCTCACCGATTGCAAATATGGCTTTTCGTGGCCTTCTTTATTTGGCTTTCTGCCCCACAAGATCGCTGTTGGAATCACTTGAATATCCAAGTCTAAATCGTCTTGGTGCAGCTCTAGCAGTTGAGTAAATTGCTCAACCGATTGTTGTGGCAAAACTTGAGTGTTTTGATTCTTTTTGCCTTTTGATGCCAAGAACACAAAGCGAGGCAGTGTTTTACCTGCAATCTCTAATGGTGTTAATGGATCGGGCAGCCCTAACTTTTTGGTTTGGGTTTGTAAGCTAATTAAGTCGATATCAGAATCGAACGGCAAAGCGTAAACGATCGGCTTATCTAAATTGATTTCTAATTCTTCAATTGGCTTAGCTGGAATGGTTTTTCCTTTAACCAATAAAGATAGGGGCAATTTAAGAAGTGAACGAGAAACGATGTGTTCGTAAGACATAACTAGAGTATTAGCCTCAAAAATTAATAATACAGTGAGTTTATTCCCACAAAAAATGCGCTGCAAGAATAGCAGAAAAACGCTTCTATCTATTAGATAATTGCGCTTTTATTGGCTATTTGCCACAAAAACACTGCCTTGTTGGTACAAAAAAGCAGCTATTTGATGGGGTAAGGGTTAAGAAATGTGAGGAGGCAGAGATATTGACATCCCTTGCTCAAAAAACAGCTCATTTCTCTGGAGTTATCAAACTTTACTGTATATACTCACAGTCAACTGTATAAAAAGACAGGTGGATTATGAAACCATTAACTCCTCGACAGCAGCAAATTTTTGAACTGATCAAAGAAAAAATTGATATGACTGGAATGCCACCAACTCGTGCTGAGATTGCTCGTGAGTTAGGTTTCCGCTCTGCCAATGCAGCTGAAGAACATTTAAAAGCGTTAGCTCGTAAGAATGTAATTGAAATTATTCCGGGTGCATCTCGTGGCATTCGTATTGTGCAAACCGAAGAAGAAATCTTGGAAGAACAAGGTTTACCTTTGATTGGACAAGTCGCTGCGGGTGAGCCGATCTTGGCGCAAGAGCATGTCGAAAGCCATTACCATGTCGATCCTGCAATGTTCCGACCACAAGCGGACTTCTTATTGCGTGTTCACGGCATGAGTATGAAAGACATCGGCATTATTGATGGTGACTTGCTTGCGGTTCACAAAACTCAAGATGTGCGTGATGGCCAAGTTGTTGTTGCTCGTGTTGATGAAGATGTGACAGTTAAACGCTTAGAACGTAAAGGTTCAAAAGTATTACTGCATGCAGAAAACGAAGAATTCAGCCCAATTGAAGTGGATTTAACTCAGCAAGAACTTACTATTGAGGGCTTGGCTGTTGGGATCATCCGCAACAATACTTGGATGTAATTACCTGCCGTTTTTGAATTCATCGCTGATAATGTGGCGATGAAATTTCTTATGAAGTGGTTTTAGATTGAATCTTAGATCTAAAATCACTTAAATTTTGCTTGAAAGTAAAATGAGAATTATTATCATTAATTGTATTCCAGATAGGGGATCCAATAATGAACGCTTCTTCTCACTCTAATAAACCTCATGCTCGCCCTAAATCTGCTTATTCCCAAGCGAGTCATTCCCAATCAAGTCATTTACATGTTCAACAGAACGATCTTAATGATATCCATCTGGTTCCTTCCGAGTTATTACAACCGCTTTGGCTAAGAAGTCGAGAAAGCTTGATTGATAATGGCTTGGTGTATGATCCTATTGCAGCAAAAGCTTGTCAGCAATGCCACTTATCTGCGGAATGCTTAGCTGGCGATATCGATCAAAAGCAATTGTTACATGCGACCTTGACTCAGTTGTGCGATCAAGAAGTCTCACAATTTTTATCTCATTATCCTAATGGTTGGATCGTCAATGTTGGCGCAGGTTTAGATACTCGTTTTTATCGGATTGATAACGGCTTATGTCATTGGATTGAAGTCGATGTCGATGAAACTCTGCTTTGGCGACAAAAGCTGTTCCATAAGAGTGAACGCTACAAAATGGTATGTGGATCTGTCGCTGACATGAAGTGGCTAGAGTTATTGAACATTCCAGAAAACGCACCGGTTTTGATTGTGTGTGAGCAAGCTTTATTGAATCAGCAACGTAATCAAGTGGCGAATTTCGTGCAAAAATTGGCGCGCTATTTTTCTCATGCTCAATCTTGTTTGGTATTGGCGGGGGATAAAACTCAATCCTATTGGGGACAAAAAATGGGTAGTTCAGCTTATGCGCATGGGCTGAAAGATCCTGCGGCAAGTCTGCTTTCTTGGTTGCCTTGGGCTTACTCGATCAAAGTTCGTTCTCCAATTGAACATGATTGTAATCGCTGGCGTGCGTGGCAAAAGTGGATCGCTAAATTACCTTTGGTGAAAAATAGGCTGACACCGACATTAATTCAGCTGACTTGGTAGCAGAGTTATTCCTTAAAACGAGATTATTTTTCAGCCAACCGTAAAGCAGGGTAAACTATCGCTTCATTCAAGTGAGGTTTCCCGTGATCAATCAGCTGCGACATATTCTTTCTCAACGTCACCTGCATAAACAAGTGTTGGTGCTTGCCATTCCTATGGTGCTCTCAAATATTACCGTCCCACTTTTAGGTTTGGTTGATGCTGCGGTTATTGGTCACTTGGATTATGCGTGGTATTTAGGAGGTGTTGCGCTTGGTAGCACCATGATTAGTGTGACTTTTTGGCTGCTTGGCTTTTTGCGTATGGCAACCACGGGGCTTACCGCTCAAGCGCAAGGGGAAGAAAACGCACATAAACTGGCGATGACTTGGCTGCAAGGTATGCTGGTTGCTTGGTCGCTAGCTTTGTTATTTCTGGTTTTCCACTCTCCATTGGCGCATCTCATTTTTTCTCTCAGCAATGCCAGTGAAGAAGTGAAACATTATGGCATGCAGTATTTCTCGATTCGTGTTTGGAGTGCGCCAGCAGCATTGGCTAACTTTGTGATTTTTGGCTGGCTACTGGGCACGCAAAACTCGAAAGCGCCAATGGTGTTAGTTATTACTACAAACATAGTGAATATCATTTTAGATGTATTGTTTGTATTGGTGTTCGATTGGAAAGTGGCGGGTGCAGCTTGGGCTTCCGTATTGGCAGACTATTCTTGCTTAACACTGGGCTTGTTTTTTGTGTGGCGAACTTGGTTGAAACAACATTTACCGAATGCTTTGTTATTGCTACCGAATGCGACCCAAGGGATAGGCAAAATGTTGCGTTTAAATGGCGATATCTTTCTACGCTCTTTGTGCTTACAAGCTGTATTCAGCTTTATGACCTTTCAGGGGGCTGCATTAGGCGATAATGTCGTTGCTGCCAATGCGGTATTGATGAGCTTTTTGATGATGGTGTCTTACGGCATGGATGGTTTTGCCTATGCGATGGAAGCCATGGTAGGTAAAGCGGTTGGTGCTAAAAGTCGTGGCCAATTATTGGAATCTTTGATTGGCACATCATTCTGGGGCTTGGCGTGCAGTTTGTTGCTAACGGTGTTGTTCTTCTTATTTGGTCACAATCTAATTCGTATGATTACGGACATTCCTAACGTTCAATCTCAAGCGGATATTTATTTGCCTTGGCTTATCATCATGCCTTTGGTGTCGATGTGGTGTTTTTTGCTCGATGGCATTTTTGTGGGAGCAACCAAGGGTAAAGATATGAGAAACAGCATGGTGGTGGCGATGTTGTCATTCTTTGCTTTGTATTTCAGCTTTGCCTCGTGGGGAAATCATGCTTTGTGGTTGGCAATGTTGAGCTTTATGGGAATGCGTGGCCTAGGTTTGGCGGTGATTTTTGTGACTCAATGGAAGAATCGAACTTTCATAGAATTCACACCTCCTAAAGCTGAAGCTTAAAAATTGAATACATTGAATACAAAAAAAGCAGGTAGTTGACCACCTGCTTTTGATTATTCCTAAAACCATTTCTACAGAATCTGCTTGAGAATTCTATCCACTTTAACTCGTTTGATTTTGCGGATCAGCTTCTGCACATCTTCTGGGTAAGTATCAATTGCATCAAGTTGCTTATAAGTACCAATTGGATGCGTGTGTTCAAGAATTGACGTTAACTCTTGCTCAAACTTCTCGGTGAGATGCTTGTGGTTATCCGTGATCAGCAAACCATTTTCTAAATCCAACTTCCATGCTCGTGGGTTTAAGTTATTACCCGTTAACAGCATGTATTTCTTATCAATCCACATACCCTTTAGGTGGAAGCTGTTTTTGTCGTGCTTCCATAAGTGAATAGAAAGTTGGCGGCTAGCAATGTTCGCTTCATTAATACGAGCAAAATGTTTTAAGTTCATTTCGTACAAATAAGGCAAGCCAGCGATGGTTTTAAAATCTTCTTCTGGCGGAATGTAGAAATCGTTAGCGGTTTTATCACCGACGATAATTTTAACTTTCACACCACGTTTTAACGCACGTTTGATCTCTTTTGAGATGCTTTTTGGGAAGTTGAAATAGGGCGTTAAAATAACAATTTCTTTTTCTGCACAAGCGATCAAATTATTGATGTGCAAGTTCAGCTTATTACGACGCTTACCCACACCCACTAATGGTGTAACACCAACTTGTTCTTCCGTTGGACGCTGTGACACAAACTCATAAGACGATTGAGCCAGTTGCGCACGGAATTGTTTGATCGCCGGTTTTAGTGATTTAGTGGTTGGCTTGTCTGCTTGTGATAAACAGTTTACCGCTTCGTTATTGCTGATGTTTTTCTGAATGAAATTCACCATGCTATTTGCCAGCACAGGGTTTTTCATTACATGGTAGCGGTCGAAACGGTATTTATCCTTGTTGTGTAGATACACATTGTTCAGGCTAGCACCGCTGTAAATCACGGTATCATCAATAATAAAGCCTTTAAGGTGCAATACGCCGAACACTTCTTTGCCACGAACTGGCACGCCTAAAATGGAGATCGAATGTTCGTATTTTTGGGCAAATTCTTTGTATAAAGCCGCATTTCCTTCGCTTTCTTTTGCACCAATTAAACCACGCTGCGCACGGTGCCAATCGACACAAACCGTTACGTCTAACTCTGGGTTACGTTGCTTAGCTTCATAAAGCTCGGTGAGAATTTCACGGCCAGCTTCATCATCTTCTAAATACAATGCGACAATATAAATGCGTTGTGTTGCCTGTTTGATTTCAGACACTAGTCTTTCTCTAAACTGACGTGCAGAAAAGAGTACATCAAATGCATTTGGGTCTTGGGCTATACTTGGTAGCTGTTCGAGTAAATTCTTACTAGCTAACATAATTTTCTAAACCTTACATACTTATACTAATGACACAAATTGGTGTGATTGGTATTACTAATGCCGAAAGGCGACATTCTAACAAATAACTTTTCATTATTCCTGCATCACTTCAATTAGTTATGCGATCTATCAAGATTTGTAGTGCATGGGCAGCAGTTTTTTACCGTTTGCCGTGTAGCGTTCAAATAATTTTAGCAGGCAAGGCGGCAATTCTTCTTTATCTATCGTGTGAAAACCTACACTTTGATACAAATTTTCTAAATGTTGATAAGCGAAACAGAAAGTGTGTGAAGAAATCCACTCCGATTGGCAAAACTGTAATAGCTTTGAACCCACACCTTGGCCTCGAAAATCAGGGATCACCAACATACCAGTGAGTAACGAATATTGTTCAATTGGACGAAACCGTACCACGGAAACCAACTTGTTTTCGCAATAGCCAACGATGACATCTTCATTCTTTTTGGGTTTGGCGGAAGGATAATGCGCTTTGTAAATCGGCTTGATTAACGGGTGCTTAATTACGTCAAGATATTGAAAATTAACTTTGGTCATACGGGAAATGTGTTTATTAAAAGTATAGGGTAGAATACCTGAACTCGATTTTAGGTAATCCAAATATGACAAACAATATTAACGTAAACGCGAATGTAAACCTTAAACCTTTTCACACTTTCGGTATCGACGTGCCTTGTGACTTCTTAGTTGAAGCAAAAAGCATCGATGAAATTATTGCGGTTTATCGTAATGAAGAGTGGGCAGAATTGCCAAAACTGATTTTAGGGAAAGGCAGTAACGTATTGTTTACGGAGCATTTTCACGGTGTTGTCATCATTAACCAACTGCAAGGTAAAACCGTTTTAGCGCAAGACGACCATGTATTACTGCATGTGGCTGGCGGAGAAGATTGGCCGAGTTTGGTTGAATGGACGTTAGAGCAAAATATCGCAGGCTTTGAAAACTTAGCATTAATTCCGGGTTGTGCGGGCAGTGCACCAATCCAAAATATTGGTGCGTATGGCGTTGAGCTAAAAGATATTTGTGATTATGTCGAATATTTGGATTTGACCAATTTTAAAGTGGTGCGTTTGCAAGCGGAAGAATGCCAGTTCGCTTACCGTGATTCGATTTTTAAACATGAATTATTGGGGCGTGTGATGATTACTGCAGTTGGCTTTAAATTACCGAAACAATGGCAGCCGAATCTTAGTTATGGGCCGCTTCAAGCTGAAAAAGATTTACTGACAACCCCAAAAGCTGTGTTTGAAAAAATTTGCGATATTCGTCGATTAAAATTACCGAACCCTGCAGTAACTGGTAATGCGGGAAGTTTCTTCAAAAATCCGATCATCAGCCATGAACATTTTGCCGAACTGAAAGAGTTATATGCCGATTTATCAGGTTATGAAACGGATGATGGCGTAAAGATTGCGGCAGGTTGGTTGATTGATCGCAGTGGTTTAAAAGGGCACCAAATCGGCGGTGCACAAGTTCATCCTCAACAAGCTTTGGTGATTGTGAATGTCGATGATGCTCGCTCACAAGACGTATTAGATCTCGCTTGGTTTATCAAACAAACGGTTTTGGATAAATATGGCGTTGAGCTTGAACACGAGGTGCGTTTTTTCGATTCTCAACAAGAAACCCGTTTAGAAACCATTTTTGCAGCACGCGACTAAACCGAATTAACATTTCACAGGATGAAGATTTTTATGCCAAATAATGTGCCAAAACAGAACCCAGTAAAACAGAAGATCATTGAGCAATTAGCAGATGGTCACTTTCACTCTGGTGAAGAACTTGGCGAATTGTTTGGCATATCCCGAGCGGCAATCAGTAAACAAATTAAAGGCTTGCAAGAGTGGGGTTTGGATATCTATAAGGTGCAGGGCAAGGGCTATCAACTTTCTGCGCCTATGGATTTGCTTAACCACCAAGTAATCCAACAAGCTTCAACTGTGCCAGTTGAGTTAATTCCTGTTATCGGTTCAACCAATCAATATCTGCTCGACAATATTACTGAGCTTGAAAGTGGCAGTGTATGCGTGGCGGAATATCAAGAAAGTGGTCGAGGTCGACGTGGCCGAAATTGGCTTTCTCCTTATGGTTCGAATCTGTATTTCTCAATGTATTGGAAGTTGGAATCAGGCGTTGCCGCTGCAATGGGATTAAGTTTAGCTATTGGTGTGGCAATTGTGGATGCATTGGAATCGCTTGGTGCATCAGGCATTAAACTTAAATGGCCGAATGATATCTACTTTGAAGATAGAAAACTGGCTGGAGTATTGGTGGAGATGTCTGCTCAAACTGGCGGTGAAGCGCATATTGTGATTGGCATGGGATTAAACATCCACATGAAAGAAGATTCCAATATCGACCAACCTTGGGCAAGTTTAGACCAAGTCTTCAAAGGCAAAACACCAAACCGAAATGATATTGTGATTGCTTTGATCCGTTGTTGGAAAGAAGTCTTAGAGCAATATGAAGTTCAAGGTATGGAACGTTATGTCGAGCGTTGGAATGCGTTAGATAACTTCAAAAATAAGCCAATCAAACTCATTATGGGAAATCGAGAAGTTCATGGTATCGGCAAAGGTATTAATGATCAGGGCGGTGTTTTGATCGAAACGGATAAAGGCATTGAAACCTATATCGGTGGAGAAATTTCTCTAAGAAAAGCAGAATAGAAAAAGCCGACTAAGTTTGAATTTAATCGGCTAGGAATGAATTACTTTCTGAGTTTCACTTCTTCAACTTTGTGATCGTCACCTTTGCGTAAAATCAGTTGGGCACGGTCACGAGTGGGAAGAATATTGTGTTCAAGGTTGATACCGTTAATCGAACGCCAAATGCTCTTTGCTTTAGTAATGGATTCTTCCGTCGTTAGTTGGGTGTAATGGCTGAAGTAAGATCCGGGCTTAGTAAATGCGCCTTTGCGTAATTTCATAAAGCGAGACACATACCAATCTTCAATCAGTTGCGTATCGGCATCGACATAAATCGAGAAATCCAAGAAGTCAGAAATAAAGACTTTAAACGGATTGGTTGGGTAATCATTACCGCTTTGCAGCACATTCAAACCTTCAATAATTAGCACATCTGGTTGATCGACCACTTTCACTTCATCGGTAATGTCATAAGTAATATGCGAGTAAACTGGCACTTGAATATTGCGCTTACAGGTTTTCACATCACTTAAAAAATCGACTAACGCTTTGGTATCGTAAGATTCTGGGAAACCCTTTTTAGTCATTAACTCATTTTCAAGTAAGACCTTATTCGGAAACAAAAAGCCGTCAGTGGTGATCAGTTCCACTTTAGGATGGTTTTCCCAACGAGACAGTAACGCAGTTAATAAGCGAGCTGTGGTGCTTTTACCCACGGCAACACTACCCGCAATACCAATAATAAAAGGTGGCGACTTTTCTTCTTTATTAAAGAATTGATGCAGAACCTGATTACGACCTTGGCGTGCTTCTACGTATAAATTCAGAAGACGAGCAAGGGGAAGATAGATTTTCGTTACTTCTTCCATTGATAGATTTTCATTGATCCCTTGAAGTTCTTTTAAGTCTTCTGGTGTGAGCGTCATTGGCACAGAATTACGTAATTCAGACCATTCACTGCGGTTGTAGGAAAGATATGGGCTCATAAAAAGACTCAAAAATTACCAAAAAGGATGAGCGAAGATACACCAAGCAAGGGGGATTTCAAACAGTAGGGATGAAACTTTGATACTAAACGGTTAAAAAACTGCTCTATTTCTACTCGATTTCGCTTTTGATGGATTAAAATTGTGGTTTTTTTAAATTTAGGCTTGCAAGAATTTCAATCATTCAATAGAATTCGCACCACTTGCGCCGACTTAGCTCAGTAGGTAGAGCAACTGACTTGTAATCAGTAGGTCACCAGTTCGAGTCCGGTAGACGGCACCATTCCTTTCTTTTTAGTCTGGATTGGAATGCAAAACAAAATTTGGAGGGGTTACCGAGTGGCCAAAGGGAGCAGACTGTAAATCTGCCGGCTCCGCCTTAGATGGTTCGAATCCGTCCCCCTCCAACATATTATTATTTTATGTTTGTACGACATTAAATGCAAAAAATTGCTAAGATAGCGCTAAGAGTTACACGTGTGCGGGCATAGTAT
>JBKEDP010000033.1:0-33548 GCA_047975485.1 Vibrio sp. | reverse complement strand
GATATCATCGTGGAGCTGGTAAGCCATGGGCTCACCAAACGTGACTCCGAATACATTAGCGCAAACCAACTCCGTCATTAGTTAATTGTAGTTGCAATTAAGAGGCGGACCATACATTTTTTGGCTGTTGAAAAAAGTAGGTCGCCGAAGGCTATCACCTGAAGCTAAAATTGCGCAGGTAAATATTGGATTTAGTATAGCTTCAACAAACTGACTCAACAAAAAACCGCAGCGAAAACTGCGGTTTTTGTTTATCTGTACTTTAGCGAAAATAATTCGTCAAAAGGATAAAATTAACCCTTCGTTGGCTTCTTCACATTATCACCGGTTTCAACTGGGTTCTTAGGATCCATGCTCCATTCGTACCAGCCGCCGTCGAATACGCTGACATTTTTCCAACCCATCACATGCGTGTAGAAGAATGCTTCAGACGCACGCCAGCCTGTACCACAATAGAAAGCAACGTCTTGATCGCCATTGATATTCCACTCGTTTAGGAAATGAGAGATGATCTTCTCACTAGCCATTGTGTTATCAGGGTTTAGGTAATCTTCTAAGTGGTAAGAATCTGAACCTGCATGTCCCCATTTAGAACCGGTGATACGACCTTTTGGTTTGATGTAGTCATAACCACTGGTTTCACCAATGTATTCCGCCCAAGTACGTACACTTACAAGCGAGCTGTTTTCTTGATCAGCTAAGATTTTACGCGCTTTATCCATGCTGGTGATGTATTCAGGGTGAACTGGAATTTTTGCACCAAACTCAACTGGCTCAGCGGTATTTTTTAGTGCCTCAGTTGGGTAGTCAGCTGCTTCCCATGCTTGCCAGCCACCATTGACTAGACGCACATCTTCCACACCTGCGTACATTAACAAGTTAGCCGCACGAGATGCTGCAAGTTGATCACGACCGTAAAGCACAACCGTTGAGTCTTTGGTGATACCAAGATCAGAAATCGTCTTAGTTAGAATTTCATCACTTACCTTGTTCCATAGCGGCTCTGATTCAAGATCGTTGGTATTTAGGTATAAAGCACTTGGGATGTGAGAAACCAAGTATTTAACCGCTGGGCCCCAAGCGACTTCAACGATTTTCACATCACCTTTTGGTGGGTTTTGAACGGTTTTCTTATCAAGCAGATCTTTCACCCAAGAAACAGGTACAAGATCTTGATAGTTTGCTAGAGAATCAAGCTTACCTTCGTAATGATTAATGGTTTGACTCAAGCCTTCTACTTTTGCGAAGCCCGCTTTTTTAAGCAATTTAACCATTTTATCTTGCTGCGCTTTATCACAGTAAACATAGGTTGGTTGTTGTTTATCAAGTTGATTCACCGCAAACAAAACATCTTGTTGCTCTTGCTTCATGTCTTGTAACCAAGATGGTTCGATGTTGCTGGCATTCGGGTAGTGTCCGCCTTTTGCGTTATTGGCTTCATCAGCCCAACCGTTATAAACGTTACTTGGACGACAATCGACAACTTGAGTGCTATCACTTGGCATATCTAAAAGTTGATTAAAAGTGGTTGCCCAAGTTGGGAAAGACATACCAATCAAGATAGCTAATGTTGAAAGTTGTTTTTGTGAGCGTTTCATATACTCATTCCTTACCAAAGAAAAATACCCTTATGCAACTATTGCTCAATTTACTTTTATTGCTCAAGTTACTTTGGGTACAAAAATGGCGTGATAATCAAATTACCACGCCAAGTCAAAATGCATTACAGAGCTTTTAAGTTCTGCTCAAGCCAGCTTAACCAAGCTTCAAAACCTTCACCTGTTGTGGCTGAAACTTTTAATACTTGGATGTTGGGGTTTACTTTGCGGGCGTTGGCAATGCAAGCGTCCACATCGAAGTTCACGTAAGGAAGTAAGTCAATTTTGTTTACGATCATCAATTCTGAAGCCGCAAACATATTTGGGTATTTTAGAGGTTTATCTTCCCCTTCTGTGGTCGACAAAATCGCCACTTTACATTTTTCACCCAAATCGAAACTCGCAGGACACACTAGGTTGCCCACGTTTTCAATAAACAGCACGCCAGATTTTGCTAGTTCCAAATCGTGGTATGCCTTGTGGATCATATCTGCATCTAGATGACAGCCTTTACCTGTGTTTACTTGAATCGCAGGCACTTGCGTTGCACGAATACGATCAGCATCATTACTGGTTTGTTGGTCACCTTCAATCACCGCACAATTCACACGATCTTTAATCATGGTCAGCGTTTTAGTTAAGAAAGTTGTTTTGCCAGAACCAGGGCTAGAAACAAGGTTTAGTACAAGATGTTGATTTTCAATAAAGTGCTCACGGTTATGTTCAGCAACATGATTGTTTTGACCAAGGATATCTTGCTCTAATTGAATCAATTGACGTTGTGGCACACCAGCAACATGCACTTCTGCTTCACCTTTGCCATAATGCAAATCACCATTTTCTAACACTTCTGGTTGATGATCGTGCTCGTGATGGTGGTGAGAATGCCCATGATCGTGGCTATAGTCGTGATGGTGACCATGAGAATGGCCGTGCTCATGTTTATGTTCGTGCTTATGGCCGTGTGCATGAGAATGCGCTTGCTCGCCATTAGCTTGTTCACCACTGATAACAGTGTAATGAACATGATGATGCACATCGCCTTGATGGTGATAATGGTGATGGATCACCGTAGGTGCATCAGATTGTTTATTCTCGTGGTGAGCATGTGAATGACCGTGCTCATGTGCGTGATTATGGTCATGTGAATGGTTATGATCGTGAGAATGCTCGTGAGCATGATGACCATGCTCGTGCGAATGGTGGTGATCATGTGAATGGCTATGATCATGACCTTCGATTCTTGCGTCGCCGCAACCGCATACATTACACATTTACGCTACCTCAATATGTTTAACTTTTAATTCTTCGCCAGTTTCCACCAATAATTGATACCCATTACAAATTGGGCAAGCATCTTGGTGCATGGCAATCGACACGCTTTTTCCACACTCGGCACACCAGGCGGTAGCGGGAACGGTTTCAATAGTGATCGCTGCCCCTTCTGCGATAGTTTCTCTTGAGGCAAATTCGAGTCCTGTTCGAAGCGATTCATGTTCAATACAAGACAAAGCACCGACACTTAACGTAATGCCAGTCACTTTGTTAACCTTGTGTTTTTCGGCTTGCTCAACCACCATGTCGATGGTTTTCAAGCTAATAGATAATTCGTGCATAGAGGTTCATTCTGTTCATATTAATGCGCCGAAAAGTCGCAGTCCTATCCTAGGCGCTTCGAAAATCACATCCATGTAATTTTATCTTTTCTCTGCATTAACTATTTCACAGAACAATGCAGAATTTGAGTCAATATCTAACTAACGGAGTTTTAACAAATTCTAGGAAGCAATTCACCGACAGGAAAATCCAAGTAACGGCGACTTCCCCAAGGGCTAGTTAAAATTGGCTTATTCGGAGTTGCTTTAGAAACCGTACCAATCATGCTTGCCATTGGTTGAAAACCTTTCAGTACTTCTAATGCTTTTTCTGCACTTTCTGGCGCAACCGCTAATACAAATGTGCCTTCATTCGCTAAGTCAAGTGGCTCAAAACCAAATAGCTCACACACACCTTGAACCGATTGGCTCACCGGAATATCCGATTCATTAAGTTGCATTTGTACTTGTGATGACTGACACCATTCGTTCAATACCGCCGATAATCCACCGCGCGTTGCATCTCGCATCGCATGAATTTCAATATTTTCAGCCAACAAGGCTTCAACTGCTGGCCATAAAAGATCGCAGTCAGATTCAATAGCATGCTCTAAACGTAATGCTTCACGGTCAGCTAGGATACAAGCCCCGTGCGCACCTACATCACGAGAAACAAGCAACACATCGCCATCTTGAATATTACGAGATGAAATGTCTGATTGTTTGATTTCTCCGATGCCTGTGGTGTTGATGAAGACTTTATCGGCTTTGCCTTTTGGTACAACCTTGGTGTCACCACACACAACTTTTACATCAATACGTGCCATTTCATTTGCCATGGTTTCGACAATGGTCACTAGCTCAGAAATCGCCATACCTTCTTCAATGATAAAGCTACAGGTTAAATATTTCGGTTGTGCGCCAACCATAGCCAAATCGTTACATGTACCAGCAACAGCCAGAGAACCGATATTGCCACCTTGGAAAAATAGTGGCGAAACAGTGAAGCTATCGGTGGTCATTGCCATGGGTGCGACCAAATCCAAGGAAGCAGCATCTTCATCACGAGACAGAATTTCGTTGTTGAACTTGTCGAAAAATAAGCGATGAATGAATTGATTCATTTCAAGGCCACCACCACCGTGGCTTAGCTGTACATATTCAGGCATTTTCATTGTTGGATCACTTATTTCAAATTAGATAATGGAGCCATAGCATTAGATGATAGAAGCATAACGGTAATATGCGTTACATGCGCCTTCTGAGCTCACCATGCAACTGCCCATTGGACGTTCTGGCTTACATGCGCGACCAAACACTTTGCAATCAGGAGGAGTCGCCAAACCACGCAAAATATCACCACAACGACAAGCTTTATGGTCGGCAATTTCAGCCGTTGGTAATACATCTGCAAATACCAGTTCGGCATCCATTTCTGCATACTCTTTACGTAATTTCAACGCTGATTCAGCAATATGCCCTAAGCCTCGCCAATTAAATTCAGAACGAGTTTCGAACACCATATCCGTCAACGCTTGAGCAGCGATATTACCTTCGTAACTCACAGCACGTGTATATTGCACTGCTAGTTCAGCTTGCTTATCTACCGCCAATTCCACTAATTGTAGAACTGAAGCTAAAACATCAACAGGTTCAAAACCCGCAACCACGATCGGCACTTGATATTTATCGACCACAGATTGATAAATTTTAGCACCAGTAATTACACTTACATGAGATGGACCAATAAAGGCATTTACTGGTGTTTGTTCATCAGCCAAGACGGTATGCATTGCTGGCGGAACAAGAACATGGTTGATATGGAAATAAAGATTAGTTAGCTTGCGTGCTTTCGCTTGTTGAACCAGAACCGCTGTCATTGGCGTTGTAGTTTCAAAACCAATAGCAAAATACACCACTTGTTTGTCTGGGTTTTCTGCCGCAATTTTCAAGGCATCCATAGGATCGTAAATTGGCTCGATATTACCGCCTTGAGAACGACATTGCGCCAGTGACATTTTTGAACCTGGCACTCGAATCATGTCACCTAATGTCACCAAGATCACGTTCGGCGTTTGCGCTAAAGCAATCGCATGATCGATACGTTCTTTTGGCATGATACAAACCGGACAACCCGGGCCATGCACAAAATGCAGTGAATCAGGTAACAGCTGCTTTAAACCATACTTCATAATGGTATGGGTATGGCCACCACAGACTTCCATGATGTATAGCGGTTCCGCCAAATCTTGTGCTTTTACGGCAATTTTTTCCGCCAAAGCTTTGACTAATTCTGGCTCACGAAATGATTGATAGAGCTCGGTGGCAGATGGTTTCACTGATGATTCAGACATAAGGCTTTCTTCTATTTAAACAACAGTTTTTACAAGACTTTTTACAAGCTAAAAGAGATAAACGGAATTAAGACAGCAACATGTTGACGTCTTCTTTCTCCATTTCAGCAATCAATGTCTTGTATGTTTCAATGCTTTCCATCGCTTCTTTGTGATCGATCTTGCTGATGGCAAAACCAACGTGAATCAATAAATGATCGCCAATTTCAATCGGATCCGTGATCAAATGAGTGCTGACTTCACGCGTCACGCCTAACGTCTCAACAACTGCGCACATTGCTTCAGCATCAAAACTTACGACGCTAGATGGAATACATAAACACATAACAACCTCAAAACTGGAAATCTGAACTTCAAATCGAACGATAATTGAAGTAAAACGTTTAAACTCAAGTGTTCGACACTATGAAAGTGCACGCATCATACTTGATGAATTGCATACCAAATCTGACCTGCCGCAATACCTGCGTCATTAGTAGGAATTTTTTGGTTAAAGTATAAATGTCGATCTGACACTTTTGACGACTTTTCTGCAAGCAAGCCCAATTCTAACTGATTTATCGCTTCAACCAAGACTCTATTTTGAAAAACACCACCAGAAAGTGCGACATCGTAGTCAGGGAAAGCTTGGCAAATACTGAAAATAGCTTTCGCCCAGGCAAAACAAAAACCATGACATAACTGATTTTTCATAGCCAAAAGTTCATATTGTGACGCTTGGACTTTTACGGCTTGCTTTTCTGACGATTCAACCTGAGCTACAAGTTGTATGGTTTGCTTAAGCATTGGCATCCAATCTAACTGCCCGACACCACCATTCAATTGCCAAGCAAAATCCAATTCAACCGCTTGCGTTTGAGCACTTTGAACTTGGTAGGCACCTGCTTCAATTAATAAGCCACTTTCGCCTTCATAATCAAGATGGGTCAATAAGCCGAGTAATACCGCCCAAGCATCAAATAAACGCCCTGTTGAAGTACATTGTGGTGAATGAGTTTCGCTTTGCCAAAGTTGGTAAAGGTTCTCAAACTGGAACGATGACCATTTCTCGAATGCTTTAAGCTGCATTGCTTGAATTTCATCAGGAGAATATGCCTCAAGTAATAAGGCATACAAAATTCGAGCCGGTTCTTGAATCGCTTTATGACGGCCAATTAATCGGAATGGTCGAACATGCCCAATGCGTTGATAAGCATGCACGTCAGCTAGTATTACTTCCCCGCCCCAAATAGTTTCATCATCACCAAAACCCGTTCCATCTAAGGCAATACCAAGCACTTTCTTCGTCAGTTTATGCTCTGCCATCACAGATAGAATATGCGCATAATGGTGCTGAATTTGCTGAATGTTTTGACTTTTCTCTTTCATCCACTCGGTTGAGAAATATTGCGGATGTTTATCACCAATTAAAGCTGGATCATCGCAATGGTATAACTGCTGGAACCATTGCACGGTTTGGTCGAATCTCGCTTGGGTATCAAGATCATCTAATTCACCGATATAAGGCGATAGCATCCAATGCTGTTGATCGGCCATAGCGAAAACGGATTTTTGTTGCGCACCAACGGCAATGTTTGGCGATGTAGTTTGGTCTAATGCAAAACTCATCGGCGCATAACCTCGTGCCAGTCTCAAAATACGCAATTGACCATTCACGACTTGCACTAAACTATCGTCGCACGCTTGCACAATAGGACGATTATGATCGAGTACACCATCCAAATAAGGCGCAAACAATGGATCGGAAAATTGAAGCCAAACATCTTGAATATCAGTAGCAAGAGGAATGCCTGAACGATTGGCACTGGTCATGACAAGCGATTGGGTAGCGTTGGCTTTTTTCAATTCATCAAACAATAAAATGTGCAACGGCGTATAAGGCAGCATTAAGCCAAGATAGGGATTTGTATGAGCAACATTTTCAGCAATCAAGGAGCGGTGATTATCTTCCTGATTAAGCTTCATTAACACAATAGGCGCTTCGGCACAGGTTAAAGTTTGCCATTCAGCTTTATCACCAATTACACATCGGCGAGCTATCGATTCATCAGCCACCATAACTGCAAATGGTTTACGCTGTCGTTGTTTCAACTGACGCAGTTTTTCTACTGCATCATGGCTGGAAGCATCACAAACTAAATGAAAGCCACCTAAGCCTTTTATCGCCACTACTCCGCCACTTTGAATTGACTGTACGGCCTGTGTTAAGGCTTCATTTTTTTCTGCAACTAAATTTTGAGGATCAGAAAAATAACTTAATTGTGGACCACATTCAGGGCAACTGATCGGCTGAGCGTGATAACGACGATTCATAGGATCTCGGTATTCTTGCTCGCAAGTTGGACAGAAAGCAAAATCACTCATGCTGGTGTATGGGCGATCGTAAGGCAGTTGTTTGATAATGGTGTAGCGAGGGCCGCAATGGGTGCAGTTAGTAAAAGGATATTGATAAAAACGAGATTGGGGATTCAGAATATCATCACGACAAGCCGCACAAGTGGTTTTGTCTGGAGATACATCAATATGAATGTCGCCCTGTTCGTGGCTTTCGATGATCTCAAATTGAATGAAAGTGTTGTCTATGTCTTGCTCGACAATTTCAATATGATCAATACGTGCCAGTGGTGGCGGATTGGTTTCTAACAACGAAATGAATTCTTGAATGTGCTCGGCGTGACCTTGTAACTCAATTTTCACACCACCAGTGCTATTGCAAACCCAACCCACTAAACCTAATTGTGTCGCAGTCTGATACACAAAGGGACGAAAACCGACCCCTTGCACAATACCAGTTACAGTAATAAATCTGCGCACCACATTCATATTACATTAATTGACCTGTCATTCTTTCCGGCATGGAATAGATTTCTGCCCGTCCTTCTCGGCAGAAGCCACCTAGTGTAAGTTGACTAGTTTTGGCTAAGTTAATTGCCATTTGTGTTGGAGCTGACATGGCAAATAAGTATTCGATACCGGCTAATGCCACTTTTTGCACCATTTCATAACTAGCACGGCTGGTCACAAACACAGCACCGCCAGAACAATGATTACGAACGATATAGCCCACTAATTTATCTAATGCGATATGACGACCGACATCTTCAAAGATCGCTTTTACATTACCCTCTTCATCGAAGTACGCTGCGGCATGAGAAGCACCGGTTTGATGATTTAAGGTTTGTTGCGCTTTTAAGTCTGATAATGCAGCCGATAAGGCATTAATATCTAACTGAGTTGCAAAAGGCAGTTTCGGCACTAATTGGCAAACGCTGTCGAGTTTTTCTTCTCCACAAATCCCACAACCCGTTACACCCGCTAGGCTGCGTTGTTTATTTTTTAGATTCTGCAAACAACGATTTGCCACTTCAATATGAACAGTAATGCCATGCTCACTATGAGTAATGTCGATATCGTGAATGTCGTTAAACTGCTGAATAATACGACTGGTGTAAGCAAAACCAACGGCAAACTCTTCAAGATTAGTCGGCGTACACATCATCACGGTATAAGCGATACCATTGAATTCCACTGCCACTGGTGTTTCTTGGATCACGCAACCTTCAATTTGAGCCGCTTCTTGGCTTGAACGGTAACGTACAACATCACAACTGGCGGTATCTGGAAATACCACGGTTTCGTGTAACTCTTCAAATGCCATTAGTTTTACTCTTTGTTTCAGAACACTTACCAGATTTAATATTCTGGTTTAAAAATCACTTAAGGGATCAATCTTCAGAAAGATAATCAGAAGTGGTGATACCCATCTTTTGCATACGAGATAGTAAAGTTGTGCGCTTCATACCTAAACGTTTTGCAGCACCACGTTCCCCTGCCACAATGCCGTTACAAGCTCTTAGGCTTTCAAGGATCATTTCACGAGTGATGTCTTTGCTGTTCGGTTTCACGGCTGGATTTGCAGAAGCCGTAACCTCTTTTGTGGTCGACGTTGAATCAAGTTTCAAACCGATTTTAACAAGATCTTGCAAAGGAACCGACAGCACATCACCACGAGTTAAAATCACACAACGCTCAATAAAGTTACGCAACTGACGCACATTACCCGGCCAATCAAAAGTCGATAATGCCGCCATGTCTTTATAAGCAATTTTGGTGATCGCTTTACCCATTTTCTTCGACAAGATCCGAGTAAAGTGCTTAATCAACAGCGGAATATCTTCATGGCGATCACGCAATGGTGGGATCTCAATCGGGAAGATATTTAAACGATAGTACAGATCACTACGGAATGATTTTTCTTTGATCATTTCCAGCAAGTTTGCGTTAGTTGCCACCACGATGCGCACATCAACCGAGATTAATTGGTTTTTACCGACACGTTCAATTTCACTTTCTTGCAATACGCGTAATAGCTTTGGCTGCAATTCAATTGGCATATCACCAATTTCATCTAAAAATAATGTGCTTTGATCTGCTTGTTCAAAACGACCAACACGTTGACTCACCGCTCCGGTAAATGCGCCACGTTCGTGACCAAATAATTCACTTTCAAACAGACCAGTCGGAACCGCCGCACAGTTCATTTTCACCATACGGTTATGACTACGGCTACTCATTTTATGAATAGCACGCGCAATCAGCTCTTTACCGGTTCCAGTTTCACCAAGAATAAGTACGGTACTATCGCAGTCCGCTACCATCGCCACCTGATCCAAAACTTGGTTCATGGTTTCGCTTTGACTTATAATGTCGTCAAAAATCTGGTATTGCTGATAAGTCTCTTCGATCTGAATAAATTCAGAAATTGGCTGATTTTTCTTTTCTTCTTTATGCTTAATTAGACTATGCATCGCCAATGCAACACGAGCTGAAATTTGTTGCAGTAAATCAATATCAAGCGGTTGTTGTTCTTGTTTTTGCTCTACCGAATACAGCAAAAATCCGTGCTTAATATTGCGGAAAATTAGAGGTACCAAAACCGATTGATGAATGCTTGGCGACACTTTGAACGCATTTGGATCAGTTTTCAGCGTTTCAAGATGTTCTTGGCTTAAAGTAACGATTTCAGCATTTTCTAATGCATTTTTCTGCACATCATTTGGATGGAAAGTCTGCTGAATGAAAGAAGGCTCCATCAATTGACTATAACAACGCTGGGTAAAGCCCTCTTGCACCGTATGATTCAACAACGAAATTTCTTGAATCGCAAAGTGGCTATTCAAACAGCTAACTAAAGAATCCAATAAAGATTCGATGGTGCTTTGACTAATTACCGCATTAGTCACATCAACCAATAAATGATCTTGGCTATGTTTGTTTAAATGTGCTTTCGGGTGAGCGATTTCATGCTCCAAGATGTGCGCCACATATGCACCCAGCATGCTGGTCAATAAGCCGAATTGCTTTTCATGCTTTGGATCGGCATTGATGAACTCAAGTACACCAATAGATTCAGAAGCTTTGTTCAGCGGCGAACGAATGTAAGTGTGAACATTTGGATAAGCAGGATGTTCTTGATGTTCAGGATAAGATTGATAATAGCTTTCATCACTAATGGTCATAAAGCTATTATCGACATAATACTGATAACGAACATCATCTTCACCGATGATTTCCGATTGAAGATTTTTTGCCTCATCTAAGTAATACAAATTCATCTCACGATTAACCTGATCATCGACAATCAGATTAATTTTTTCCACGTCAAGAAATTCGCATCCATCTTGGTTTAAGAAATGGATCAAACCCTTTGTATCTTCAATAGATAGCATGGAACGGGAAAATAACATGAGTTCTTGAATTGTTTTATCCATAGAGTCCACAGTTGGTTGAATATGGGAGGATGAATCGCATAAAAATACTGGCAGAATTATACAAACTATCGATAAACCTTTATTGATCTTAAATAATGTCAATCGCCTTCGCTGTTTATGTGAGCAAATTCGACACAATTAAATCGACATTTCGACACCATCGACACATATAGTCAAGTCATTTGTGACATAAAATAAAAACCAAAAATGACGATTTTTCATCCAACCTTTAAAGATAATACCAATCGTACTAATTATCTGGTCATTCTTGCTTGTTAAAAGACTCTATAACTGCGTTATAAATTTTGATTGTAGAATAGCTACTTATCGAAAATTTATGCCTTGTTCTAGAGTCTTTTTCCGGCGCAATTTCTGATCACCTAATTAGTGTGATTGGTATAACATGGTTTAGGGAAAGAAAGATAAGATCAAAAAAGGCTTACCGAAAATCGATAAGCCTTTGTTTATAATTCATTATCTATGAAAGATCTGAATCTTATGCGTTTACAACGTGTGATTTTAGACGCGCTTTCATTTGGCTATATTCAGTTTGAACATAGTTTTCTGCCCACGCTTGGTCTTCAATCAATTCCACTTTAACCGCACAGTATTTGTATTCAGGCGTACTTGAAATCGGATCGACATGCTCGATCGTCAATTCATTACATGCCCCAATCCACCACTGGTAAGTCATGTACACAACGCCTTTGTTAGTACGTTCACTGCAGCTTGCACGTGAAATTACTTTACCACGACGAGATGAGATCCAGATTAGTTGCTGATCTTTAATACCTAAAGCAGCAGCATCTTCTGGGTTCATTTGTACATAACCCGGTTCGTCAGCTAGCGTAGAAAGCGCAGAACAGTTACCTGTCATTGAACGACAAGAATAGTGGCCTACTTCACGCACAGTTGACAGAACAAGTGGGTATTCTGCATCTGGTTGTTCTAGTGGTGCACGCCATTCAGCAGCAATAAATTGACCTTTGCCATTTGGCGTAGAGAATTTATTACCTTCAAACAAGAATGGTGTACCTGGGTGATCTTCAGTTGGACATGGCCATTGAACAGATTTCAAGCCTTCCATCTTCTCGTATGTCGCACCCGCATATAGTGGAGCCAATGAACGCAACTCATCCCAAATTTCTTGAGTGTTGTTGTAGTGCATTGGGTAGCCCATGCGTGTTGCTAATAGAGCAAAGATTTCCCAGTCTGGTTTCACGTTTGGTGGCGGAGTAACCGCTTTGTTGAAACGTTGGAAACCACGGTCTGCACTACTGTACACACCTTCATGCTCACCCCAGCTTGTTGCAGGGAACACGATGTCCGCCATTTCAACTGTCTTAGTCATAAAGATATCTTGCGCAATCACCAACTCCATGTTGCGTAGAGTATTACGCAATGCATTCAAGTCAGCTTCAGTTTGCGCTGGATCTTCACCAAAGATGTAGAATGCTTTACAGATGCCTTCTTCAACTTTGTGACCAACTTCAGTCAAACGGTAACCAGGTTTATTCGATAGTTTCACGCCCCAAGCATTTTCAAACTTCTCGCGGATAACATCGTCAGTTACTGATTGGTAGCCCGGGTATTGGTGCGGCAACATACCAAGGTCACAAGTACCTTGAACGTTGTTTTGACCACGTACAGGACCACAACCTACGCCTTCACGACCGAAGTTACCAGTCATTAGAGCTAGGCCTGCCAAGCCGCGAACTACGTCTACCGCTTGACCATATTGTGTTACACCCATGCCCCAAAGGATCATAGCTTCGCTAGCTTGAGCGTATGTGCGTGCAGCAAGACGTAGGTCAGCCGCTGGCACACCAGTAATGTGTTCCACTTTTTCAGGAGCGTAGTTCATCACTGTTTCACGGAAAGCATCAAAGCCTTCTGTGTATTGTTGTACGTAATTTTTATCGTACAGTTCTTCTTCGATTAAGGTGTACGCCATGGCATTCACGACAGCCATGTTTGAACCATTGTTCAATGAAACCCATTGGTCAGCAATACGAGCTGATTCGATCTTACGAGGATCGACAACAATGATTTTCGCACCGTTTTCACGAGCTTTAATAATATGACGGGCAACTACTGGGTGAGAATCTGCCGCGTTATAACCAAATATGAGCAAACATTTTGTTTTTTGAATTTCGGGAATGGCGTTGCTCATTGCGCCGTTACCTACTGTTGACTCCAGACCGGAGACTGATGGTGCGTGTCACACCCTCGCGCAGTGATCGACGTTATTCGTCCCAATCACCGCACGGGCAAATTTTTGCATCACGAAGTTAGCTTCGTTACCAGGACCACGAGCTGAACCCGTTGTCATGATGGCATCTGGGCCGTATTTCGCTTTGATTTCGTTTAACTTAGTTGCTGCGTAATCTAACGCTTCATCCCAAGATACTGCTTCCAGTTTGCCGCCTTTTTCGCGACGGATCATTGGGCTTTTTAGACGTGGAGTCAGCAGATTAGTGTCGTTTAAGAAATCCCAACCGTAGTAGCCTTTTAGGCACAGTTGACCTTCGTTAGTACGACCATCGGCAGGCTCAGCGCCAACCACCTTGTCATCTTTGACAAGAAGGTTCAGTTTGCAGCCAGTACCGCAGTACGGGCAAACTACCATGGACTTTTTCATAATAAACCTTATTTAAAACGTTCCATTAAAGATTGATTGCAAGCGAGCTTAATGCAGCTGCTTTGCGTTTTTCTTGATTGGACTGTTCAAGTTCATCAGGGTTAATAATGCTAATTGCGCCAGTAGGACAAACGCGCACACACTCAGGGCCATTGGCTTGGTGAGCACATAAGTCACATTTTAACGCACGAGAGCGTGGCACTTTACGTTGGAACAACGCGCCGTGTCCGTTTTCTTCTTCAACCATTTCGGTCACAACGTTCATTGCACCATAAGGGCATGCAATAACACAAGTTTTACAACCAATGCAGCGTGACTGAATGACTTTAATGTGGCCATCTTCATGTACGATGGCATTGTTTGGGCATACTTGAGCACAAGGTGCATCATCACATTGACGACACATAACTGGTGTTGAAACATCAACGTTCTTCACCACTTGTAACCTTGGAATAAAGCACTCAGTGCTATCAAGTGTCCCGGTATTGTCTTCTTGGTGAGAAATCGCACAAGCGACCTCACAAGTACGACAGCCAATGCACTTATTAGCATCAGCAAATACAAAACGGTTCATGTAGCATCCTTAATCGAATAAATATCAACTTGTTACCGGATATCGTGACTTATCCAAGCTGATATTACGGAAGAGTTAATCCCAATCGCTTAAAAGCATAAACCGTGCCAACTTTTAAATAAATAATTAACATGCTGATTTTAAAGGATTATAAGTGTAACTTTTGGAATTGCATTCAAAAAACAGACAAATAAAAAGACGGAATATGTCGAAATCGACACTTGTGTCGAGATAAAAATGTTCACTAACTACCGATGCAACCTAAGTTAAGTCACTTTAATCAATAAAAAAATAACAAGATCCGTTCATTCTTCACTCCAGAGTCTCATGCTCTAAATTCAATACAGAATTTTTATGTACATCACCCTATTCATTAATTTTTCCATAAGTTTGGTGATCAATCGCTCAAAATAAAAAACTTAATATTGGAAAAAACAAAACCATGGTTCATTTTTGAATAGCACCTATTTTTCTATAAATAAGTCTTTAAGGTCAGATAGTTACAATATAACAAAGTAAATATCGTCCTTGGGTGCTTCACGTTATTTTTACTATAGGAGTTATACTGCAATGGATAAACAGCTCTTTGGTCAATTAGGAATCGTCACCGCTTTAATTTTTTCATCTCCCCTGCATGCTGAACTGTACAACGTCGTTGTCGCTCAAGATGGTTCAGGTGATTTTAAAACCATTCAAGAAGCTTTAGCTCAAGCTCCAGATGGAGACAGCCAATATACAATTTATGTGAAAAATGGCACCTACAATGAAAGACTTGAGATTGAACGCCCTAATCTTTACATCATAGGTGAAAGCCAAGATAAAACGATTATTACTGCTACAACCGCAAATGGAACACTCAAAGACGATGGCACCACTTGGGGTACTACCGGTAGCCGAACCGTTAATATCAATGCTGAAAATTTTAAAGCTCGCGACCTCACGATTGCGAATGGGTTTGACTACCCTGCCAACCAAGAAAAATCCGATGACGATCCGACAAAGATAAAATCGACACAAGCTGTTGCCCTTCTCATTTCAGATTCCGGTAATCATGCGCAATTCAAGAATGTCAGCCTGCAAGGTTATCAAGATACTCTATATGTCAAATCACCAATGAACTACTTCGACCAAGCCAAAATATCTGGTCATATCGACTTTGTCTTCGGTTATGGTGGTGCGTTAATTGAAAACAGTGAAATCATTGCTAGAGATAGAACAGATGTATCAGAAGGCGAAACTTACGGATACATCACGGCTCCAGCAACGGATATTGGCCAAGCTTTTGGGCTAGTTTTTAAAAATTGTGCGCTAAAAAAAGAAAACCCAGGTATGCCAGCTAAATCCTTTGCTTTAGGTCGCCAGTGGCATCCAACAAAAACATTTGATGATGGTCGTTACGCCGATCCTAATGCTATCGGTCATGCAGCTTTCATCAACTGTAATATGGACGATCATATCTACGGTTGGGACAAAATGAGTGGTAAGGATATCGATGGCAACACCATTTGGTTTTACCCACAAGACTCACGCTTTTGGGAATATCATAATTCAGGTCCAGGTGCCACTTCTCATCATGCAACAAAAGATGTTTACCGTCCTCAGCTTAACGACAAACAAATCAAACAATATAGTAATGAGAAAATCTTAGATGGTTGGACTCCTGATATTTCCCTTCCAAATGACAGTAAATTAAAAGGTGAAGTTCTTAATCCGCTAATGCAATTCCCTGCGCATATCTCTGCGATTGATAGCAGTGGACAAAAAGTGGTTGCTAAAACGGATAGACAAGGCCGCTATGAATTACCTATCAGCAATATGACATTACCTATCATCGTTTCAGCTGATGATTCAAGTGGCGCTTCATGTATAAAAAGCGATGAAAAACGTTCTTTATGTATGAGTGCGATTATTACTGATGCAGAGCCAGGAAAAACAACAACAGGCAATATCAACCCATTTACTGATGTCATCGTTTCTGGCTTAGCAAATTCTGTTGGAATTGATGGACCTCAACAGTTAGTAGAAAAAGGGTTTGTTCCTGCTCTACCTTTAGCTGAATTAGAAAAGGCTAGAGCTAATTTCGAGCAAGCATTTGGTCAAGACTTCCATAAAAAAGGGAAAGGAAAAGACAAAGGAAAACATAAAGGACACAAAGACCAGCCGACCTTAAGCCCTGAGAATTATGATAAACAAGACAGTAATGTGATGAAAAAACTCACAGAAAAAGTTCTTCATAATCGAGGCTATAACACAACAACAGGTTTGGCATCTGCTACAACCCTGACAGATTTGGCTTTCCATCCAATTCTAAATATTGATGCAAACCCTAAATATTTAGTTGATGAAGATCAGTTAGATGACGTGGCACATCAAGTTAAATCAGCAAGCACTCGTGTGTTCTTAGTTGGTGACTCAACGGTTTCAAATTACGAGCCTGATGTTTACCCTCGTATGGGCTGGGGACAAGCGTTTGATCTACAATACTCAAACCGCCATTTTACTATTGTTAATGCTGCACGCTCTGGCAGAAGTTCGCGTGACTACATCAATGGACGTTGGTTAAGCAGCCTTGAACCTTATGTCAAACCTGGCGACTATTTATTCATTGAATTTAGCCATAATGATGAAAAATGTAATGGTGCCAATGGCGATCGCGGTGTGGTAGACGTTGCTAACTTATGTACTTATCCGAACTCTGCGAGTGGAAAAGTTCAGTTCCCACAAGGAAAGCCTGAATATTCATTCCAAAAATCTTTGGAGCGTTATTTAAGCTTTGCTAAAGAACATAAAATGCAGCCTGTTTTTGTCACCAGCACAGCTCGAGCTAAAACCGTTGATGGATCAAATGGGACACCGATTAATCCAGAGCAACATGTTACCAAGCAGAATTCAAGTAATGGATACGCTTACTTTGGTAGCTATACTCAAACGGTTTTAGATACAGCAAAACAACATCATGTTCCTGTCATTGATTTGCAAACAGCATCGATTGAATTAGGTAACAAAGCCGGTGAAAACTGGACGGATATTTGGCTTGCTGTCGATCCAGCCCAATACCCTTATTACGAAGGGAAAACCGGCAGTCTTGCTACTCCGGATTCAACGCATTTCCAAAAACATGGTGCAGAAGCTTTGACCAACATTGTGGTTAAGCAGATTAAACAAGAACCAAAACTAAAAGGATTGGCAAAAAACTTAAAATAAACTAAAGCTTTAGTTACCAATAAAAAACCACCTCATTGTTGAGGTGGTTTTATTTTATAAGAACAGCAATCTACTGGTTGAACAAATCATTAAATGCATAAGAAAAGTGACAAAAAACATCTTAAACATGAGAATATATCATTTTATTCAATAACAATATCAAACCAGCACTCTTATATATCAAGTGATTATAAAAAAAACAAAATCCAAATAAATATATATCTTCTTGAAAAATTTAACTTACCAAGCATAAATAAAAACAAAAAATAATGCGCCTTGAAAAATCAGATATCGATATATAAGGTAAAGATTAATACAACATGTAAAACCACATCAACTAATATAAACAAATGGTAAAGTCATGCTGATATTAAAAAAACTCACGAAAATTTTTATCGTTAGCTATGCTATATGGTCATATTCTATAAATGCTGACGAAGTAGAAATATTACAAACTAACAATCACTTGTATCTAGGAACTAAAGTTGGTTTTGCCCATTTTGATGATGCTTGTGATAAAGGCTATAGCGATTGTGATGACAAAGCAATTGGTTATGGTTTATACACCGGATATCAACTTAGCCCTTGGTTTGCGTTAGAGGCAGGATTCACTAACTACAGCGACATTGATGCTTCTTATCCTAACGGTGATGTAGAAGCTGAAATCTGGACATCTGATATTTCAGCTGTTTTCCGCTATCATCTTACCAATCAATGGAGCCTATATACTCGCTTAGGTGGTATATATGCTGATATTGATAAAGAATCTGAGCAAGGCGATTCAAACTATAACGGTTGGGCATTACAAGGTGCTGCCGGGCTAGAATATGCTTTCGCACAACGTTGGTCTACTCGGCTTGAATATCAATATGTCGATGGTTTAGGTGAACAATCCAATGTTAGAGAAGCAGACTTATCATTTATCAGTTTAGGCGTTACCTATCACTTTGGGCAATCTAAACCAAGCATCCCTACACCTCCTCCAATTGTTCCTATGCCTGAGCCCGAATATAAAAAAATCTCATTAAAATTAACTTCTTTATTTGATATTGATTCGGCGAAATTGAAGTCTACTCCTGAATTAAATGAAATCACAAACAAACTAAAAAAATACACCGATGGCTCCATTTTAATTACAGGTCATACAGATAGCACTGGATCAGACAAATACAATCAAAAACTTTCTGAGCAAAGAGCTGAAACTATTGCTCAGTATTTAGAAAAACAAGGTATTCAATCAGAAAGAATCACTACTCAAGGTTTTGGTGAAACACAACCTATTGCAGCCAATACAACCAAGGATGGCCGAAAACAAAATCGCCGAGTAGAAATCAGCTACCAAACACAATTACACATAAAATAACAACTTGATGTGGTGATTTATGAATTTAATTAAAACAATATTTATTATAATAGTTTTAACCTTTCTAGTTGCTTGCGGTGGCGGTGGTAGCAATAACGATGATGGTTTACTTGGTAACACAGAAAATCAAACATCTACTGAAATTGTGGAAAAACCTACTACACCAATTAAGCCAGAAAATCCCGACATCCCAGTGACGCCAGTTGAACCAGAAATTCCAGATACTAGGGAAGATTTACCAAGTAATGCTAGCCTACTTCAGGTATTAAAAGCTGGAGAGATGTCTGTTGGTGAAACACTCACAGCTGAATCGATATGTGAAAACTGCGTTGAAAGTGAAACCGAATATACTTGGCGAATAGACATGAATGCTGATGGTATTTTTTCTGATGATGAGCCCACCTCTGTTTCTGAAACTCTTGATTTTACGCGTGAATATTATGGTAAAGATATTCGGTTAAGTGCAGTTGCGTTTGATGAAGAAGGTATCTCAACCGAAGAGAAGTATGTTGTTTATTCTAAAGTTGTTCCTATTGAAATTATTGCCGAAAATAGTTACAACCGACATGGTAGTGCAGATTCGTTTGTTATTAGAGATACACAAAATAATACTTTATTTTATTCTTATAATCGCAATGATTCTTTTAATTTAGGAAAATATGAGGGTGATAAAAAATACACATTCGTAGGAAATACTGTAATAGTTTGGAATGAATCTGAATTAAATATCTATGGAGAAAATGTTAATAACTTCTCCGAGTTACTAAAAATAGAACCATCTAAAATTCAAGATATTAAGTCCTGCATAAGTGCCAGTAGTAATAGTAACACTATAAGTAAAAGTATTATTGTATTAAGTAAAGATGGAAGTTTACATGTATTCGGAGAAGGTACTGACTTTATTCCCCCAACAGGACCCCAAATACAAATAGCATCTCCAGCCGTTGGTGGCAGATTTTGTGCCTCACTAGGTGAAGACGGAAAAATTACTAGCATCGGCGATTTCTATAGCAGCGAAAATAATGACTTAAAAAATACCGGACAAAGTGATGATCAATTTGTAACCGAGATAATTCTTGGTGATTTCTATGGTGTTGGTTTACTTGACGATTCATTTACCCCTCTTTTTTGGGGTTCAAATCTTGTAATTTCTGCAATTGAAGCAGATAAAGAAAAATTTAGTTCTCCAATCAAATCCGTGGCAACTCCAGGTGAATTTGTGGTTTTTTTATTAGAAACAGGCGAAGTTCTTTCATATTCAATCAAAGGCGACAATGCAAATAGAGGCAGTTCATTGTTAGCTGGAAAAACATTTAATGCCGTATTCCCCCAAAATGAAACTGGAATTTCAGGAGATACTCCATTTCTTGGCCCAAGCGCTATTGCAATTGATAGTGATGGTAATATGACTGGCTTTGGTAAAGAAATAACAGATAGCATCGAAACAAATTCCTTAAAGAACTTTAATATTAATGATATCGACAACATTACTGGAGATTTCCATCAAGTCTATTTAATTAGTAAAGATAGAAAAACCATTCATTCAATTTCAACAGGAAGTAATCATGGGGCTGCAATGGTAAATACATTTACATTAAAAGGGGAATTATTAACTACTGCATCAATGAATCGTGCAACTGGTTTTATTGATGATACTGGTGAAATGTTATTTCTAGGTTTAATGAATACTACTGGTGCTGTAAGTGATTTTGTTGATACAAGATTAAATTACGTAATTGATGCTGTTGGTTTATTAAATACTATGGTATTGATTCAGGGAGATGGTTCATTAGGTAGATTAGTAATAAATAAAGGCGGAACTGTAACAAGCTTCACATCAATCCCCCAAGAAACGGTTATTGACACAAATAATCAGGAAAGCATCTAAGTCTAGCTAGAAAGAAAAAAGCCCGCCAAATTAGCGGGCAAAACATAAGCACTGTTACATCATGCGAGAATTAACAATGCTCAAAAGTAGCGAGTTGTTGCCAATCGCTAAGTGCATAGTGAATCTTTTCTACTGCCTCTTGAACCATTGTGGTTAAAGGGGCGTAGAACGCAACGATTGCAGGCTGAATGCCGACAAACGCTACGTCTGGTACAAATGTTTTCAGTTCATCGATCAAGAAGTTCAACGGCAAACTGTGAGTGGAAACCACAAACAAGTCGTTGATCATCTCGGATTCAATAAAGCGGATCTCACCCGGTTCTTCACCGAAATCAGCGGCATCGACCACAACCACTTGCTTGGGTTGCACCTTGCGAATAATGTGCAAGCTGTCTTCTGGCACGCTACCACCTTCGATAACCATCCAACCTTCAACTGGATTATCTCGACACATTTGAGCAAGTAAAGGCCCTGCTCCATCGTCCCCCATCATGCTATTCCCTACAGTGAGAATAATACGATCGGCTTGCACTTCATCCACATTAAATTGGGCTTTCAGTGCTTCTTTCGGCGTCGGAAATACCGATTCAATATCGGCATTTAATTTTGCTTTTTCGTCGGCTGAAAGATCGTGTATCGAGGTGATCTCAAATTGGTTAATCACGCTGAGTGCTCCTAATCATTAGGTACATATTAGGCTCGTTGTAAATACCGTTTAAGATCGAGATCAATCCTTTGGTTAACATTTGTGATTTTTCAGATTGCGTATTTGAGTCGATAGCATCAAACGCTAATGCCAGCATGTTAATGTGCTCAGGAAATACGGTGATTTCGCCAAACAAATAGTAGCCGTACATTTTGCGGAATGCCTCACCCTCTTCAGGTAAGGCTGAAATCCACTCTAAATATTCTTCGCCGGTGCAGTTCATTTCAGACTTTAAACAGTCGACCACGCCAAGATGGTGGCCGATGCCTAAGCTGTAATACATAATGTGCTGCGCTTCCGCTGGGACTTCTTTATCGTCCACAAACTTGCGGCTTAAGCGATAAAAATCGATCTGATTGGCCATGTGGCGCAATTCAGTTGGCGACATATCACTTAGCTTTTTGACAGCCATTACAGCCCCCTTCAGTTGGTGCACCACCAGTTAATTGCTGCATCACTTTACGCATTAATTGATCAACGATTTCCGTTAGACGTGGATCGTTTTTCTCATCTAAATACGCTTTGATATTTGCATCAACATTAGTTTGGTCACACTTCGCTAAGACGTCCATAAGATCGTTAGAAATATGTTTGCCGTGACGGTAACCCGCAAGCAAACGTGCTTCATGTTCGATCATTACACGAATATCCAAAGGAATACCTGTGTGACGTAGCGTTGCTGGAGCCGCTTCTGGTTCGTGAGTTTTGGCTTTCATTTTTTGCTCAAGTAAGCCAAGAGCCACGGCAAAACCGTAAAGTGTTGCAGCCGGTGTTGGAGGACAGCCTGGGATATATACATCCACAGGAAGAATTTTATCTGTACCACTCCAAACACAGTAAAGATCGTGGAAGATACCACCATCACAGCCACAAGCACCGTAAGAAACAACGATCTTAGGATCCGGTGCAGCTTCATAAGCACGTAATGCTGGGCCACGAGTTGCACGAGTTACCGCACCTGTGTATAGCAAGATATCAGCGTGACGAGGTGTTGCTACCACTTTGATACCGAAACGTTCTGTATCGTAAAGTGGTGTGGTTGCTGCAAAAATTTCGATTTCACAGGCGTTACAACCACCACAGTCAACACGGTAAACGTAAGCTGAACGTTTGATTTGGTTCAGCAAAACGCCTTTTAGTTTTTCGTGCTCTGGAGAAACCTCAACAGGCACGGCTTCGGTGTGATTAACACCACTAAGTTGCTTAATGCCTTTCATGTTTATTCTCCTTTACCTGTTACATCTTCGAAATCGATGTAACGGTGGCTAGCTAGGTTTTCACCATCAAGCATGTTGTCGTGACGGCGGCACTCTGGACAAGTTTCTAATTGGCGACGACGCATTTCTAATTGCTCGCCTTTTAAGCCAGCTTGTTCTAGCGAAGCCATGGTGTAATCAAGTAGCTTTTTCGCAACAAAAGGCTTATCACAACAAGTACAGTTGTGAAGGTGGAAAGTCGCTTCTTCGTATAAATCCGCTTTATTAGTTACGGCCAATTCGAAGTTTTCAGACAATTCCAATGCGTGAGTTGGGCACACTTCTTCACAACGGCCGCAGTAGATGCAGCGTGCGATAGACAATTCCCAACGACGCAAACCTGTATTGGCATCGGTTTCCATGATCAAAGCATTGGCAGGACATGCACGAGTACATGCTCCACACGCAATACATTGGCTAGCATTTAATTCAGGCTTACCACGAAAATCAGGCTGAACTTCAAAAGGAGCAAACGGATATTTCGCCGTTGCATCCCCTGTTTTAAGAACGGTTTTTAATAACTTAAACATGCTGACCCCTAGCTCATTTTCAGTGGTGAGTTTTTACGGCTCACACTGTATTGCTCAATGGCTTTGTAAGGAACGGTTTTCGAACGGCCTTTCTTAGTATCGACGATGGTTACACGGTCAGTACAAGAGTAACAAGGATCCAAACTACCGATGATTAACGGTGCATCTGCTACAGTGTTACCACGAAGCATGTAACGTAATGTTGGCCAGTTCGCATATGTAGCCGCACGACAACGCCAGCGGAACAGTTTTTGGTTATCGCCCGTCATGCTCCAGTGAACGTTTTCACCACGAGGTGCTTCTGTGAAACCAAGTGCGAATTTGTTTGGAACGTATTCGAAATCTTCAGTCAGGATTGCGCCTGCTGGTAGGTAATCTAGACCGAACTGAATCATATCCAGAGCGTTAAGAACTTCACCGATACGAACTAAAACACGAGCTTGAACGTCACAAGTATCGAAAGATTGAATTTCCATCGGTACGTTTGAGTAACTTTCAATAGTGCTGCCATGAACAGTACGCGCATCACGTTGGAAACCACTACCACGGATCAAAGGACCTACAGGGCTGAAATCACGAGCGATGTCTTTTGCTAATTTACCAACACCAGCGATACGGCTATCGATGTTTGGTGTTGCAAGTAGCATATCCACTAACTCTTGGAATTCTTTACGAATTTGACGAGTAACTTGGATCGCTTTCTCACGTTGCTCTTTTAGGAAGTCACGACGAATACCGCCGATCAAGTTCACACCGTAAGTTTTACGAGCACCGGTTAGCAATTCTGCTAATTCCATGGTTTTTTCACGGATACGGAAGAATTGCATGAAGCCTGAATCAAAACCAACAAAGTGGCTTGAAAGACCGATGTTCAACATGTGGCTGTGTAGACGTTCTACTTCAAGCAAGATAGTACGTATCATCTTCGCACGTTCAGGAACTTGAACACCTAATGCGTTTTCGATGGTGTTGATGTAACCCACGCTGTGCGTAAAGCCACAGATACCACATACACGGTCAGCAAGGAATGCAACTTCGTTGTAACCCATACGAGTTTCAGCCAGTTTTTCCATACCACGGTGAACGTAGAACATACGGTAATCGGCATCAACAATGTCTTCACCATCAACGAATAGGCGGAAGTGGCCAGGTTCGTCACTGGTGATGTGCATTGGGCCAACAGGAACGATACGGTTTGACTCGTCACCCAACTCATTAATGAATGGGTAGTTTTCAGTTTCTGTTGTTGGTTGTGGACGCTGACGATAATCCATCGCATCTTTACGCAATGGGTGCATGTCTTCTGGCCAGTCATCAGGTAGAACCAAACGACGCTCATCAGGCAAACCAACTGGACGTAGACCAAACATGTCACGCACTTCACGCTCGCCCCAAACTGCTGCTGGGATAGTTGGCGTGATAGAAATGAATTCTTGATCGTTTGGATTTACAAGAACTTTAACAGTCAACCAGCTTTTAACTTCGCCTTCCATTGAAAGTGCGTGGTAAACACCGAAGTGACCGTTGATGCTACGCTCATCGTTACCGAAAGAAACAGCTAACCAGCCGCCTTGATCGTAGTAAAGCCATTTCATTACTTCGACCAAAGACGTCATTTTAACGGTAATCGTACATTGGTTTTCGGTTTGCCATTCTTCATCTAAGATCGCAGATGGGAACAAATGACGCACACCTTCAACGTACTGCTTACCAATTTGTTTAGGGTTTTGTGTTTGTAACGTTTCCATTAAATAGACTCTCTTAAATTATTCATAATGTACACCTTAACCTAGCCATGCAGAGGCAATCACACTTGATGCCACACACATTACAATCAGCACGATTAATGTAAATTTCATTGATGCTGGTAGCGGTGAAACAGTCTTCACTGCTTCAGATGGTTCGCCGATTACAGACTTACCAAACCAGAACAATAACCAACCGAAGGTCGCTACTGATTCAATCAATGCAAGAACAAGTACAGGTGTTAACCATGAGTGAGTGTCACTTAATTGGAAGCCTGCTTGTAGAAGTGGGAATTTGCTGAAGAAACCACTGAACGGTGGAACACCAGAAATCGCCATTGCAGCAATACAGAAAGCCACACCTAATAGCGGTGACTTACGGATAATGCCTTTTAGTTCAGGAAGCACACGGGTACCACAAGAGTAGCTAAGTGCACCTGCAACTAGGAAGAATAAACCTTTCGCAAAAGCGTGGTTGAAAATGTATGTCACACCACTTTCAAGCGCTAAATGAGAACCTAATGCACCCATTGAAAGCGCAAGGAAAATATAAGCTAGCTGTGCGATGGTTGAGTACGCTAACAGACGTTTCATGTCTTTTTGCGGTAGGTACATCATAAAGCCGTAGAACATAGTGATCATGGCACCAACCACGCCAACTACACCCACAACTTCAGGTACTTCGCCTGCAGATAAAAGCGCACGAGCAAAGATGTACACACCTACTTTTACCATTGAAGCCGCATCTAAGTACGCACTCAATGGAGTTGGAGCATTCATCGCACCAGGCAACCAGATATGCATTGGCAACTGAGCTGAAATACCCCATGCCGCAAATAGAATACCAAGTAATACAATCGCTTTAGCTGAAACTGGTAATGCAGCAATCGCCGTCAGTTCAAAAGTACCAGCGTTCATGAACAACACAATTGCTGCCACGAACATGCCGATTGAAGCAATGTGAGTTACTAATGCTGCTTTCTTCGCTGCTTGGCAAGCTACAGGAGTACGGTAGTAACCGATAAGCTGTAGCGAGCAAACACCCATGATTTCAAAGAATGCGATTTGACCAACGATGGTTGAAGATAAAACCAAACCAGCCATTGCACCGATTAAAATCAATAGGAAAACGTAGTAACGAGAATCCGCTTCATGTGGGTGCTCTTTGTTACCCTTACTCATGTAACCTTGAGAGTAAACAGAAACAAGGAAGCCCATAGCCGCAACCATAGCCACAATTAATGTGCTCACTTTATCTGCAGTTAAACCGAAGATAAGAGTGGTATCGAACTGAATTAACGGGAAAGCTTGAGCAACACCATCTTGTTCAAAGAACTGGTATGCAAGAATCCAAGTGCTTAGCGCTGTTGCTGCTGCAACTAATTGGCAAACTTTTTTCGCTGATTGCTGAGGGGCAAAGAACGTAACAAGCGCACCAATAAACGGCACTAATATTGTAAATAAACTAATCATCTCCATAGCTTCTGCCTCATAGCCCCATGATATAAAATGCTAACGCCAAAACAGCGAGTCCGAATGCTGGCCAGGTTAGACGGTTAGTATTTAAGAAACGCACACGCGCCATAGAGTTTTCGATGATACCGGCAAGGAAAAAGACCACGATCAATTTCACGAATAACCAGATCGCAGCAATGATTAAGCCTGCGAAAGTTAGTTCAGCCGCTTTACCCCAAGGGATGAAAATTGCTAGGAATAATTGAGCAACAACCAGTTGTTTCAAACCTAGAGCCATTTTCAGCATCGCAAGACTTGAACCTGAGTATTCCGTAACCGGACCTTCTTGTAGTTCTTGTTCTGCTTCTGCGCCATCGAAAGGCAATTTACCCATTTCAACAAATACTGCGAATGCACAAGCTGCACCGGCAAAGATCACCGTGATTGGTTGCTCACCGATTTGCTCGATCATGCCTTGGCTGATGTAGCCTAAGTCAGTAGAACCTACCAGCAATGCTGCCACGATAATGCCTAACATTAGGATTGGCTCAACAAGCACACCTAAAGTCAGTTCACGGCTACTACCGATACCGGCAAACATGCTGTTTGAATCGATACCCGCTAGTGCAAAGAAGAAACGGAAGATAGCTAATAGATAGATATCTGTGATCACATCACCCGAAATTGGGAAAGGTGAAGTTTGAGTTAACGTCGGCAATGCCATTGCAATCAACAGCATAGTTGTCATCAATACCCAAGGCATGATCCAGAAGATCACACCCGCATTAGATGGAGCAACCGCCTGACGACGTAACAGTTTTGCGATATCACGGTAGTCTTGCAATAAACCAGGACCACGACGTGAATGAATACGCGCACGGATCACACGAGAGAAACCCGTCGCTAATGGAGCCAAAAGCAGCATCAGTAAGGCTTGTGAAACTGCAAGCAATACCATACCGGTAGTTGGCATATGTAATTCAGCCATTACTTCACTCCTAAACCGAATACTAGACCTAGCACGACAATCGCAAAGATTGCTACTAGCCAGAAGTAACTAGAGAAACTGCGGCCAACCGCTTGTTCAACTTTTGCAGAAGAATTAGTTGCAGCTTCTAAGCTACGCCCCATCCAACCGCTTGGATCAAGTTGTTTTCTGATTCGATAAGCAGGTGCGAACATATGACGTAGAGCTT
The DNA here is from genome assembly GCA_047975485.1 of Vibrio sp. Classification (GTDB taxonomy): domain Bacteria; phylum Pseudomonadota; class Gammaproteobacteria; order Enterobacterales; family Vibrionaceae; genus Vibrio. The sequence goes on along the minus strand of JBKEDP010000033.1, from coordinate 5,672 downwards.
GAGTGATACCACCAGCAGAAACAGTCATTTCTTTTTCGAACGTGTAACCACAAGCCCATGGGTCGCCTTGGTGACGATTTTCAATACGCGCACCACCTTTGAATAGCGCAAGCACAATCGCAGGAACAAGTAGCAACACCAACAAGCCAATTGCAATTACTGGCGTAGAAAGAATCGCTTGAGTGCTAGAGATCGGATGCAGAGCCATACCAGATTTCACCACAATTGGAGAAGCTTCTAGCGTACGAGTTGCAATCTCAGAGATATATGGAGAGATCCAAGGAGAACCGATACCAAGAATGATACAAAGGATCGCAAGAATTGCGCCGCCAGTGATCATCTGCCATGGCACTTCTTTCGCTTGGCTTGCGTGTTCTGTTCTTGGAATACCGCTAAAGCAGATACCGTAAACTTTTACAAAACACATGCAAGATAGCGCACCAGTAATAGCAAGCATTACGATTGCAGCAGGACCTGCGATAACCATAGATAAGCTGCTTTCTTGGCTCATGCTAAATAGAGATTGGTAAATAAACCATTCACTTACAAAACCATTTAGCGGAGGAAGTGCAGAAATTGCCATTGAACCGATAAGGAAAATCAGTGCAGTGTATGGCATTACTCGTGCCAAACCGCCCATTTTTTCCATATCTTTAGTATGAGTACGGAAAATGATTGAACCTGCGCCCAAGAACAATAAGCCTTTAAACACGGCATGGTTTAACAAGTGGTAAAGCGCACCAAGTAAGCCTAGAGCTGCAAATGCTGGATGACCAGTTGCTGTACCAATCATAGCAACGCCCACACCCATTAAGATGATGCCAACGTTTTCCACTGTGTGGTAAGCCAATAGACGTTTAATGTCATGCTCTGCTAATGCGTACATTACGCCCAGTACAGAAGAAACCGCACCGAAAGCAAGAACAACATAACCCCACCAAGCTTCTGTGCCACCAAGGAACATTAAGCCCACTTTGATGATACCGAATACACCGATTTTAACCATTACACCAGACATCAATGCAGAAGCATGAGAAGGTGCAGCTGGGTGAGCTAGTGGTAACCAACCGTGTAGAGTGATGATGCCCGCTTTTGCACCAAAACCAAAAAACGCCAACAAGAAAATCACTGAAGATTCCCAAGCTGGTAGATTCAAGTGTGCAAAATCAGAGAAGTTCAATGAACCCGCTTCACGGTAAAGCATGAAGAAAGCAATCATGATCAAAACAGAACCTGCGTGAGCAATGAAGAAGTATTGCAAACCGGCTTTTACGCTTTTCTCAGATTGTTCAACCAATACTAGGAAGTAAGAAGCCAACGACATCATTTCAAAGAACACGATGAAATAGAATGCGTTGCCTGTTACCACTAGCGCTACCATCGAAGCAACGAAAAGGTTCAAGAAGAAACAGATACCCCAAGCGCCTTTACCGAAATATTCACTCAAATAATGTAGAGAATAAATAGCAGAAGCCACTACAAGGATTGAAATAACCAATACCATGAACGCACCAAGCGCATCCATGTTAACGATCATGTCAGCAAAATAGAAAGGGCTTGTTAATTGAGTTACCCATGCTTGGCCACTTAATAAAGCGTCAACAGCACTGATAACACCAACAACACCACCGATAGCCGAAGCTGTACCAGACAAACGTACGGCTAATGCTTCTTTACCTTGTCCACCGAGTAAAGCGAACAAGCTAGCAAGAAGATAAAAAGCAATGGAAGTGCCTAATAGGAATAAAGGATTCATATTATGATTTCTCCACGGTCACATTCGACGAAACAATCGCTGCATCGATACGTTTTTGTGCACGAGATTGTTTAACCACATCTTCATTCACAATGGCAATCGCTCCCGTCGGACAAACTTGCGCACAAGCTGGACCTTCTTCACGGAAACCACACAAATCACATTTCACCGCAATACTTTTCACACCCGGTTCCCACGCTAAAATGTCGTGACCAAAAGTCGAAGGAATCGAAGTAGATGGATTGCTCGAACGAGGTGTAGATGGAATCCATGTGTCATAGCTGTTCGCATGCGCAATTGGACGGCTACCATCTAACGCAATTGCGCCAAACGGACAGGCCACCGCACATAACGTACAACCCACACATAAAGTTTCTTTTAGCAAAATGCGATCTTCTTCTTTGGTGATCGCTTGCACGGGACAGACTGTTGCGCAAGGAGCATCTTCACAGTGACGGCACATAACCGGCGCTGTAGCATCCTTATGCTTCACCACTGTCAAACGTGGGTGACTTTGCAAACCCTCTTTTTTATGCACATCGGCGCAAGCGGCCATACAGGTTTGACACCCTATGCATTTTTTCGGATCTGCGATCACAAAGCTTTTCATAGCATACCCTTTATTTAAACGAATACGCCCTTTAAGCAATATATGTGCCAAGTCACAAAATCAATAAGAAAAGACTATATTTTCAGCAAGATATGATATGCAAACCGCTGTAAATTGAGGCAGATCAAGTAATCAATTAAACGAAAGAAAGGTATCGACATTTGGTGTCGACATAAGTGTCGAGGTGTCAACGAGAAGGCAAAAATATGACACAGCTCTCATTTTACAGATAAGTAAATCTTGTTAAAAATACGAGTTGTGTCTGTAACGTATTAACGCATTTCATGTCGGGCTGCTGTAGCTAAAAAGTGGCTACGATCTTTATATTCTTTTGAAGTTTTAACATATTCATCAATTCGGGCAATCAGAGTATCAGGTAGGCTAATATTAATCCGCTTTGGTTTACCTTCATAAGCTGATAAATCTATATCCAAGAGAAGCCAAGCGTCACAGTAAGCATATTCATCTTGATTACGATAAAACAAAACGCCTTTATCTTTAATTTTTGCTAAGGAATATTCATCTTCAAGCATAGTTTCAACCATATCGATAATGGCTTCTTTCACCACAGAAGGAATGTCTCGTTCTCTATCAGCAGCACTAAAACAGGCGTAATTAGAGTCACACAAAGCGGGAACAACTAAGCCAAAGGCTTGATCTTCATTTTTAGGTAATTCAACCCCAATTGAAAACAACATGATTAACACCCCTTAACTTCGATTAATTATATCAACAAGATCCCAGCTGTTTTTTTAATTGACCTGACAGTCCCAATAGGCAAAGTACCTTTGGGATGTGGTACAGGAAAAGTTTTTCCAGTTATAGGAGAAAACCAAATTTGATGACTTCCCTTACCCTGTCGCTTAAGAATACAGCCAGCTTTTTTCAACTCTTTGATTAGGTCAGCCGATTTCATACATTCTCCTAACCGCAAATAATTATACACACAAATACACACAATGCTAACTAGCGATGTTTTATAGGATAACTAATTGAGACTTTGAAAAAGTATGAACAAATCATCAATGGAAATTAGCAGAACGATGGAATGGAACGAAATTGATATAGACTAAAAACCCCTAACCCTATTCTTACCGGTTACTTCAACGGGAAAGCGTTTTCCAGAGCCTTCATTTTCAACTTGAATGGTATCGCCAACCATACCGTCGCCGAGTGCGATACCTGTGGTTTCTATGCTTATCGTGCCAGTTTTGTAGAGGATATAAACTTGGTGACCAGAGTGGACATCATAATCCAACTCGACATAACGATTGCTGAGTGGACGAGCATCGGCAATACTGCGGCGCAATTTACGCCCTATCAGTGCCGATGTGTTTTGGAAAATATCCGTATTACGACTGAGCGTCAGCCACTCAAGCTTCACGTCCCCTTCTTCAATACGGTGACCTTTCTTTAACGGTTTGGCACTCAACACTGCTTGTACTTCTATTTGAGTGCTAGAAACCACTTTCGTTGACCAACTGCTACCAAGTCTCGGTTTCTCACAACGAATGCGCCAACTTTCTTGCCCAATAAAAGAATTGTCTTTTTCTTCTGCGATTAAGTCTTCTTCACAAACTGGAATCGATTTAATCCCAGACGGTAAACGTATATTTATCACGGGATTTTTAGCATGAGGAAATCGTGTTTGTAGAGAATTTTCAATTCGCTGCGAAACGAACTGCTTGATCTGCTCTGCTGAAGTTAATGTTGCATTAAGATTTGAAAGTGAAGAAGTAGATTGTTGCTCAGACCGAGCGTGTGACAACGTCACCTCGGTCGCCTGCGCAAGGTGAATAAAAAACGGGGCAAAAACGGCTGTAGCCCAAATAACTGAACACAACCGTATTGATTTAGATATGGCACTAGAGAAATAAAGCATAAAACAGCAAGAAATTTATGCGTTAACTTCAAAGCGCAGAGCTTGCAATGCATCGGTTAAGATGACTTGTTGCTGCTGCATTAATTGGGCTTGTAAATCCGATTTTTCACGACACAGTTTGAGCTGTTCTTTCAACTCTTTTGTGGCTTGAAAAATCATTTGTTTATTTTTGCCAGAAAGCTTATTGACCAATTCAATCGCAAAGCGGTCGTGACGGCAGCCAAGGTTGTCCGCAATATCTTGGCGCTTGAAATGCAAGGATTGTAACTTTTGAGTCAGTTCTTCTATACGCTCATTACTTTCCACCACCGACTCATGGTTCAAAGATAAACTGCCAAGGCGGATTTGATCCAGCAGACCAGCGATTTGTCCTGCTAGATCAGCACTTTTTAATGTGTAGGCGTAATATTGTTTTAATAACTGACTTTTATCCATCTAATTTAAATTAGCCAATACCTTAGCTAACTCTCCCATATCAAATTTAATTTCCCCGCTCTGGATCTGCGCTTTAATCTGCGCGACACGTTCCATGTCAACTTCGGGGGCCTGTTGTAAGACTTCTCGACTTTCCACCAATAGTTGTTGGTCATATTGGTTCAAATCGACGTCTTTTATGCTCGGTTTATCCGCTTTTTCAGCCACTTTCGGCATGTGAGTTTTTGATAACTCATTTGTCGCGTATATGTGTCGAGTGCTATCTACTTTAATTTGTGTCATGGCGGTTTCCTTGCTGTTTGCCCAAAGAGTCGGGTTGTAATACCAAAAGAGTCATTGATATGAATCGCTGTCACTTTAGCATAACGACAAAGAATTATTTTTCATTTCACATTTTTTAAATTTTTTTACATTTAGTCGATTTTTTGAACTCGGACACTGTTTACACAGGACTTTTTCTCGCTCGATAAACCTCTGCTTGTTCTTATTTCTCTATATTCCGAACTTCTCTATTTGCGAACGTCTCTATTTACGGATCAGCGACACCACATTATCTCGGGTTGGACCAACATAGTGACGTTGGATCATACGCAAGGCGTGGTGAGGCGATTTGATAAAAATATCTTTAATCTGCTCGCCAATTCCTTCTTCAACATCGGAACAAAAACTTATCAATTGATCAGCTTTTTTGTGCTGGCCTTTTAGTGATTGTTGCACCGCTTTAAATAAGTCATTCACTCGTTCGATCACTTTATCCACGATTTCTAGCGCATCAGTTTGATTGAGATCCAGCATGGTGATCATTTCCACGGTTGGATGAACCGATTGAGCAGCAATTGTGATTGGAGGTAATTCTGAATAGCGGCCACCATGCCCTGTAATATGCACATTAATATCACATCGACACCACCTGGTATCCGGCACTGAAATGATGAATTTCTTTTGTTCTCAAAAACGGAAAGGCATATTGCTGTAGTCACACAACGAGT
>JBKEDP010000008.1:0-95155 GCA_047975485.1 Vibrio sp. | reverse complement strand
ATATCATCGTGGAGCTGGTAAGCCATGGGCTCACCAAACGTGACTCCGAATACATTAGCGCAAACCAACTCCGTCATTAGTTAATTGTAGTTGCAATTAAGAGGCGGACCATACATTTTTGGCTTACATCAAGTTGAGAACGAATTGCTTTTACATCAGCCACTTCATATCGAGTAACTTTTGCTGGTTTCAATTCCCCCTTAGCGATTAATTCAGCTTCTTTCATCGAGGCATAAAGCTCGTCAAAAATGCTATCTTTCATTTTCGTATTCCTTTTGATGGATTTGGAAATTGCTTTTAATTTGTTTTTCTCTTGCTGAGTTAAGGATTCTTTTCGTCCTTTTTTATAGAGCAGCATGAGATGAACAATATCAGGTAATACTAATAGATAAATAATTCTATAGCCGCTGCTTTTACCTGTGGCACTTCCTGCTAGTCTGACTTTTCGAAGTCCACCAGTGCCAACAATTAAGTCTCCAATTTGAGGGTTCTTAATAATGTCAGATTGCAAACATCTGAATTCCTCATCAGAAATTAAGAAATTTCTCTGACTTTCAAATATTGGTGTTTCGATAAATTCAATTGCATGAGTAATATGAAAACCCTCCATCTATGGAGTACAGTGTACTCGTGAAGGGTAAAGAATCAAGTCAGATTTTATGTCTTAATGTTAAATCTTTTTAAACTCACCCGGTTGCAAGTTTCCTAAATTCCAATCACCGATGGAATAACGAATTAGGCGCAACGTTGGAAAGCCGATATGTGCTGTCATACGGCGGACTTGGCGGTTGCGACCTTCGATAATTGTGATAGCCAACCATGTAGTTGGAATGTTGGCACGGAAGCGAACTGGGGGAGTGCGTTCCCAAATATTGGGCTCTGGCATGATTTCGACTTTAGCTGGTAACGTCATGCCATCTTTTAATTCCACACCTTTTCTTAATTGATCTAAATCGGCTTCTGTTGGCGCACCATCAACTTGTACCCAATAAGTTTTGGGGGCTTTTGAACTTGGTTGCGTGATTTTTGCTTGGAGAATGCCGTCATTGGTGAGCACCATTAAGCCTTCACTATCACGATCTAAACGACCTGCCGCATACACATTTTTAACATTTATGTAATCTGCGAGGGTTTTGCGAGAATATTTTTCTGCGTCAGAATCGGTAAATTGGCTTAATGTATCGTACGGTTTATTGAAAATCAGTACGATTCTATCTGCATCAGAAACGGACTTTTGTGGTTGACTGGTTTGCGGTTTTCGTTTGTGAAATGTGCTTTTTTTTCCGCTGTTTAGCGGTGACTTTCTGTTTGGTTTGCTTGATTTCAGACTTGAATTATTAGATTGCGAATTTCGATTATTACGCTTTTTTGATTGATTTTTAAAGTCTTTTGACGGTGACATGTTAACTACCTTACAAAAATGTAAACAAACGAAGAGCGTAAGTTTTAAAAAATTCAGAAATGATCTACTATGTTGTCCGCAAATCGTGTAACAAGAAAAGGTTACACAAACGAAAACATGGGAATGATAGCGGAATTAATTAAAAATTCATTAAATAAAGCTATCTGCAATCAACGATTAAACGCACGTCTTCTTACTTGTTCTCAGATAAGAAACGCTCTTAATGTGAAATAGGTGTTAAAAGTAGAGGTGCAAATACACTAAGGAAAGGTCGATTGATATGACCTTTCTTCTGAGCCACACAGCCTATTCCTCTTTGGCTGTTCGATCGATATAGGGAAATTCAATGCCTACAAATAAGCCAACAATTATTTATACCATTACTGATGAAGCTCCAGCACTGGCAACTTATTCACTTCTGCCAATCATTCGTGCTTATACAGCTTCTTCTGGTATTAATGTCGAAACACGAGATATCTCACTTGCCGGGCGCATTATTGCAAACTTTCCTGAATACTTAACGGAAGAACAACGTATCGGCGATGCGCTAACTGAACTTGGCAAATTAGCAAATACACCTGAAGCGAATATCATCAAGCTACCGAATATTTCAGCTTCTATTCCTCAATTGCGTGCTGCAATTAAAGAATTGCAAGACAAAGGCTATGCTCTACCAAACTACCCAGACGAGCCGAAAAATGATGACGAGCGCAAAATCAAAGACACTTACGATAAAGTAAAGGGCAGTGCAGTAAACCCAGTATTGCGTGAAGGTAACTCGGATCGTCGTGCGCCGCTTTCTGTTAAAAATTACGCGAAGAAAAATCCACATTCAATGGGAGCTTGGGAATCGAGCTCTACTTCACACGTTGCAAGCATGTCTGATCATGATTTCTACGGCAGTGAAAAATCAGTAACGGTTGATGGGGCGCGTAAAGTTCGTATTGAACAAGTCGATGCAAGCGGTGCTGTTGAAGTGCTAAAACCAGCGTTCGCTCTACAAGATAAAGAAATTATTGATGCTTCAGTATTAAACAAAGCCGCTTTGGTTGCGTTTTATGAAAAAGAAATTCAGGCAGCAAAAGAACAAGGCATTCTGCTTTCTTTGCACTTGAAAGCGACCATGATGAAAGTGTCAGACCCTGTGATCTTCGGTCATGCGGTTAAGGTTTACTACAAAGAAGTATTCGAAAAATACGGCGCATTGTTTGAAGAACTTGGCGTGGATGTGAACAACGGTATTGGTGATGTTTACAGCAAAATCGAAAACCTACCTGCAGATCAAAAACAAGAAGTTGAAGCGGCATTAACAGCGGTTTATTCAACTCGCCCATCTTTGGCGATGGTGGATTCTGATCGCGGCATTACTAACCTGCATGTACCAAGTGATGTCATCGTCGATGCATCAATGCCAGCAATGCTACGTTCTTCAGGAAAAATGTGGAACAGCGATGGTCAATTGCAAGATACCAAAGCATTGATCCCAGATCGTTGTTACGCTGGTGTTTACCAAGCGGTGATTGATTTCTGTAAGAAACACGGCGCATTTGATCCAACTACAATGGGCAGCGTGCCAAACGTAGGTTTGATGGCGCAGAAAGCAGAAGAATACGGTTCTCACGATAAAACTTTCGTTGCTAAGAAAGCGGGGGTGATCCGTGTTGTTGATGAAAGCGAAAATGTTCTACTTTCACAAGAAGTGCAAGAAGGCGATATTTTCCGCATGTGCCAAGTGAAAGATGCACCAATTCAAGATTGGGTTAAATTGGCCGTTTCTCGTGCGCGTGCAACAGGTGCGCCAGCGGTATTTTGGTTAGATGAAAACCGTGCTCACGATGCTGAACTGATCAAAAAAGTGAATGCGTATTTGCCAAACCACGATACTAGCGGCTTAGAAATTAAGATCCTGTCGCCAGTAGATGCAACTAACTTCTCACTGGAACGCATTAAAGAAGGCTTAGATACGATTTCGGTAACGGGTAACGTATTGCGTGACTACTTAACGGATCTATTCCCGATCCTAGAACTAGGCACATCAGCGAAAATGTTGTCTATCGTTCCACTAATGAACGGCGGTGGCTTGTTTGAAACAGGCGCAGGCGGCTCAGCTCCTAAGCATGTTCAGCAAGTGGAAAAAGAAAACCACTTACGTTGGGATTCATTAGGTGAATTCTTGGCGTTAGCGGCTTCACTTGAGCATCTAAGTAATGTGAGCGGCAATGCGAAAGCAAAAGTGCTGGCAGAAACTTTAGATAAAGCAACAGGTGAATTCTTAGATGAAAACAAATCACCATCTCGCAAAGTGGGTGAGTTAGACAACCGTGGCAGCCATTTCTACCTAGCGATGTACTGGGCAAAAGCGTTAGCGGCTCAGTCTAAAGATGCAGAATTGGCAGCTCAATTTGCTCCAGTCGCTTCAGCAATGGCTGAAAATGAAAAAGCGATTGTAGCTGAATTGAACAAAGCACAAGGTGTTGTCGGTGACTTAGGTGGCTATTACTTGCTAAATGACGAAAAAGTTTCAGCATTAATGCGACCAAGTGTAAGCCTGAATCAAATTGTTGCGAGTTTGTAGCAAAGTTTACAGATAAGCGATAATTCACTTTCGCACTTCCACACATAATTAAGCGGCGTAGTTAGACGATTCAATCGGTTTAACTGCGCCGTTTTTTGCTTTGTGGAGCATCTTGTATAATTTGCAGTGAGTTATCAATTCAGCCAATAATTTGATTTAAGGATGTTGATGAGACTAATAAAAATAACGCTAGTTGTGCATATTTGAATGCGATTAACTAGCGTTATTGGTAACTGAAAAGGCGTTGATAGCCTTTATGTTTAATGTGTTATTGGGCGAGCAAACTAAGAAATTATTAAATCTAAATTGGAACGTCACTATTTGTTGCTTTGGTCGAATTCAAGCGGCATGACCATACTAGCGTGTGAACCTTTAGGTCCTTTTTCTACTTCGTATGATACTTGTTGTCCGGCTTTTAATGTTCGATACCCATCCATTTGAATTGTCGAGTAGTGTGCAAAAATATCACCTTCTTCTCCTTCTGGACAAATGAAACCAAATCCTTTGGCATTGTTAAACCATTTAACTGTACCTGTAGCCATGCTTTACTTCCCTCATGCTTTTTACGACTGTTTAACCCCTTTGTACTTGTTGTCACCGCTTGGGTAACTAAATTCATCTTCTCCAATCGCATAGATAAACTACACTTACGGAACCAGATTAACTTGTTACCTCGTAAAACAGCAGTTACCTCGTAAACAGCAAGTACTTTGGGATGGAACTGACATTTCATAACAATTTGTAGGCTATTTTTTTAACCTTACAGCACACAATTTAGACAACCATGGCTTTCTGTCAATAGTTATCAGTGATAATTATTATCTATTTATAAAAATGGAGAGATAAGTTTAACTTTTGATTATCATTAATGTCGGTTTACATTTGCATGAAATGAGTGAAATCTGCCCAGTTATATGAAATTCTTCTTATAGGTCAAACTTATTGTTCTAGCAAATAGCAATCTTTTATTTGCAGGGATACAATAGGTGCATTAATCTCTAAGTAAGATAGTCATCGTTTAACCTTTGGTTGACATTTTGGCTACATTAAGAAAGATAGAACCAAGAATGAGCAAGCAATACCAATGGGTTTCTCCTGATATAGATTTATTAGAAGATGAAGAAACCAAAGTGAAACCGCCGGCCATGTACAACGTCATCTTAAATAATGATGACTACACGCCGATGGATTTTGTTATCGAAATACTGGGCCGTTTTTTCTCTATGGATTTGGAGAGTGCGACTCAGGTTATGTTGAAAGTGCATTTTGAAGGAAAAGCCATTTGCGGCACGTTTACATCTGAAGTTGCAGAAACCAAAGTGATGCAGGTGACCATGTTCTCGCGCGAAAATGAGCATCCTTTATTGTGTACGATGGAGCAGGTTTGATCCTGTTATGACTTGGCTTTTATCCAATCTATATTGGAGTCGTTTAATCTCGACATCTGATGAAGGGTAAAATGAAGTCCTTAGCTGATTATGAGAACACCTCTTATGTTTGTCATTTTGACATCACGGCTGGTGGGCTCTTTGGGAGGTAGCTATGTTGAATAAAGAATTAGAAACAAGTTTGAACAGTGCATTTATGCGTGCACGGGAACGAAAACATGAATTCATGACAGTGGAGCATCTTTTACTTGCTCTATTGGATAATGATGCCGCAAAAGAAGCACTTACTGCTTGTCAAGCCGACATAGATACTTTGCGTCAAGAGCTCGATGTATTTATCGAACAAACCACACCGCTTATTCCAAGCACAGACGATGAAAGAGAAACTCAACCAACACTGAGCTTTCAACGTGTTCTTCAACGTGCGGTTTTCCACGTTCAATCTTCTGGCCGTAGCGAAGTCTCTGGCGCCAATGTACTTGTGGCTATTTTTAGCGAGCAAGAATCCCACGCAGCTTATCTGTTGAAGAAAAACGATATCAGCCGTCTTGATATTGTGAACTACATTTCACATGGCATTCGTAAAGATGGCGAGCAAGGTCAACCGGGTGCTGGTGGCTTGCAAGATGAGCAAGTGGCAGAAGCGGGATCAGAAGAGCGTTTAGATAGCTTTGCAACAAATTTAAATGAAGTGGCGAAGAAAGGGCAAATTGACCCATTAATTGGCCGTGATGTTGAGCTTGAACGTACTATTCAAGTGCTATGTCGTCGCAGAAAGAATAACCCATTGCTAGTGGGTGAGGCTGGCGTAGGTAAAACTGCAATCGCGGAAGGCTTGGCATGGCGTATCGTTGAAGGCCAAGTGCCTGATGTGATCAAAGACAGCGTTATTTACTCGCTAGATATCGGTTCGCTTCTTGCGGGTACAAAATATCGTGGTGATTTCGAGAAACGCTTTAAAACGATTTTGAAGCAACTTGAGAAAGAAAAAGACACCATTCTATTTATTGATGAAATTCACACCATTATTGGTGCGGGTGCGGCTTCTGGTGGTCAAGTCGATGCGGCTAACCTAATCAAGCCACTCTTGAGTAATGGTAAGTTGCGCTGTATTGGCTCAACCACTTATCAAGAGTACAGCACGATTTTTGAGAAAGAACGTGCCTTGGCTCGCCGTTTCCAAAAAATTGATATCTTAGAACCGTCGATTGACGATACCACTAAGATTTTGATGGGGCTAAAGAGCAAGTACGAAGAACACCACGAAGTGAAGTACAGCAATAAAGCGTTGCGTGCTGCAGTTGAACTTTCTGCGAAATACATCAATGAACGTCACTTGCCGGATAAAGCGATTGATGTGATTGATGAAGCGGGTGCACGTTGTCGTTTAGCGCCAGCTGGTAAGCGCAAGAAAACCGTCAATGTGACTGACATTGAAGCGATTGTGGCGAAGATTGCTCGTATTCCTGAGAAGTCGGTTTCTTCATCAGACAAAGAAGTGCTTTCTCGTTTAGATTCTCGCTTAAAAATGTTGGTGTTTGGACAAGATCCAGCCATCGATGTGCTTTGTGAAGCAATCAAATTGACTCGTGCTGGTTTAGGTAACGAACACAAACCTGTCGGTTCATTCTTGTTTGCAGGCCCAACAGGTGTTGGTAAAACGGAAGTTACAGTACAACTGGCGAAATTGCTTGGCGTCGAATTGCTACGTTTCGATATGTCGGAATACGGCGAACGTCATTCAGTAAGTCGCTTGATTGGTGCACCTCCGGGTTATGTTGGTTACGATCAAGGCGGTTTGTTGACGGATGCTGTAATCAAGCACCCACATTCCGTAGTATTGCTTGATGAGATTGAAAAAGCTCACAGCGACATTTTCAACTTGTTATTGCAAGTCATGGATAACGGTACATTGACCGATAACAACGGACGCAAAGCGGATTTCCGTAATGTGATCCTTGTGATGACAACCAACGCCGGTGTTCAAGAGACAGAGAAATCGTCAATTGGTTTGATTCAACAAGACAACAGTCACGATGCGATGGCGGCGATTAAGAAAGTCTTTACGCCAGAATTTAGAAACCGTTTGGATAACATCATTTGGTTTAACAGCCTAGATGAAGACATGATCCAACAAGTAGTGGATAAATTCATTGTCGAACTGCAAGCGCAATTGGATGGCCGTGGTGTATCAATGGAAGTATCGGAAGATGCTCGAGCTTGGTTGGCTAAGAAAGGCTACGACAAAACCATGGGCGCACGTCCAATGGGTCGCGTGATCCAAGATAAGCTTAAAAAGCCACTGGCGAACGAATTGCTATTTGGTTCGCTTGTTGACGGCGGAACTGTTCGAGTTACCTTGAATGGGGATGAGTTGAAGTTCACTTATCTAAATGAAGAAGAAGCGGTTCATTAGAGTCGCTTTCTGATAAACAGATAACGTAACTAGATAACCAAGATAAATAAAAACGATAAATAAAAACCGAAGCACAATGGCTTCGGTTTTTTATTAGCTAAAGTATTTAATGAAATCAAATCACCACAAAAGGGCAATGATAGAGAAATACTTTTTGAAAGGGATTAACGTGCGCGGAAAACGATACGGCCTTTAGATAAATCGTATGGAGTCATTTCTACAGTCACTTTGTCGCCCGTTAGGATACGGATGTAGTTTTTACGCATTTTGCCCGAAATGTGAGCAGTCACAACGTGACCATTTTCTAATTCTACGCGGAACATAGTGTTTGGTAATGTGTCAAGGACAGTGCCTTGCATCTCAATTACGTCTTCTTTTGCCATTTAATCCTCTTACCGAAATTAGGCTTAGTGATTAACTGTTTGTTTTAACAGCTAATTTAAAGTGGTAATACTTGAGCAAAAACAACCCAAGTTCAAAGTTGTTGCGTATTCTACCCTTGCCAACGCTGATTTACTAGCTTTTGATGAGGCTGAAATCGAACTTTGTAGTTCATCGCTGGGCAAGCGTCAATCTGGTAACCCAAATAAAGCCATTGTTTATTCATCGTTTGGCATTGTTTCATTTGTAGCAAAACGCACAATGTACCAAGAGATAACTCATATTCAGGCTCAAAAAAAGTGTAAAAGGCACTGAGTGAATCTGGCATGCAATCGGTCACTGCTACGGCAATTAATTTGTCATTGTCGTAAACGTGCAAAAAATTGGGTTCGATCCAATCAGAAAAAATAAAGTCGACAAAAGATTCTTCTTTCGCAGGGTACATGCTGCCGTTTTGATGACGTAAGCGGATGTATTTTTCGTACAGCTCGAACCAGTTATCATCTAATTGCGTTTTTAATTCCGCACGTAAATGTTTAGCTTTATTTAAAATGCGTTTCTGGCTTTTCGAAAATTGAAGCTCAGGTATCGAAACTCGAATTGGTTGGCATGCACTGCAATGGTCGCAATAGGGCTTATAAATGGTATTGCCACTCCGACGAAAACCGTTGGCTAAAAATAACTCATAATAATGTGGTGTATGTAAGCTCGGTTCTAACACCACAGCGACACGTTCTTGCTGCTCTGAAAGGTAGCTACACGGGTGCGCTTGAGTTAAGCCAATTTTAATCTGGTTTGAATTCACGATTTTTGCTCCTGCAAAGTCAGAATTTGTGGAACAAAAGCATCGACCTGCATTTCTTCTCTTTGTAGTGATTTAAGTTGCTTAATGAAGTCTTTTCTTGGGATTTCATACACACCAAGTTTTTCAAGGTGAGGATTCAGCATTTGGCAATCAATCAATTCACCACCCATTTGTATAAGATGATCACATAGATGCCAAAATGCAATTTTTGAGGCATTTGTTTCTAATGAAAACATAGATTCGCCACAAAAGACTTTACCAATTTTTAGCCCGTATAAACCGCCAATTAAGCGATTCTCACGCCATACTTCAACCGAATGACAATAGTGTAAATCCACGAGTGCCTTGTAAGCATCAATCATTTGCTGCGTGATCCAAGTTTCTTCTTCACTGCGAGTGCTGGCACAAAGTTGGATAACATCTTTGGTTGCTTGATTAAGCGTAATCGTTAACTCGTTGCGGCGTAAATGTTTACGCAAACTTTTTGATGGTGAAAACTCTTGTGGCTTAATAACCCCACGAGGATTCGGACTCCACCACAAAATCGGATCTTCATTTGAGAACCAAGGAAAAATGCCATTTTGATAAGCTTTGAGTAAGCGAGCAGGGGAAAGTTCACCACCAAAAGCAAGCAAACCATTTGGAACTGCCAAAGCGGAATCCACCGAAGGAAAGGCTTCATCATTATCTAAACAAGGCAAATAAAAGGTCATGGAATCAAGCCTATGGATGGTTTCGGGCTATTGGGTTAAAGGATAATAACAATATTTATTCTGGTACTGCATCTGCTTTTTGGTTAATCTCAAAAACATGACATTTCAGGCTAATAAAAGGAAAGTTAAATCTCAATGGAAAGCCTTACTCTTCAACCTATTCAAAAAATATCGGGTGAAATTAATTTACCGGGTTCAAAAAGTGTTTCTAATCGGGCCTTGTTACTTGCTGCTTTAGCTGACGGCACAACTAAACTGACTAACTTGCTTGATAGCGATGACATTCGCCATATGTTGAATGCCTTAACTAAACTTGGCGTGCAATATCAACTATCAGCAGATAAAACCGAATGTACCGTTCAAGGTTTAGGTGGCGCATTTAGCGTGGATTCTCCAATCGAGTTGTTTTTAGGTAACGCAGGCACGGCAATGCGTCCATTAGCTGCTGCTTTATGTGTGGGCCAAGGTGAATTCGTTTTAACGGGCGAACCACGCATGAAAGAGCGTCCAATTGGTCATCTTGTAACAGCGTTGCAAGCGGCCGGTGCGCAAGTTGAATATTTGGAGAACGAAAATTACCCGCCACTAAAAATTACCGGCACAGGCTTGCAATCAGGTTCGGTTAGCATTGATGGTTCGATCTCAAGCCAATTTTTAACGGCATTTTTAATGGCAGCGCCTTTTGCTCAAGGTGACATCAAGATCAATATTGAAGGGGAACTGGTATCTAAACCTTATATTGATATCACGCTGGATATTATGCAGAAGTTTGGCGTTGCAGTTGAAAACAACGATTACCAATCTTTCGTGATTAAAGCTGGCCAGAAGTACCAAAGCCCAAGTGAGTTTTTAGTGGAAGGGGATGCATCTTCAGCTTCTTATTTTCTTGCTGCTGCTGCCATCAAAGGTGGCGAAATCAAGGTTACGGGAATCGGTAAAAACAGTATCCAAGGTGACATTCAGTTTGCAGACGCATTAGAAAAAATGGGTGCTGAAATCGAATGGGGCGAAGATTATGTTCTTTGCCGCAAAGGTGAGTTGAAAGCGATCGATATGGATTTTAACCATATTCCAGATGCCGCAATGACGATTGCTACCACTGCACTGTTTGCAACGGGTACAACTGCAATTCGTAACGTATATAACTGGCGTGTAAAAGAAACAGATCGTTTATCTGCAATGGCAACCGAACTACGTAAAGTGGGCGCAGTTGTGGAAGAAGGGGAAGATTACATCACCATCACACCTCCTGAAAAATTAACTCATGCTGCGATTGATACTTATGATGATCACCGCATGGCGATGTGTTTCTCGCTGGTAGCTTTAAGCGATACGGCGGTCACAATTAATGATCCAGGTTGCACATCGAAAACTTTTCCTACTTATTTTGAAAGATTTAACCAATTAAGCCGGTAAATTAATATGTTATAAGTAAGTTTGTAATAGAGCATGAAGTTGCGAGTTTATTTGGGTATAATGCGGCGCCGAAATTCATCATGTTCTACCATTTGTTGTGTTATATAAAAACCAAGATGGTCCCAACATTGTTAGAACATGTATAAATAAGTGAGTTTCATCCGCCCATGGCTTGAGTTTGTGTACTTGAACATGGTTCGCTCAGAATAAATCCGGAGAAAAATTTATGTCATCTCAAAACCCTGTAGTGACGGTTGATGGGCCAAGCGGAGCAGGGAAAGGCACTTTGTGCATGATGCTTGCTGACAAACTTAATTTTCATTTGCTCGATTCTGGCGCGATTTATCGAGTGCTGGCTTTAGCTGCTATTCACCACGGTGTCGATTTAGAATCGGAAGAAGCTTTAGTGCCAATGGCGATTCATCTTGATGTGCAATTTATTGCAGAAGGTGACTTGGTTAAAGTGATTCTTGAAGGCGAAGACGTATCAAAAGAATTGCGTAAAGAAGAAACAGGCGCTGCGGCATCAAAAGTAGCGGCTTTACCTCGTGTTCGTGAAGCGTTACTTCGTCGTCAACGTGCTTTCAGTGCAGAGCCGGGTTTAGTGGCTGATGGTCGCGATATGGGGACAGTAGTTTTCCCAACGGCAGAAGCAAAAATATTTTTAGATGCAACCGCAGAAGAAAGAGCGAAGCGTCGCTTGAATCAGTTGCAACTTAAAGGCTTAAGTGGTAAATTCGACCAACTTTTGCACGACATCCAGGAACGTGATTACCGCGATCGCAACCGAGCGGTGGCTCCTTTACGTCCTGCTGATGATGCACTAGTGATTGATTCTACGTCACTTTCTATTGATGAAGTGGTAGAGCAAGCACTAAAATTTATCGAATCTAAACTGGTTAAATAACTCAAGATTTCTAATTTTGAACTAGAATTTAACCATTAGACTGTCGGTCGCACGGAAGATGACTGGCAAATTTATCAACCCCATGCGGTAGGATACCCATGGACGTTTAATTATTGAAGATCATATATAATGACTGAATCTTTTGCTCAACTCTTTGAAGAGTCGCTAAACGAACTAGAATTCCGCCCAGGTACTATTGTAAAAGGTACTGTAGTTGCAATCGAGAACGGTTTCGTTCTTGTTGACGCAGGCCTTAAATCTGAATCTGCTATTCCAGCTGAACAATTCAAAAACGCTTCTGGCGAACTTGAAGTTGCTGTTGGCGCTGAAGTAGATGTAGCACTTGACGCGGTAGAAGACGGCTTCGGTGAAACTCAACTTTCTCGTGAGAAAGCGAAACGCCACGAAGCTTGGATCGTTCTTGAAAAAGCATGTGAAGAAGCTGAAACTGTTGTTGGTGTTATCAACGGTAAAGTTAAAGGCGGTTTCACTGTTGAATTGAACGGTATCCGTGCATTCCTACCTGGTTCTCTAGTAGACGTACGTCCTATTCGTGACACTGCTCACCTAGAAAACAAAGAGCTAGAGTTCAAAGTTATTAAGCTTGACCAAAAACGCAACAACGTTGTTGTTTCTCGTCGTGCTGTTATCGAATCTGAAAATAGCGTTGAGCGTGACGAACTTCTTGAAACTCTTCAAGAAGGTACTGAAGTTAAAGGTATCGTTAAGAACCTTACTGACTACGGTGCATTCGTTGATCTTGGCGGTGTTGACGGCCTACTTCACATCACAGATATGGCTTGGAAGCGTGTTAAACACCCATCTGAGATCGTAAACGTTGGTGACGAAATCCTAGTTAAAGTTCTTAAGTTCGACCGTGAGCGCACTCGCGTTTCTCTAGGTCTTAAGCAACTTGGCGAAGATCCATGGGTAGCTATCGCTAAGCGTTACCCAGAAGGTCACAAACTATCTGGTCGTGTTACTAACCTTACTGATTACGGCTGCTTCGTTGAAATCGAAGAAGGCGTTGAAGGTCTTGTACACGTTTCAGAAATGGATTGGACTAACAAAAACATCCACCCATCTAAAGTTGTTAACGTTGGTGATGAAGTTGAAGTTATGGTTCTTGATATCGACGAAGAACGTCGTCGTATCTCTCTAGGCCTAAAACAATGTAAAGCTAACCCATGGCAGACTTTCGCTGAAGCACAAGCTAAAGGCGACAAAGTTACTGGTAAGATCAAGTCTATCACTGACTTTGGTATCTTCATCGGTCTTGAAGGTGGTATCGACGGTCTAGTTCACCTATCTGACATTTCTTGGAATGCTCAAGGTGAAGAAGCAGTTCGTGACTACAAAAAAGGCGACGAAATCTCTGCAGTTGTACTAGCAGTTGATGCTGATCGTGAGCGTATTTCTCTTGGCGTTAAGCAAATGGAAAACGACCCGTTCAACAGCTACGTTGCTGACAACAAAAAAGGCACTCTTGTAACTGGTACAGTTACTGCAGTTGATGCAAAAGGTGCTACAATTGAACTAATTGAAGGTGTTGAAGGTTACATCCGTGCTTCTGAAGCATCACGTGATCGTATCGAAGACGCATCTTTAGTGTTCAGCGTTGGTGACAGTGTTGAAGCGAAATTTACTGGTGTTGACCGTAAAAACCGCGTAATCAACCTATCTATCAAAGCAAAAGATGAAGCTGAAGAGCAAGAAGCAATGGCTACTCTAAACAAAGCGGACGACGCTGCGTTTGGTAACGCTATGGCAGATGCATTCAAGGCTGCTAAAGGCGAATAATCTCGCTAAAAAAAGGAGCCTTAACGGCTCCTTTTTTATCCGATAATAAGAGTGAAAAGAGGGAATCACCTATGACAAAATCAGAACTAATTGAAAGACTATGTGCTCAACAAACACATTTATCTGCTAAGGAAGTGGAAGATGCTGTTAAAGATATCCTTGAAAAAATGGCTACTACACTAGAAAACAATGAACGGATCGAAATCCGTGGCTTTGGTAGCTTCTCATTACATTACCGTGACCCGCGTGTTGGTCGCAATCCAAAATCTGGTGAAAAAGTAGAGTTAGACGGTAAACATGTACCGCATTTCAAACCAGGTAAAGAACTACGTGAACGTGTAAATAGTAGCATCGCTTAATACTTGCTATTATTTATATGAAAGAATTTTCGAAAACGGCATACTCTTTTAGGGTTTGCCGTTTTTTTGTAGCTAGAATTTGAGCAGTTAAGCAAACTTATGTCGTTTATTTCCAACATTCAATAGATTGGCATGGAGTGTCTGGTGAAATTGCTGCATAATCAAGGAACGGATTCGCTGTATTGAAGGTGCTAATTTATGAGAATTATAAAAATTATATTGGTTATCGCACTTTTCCTGATCGCATTAGCATTAGGTGCACAAAACCAAGAAACAGTGACATTTAACTATCTCATCGCTCAAAGTGATATGCCGCTTTCTCTATTGTTGGGGATCGTGTTTGTAGTGGCATTTGCTATTGCTTGGTTAATCATCGGCACTATGTATTTAAAATCGAAATTGACGGTCATTCGTTTACGTAAGCAACTGAATAAAGCCAAAACTTCGACAACAACGCAACCAGAGCAATTGCCTGTTACTAAAGGTTAGGTTTTTTCGTTCATGCTAGAGCTTCTTTTTCTACTGTTACCTATTGCTGCCGCATATGGCTGGTATATGGGTAACCGTAGTGCTCGACAAGATAAACAAGAACAATCCCACCAGATTTCTCGCCAATATGTTAGAGGTCTTAACCTGCTTTTATCTGAACAATCAGATAAAGCGGTTGATCACTTTATCGAATTACTTCAGGTCGATGACGAAACCATCGATACGCACTTAGCTTTAGGTAACTTGTTCCGTTCGCGCGGTGAAGTGGATAGGGCGATCCGCATTCACCAAAACCTGATCACTCGTGAAGGTTTAACGGTGGACCAGAAAAATATCGCACTGCAGCAGTTAGCTAAAGACTTCATGGTTTCTGGCTTGTTTGACCGTGCGGAAAAAATCTTAGAGCAATTGCTGGATGAACCTGAACATCGTGAGCAAGCTCTACAGCAATTAGTGACCATTTATCAGCAAACTCGTGAATGGAACAAAGCGATTAAATACGGTGATGCCATCGCAGCAATGGGGAATAAGCGAATTCGTCGTGATATTGCTCACTATTGGTGTGAAATCGCAATGCAAGAACTGGCACAAACCAACACATCAAAAGCCATCTTGTATTTCAAACGTGCACTAACGGAAGATCCTAAGTGTGTGCGAGCTAATATCGCTTTAGGAAATATCTATCTTGAATCGGATGATTACAAGCACACAATTCAGTGTTTAGAAAAAGTGCTTGAGCAAGATATTGACTATATTTCAGAAGTTCTTCCAACTTTAGCTGACTGTTACTCTCAGATCGGCCAAGAAAACGGCATGCTCGAATTCTTGAAAAAATGTATTGATAAAAAAGCCGGTGTATCAGCTGAATTAATGTTGGCACAAATGGTTGCGCAGCATGAAGGTATTGCCGCAGCACAGACGCTATTGACGCAACAGCTTATTAAAAACCCAACCATGAAAGGCTTCTACCGCTTGATTGATTACCATATTGCGGAAGCGGAAGAAGGTCGCGCAAAAGACAGTTTGACCACGCTACAAGAAATGGTTGGCGTACAAATGAAAGCCAAACCGCATTACCAGTGTCGTAAGTGTGGTTTCGCCACTCAGTCTATTTATTGGCATTGCCCGTCGTGTAAAAACTGGGGCACGATTAAACCTATCCGTGGCTTGGATGGGGAATGAGCCATTTTAAAATTTATATATTTCAGACCGTTGTCCTTTTGGCAGCGGTTTTGTTTAAGTAAGAACTGTTTAGTTCGGTTCTGTTTATTTTTATTGAAAGAGGAAAACCAATGTTAGATCCGAAAGTGATTGTCGCCCTTGATTATGATAACCAAAACGATGCACTCGCATTTGTAGATAACATTGACCCAACCCAGTGCCGTTTAAAAGTGGGTAAAGAAATGTTCACTTTCATGGGACCACAGTTTGTTCAGCAATTGCATCAACGTGGTTTCTCTGTTTTCCTAGATTTGAAATTCCACGATATTCCAAATACCTGTTCAAAAGCGGTACGTGCTGCAGCAGAAATGGGCGTGTGGATGGTGAACGTTCATGCTAGCGGTGGCGAGCGCATGATGACGGCATCTCGTGAAATTCTAGAACCGTACGGCAAAGATCGTCCATTATTGATTGGTGTAACTGTGTTAACCAGCATGGAGCAATCTGATCTTGCTGGTATTGGTTTAGATGTTGCACCACAAGCACAAGTAAAACGCCTAGCAACACTAACTAAAAATAGTGGTTTAGATGGTGTGGTTTGTTCTGCGCATGAATCTTCAATGCTAAAAGCTGAACTTGGGCAAGAGTTCAAATTAGTGACTCCGGGTATTCGCCCAGTAGGAAGTGAGGCAGGGGATCAACGTCGCATTATGACTCCAGCGGAAGCAATGACTGCAGGTTCAGATTACCTTGTGATTGGCCGTCCAATTACGCAAGCTGCAAACCCTAACCAAGTGCTATTAGATATTAATGCTTCTTTACGTTAAGCATTATTGAGCCAATTGTTTAACCTGTCTCAAATTTATTAAGATTAAGCTGTGTCTATCTCTAGGCATGGCTTGATTTTTATTGGTTCAACTATATATATTCAATAACAAGATATGAGTTTGTTTTAATTTTCTTTGATATGGCTCAGTGTGAATTTTACTCAATCAAGCAAAATCAATAGCTTCAAAGCATTCCTTCTTCATTAGGCTGATTAATTACAATAACCAACGGTGTTTAAATGACGACAGACTTACTGTTCCACAAAACCTATTTACATCCGACTAGCCAAGAATGGGTAGTGTTTGTACATGGCGCCGGTGGCAGTTCATCGCTTTGGTTTAAACAAATCAAAGATTATCGTCAGCACTATAATTTATTGTTGCTTGATTTAAGAGGCCACGGTCGCTCAAAGCAAGCAGCCAAATCACTTCTGCCTAAGCACTATTCTTTCCAAGATGTCACCACAGATATTTTGGATTTAATGGATCACCTTCAAATTGAAAAAGCCCATTTCGTTGCCTTATCGTTAGGGACTATTTTAGTACGTAACCTAGCAGAAATTGCACCAGAACGTGTGCAGTCTATGGTGATGGGTGGAGCAATCACTCGTTTAAATATGCGCTCAAAAGTGCTGGTGAAGTTGGGTGATTGGAGTAAGAACGTCATTCCTTATATGTGGCTGTACAATCTTTTTGCTTACATCATCATGCCGCAAAAAGGGCAGAAAGAGTCACGCCATTTATTTATTCGTGAAGCGAAGAAGTTGTGCCAAAGCGAATTTAAAAAGTGGTTTACGCTGTCTTCGAATGTGAATCCGTTAATGCGTTATTTCCGAGAGAAAGAATTGGATATTCCTACGCTTTATCTGATGGGGGAGTTGGACTATATGTTCATTCGTCCTGTTAAAGAAATGGTGCAAAAACACAAAAGCAGCGAACTTCACGAAATCCCAGATTGCGGTCATGTCTGCAATGTGGAAAATTCCAGCGAGTTTAACCTTCACTCTTTGGCGTTTATCAAACAAAACCCATATTGAGTTGCTAGTTCTTTAGTCTCCATTTTCTTTTGGTTTTTGGTTTTTAGACTGTCTTCAATCTAATTGCTTTGGATTCGTTTCCCCACAATTCCAACAAACGGCAAATTGCGCTTCTACCGATTCATTACAATGCTCACAAATCCAATTCGGGCGTTGTTCTTCTTGTAAGTAGCCTTCAATTAAGCGTTTTGCTTGTTGCTCTTTTTCTTCATCCAAAAGCCATACATAAGGATCAGTGTCACTGGTTAATGGGATTTCACCTTTCAAACTGAAAATGCCCTCGGAATGTACTTCAGCGTCAATATGGTTGCTTTTCAATAACTCACACACAATGTGCGCTTCGACAGGATTGTTTGCGGTAAAAATTTTCATTCCTCATTCTCCACTGGTTTTTCACTGTTACTTTCAGCAAGTTTTATAGTTCGATAGCCCGCCCAAATACGATTAAAAGTAGTTAAAATACAAAGCGCAGCAAACACGCCCGCTAAGGTTGGGAAATAGTGCGGCCAAATACAAAAAGCAATAAAAAACCCGATGGTTTCTGTACCCTCAGTAATGCCCGACATGTAATACAGCGACTTATTTTGATAGACAGGATTTTGAATTTTACGTTTGCCAGCAATGGAAGCAAAAGCCAAAAAGCTGCTGCCAGTTCCGACAAAAGACACAATCAACAAAGCTCCCCAAATGGCATTTTGCTCAGGGTTGGCGAGGATGAACCCAAAAGGAATAAGTGCGTAAAATAAAAAGTCCAAACTAATATCGAGAAAACCGCCAGAGTCTGAAGTGCGAGTTTGCCTTGCTATCGCACCATCAAGCCCATCACCAATGCGGTTTAATGCAATCAATACCAGCGCGAGCAAGTAAAACTGGCCCCAAAGCACAGGTACAGCAAGAATGCCAAATACAAAGCTGACTACCGTTACTTGGTCTGCGCTGATAATGCGTTTGATGCATTGTTTCGCTGCTACATCGAGCGGTTTTTTGATTACAGGGATCACATAACGGTCTAACATTTATCTATTCCTTGTTCTGTGTTACTCGGTTATCTCTTTCAACTTATTCCAATGAATTAAGCGTCCATTTTCTGGCGCATCATCGCTGTCGTGCGTGACCATGATGGTTGGAATGTTGGCCTGTTCAAGTTGCTCAAATACCCATTGGCGAAAGTTAATACGCAGTTCAGGATCTAACTTACTAAAAGGTTCATCCAATAATACCGCTTTAGGATTTGCACTGAGCATGCGAATTAGGCTAACACGAGCACGTTGGCCTCCCGATATTTGGTGGGGCATAGAATCTGCAATAGCTTCTAATTCAACACTACGCAATTTATCGACAGCCGTTTGCTGACGCTGTTTCCCTTTGATTTTTTTAGGCAATGCTGCTGCAATATTTTCCCATACACTTAAATGAGGAAATAAGAAATCATCTTGGAATAAGATCCCAATTGAACGCAAATGCGGTGCTAGATCTTGGATTTCAGATTGATCTAAAAAGATTTGACCTTGATATGAAAAGTCACTGAGAGTATGGCCTGCAATCATGTCTAATAGCGTTGACTTACCGCATCCACTTGGCCCCATTAGCGTTAAGATCTCGCCTTTTTCCACTGTTAAATTCAGCGCCTGTAGTAGAGATCTTTCTTGTTTTGAAATACCAATATTAACGAGAGATAAACTCATACGGTCATTTGTCCTTTTTGGTTTTCAGATTGTGAGCCTTTCATTCGTCGATAAAAGTGACGATTCATTATCAATGCGCTGACAAAAAAACCAAAAGGTAAAATGGCTTGCCATAACGCATAGAGCGCAGTGATGCGGCGATCTTGTCCGCTTGATAATGCCACAGCTTCGGTGGTGAGCGTTGTGACTCGCCCCGAACCTAGCATCAAAGTCGGCAAATACTGAGCCAAACTGACACTGGCTCCCATCGCCCATGCAAAGGCAATCGCACCGGCTAAGGTTCGCAGTTTAACCGTGGTAAAAGTTTTAAATGGTGAGAAACCAAGACTGACAGCGGTTTGCGATAAACGAGTTGGATAACTTTGCCATGGTCCATCTAAACTGAGATAAACATAAGGGAATGCAAAAAACACATGCGACCACATCACCCACAGCCAATAACTGTCGGGGTCAAACCACAAACTGGTGATTTGCAATCCAAATAACAGGGACAATTGAGGCAGCAGCATAGGTAAAGCAATCACGAAAA
Source organism: Vibrio sp. (assembly GCA_047975485.1). GTDB lineage: Bacteria > Pseudomonadota > Gammaproteobacteria > Enterobacterales > Vibrionaceae > Vibrio. The sequence goes on along the minus strand of JBKEDP010000008.1, from coordinate 75,265 downwards.
GCGGTACAGATAATCGGTAATGCTGACGATATTCCAACGCAGTAATCGCCAATAAAAGAGCCAGAAAACTGCTGACTAAAGCCAATGAAAAGCTGGTGAAAATGGTGCTTTGAATATATGGCCACTCGCTTTGCCAGAATCGCAAACTCCAGAACGTAGGCAGAAAATCAGGAAATTTCCAGCGTAGGGCAAAAGTCCAAACTAAGATAACAGCTAAAGTGAACAGGCTTATGGTCGCAAGAATATGAAAAATATATTGAAAGCGAGCGTTGTTACTTGTTGAGCTTAGTTGGCATCCCGATGTCATCCAAGAGCGATAACAGGAAAGGAAAACCCGTTCTAAAAGCCAAACTAAACCAATGAGCAATGAGCAAAGCACAAATAAAAGAAATGCTCCGGCTGCCGCTCTCGGTAAGAGTTCTAAATCAGGTTCGTTAAACCATTGCCAAATCAGAACGGCAAAGGTTGGAATGTGGGTTGGCCCTAAAATCAAACTGACATCCACCACAGATGCAGAATATGCCATAATCGAAAACAGCGGAAAGCGCATGTGTCGCCACCATTGCGGAAAAATAACCTTCCACCAAGTTTGCGATACCGAATAACCAAGGCTTTGACTGACGCGCAAACATTGAGACACGTTCAGGTTATTTAAAATTGGAATGCTCATTAACAGCAAAAAGGGCGTTTCTTTAATGGCTAGCGCAAAGGTTAATCCAATAACGGAATGGTCTTGGATCTTATAAATAGATTGTGCGGTTTGATGAGATAGCGAAAACACATCGTGAGCAATGAAGTAGATGCCCCTCGCTAGCCAACCAGTATTCGAAAAAAGAAAGAGAAAACCGACGGCAAACGCAACATGCGGTAGGGCAAGTAGTGGAGAAAGCAAGTGTTCAACCTTGTGCCAACTTCGTTTACCCCAGTAAGTTTGGATAATTAAAAACGCAATCAAGCTCGCCATCAAGGTGCTGATTATGGCGGTGAAAATGGTTTGCACAATGGAATGACTCACACTTGGCCAAGCAAAAACAGCACGGAATCCACTGAATGAAAAATCATGCAATCCAAGTGCTGGGATGTAGTTAAGTGAGGGAGCAATTAAGCCCAACATCCCAGGAAGAATAGGAAATATGCAGCAGAAAAGCACCAGAACATAGCCAATGCGTAACAATGTGTGGTGCTTTTGCATCTTAAAAAGTTCTATTTAAATTTATATTGAATAATAGCCAAAATAATTGATGTTGCAGTGAGGCGACAAGTGAATGAGGCCCCATGAGCTTAGCTTGCCTAAGCTTCTTTTTATAAAAAAGAGCGGGCGAATGAACGCTGTCAACAAAGCTGCAACTTCAAGTACGAAGGATATTTTATTTGCTATAACGCTTCAACCATGCTTGTTCTAATGCTGTTTGCCAACTTGGATGCGGCTCAGCAACCGATGGGAATAGCTGTGTTTTCTGTGCGCTGCCGGTTAGGTATTTCGACTCTAAAACCGCAGGGTCGCCCCATAAGTTTAAGTCACCTTTACGTGATTGTGCTTCTGGACTTAACAAGAAGTTAATCACCACCATTGCGCCTTCTTTCGATTTAGCATTATACGGTATTGCTAAGAAGTGGATATTCGACAATGCGCCTTTATCCCAAGCATAACTTTTAGTCGTAGGTGCTAGTTTGCCACTGGCTTGAGCCGCAAAAACACCATTCGGGTTAAAGGTAATCGCAAGATCCAGTTGGTCATCGTCTAGCATTTGTTGCATTTCAGATTGGCTTGCAGGGTATTGTTTTCCTTGTTGCCACGCATAAGGGGATAATTGCTCAAGGTAATCCCAAAGCGGTTTGGTGACTTGATCAAAGGTTTTCGGGTCAACCGGTTTAGCCAAAGCAGGATCATTATTGCTTAACTCAATCAATAAGGCTTTTAGAAAGCTGGTTCCGTGGAATTGTGGTGGCTTAGGATAGGTGATGCGGCCTTGGTGATTTTTAGCATATTCCAATAAAGCTTGAGCTGATTTTGGTGGGTTTGGTAGCTTTTCCGTATCATAAATATAAACCAACTGACCGACACCCCACGGTGCTTCTAAACCATTGGTCGGTTCTGAAAAATCACTATCAACTGGTAAGGATTTATCGACTTTTTCCCAATTTGGCAAAGAAGAAACAAACGGGCCGAATAGCAATTCATTGGATTTCATCGACTTAAAGTTTTCACCGTTAATCCAAACCATATCGACACTGCCATCGGTATGTTTGCCTGCTGATTTTTCAGCGATCAAACGAGTCGTAGTTTCTGCAATATCTGACACTTTGACGTGATGCAGATTAACCCCGAATTGCTTTTTAACTTGTTGTTCCGCCCAACGCAGGTAATCGTTGAATTCTTGGCTGCCACCCCAAGCGTTAAAATACACATCTTGGCCTTTGGCTTTTTGCTCAATGGTTTTCCAATCATCTTGAACGATAGATTTTGTTGGGAGCGATTTTGTTGGAAGTATCGAATCGGTTTGTGCGAAAGAAAGCATCGGAGAAAGGGCAATAGCACAAGCGAGGATCAAGCGTTTCATACAATTCCTTATGTTGTTACTCGTTATCAAGTAAGAAAAAAGACCAGCATAGTGGGCTGGTCTTATTCAATCGTTCGTTAAATATTATTTACGCTGTTACGATTATTTTAAATCTTTAACTGACAAACGTTCGCAAATTTCAGGATACATAGTGAACTCTTGTTTTGCGTGGTGTTTGTTCTTAATACGTTCTAACAAAATCTCAACCGCATTCTTACCAAGACGACGCTTAGGTTGGTGAATCGTGGTTAGCGGTGGAGAGAAGTAAGGCGAAATATCAATGTTGTCGTAACCGATAACAGAAATATCTTCAGGAATTTTCATGCCTTTTTCTTGTAGACGACTCATTAAGCCCAGTGCCATGATGTCGTTGAAACAGAAAACTGCCGTTGGTTTTTTATCCATCGCAAGGATTTTATCAGCGGCAATAACCGCAGTATCACATTCAAAGTTACCTTCGATTAACCATTCTTCAGGCAGCGTTAAACCTTCTTCTGCTAAAGCTCGTTTGCAGCCAAGAATACGTTCCTGACATGCTACTTTTTCAAAATGACCGGTTAGGCAAGCGATATCTTTATGGCCTTTATCTAAAAGGTAACGAGTTGCTAAGTAACCGCCTTCTTCTGAGTTATCGATGATTTTGTCGGCTTTAGAAGTTTCTGGACCCCAATCCATCACAACTTTAGGAATATCAGCGTGGGCATCTAACATTTCACGCAATTCTTCATCTAAGTCAGAACACATGACCAATAGGCCATCAACACGCTTACCAGCCAACATGCGAATGTAATCACGTTGCTTATCAGAACGGCCACCAGTGTTGCATAAAATCAGTGTGTAACCTTTGCGGTAACAGTAGCTTTCTACGCCATCAACTACTTCAGCAAAGAATGGGTTAGTCGATTGTGTTACCAACATACCAATAGTGCTAGTGGTGTTGCACTTTAAGCTACGAGCCACGGCACTTGGAGCATAATTGAGTTCTTTAACGGCTGCCATCACCTTTTCTTGAGTCGCCTCAGCAACAAAGCGGGTTTTGTTGATGACATGAGATACGGTTGTAGTCGACACACCGGCAATGCGTGCAACGTCTTTAATTGTAGCCATAGAGAATTCCTTTATGCCCAGCGCAAATGATGGCCATAGATATGATTATTAGATTAAAAATTGAGTAAATTACTTTCTTATAAAAACGACAAAAATCGCCATGTAAAAGCGATTGTTCGGATAAGTTTTATCTTGTCGATAATTAAGAGGAGGGATTCTAGACTTAAAAAATTGATCTGACAACGAGAATTAACAACTTATTGTGAAGAAAGTCCCCAAACAAGCGAAAGTTTATCGTTTGCTCGAGGATTTTCGACTCGTTTTCTATCATTTGAGTTGTATTATTTCAGCTCGTTATGCTTTTGCTTTTTGTGTTGTCTGTTTCTCAGTTTCTTGATGACTAGAAATACTATCACGCAAAGCAGACCACCAACGACCAAGGGATTCATACCAAAAACGTTCGGTCTGTTCTAAATATTTAGATTGGGGGGAGTATTTATCCCAAGCTTGGTTAATATCGTCTACAGCAAGAAAATTCGTAGGAGCTGGGAGTGGTTGCAATCCTGCTTTATGGAACTCATTCAATGCACGATGCATATGACTTGCTGATGTTACTAAGACAAGACGTTTTGAACCAACAAAACCTGCCGCTTGGTGCGCTTCTTCCCATGTGTCTTGTGCACTTTCTAATAAAATAATGTCGGATTTCGGTACACCAAGTGACACAGCCACGTTACCCATCATACGAGCATTACTCATAGAGGTTCCGCCGTCATAGCCAGATAAGATCAGTTTTGCGCCGGGGTATAAACGTAAAATACGAATACCTTCCGCCAAGCGCATTAAACCATTACGTGATAACTCTGAAGTAATCGGAAGATCGTCATCCACAACATGGCCGCTACCCAGCACCATCACATAATCCAATGTGCCATCGACAGGTATAAAAGCTTTGTATTCACGCTCTGTCGATTTTAGTAAAGCCGTGGAAATCGGTTGGAATGAAAAAAGGAAAATACCAAGTAAAGACACCAAAGTGAGAATGCTGCCTAAACCACGTTTGTAGGTAAACATAATGAGAAATAAGCCTACAAAGCCAATAATCAGCAGAGTAGGTAAAGGCATCAGGAGTGCCCCAATTATTTTTTTTAGTTCAAACATTTTTAATTGCCCAAAAATCCATCATTCAGCGAATAAACATGACTATTTTCTTTATTCTTGTATTTGCTGTGACAGAATATACGTCATTTTTAACTATCTTAAATGAAAAGTGATGCTAAACGATCGCAATTTTGATGACCTTGCGCATAAATTCGCCAAAAATATCTATTCTTCGGAGAAAGGTGACATTAGGCAAATCATTGTCTGGCAAGATGTTGAACAAATACTAAACAACCTGGGTCATCAGAACCGGTCTTTACTTGTGCTTGATGCTGGTGGTGGTTTGGCGCAAATCTCACAGAAAATTGCCCAATTTGGTTCTCAAGTTGATCACGAGCATCAAATCGTGTTGTGTGACTTGTCGAGTGAGATGCTTAAACTGGCGCAAGAAGACGTGCATAAAAATGGATTAAGCTCACAATTTCGTTTTATTCATTCTCCTATTCAAAATTTGCATGAACAGTTCGATGAAAAAGTTGATTTCATCTTGTTTCATGCAGTCATGGAATGGTTAGAGAACCCACAAGAAGTCTTGAATTGTTTGTTAAATAAACTCAAGCCAGGCGGGATTGCATCAATCATGTTCTACAATCAACATGGATTGGTTATGAAGAACGTAACTTGTGGTAATATCCCGCATATTTTGAAAGGGATGCCACACCGTAAGCGGTTTAAACTTCAACCACAACAAGGCTTGTGGCCAGAAGATGTTTACCAATGGATTGAATCTCAAGGATTTTCTATTTGTGGTAAATCAGGCATCCGTTGTTTTAATGATTACATTGGTAATCAACAGTATATGGGCGACTACGAGCCAGAGGATGTGTTGGCGTTAGAGCAAAAATATTGCCGAACCGAACCTTATCTTTCTCTTGGTCGTTATATTCATGTTTGGGCGCAAAAGCCGCTTGAAGATGAATCACTTGATTTAAGTAAGACTGAAAGTCATGAGAAGTAAGCAGGAATGATAATGAGTGAAATAACTCAAACTTCCGTTGCCAGACCAAGCAACGAACAACCAATTGACGAGCTAGTCAGTTGGGTTAAACAAAATGACTTTTCGTTAAACCTTTCGCCAGAGCGTTTGTCTTTTTTGATCTCGATTGCGGTATTAAGTAATGAGAAATTTGATGAAGAACTGGGCGAAGGCGAATTGCACGATGCGTTTAAAATCGTCACCACCATGTTTGATGAAACCGGTGAAGCTTCAGCTTTTCGTGCCAACAACGCAATCAACGAATTAGTATCTCAACGTCTATTGAGCCGTTTTGTCAGTGAATTAAATGATGGTGCAAGCATTTATCGTATTTCTCCACTTGGCATTGCGATCACCGATTATTACGTTCGTCACCGTGAATTTTCCAAATTGAAGCTTTCGATTCAGCTTTCTATGGTGGCTGACGAAATGGCGAAAGCGGTGGAATCGGCTCATCAAGCTACGGAAATGTCGCAATGGCAGAAGCATGTTTATGGCGTGCTGAAATATTCGGTTAGCGAAATTTTTGACCGCATCGACCTAAACCAGCGTGTGATGGATGATCAGCAGATCGAAATCAAACAACAAATTGCTGAACTGCTTAATCAAGATTGGCGTGAAGCGATCAGCAGTTGTGAAAGTCTACTGAGTGAAACCTCAACCACCTTGAATGAGTTGCAAGACACATTGCAAGCAGCAGGGGACGAACTACAAACTCAACTTCTTGATATTCAACAAATCATCTATGGACAAGAAGAACTCGATTTTATCGACGCTATTTTGTTCTCACTTCAAACCAAACTTGACCGTATTGTCAGTTGGGGCCAGCAAGCGATTGATTTATGGATTGGCTATGACCGCCACGTGCATAAGTTTATCCGTACCGCTATCGATATGGACCAAAACCGCGCCTTTAGTCAGCGTTTACGTCAATCCGTAACGGACTATTTCGATGCACCTTGGTATTTGGTGCATTCAGATGCCGAACGTTTACGTGATATGCGTGATGAAGCCATGATGCTGCGTGATGATGAAGTAGTGGGTCATGTACCGGATGAAGTGGAATACGAAGAATTTGAATCTGTTGACGACGCTTTAAGTGAACGAGTGGCAGAAATGTTAGAGCAGCACAAATTAACCGGACAGCCGATTGATTTGGGTGCAATTTTACGAGATTACCTTGCGCAGCACACACATGCGCAACATTTTGATTTAGCCAGAATGGTTGTCGATCAAGCGGTAAGAATGGGTTACTCCGAGAAGGATTACCAAGCCATTCAACCTGACTGGAAAGCGATTAACGATTTTGGAGCAAAGGTACAAGCGAATGTCATCGACAAATATTAATTTTGACGCGCAGGATAGCGCAGAATACACCGCTGAGTATGAAAACACTCATCACACACAAAAAGACGCTTATATGCCAGAACAACTGGTGAAAGCCTTAGCCAATCCACTGTTTCCAGCTTTAGATAGCCAGTTACGTGCCGGTCGTCATATTTCAACCGATGACATGGATAACTATGCGTTTTTAAGCGATTTCGACACCGAATTAGGCGCTTTCTATCAACGCTATAATGCTGAATTAGTGCGTGCGCCAGAAGGTTTCTTCTATTTACGTCCTCGTTCAACATCATTTATTGGCCGCAGCGTATTGTCTGAATTAGACATGTTGGTGGGCAAAATTTTGTGTTTCTTGTACCTAAGCCCTGAGCGTTTAGCCCATGAAGGCATCTTCACTAATCAAGAGCTTTACGAAGAACTTTTGAACTTGGCTGATGAAAAGAAACTGATGCGCTTGGTAACAAACCGTGCCACTGGTTCTGATTTAGATAAAGAAAAGCTATTTGAAAAAGTGCGTACTTCTTTGCGTCGTCTACGTCGTATCGGCATGGTGCTATCGGTTGGTGATGATGACAAGTTCCGCATCAGCGAAGCGGTATTCCGTTTTGGCGCAGATGTGCGTGTTGGTGATGATGTCCGTGAAGCGCAATTACGTCTAATCCGTGATGGTGAAGCTGTCATTGATCCCACAACATTGAATAAATCTGAAGATACTCAAGCAGAAAAATCTTCAGTAGAAAATGAACAAGATGATGTAACTTCTGAAAATGAAGCATCTTCTGAACAAGAACAAGCAGGTGAATTATGATCGAGAAAGGGAACATGATTGAAAGAGGTAAATATCAATCACTGACCATGATCAACTGGAATGGCTTTTTTGCTCGTACTTTTGATATTGATGGTTTAGTTACCACTCTTTCTGGCGGTAATGGTGCCGGTAAATCTACCACGATGGCGGCATTTATCACGGCATTAATTCCGGATCAAAGCTTACTGCATTTCCGTAACACCACCGAAGCGGGTAGCTCACAAGCCTCTCGTGATAAAGGTTTGTTCGGTAAATTGCAACCGGGAACCTGTTACTCTGTGCTAGATGTTGTGAATTCACGTCATCAGCGTTTGTTATTTACGGTGAAACTGCAGCAAGTTGCCGGTCGTGATAAGAAGGTGGATATCAAACCTTTGCTTATCCAAGGTTTGCCAAGCAGCGTTAAACCAACCGATGTTCTGATCGAAAGCCTACCAAATGGTCAAGCTCGTGTTCGTAACTACAACGAATTAAAAGAAAAAGTAGCAGAATACGAAGGCGTGCAATTAAAAGCGTTTTCTTCTGTTGCGGAATACCACAGTGTGATGTTTGAAATGGGCGTCTTGCCTAAGAAACTGCGCAACACTGGCGACCGTTCTAAATTCTACCGCTTAATTGAAGCATCACTTTACGGTGGTATTTCTAGTGCGATCACTCGTTCTTTGCGTGATTACTTATTGCCACAAAATGGCGGCGTGAAGAAAGCGTTCCAAGATATGGAATCAGCGTTGCGTGAAAACCGCATGACGTTAGAAGCGATCAAAACTACGCAAGCGGATCGTGATTTATTCAAACACTTGATTACTGAATCGACCAACTACGTGGCTGCGGATTACATGCGTCACGCCAATGATCGTCGTATCAAGTTGGATAAAGCTTTGGCATTGCGTAGCGAGTTGAATCAATCTATTTCAACTCTGCATTCGCAAATGAATTTAATTACTCAAGTTCAAGCAGAATTAGAGCAATTAGTCGATCAAGAATCTGGCCTAGAGCAAGATCACCAAGCGGCTGCTGATCACCTACAATTGGTGCAAACCGCAATTCGCCAACAAGAGAAAATTGAACGTTACCAAGAAGATTTGGAAGAACTGAGCGAACGCTTAGAAGAACAAATCATGGTCGTGGAAGAAGCGGCTGAACAAGTTGCAATGGCAGAAGAACAGGCTGAAATGTCTGAGCAAGAAGTGGATAGCTTGAAGTCACAACTTGCAGATTACCAACAAGCGTTAGACGTTCAACAAACTCGTGCATTGCAATATCAACAAGCAGTGCAAGCGTTAGAAAAAGCTAAGCAGTTAACGGATAACCAAGCATTAACCGCTGACAATGCACAAGCGGAACTTTCACAGCTTAAACAACAAGAAGCCGAAAATACTTCTACCGTTCTATCACTAAAACACAAACTTGATATGTCATCGGCGGCAGCTGAGCAATTCGAGCAAGCGTTAAGCCTAGTGAAAAGCATTGTGGGTGATGTGGCTCGAAATGAAGCACTTCCTCATGCTAAACAAGCGATTCAAAAAGCACAGCAAGCTGAACAATGGCTACAAAACGAATCACAATGGCGTGCACAACAACGTGATTTAGAACGTAACTTAAATGAACAACGTCAAGCATCACAATTGGTTGGTCAATATCAATCTCAATACCAAGTGGTACTTGAAGATGAAATGGTGCTTGAGCAAGAACGTGAGCGTCATTTAGAGCAGCTTGATTTGTTGGCGGGCGAACAAGAAGAATTGCGTGATATTCGTGGCGACTTACGCCGTAACCAACAAGATGCGCAAATTCAAATTGAAACACTGCAAAAGCAAGCGCCTGCGTGGATTGCTGCTAGTGAAGCATTAGAAAAACTGCAACTGCAAACCGAGGCTGAATTAACCGACGGTCATGCGGTTATGGCGCAAATGCAGCAAGTGCTGGAGCAAGAAAAACAACAGTCAATGGCGAAAGAGCGCTTGGCTGCACGTCGTGAACAACTGGATGCCGATATCGAGCGTTTGGCTTCGCCATCAGGTTCGAATGATCCTCGCTTAAAAGGTCTAGCTGATTCTCTTGGCGGTGTGCTGCTATCTGAAATTTATGACGATATCACGATTGAAGATGCACCATATTTCAGTGCCATGTATGGTCCAGCACGTCACGGTATCGTGGTTTCCGATCTTTCTGATATCCAAGAAAAATTGGCTGAACTTGACGATTGCCCAGATGATTTATACATCATTGAAGGTGACGTTGATGCTTTTGATGACAGTACATTTGATGCAGCGGAATTAGATGGTGCAGTATGTGTTCAATTGAACGAGCGTCAAATTCGTTATTCTCGTCTGCCTGCAATTCCATTGTTTGGTCGTGCGGCTCGTGAACAACGTTTAGAACTGCTACGTGCACAACGTGAAGAAGTGGCAGAAGAATACGCTAAAGCTGCGTTTGATTCACAAAAGCTACAACGTTTATATCAAGCTTATAATGAGTTTGTTTCTAAACACATTCACATTGCTTTCAATGATGATCCTGAAGCGCAATTGGCACAAGTACGTGATGAGTTAAATCAAATCACACGTCAACTTGCTCAACTGGATGAAAAAGACCAACAACAACGTGGTCAAATTCAAACGGCAAAACAAGCGCTTACTCAACTTGATAAACTTGCAAATGTGATGCATCTGGTTGAAGACGAAAGCTTGGCAGAGCGTTTAGAAGAAATTAACGATAAGCTTGAGCAATTAGGTGAGTTCAAAACGTTCGCACAGCAACATGGTAAAGCAGCAAATAAATTAGTGGGCATGGTTTCAGCACTTGAAGCCGATCCTGAGCAATTTGATGAACTGCAAGCCAAATACGAGCAAGCGGATCAAAGCCTGCAAAGCCTGAAAGGTAAGTTGTTCGCCTTGGCTGATTTGCATGAACGTCGCCATTATTTCGCATACTCTGATTCTGTTTCACTATTGGACCAAAGCAGCGAATTAAGCGAGCAGTTGAAACGCAAGCTAGAGCAAGCAGAACAAGCGAAAATTCGTAGCCGTGAAGGTTTGAAACAATCGCAAGGCCAATTGAACCAATACAACCAATTATTGGCTTCATTAAAATCGTCTCACCAAGCGAAATTGGAAACTGTTCAAGAGTTCAAACAAGAGCTGCAAGAATATGGCGTAACGCCTGATTTTGGTGCGGTTGAACGTGCGGAAATTCGTAAAAATGAACTGCATGAGCGTTTGCATCTTTCCCGTCAACGTAAGAGTGAATTTGAACGCACTCTAACGGCAACGGACATGGAGATGAAAACCTTAACCAAGCAAGTTAAGAAGATCGATAAAGAATACAAAGACCTACGCAAATTTGTGGTTAACGCAAAAGCCGGTTGGTGTTCAGTGCTTCGTTTAGCTCGTTTGAATGATGTTGAGCGCCGTTTGCACCGTCGTGAATTGGCTTATCTTTCTGATAACGAACTGCGTTCAATGTCGGATAAATCATTGGGTGCATTGCGCCAAGCGGTAGCGAACAATGAAACTTTGCGTGATGCGTTGCGTCGTTCAGAAGACAGCGCTCGTCCAGAAGGTAAAGTGTTGTTCTACATTGCGGTTTATCAGCATCTGCGTGAGCGTATTCGTCAAGATATCATCCACACTAACGATCCTGTTGAAGCGATCGAAGAAATGGAAGTGGAACTGGCTCGCTTAACTGAAGAACTAACGCAACGTGAGAACCGTTTGGCGATCAGTTCAGGTTCAGTGGCGAACATCATCAAGAAAACCATTCAACGTGAACAAAACCGTATTCGTATGTTGAACCAAGGCTTGTCGAACATTGCCTTTGGTCAAGTGCGTGGCGTGCGTTTGAACGTAGGTATTCGTGAAAGCCATGAAATGCTATTGGCTGGCTTGGCAGAAGAGCAGGGTAAACACCAAGACTTGTTTGATAATTCTCGCTTAACGTTCTCGGAAGCGATGGCGAAATTGTTCCAACGTGTGAATCCACATATCGACATGGGTCAACGTTCTCCGCAAATCTTGGGTGAAGAACTGCTTGATTACCGTAACTACTTAGAGCTAAGCATAGAAGTAAACCGTGGTTCGGAAGGTTGGTTGCAAGCGGAATCTGGCGCACTATCAACCGGTGAAGCGATTGGTACAGGTCAGTCTATTCTGTTGATGGTTATCCAAAGCTGGGAAGAAGAATCTCGCCGCTTACGCAGTAAAGATATTGTTCCTTGTCGCTTATTATTCTTGGATGAAGCGGCACGTTTGGATACGAAATCAATCAATACTTTGTTTGAGCTATGTGATCGCCTAGATATGCAACTTCTTATCGCGGCTCCTGAAAACATCAGCCCAGAAAAAGGTACGACCTACAAACTTGTGCGTAAAGTGTTTAAAGACCACGAACACGTACATGTGGTTGGCTTGCGTGGTTTTGGTCAAACGCCAAAGGAAGCATTAGTGGCTGAAGATAGTCTTGATCTTGAAGTGACAGAATAGCGTCATAAAGCCTTTAAATCATAAATAAACAAACGCCTCAATAATGCTATTTATTGAGGCGTTTTAGTATTGAGGTATTTTAGATAGAGTTTGTTAAGAAGGTTAAGACTTCAAGACACTCAACACTTTCAATGCATGTTCAGCAACTTCAATCCCTTCGTCAGTTAAATAACCACCGTCAGGCAAGGTGCATAAATTCTTATCAAAAAGGCTTTTTACTGCGGCTTTCATTTCAGGGCTTGCGTCATTGTGAACCTTAATGCCGGTTTGCAAGCTAGTTGGATCAAATTGAAGAAGAAGATTTAGTTCGGCGATATGTTCAGGGGTAAATTTCATAGGTATTCCTTTTTTAGCCTTTTATATTCTTTCTCTACCTTAGTGTGTGCGAGTCACTTTTAGCAAGACATTTCCTTATTCATCCACTGTGAAATTTCCGTAACTTGATCCTAGTTCACACCGTGGAAAATTCTATTGCGATTGAAGAAGATAGATTGGCTTTTTCTGTTGAAAAATACCGCAAAAATGAGAGTGAAAATTGAAATAATCTCGTGTTGGCGATGACAAATTTTCAAAATCAGGTAAAGTAACGGGCAAATTATTCTGTTGAACAATAATGAATTATTTTTTGTGAAAACAGACGTATCAAATAATAGTAATAGGTAGCAGTATGATCCATGTAGTTGGCCATAAAAACCCAGATAGCGATAGCATTTGTAGCGCATTAGTTGCAGCTGAACTTTTAAAAGCACGCGGCTTAGAAGCAACACCAGTTCGTCAAGGTGAATTAAACCGTGAAACTCAATACATTCTTGAGCAAGCAGGTGTTGAGCAGCCAGAAATGTGCACTAGCGTAGCGGGTAAAAATGTTTGGCTAGTGGATTACACTGATGTAGCTCAAGCACCAGACGACATCGCAGACGCTGAAATTCTAGGTATTGTTGACCATCACCGTCTAGGCGATGTAATGACAGTAAACCCACTAGAAGCATGGATCTGGCCAGTAGGCTGTACTTGTACAATTTTGTTCAACCTATTCAAAATGGAAGAAGCAGAAATCACTAAACCTTTAGCGGTTCTAATGATGTCAGCAATCTTGTCTGACACAGTAGGTTTTGCTTCTCCAACTTGTACTCCAAAAGATGAAGCAGCAGTTAAAGAATTGGCTGAAATCGCAGGTGTAAGTAACCTTGATGACTTCATCAAAAATCTATTGATTGCTAAAACAGACATCGAAGGTCTAACAGCAGCTCAACTTGTTGAGAAAGACTTAAAAGCTTACCCATTCAATGGTCGTAACGTGGTTGTTGGTCAAGTTGAGTTGGCAACAATGGAACAAGTTGATGGCATGATTGATGACCTAAATGCAGATCTTGAGCGTCGTTGCCAAGAAGACGATTTAGCGTTTGCAGCATTAATGCTAACAGACATCACAACTAGCACCACTGAGCTACTATTTAAAGGTGAGTGGGCGACTAAACTAGAGAAACACGTTAAAGACGGTTCTTTAGTGATGGAAAACACGCTAAGCCGCAAGAAACAAGGCTGGCCATGGTTGCAAACTGAATTAGCATAATATTTTCTTCGTAATTGAAGCCACAGCTTTGTTGACGGCGTTCATTCGCCCCAATCGAGTAGACTAGCTACACTCATGGGGCCTCATGAACTTGTCGCCTCGCTGTAACTCCAATTACTTTGAAAATTAATAATAAGATAGAAAAGGCGAGTGTTAGGCTCGCCTTTTTGTTATTCCTGAGGTTATTTCCTGAGGTCATTGCCTGAAATAGCGGAGAAACAAAATGGCTCAAACATTAGATGCAGCAAAAATGGCAGAAATTAACGCTTACGATAGTGAACAGCGTTTTAAATACTGCATAAAAGAAGTTGTGGCGAATCGTCAAATCTGGATTTTGATTGATGATGACGGTTGCGTAATGCTGAATACAGAAGATGAAGATTGTGTTCCAGTTTGGCCAAATGAAGAATTTGCACAAGCTTGGGCAACAGGTGATTGGGAAGAATGTCGTCCTGAAGCTATCTCGCTTAACAAATGGCATAGCCGCTGGACACATGGCCTACAAGACGATGATTTGTCAGTTGTGGTATTCCCAAATGCCGAACAAGAGGGCGTCATTGTTTTCCCTGATGAGTTTGATTTTGAGTTGAAGAAGCAAGCTCAAAAGCGCTAGTCATAAATTCTACAAACTTTTAGTTTTAAGGCTGTTACCTCAATGCATAAAGCTTGATGTTTCAGCCTTTTTTATTGATGAATTTAATGAAAGGTGATTTTTTACACAGTTGAATGCTGATTCAAGTGAAAAATGTCAAAAGTGGGACTTTTATAAAAAATGTTATCAAAAATTTGCGCCTACCCACAAAGTAGCATATTGATTGTTACTTCCGTTCTACTTTATTGATCTAATTCTGATTTATATGCAACAAGTCGGTAAATAATAGTAAAAAAAATTACTAAAAAAGAGTTACCGCTTATGCGTCAATACCTTCGCTTTATACTGCCAATACTGATCCCGCTTGCTGTCTTATGGATGCCGCTATCTGCTTTTCCTTTCGATGGTATGACGATTGTCCAACAACGTGTTGCTGCTATTTTCTTGTTTGCGGCAATTAGCTGGGTATTAGAGCCTATTCCAATTTATGCCACATCGGTTGGGATCATCTGCTTTGAACTATTGCTGATTTCAGATAAATCTTTGGTGTGGTTTACTGCAGGACAGGGCACTGAAACCTACGGTGAAATCATGCCGCATACGGAGATTATGGCGACCTTTGCTAATCCAATCATTATGCTGTTTTTAGGTGGTTTCTTCTTAGCTATTGCGGCAACTAAATATCGTTTAGACATCAACCTTGCAAGGGTATTGCTGAAACCTTTTGGTGACCAACCTCGTTACATGATTTTAGGGTTAATGCTGATCACCGCAATGTTCTCCATGTTTATGTCAAATACGGCAACCACCGCGATGATGCTATCGATTCTGGCACCTGTGATGCTATTACTACAGCATGATGATCCAAGCCGTACCGCTTTCGCTTTGTGTATTCCGCTAGCCGCTAACATTGGTGGTATCGGTACGCCTATTGGCACACCGCCGAATGCGATTGCGTTGAAGTACCTTCAAGGTACGGCAAGCATTTCATTTGGTGAGTGGATGGCGTTTGCTGTGCCATTCGTGATTGTCTTGATGGCTATCTCTTGGGTATTGATTTTATTCCTATTTCCAGCCAAGCAAAAAAACATCTCCCTCGACATTCAAGGTCAATTTTTGAAGACACCTAAAGCATTTGTGGTGTATATCACATTTGTCGTGACTATTTTATTGTGGTTAATGGGCAGCTCTCACGGAATGAATTCATACACTGTGGCTATGATACCTGTAACAGTATTCTTGATGACGGGCATTATAACTAAAGAAGATCTAAAGAAAATTTCATGGGATGTTTTATGGTTGGTATCCGGTGGTATTGCACTAGGCTTAGCACTTGATAAAAGTGGATTGGCTGCTTCGGTTGTATATAGCATTCCATTTGGCGAATTTTCACCATATGCCTTATTAGTTGGCGCAACCTTACTGAGTTTGGTTATGGCTAACTTTATGTCGAACACCGCAACTGCGAACTTATTGATGCCGATTATGGCGGTGCTGGGCGCAAGCATGAGCAGTTTAGATGGGCTAGGCGGTATGACGACGTTGATCTTGTTGGTGACGTTCGCATCATCATTAGGTATGGCATTGCCAATTAGTACACCACCAAATGCTCTGGCTCATGCGACAGGGCATATTAAAACCAATGAAATGGCGAAAGTGGGCATTATCGTTGGTGTGGTCGGTGTGATTCTAAGTTTTGTTTTGGTTTATATAGTTCGATTGATTGGTTAAATAAATAAGGTTAAAGGTAAGTTATGGATAGATTCCATGTGATATGTGTTGATGACCAGACGGATATTTTATTTCAGCTTGTGCACGATCTTGCACCTCTAGCCAAATGGGTAAATATCAAACCTTGTTCAGATGCGCAGAGTGCACAGGCTTGGCTTGAGAAAATAGATAGTGAAGGCAATTATCCTTGTGTTGTGGTGTCGGATCATAATATGCCGGGTCAAAATGGTGTTGATTGGTTGCAAACTGTATCGTTAGATCGTCGATTCCGTCATACCAAAAAAGTCATGCTATCGAAAACACCGACCAATGAAATGTTGATAGAGGCGATTAATAAAGCCTATGTAGACCGTTTTTTTGCCAAGCCTTGGGATAAAGATGAGTTGTTACATCAGGTGCGAGTATTATTAACCGAATATATTTTTGATAAAGGCATTGATTATGCGCCATTACAGAAAAACTTGGACCCAGAAACGGTCTTCAAATATTTACAAGATGTGACATTTTAAAGGCATATTTTGTTTAGCATAAAAACGGATCAAAAAATGGAGTGAGGGAATTAACCCGCACTCCATTTTTATATATATGATTTTACTGACTTATTTTAAATAACCTGGTGTGCTATTAAAGTGATTATCGATCAACTTTTGAGTAATAGGGTGCTGAGGTGAAGCCATGATTTTTTGAGTGTCACCGGTTTCAACCACTTCACCGTCATGCATTACCATAATTTTATCTGTGATATGTTTGATAACGCCAATATGCTGCGAAACATAAACAAATGACACGCCCATTTCTTCTTGTAGCTCCAAAAAGAGGTTGATGATTTGCGATCGCATTGCCATATCCAAACCGTTTAATGCTTCATCAGCCACTATGATTGAAGGTTGAAGAATTAAGGCTCTTGCTAAACATACACGTTGCTTTTGACCGGTTGCCAGCATTTGTGGGTAGAAGTAAGCATGTTCTGGTAGCAAGCCGACACGAACTAAAGTCTCTTTTACGCGATTTTCACGCGCCTCTGGAGACATTTCCGTATTGCGTCGCAGTGGTTCTTCCAAAATTCGACCGATTTGAATACGAGGATTCAGCGAGGTATTCGGATCTTGAAAAATCATGCGGATCAACTTACAGCGTGTACGGTAATCTTTATCAAACAGTTGCTCACCATTTACGAAGATTTTCCCATGACTTGGCAAGGTTACGCCCGCAAGCATTTTCGCAAGCGTTGATTTACCAGAACCATTTTGTCCAATAATGCCAAGGGTTTGTCCAGCTTCAAGCGTAAAAGAAATTGGCTTAACCGCTTGATGGGTGCGTTTACGGAAAAAGCCCGAACGGTGGCTGAAGTTTTTGGATAGATCAATGACTTCTAAAAGCGCACTCATGATGATTTCTCCGTACTGTTTTTCTTATCAGCCATTTGATTATTGTCTGGTTTCTCTGTGGCTTTCTTGTCAGCTTGCTTTTTGTCGTTCGTTTTTTTATCCGCTACCGCATACTTTTCCATGTTTAACGGGAAATGGCAGCTGAATTTGTGGGTTTTAATGCGTTGTCTTTCTGGCACATGAACACACTTGGTTTGCGCATAAGGACAACGAGGCCCTAAACGGCAACCAATCGGTAAGTGCTGCAGTGGGGGAATCGAACCCGGTAGAGACGGCAAGCGACTCTTATGTGGGATCCATTCATTAAAATCAGGCATAGCATGCAGCAGAGCAACGGTATAAGGATGTTTAGGTTCCGCCAAAATTTGTTTGGTGCTGGCGGATTCAACGGTTTGTCCGCAATACATTACCGTGATGCGTGTTGCCCATTGTGTAATAGTACTTAAATCGTGACCGATCAACATGATAGTCATATTGTTGACCTGGTTTAAACGACTCAATAAGCGAAGAATTTGCGATTGAGTGATTGGATCAAGATCGTTAGTAGGCTCATCGGCAATCAAAATTTTTGGCTTAGAGGCAATCGCCATCGCAATCATAACCTTCTGGCACTGGCCATCAGTCAGTTCGTAAGGATAAAATCCCATTACTTTACGGTGATCTTTAATGCCGACTCTATGCAGCAAGGCTTTGGCCATTTTGTGACGCCAACGCCAACGCTGATACCATTTGCCTTCAAAAGCTGAAGATGGAATCGACTCTCGAATTTGATGACCAATTTCTTCCGATGGATCTAAACAACTACTTGGCTCTTGGAAGATAACCGCAATATCACGAGCGATCACTCGACGTCTTTCTTTGGCGGTCAATTGCAACAAATCAATATTGCCTAAGCGCATTCGGTCGGCAGTCACTTTCCAGGTGTCTTTGGTTAGGCCAACAATAGCTTTAGCGACCAAGCTTTTACCTGAACCTGATTCTCCCACCAGTCCACGGATTTCCCCTTCATTTAAGGTCAAACTCATGCGGTCAACAGCTTTTACTGTGCCGTGTGGGGTTTCAATTTCAATGGTTAGGTTACGAATATCAAGTAATGGCATTATTCCGTCCCCGCACTGAGAGAGCTACGTACACCTTCACCCACTAATTTGATAATGACTACTGAGAACATAATAAATAGTCCTGGTAATGTTACCGTCCACGGTGCTAAATAAATAAGATCGACAGAATCGCCCAGCATGGTTCCCCATTCCGGTGCTGGGGATTGCGCACCTAGTTCTAAAAAGCCTAATGAGCTGATGTCTAAAATTGCGATAGAAGCGGCTACCGTCATTTCAGCGGCAATCACAGTTGAAAGGTTTGGTAAAATTGAACTCCATAATAAATGGAAATTGTTCGAACCGTCTAAACGTGCGGCGATGTTGTAGTCTTTTTCCATTTCCGCATTCACTGCAATGTAGACCGAGCGAATAAAGCGGGGGATGAGTGCCAGACAAATCGCAAGGAGAATATTGAATTCACCTATACCAAAGAAGGCGACGAAAATAACGGCCAACAATATAGATGGAATCGACATAACAGTATCAAGTAAGTGGTTCAAAGTACTTGATAGCAAGCCTTTCGTCATACCAGCAAAAATGCCGATAGTGCAGCCGATAAAGGTCGCAATCAGCATGATCAGCAAGCCATAGCCAAAGGTCAGCTGCGCACCAATAATTAGACGAGATAGAATGTCGCGACCAATGTCATCGGTTCCCAGAAAGTATTCAACCGTACCATGATGGTGCCATGAAGGTGGCTGTAATCGGTGAGCGGTTTGCATTAATGGATCGTGGGGTGCAATCCACGGAGCAGCGATAGTTACGACCAGCATGATGATAAAGCACCATAAGCCAAACATCGCTAAGCTATTAGCTCGATAAGCGCGCCAGAAGCGTTCAAATTGACCAGGGATGCGATCTTCTTGATAGATATTATTTGACAGCATACCACTGCTTCCTTACTAGCGGATTGATCATTGCACCAATCAGATCCGAAAGAATATTAACCATTAAAACGAATGTTGCTACTGTAATTACGCCTGCTTGAATTGCTACGAAATCTTTGTCGGATAAGGCATCAAGCAACCATCGACCAATGCCTGGCCAGTTAAAAATAGATTCAGTGATGATGGCGTAAGTCAGCATGGTAGAAAGCTGGATGCCCACTTTAGGGATCACTGGTGGAATTGCGTTACGCAATACGTGTTGAAAAATGATTTCATAGCTAGAAAGTCCACGGATACGTGCCGCCCGAATGTAGTTTTGCTTTCTCACTTCTGCTACTGATGCTCGCATTAAACGAATTACTTCTGTTGTCGGCGCTAATGCCAATACTGCACAAGGAAGCAGTAAGTGTATCGCTACGTTATGCAGCAACATCAAGCGCACGGATTTATCCGCCAAAAAGGCATCAACGGTGGCAAAGCCAGTGACGTATGGAATTTCTAACAGCAGATCATGTCTTCCCGAAACAGGAGTAATGCCTAAATTTAGCGAGAAGAACATAATCAGAATCAGTGCAATCCAGAAAATTGGCATAGAATAACCGACCATGGAGCTAAATGAGATAAAGGTATCAACCACTTTACCTTCTCGCATACCGGCAATCGTACCAATAGGAATACCTATGATGAGAGAAATCACCATGGCAAAAAAGCACAATTCCAGCGTAGCAGGGAACACGACTTTAATGTCATCGAGGACTGGATTGCCATACTGATTCAATCCCAAATTAAATTGAGACAGTTGTTTCAAATACGCCCCCCAACCGGGTAGAAAATCTTGAATTGCCCAAGGTGAGAGCGGGTCAAGACGTAAAATACTGTAACCAATGAGGGTTAAGATCAGCAGCGTAATTATAAATAAGTTAATTCGGCGCAGGGTATAAACCAGCATTACTTTTCCCTTACAACGTTTTCAAAGCTACCTGAATTAAAAGGATTTAATGCGAACCCACTCAGTGAATTATGGTGAACTTGATATTGCACACCATGTGCTATTGGTATTATTGGTAATTTTTGAGTCAGCATAGTTTGCGCTTGATGGTATAAATTTAAACGGTGCCGAGTTTGCTCGCTTTCACGGGCTAACGTCAACAAATAATCAAAATCTTGATCACACCACATTGAGGTATTCAGCCCAGCTTGTTGTGCCTCACAAGTAAGTTGAGGACGTAATAAGCTATCAGGCTCACCCGTATTGGCTGACCACCCTGTTAAGACTAAGTCTGTATTGGGTTGTTTGGATGGAAAGCTATTAATATGTTGGCTTTCCATCACAATAGACAGCTTCACGCCAATGTCAGCAAAGTTTGACTGGAGCAATTCAGCTGTTTTGCGAGGATTTGGGTTATAAGATTGTGCCGCTAACGGTACTAACATGGTTAGCTCAAGGTTGTGGTCAAATCCAGCCTCTTTTAGTAAGGCTTTCGCATAGGTCTGATCATAACGAATTTGCTCTGCGTTGTCTTGATATGCCCAAGAATCCGTTGGTAATAATGAGGTCGCAACATAACCTTGATCAAAATATATGGAAGTAATGATGTTTTTTCTGTTAATTGCATAGCTTAATGCTTGGCGAACATGGACGTCATTGAGCGCAAAATGTTGAGTATTGATCGCCAGATATGACACATTCATCGCTTTGCTGATATTGGCATGTAACTGATTATTGTCATCAATTGCTGAAAGCTGGCTCGTCATTGGGTTTGCCATTACATCACATTCATTAGTGATTAACTTCGCTAGCGAGCCTGTGCCACGGTGTGAAAAATCAAACACTACTAACTTCATTTTGGCCGGAGACTTCCAATAGTGCTCGTTACGAGTCAAGCGTACTAACTTATGATTGATGGTTTTCTCTAGCTGGAATGCGCCCGTACCAACAGGGTAGTTATCCAAGTTCGATTTTTGATCAGACTTAATCAGTTGTTGCGCATATTCCGCTGAATGAATAGAAGCAAACACGGTGGCAATATTTTCTAAAAAAGTACTATCGGGTTTTGTGAGCGTGAACTTAACATGCTGCTCATCGAGCGCTTTCACTTCTTTGATTAAACGGTCAAACCCCATACCTTGGAACCATAAATAACGGCCACCATTCACATAATGAAAAGCATTAAGAGAATCAGTTATGCGCTGAAAGCTGAACACCACATCGTCGGCATTCATTGGACGATTTGGGGTAAACCAAGGGGTATGATGAAACTGAACGCCTTTACGTAAGGTAAAAGTGTATTCCGTTTTGTCTTTATTGACCGTCCACGACGTCGCTAAATGCGGCTGTGGTTGATAGGTTTTTGGATCTAACGTAAGCAGGGAATCAAACAGTTGCGGGCCAATAGAGGTAATGTTGTCACCACCATTAGAAAGCTGTGGATTCAGAAATTGCGGGTACGTGCCACCACAATAGACAAATCCATCTTGGTGGTGTTGAGTTTCTGCGCGATAGTTACATGCCGTGAGACTCATTAAAGCGAGTGGCAAAAGTAACAGAGTGCGTAAAGTCATTGCAGCGATCCTTTTTTTGCAATTGAAGTTGTTGCAAGTAAATTAAATGGGTGATGAATATTCTTTCGGTTGCTGAAAATATGCACGTTTTCAAACAAATAATGAGCAATTAAGCTACAACGACTCATGAGATTCAGAACTCTTGGCTATCATATCGTATTTTCGCAACATTCCTCTAAATTGATGGTAGCTTAGTCCTAATAATTTAGCGGCGTTTCTTTGGTGATACTTTGCTTGTTTTAAACTCATGGTTAGTAATTCAACATCTTGATCTTGTTGCCATTGTTTATAATCGATCGGCAGGCTAATACTACCGCTTTGTAGTTGGTTTGAAGAATGATTTTCTGGTGTTGCTTTTGGCAATGTTGAATGATTTTGTTGTGAGATTTCTGATGCGTCAGTGACGTTGTCACAATTATTGGTGTCTTGAGGCGAACCTTGTTGGTTTGATTGGTAAGTTTGAAAATTGCTAGCCTGAAATGGATTAAAATCAATTTGGCCAATTCTGCTTTCATTGTTTCCATGTCGATAGACTGCACGTTCCACCACATTTTTTAATTCACGGACATTGCCCGGCCACGGATAGTTAAGTAATTCTTGTTCAGCATGAGTTGTGAAACCGGCAAATAATGGTAAGCCTAACTCTTGGCACATTTGAATGCCGTAGTGTTCTGCAAGCAGCAAAATATCTTCTTGTCGTTCACGCAGAGGCGGTAGATGAATCACATCAAAGGCTAAGCGATCCAATAAATCAGCACGAAATTTTCCTTGCTGCGCTAAAGCCGGTAAGTCTGCATTGGTCGCGCACACCAAACGCACATTTGCTTGTAGAGTTTTATGGCCGCCAACACGTTCATATTCGCCATATTCGATTACACGCAGAAGCTTTTCCTGAACCAAAAAGGGTGCAGTGGCTAATTCATCTAAAAATAAAGTGCCATTTTCAGCTCGCTCGAAACGGCCTTTGTGTTGACCTTTTGTCCCCGTAAAGGAACCCGCTTCATGACCAAATAATTCCGAATCAATTAACCCGTCGCTTAATGCTGAACAGTTCAAGCTAATAAGTGGGTTTTGCCAACGCTTGGATAAATAGTGCAAACGTTGAGCAATCAATTCTTTACCGGTTCCTCGCTCGCCAATAATCAAAATAGGGCGTTCAATTGCGGCTAATTGAGAAGTTTTATCTAGCGCAGCAAGAAAGCTAGCCGATTGTCCGATGATATTCTGCGTTTTCATTTCGCACTCAGCCTAGATTAATAAAAAGAAGTTGTGGTTATTTTTACTAAAAAGTAGTGAGTTTAATCAATTAATGCAAGCTGCATTTGTTTTCACTGTGCTTTTATGAGAGATAAAACCAATAAAATCAGCCTGTTATTTTTTGGCATGGTTTGTGTATTGTTTATAAAAGCTATCAACGAATATAAAAGCTATCCACGAAGTCAGTGACTTCACCTGTTTAAATACAGTTACAAGACATACTCTCAAGACAAGTACAGCAACAAGAAGGGATTAATCATGGGAATTTTTTCACGTTTTGCCGACATCGTTAACTCAAACATCAGCTCTTTGTTAGATAAAGCGGAAGATCCAGAAAAAATGATCCGTCTTATCATTCAAGAAATGGAAGATACGCTGGTGGAAGTGCGAACTCATTCAGCGAAAGCTTTAGCGGATGATAAAGAGCTTTCTCGTAAAATCGAATTTTTAGAAGAACAAGTACAAGATTGGGCAGCTAAAGCATCACTTGCGATTCAAAAGCAGCGTGAAGATTTGGCTCGCGGCGCATTGATCGAAAAGCAAAAAGTCGAAGATATGCTGAAAAGCCTACGCACCGAAAAAACCTTGCTGGCTGAATCGGTTGAGAAATTGGCGAGCGAAATCACCAAATTGGAAACCAAAATCACGGAGACTCGTGCTAAGCAGCAATCTATCGTAATGCGTAAGCAAGCTGCGGAACATCGTCGTGATATTAAAAAGCAGCTTCATACCGGCAAAACAGAAGAAGCTATGTCTAAGTTTGCGCAGTATGAGCGTAAAATTGATGAGTTAGAAGCGGAAGCAGATAGCTATGATTTAGGTGGCACAAAGGGCAAAAACCTAGATCAAGAATTTGCTGAACTGCAAGCAGACGATGAAATCGAAAAAGAATTAGAAAAGCTGAAGAAAAGTCTTCAAAATAAAGAATAGTCTTCATAAAGATAAGTAAGGATAGGAGTCAATCATGGAAATTGGCTCCATCAAATTCCCTTCTTCAACTCAGAATAGGAGTTCTGCATGAGTGGTTGGTTGGCTGTACCATTAGTTGTGTTTTTCATTTTTGTCGCACCTTTGTGGTTGCTTTTGCATTACCGCAGCAAGCGCAAAATGGAAGGTGGTTTGACGAATGACCAAATGCAACAACTGCAAGATTTAGCACAAAGAGCTGAAGTTGTTCAAAAGCGAGTTCAAACGTTAGAGAAAATTTTGGATGCGGAGTCACCAAATTGGAGGCGCGATCATGACCAATAATTTCGATCCCCAAACAGGCCGTAAACAATCGCTATATCGTGATACCAAGCAAGGCAAAATTGCCGGTGTGTGTGCAGGTTTAGCTCGATACTTTGGCATGGAAGTGTGGTGGGTTCGAATTATTGCTGTATCTGTCATGTTGCTTGGCGGTTCGATATTGGTCATTTTGGCTTACATCGGTATGTGGTTGATGCTCGAAAAGCGTCCCGCACATTTAGATGAAGCGGATTTTGATTTTGACCACACAATGAAAAGTAAGCCGTGGCAAAAAGGGCAAACACCATCTGATTTGCTAGCGGAGCTTGACCGCGAGTATGGTGTAATTGAACGCAAATTAGGTGATATGGAAGCCTATGTCACTTCCGATGCACACAAAGTGAACCGAGAATTTAGTAAGTTGTAATTTCAACCCTCATTCATGAACTTTAGCTCTATTTATTACCTCTGATTGCGTTATGCTGTCGGAGGTTTTCTTTTATATGGATACAAACAATGACAAATGACACCACTTGCGGTTGGGCAATGAAACATGAAAACGAACGCCATTACCATGACACAGAATGGGGCGTGCCGGTTTATGACGATACACAATTGTTCGAATTTATTTGCTTAGAAGGGGCGCAAGCAGGGTTAAGTTGGCGCACGATTTTAAATAAGCGAGAAGGCTATCGTGCTGCATTTGAAGGTTTCGATATTCAAAAGCTAAGCAAATACGATGAAGAATGCGTGCCATTCATTATTGAGAACTTTGATGTGGTAAAACACAAAGGCAAAATTGCTTCGGTTTTTTCCAATGCGAGAGCGGCAATCGAACTGCAAAAAGAATACGGCTCATTAAGTGCTGCGTTGTGGCAATTTGTTGATGGAAAACCGATCCAAAATTCATGGACAGAAATGTCACAAATTCCAGCGGTAAGTGACCAATCGAAAGCTTTGAGCAAGTTTTTGAAGAAACGTGGCTTTAAATTTATGGGTGAAACCATCTGCTACGCCTTTATGCAAGCCACTGGCATGGTCAATGATCACGTCGTAGACTGCCCTTGCTATCAAAAGTGTCTTTCGACCAAGAAGTAGTAAAACAGTTAGCCTGGATCCTTTTAGAGCTTTATCAAATCGATAAGGCTTTTTTGTGATTCAATTCATCATATTTATTTTTCATTTCATACAAATATTATTTTTTAGAGATATCGATTCTAAATTAATAAGTCTTTTCTTTAATCTGATTACACAAATTATATCCTGCCTCAAATCTGCAAAAGTTGTTAGAAATGGCTAGTTAGAAACGGCCAAGGGTGGAGATACTTTGAAAAACATACAGGGTTTTACATTAATCGAATTAGTCATCGTGATTGTAATTTTAGGGATCCTATCGGTTTTTGCTGCGCCTAAGTTTCTTGGTATTTCAAGAGATGCCAAGATTGCCACATTGGAAACTATGGAAGCGACATTACGCACCGGCGCAAAAATGGTATATGCAAAAGCTGTCATCCAAGGTAAAGATGTGGGGGCTGATAAAATTACTGTTGATAATGCGACTATCGATATTCATAGTGGTTATCCTCAAGGAACTTGGGTAAACAGCATTCGATATATTGTGGGATTGGATAATGTAAACTTCAGTAAGCCGAATGAGAGGTGCCGTAGAGATTGGTGCGGGCGAGGTAATCAGCTTAGAACCCCAAGTGGCAAAACAAGCACACGACCTGGAAGTATTGTGAAAATATACTCAAATGGTTTTCGTTGGCGAGACGAGTGCGGTGTTTATTATATTAATCACGCCGATGGTCGAGAACCGGAAATCGGCATTGAAAGTAAAGATTGTTAAAATTTGATGGTAAAAAAGTAATAGATTCAATTGATTAAATAATTCAACTTAACTGCCTTGTTTTCATGCAAGGCTTTTTTTTGCCTGGAATTTACGACTCATAATTAGAATATTTGACTCATTCGGTTTTTTTGGCTCATTTGGTGTCCAGTGTTGACTTATGGTCCCTTTTGGCTCATTATTGATTTAACACTAAATGAGCTTCTGTTTGTGAGTCGTGTTTAGTGTGATGACATCAATAAAAAATGAATAATAAAGATGAGGAAACAACATGAATCAAAACAAAATCATTCAACCGAAAAGTATTCAATCTAAAACCATAGGTTATCTTCGTGTTTCTCCAAAAATTGAAGATATTGATACCCGAATCGAAGAAATAAAAAATGCCACTCAAGACAAGTTGTTTATTGAGCGTGGTGTGCGTGGCAATGTGCCGCTTAATGAACGCCCAGAATTCCAAAAGGCTATTGGTGAGCTGAACCAAGGCGATACCTTGTTGATCTGGTGGATGACGGATTTTGGTTTAGGCTTCAAACTGGCTTTTGAAGTGCTGACAGAATTATTGGCAAAAGGCATCAAGGTTCAGACCTATCATCAAAACTTGACCTTTATGCCTAATGACGAACAAACGGATGCCATGCTTCGCTTGATAAAAGGTTATGAAGAAGTCGAAACTCAACAACGATTAATGGCTGCGGAAATTGGACGCCGTAAAATGCGTGGAAATCCAGAAGAATGGGAAGCCAAATTCCGTGGACGTCGCGCTAATCATGAGCTGCATCATCAAATCTCCGAGTTACTTCAAACAGGAAAAACACTGCAAATCATTGCCGATGAAACGGGCAGCAGTATTTCTACCGTGAAACGTGTTAAAGCAAAAATGCAGGGTCGTGCAGAAGGTAAAGATGAACGCAGAAAAGGTGCAGACTCTAGACACCGAGGTCATCGTCATGGCCGACGTCAGCATTCTGACTCAGTTCAAGCTGAAGATATTCAAAGAGATGGAGAATAAGTATGGGACCAAATCGTAAACCTGCTCATAAACCTAAGCTAGCGAAAGTACTGGATTCGTTTTCTGTTTCACTGAATATGCAACGTGTGATTTTGCAAAGTGACGAATTTAAACAACTGCAATCAACGGATCTTGGTGGTTATATCAAGCTATTGTTTCATCCTGATGGGCATACGGATATTGCTCAACTGCCAGAAGACGCTCGTCCACTTATGCGCACTTATACGATTCGAGAATTGGATTGTGAAAAAGGCCAAATCAGTGTCGATTTTGTGAAACACCAACTGCAACATAAAGTTAACCGCAAACAGGGCGGTTATGCCATTTCATGGGCGATGAATACCAAACAAGGTGATGAGATATACATTGGTGGACCGGGTAATCGATCGGATATTGATTTTGATGCTAAACAAGTGATCTTAGTGGCTGATATGACGGCGATTCCTGCTCTTAGTGCAAAATTGCTTAGCTTGAATTCACAGGCTAGCGGCTATGTTATTTTGCAACTGCAAAGTGATGAAGATAGACCAGATTTATGTGCGTTGCCATCAGGTATGAAGTTGATAACTGTGATTGGTGACCAACCAGAACAATTATCACAAGCGGCGCTAGAGCATATTGATGTAAATATTCAAGACACGGCTATTTGGTGTGCTTGCGAATTTTCAACCATGAAAGCGGTGCGAACTTTTTGCAATCAACACAAATTAATTCAACGTGAAAAGAGCTATTTCAGTAGTTATTGGAAACAAGGTGTGACAGAAGATGGCCACAAGGTTATAAAACACCAAGATTCCGAAACTCTTCGTACTTGAAGTCACAGCTTTGTTGCCTGCGTTTATTCACCCCAATCGAGTAGGCAAGCTACACTCATGGGGCTTCATAAACTTGTCGCCTCACTGTAACTTCAATTACTTTGAGTTTATAAAATAAGATTCAAGGATGAATGTAATGAGCCAAGAAACAATCAAGGAAATGACCGTTGCAGAATTTGACCAATTTTGGCCGACATTCGAAGCTGTAATTAAAGTTCAGGAAACCTATGCCTTTGAGCCAAATATGAGTCAAGATCAAGCGCGTCAAATTTGGTGTGAGTTACCGCTTAAAACCTTTGTTTATATCGAAGAAGGAAAGGTACTGGGTTCGTATTATATTAAGCCTAATGCAGTCGGTCCCGGTTCTCATGTTTGCAATTGTGGTTACATGGTTTCACCGCAAGCTAGGGGAAAAGGCATCGCTAAACAAATGTGTGAACATTCCCAACAACAAGCATTAGAACTTGGATTCAAAGCCATGCAATTTAATAGTGTAGTTTCGACAAATGAAGTTGCAGTGAAGCTCTGGAAGAAATTGGGCTTTGATATTGTCGGTACGCTTCCTAAAGCATATCAACACGGGAAATTTGGCTTGGTTGATTGTTATGTGATGTATAAATGGCTGTGAATTTTCTTTTCTAAATCGCAAAATTAAAAAAAGACCAATCCAGTTATGAATTGGTCTTTATTATTTGTCTTAATAAAACTTATAAAGCGGCGTTATAAGCTGCAAAGCCACGCTCTAAGTCTGCTATCAAATCTTCTACGTTTTCTAAACCTATATGTAAGCGCACTAATGTACCTTCAAAATGTGGATTTGAAATGGTACGCATGTGGTCGAATGCGCTTGGTTCATTCGCTAAAATTAAGCTTTCATAACCGCCCCATGAAAAGCCCATGCTGAAATGTTCCACTGTGTCTAATAACGCTGTGGTCGCTTCTTTATTGCTGGTTTTTAGTACAAAAGAGAACAACCCGTTTGCGCCTTTAAAATCACGCAAGTAAAACTCGTGACCCGGACAAGAAGGCAAAGCAGGGTGACGAACGTGATCCACTTCAGGGCGAGTTTCCAACCATTTTGCAATCGCAATACTGTTTTGTTCATGCTGCTTTAAGCGAACGCCTAAAGTACGCAAGCCACGCAAGCCAGTATAAGCATCATCAGGCGAAACGCATTGGCCTAAAAGGTAACTTTGTTCACGTAATTGTGGCCAGTATTTTTCATTGGCAACCGCTGTGCCTAGCATCACATCTGAATGGCCAACGATATATTTGGTTGCCGCTTGAATCGATACATCTACACCGTGTTCAAATGGTGAGAAATTCACCCCAGCGCCCCAAGTATTATCAAGCATAACAATGATGTCGTGTTCGTGAGCGATGCGAGAAAGGGTTGGAACATCTTGCACTTCCATGGTGTAAGAGCCTGGTGATTCAGTAAATAGGATCTTGGTATTTGGCTGAATTAAATCACGAATACCTTCACCAATGGTCGGGTGGTAATAAGTGGTTTCGATCCCCATTTTTTTCAGCATAATGTCGCAGAAATCACGAGTTGGTTCGTAGCAGCTATCTACCATTAAAATATGATCGCCATGTTCCACAAAAGATAAAATGGCTTGAGTAATAGCTGCTGCGCCACAAGGGTAAAGCGCACAACCCGCACCGCCTTCAATTTGAGTCATGGCATCTTGAAAAGCGAAATGGGTTTGTGTGCCTCGGCGACCATAAAAAAGAGTATGACCTTGACGCTTTAATGTCGCTGCACTTTTTTCAGCTACAGAATCAAAAACAATGGTTGAAGCTCGTTGAACGGGTGGGTTAACCACGCCATGAGTCCATTCTTTTTTACGTCCAGCGGTGACAAGTTTGGTCTCAAATTTTTCTGACATTGTATTTCCTTATTGTGAGTTTGATGGCCGATTCTATGCTGCAATTACTGCTTTGTAGTGAAAAAGCTCGTAATAAAAAGCCCTAAAGAAATTAGAGCAAAGGATTAAAGAGATAGAAGATCCTTTCTAACATACGATGACCAAAATTTCGGTTTTCCCATTCGGTTTTTGATACCAAAGTGGACTGTTTTAAATAATTTTCCTGAACCCAATACAGTTCTTTAGTGAATTCATAATCATCCACGGCAAGTGTCAGTTCGAAATTAAGCCAAAGGCTACGCATATCGAGGTTGACGCTTCCGATCAGGCAATATTGTTGATCAATTACCACCGACTTTGTGTGCAGTAATCCACCATCAAATTGATAAATTCGAACTCCAGCTTGTAGTAGCTCACTGAAGAAGGATTTTGATGCCCAGTTAACTAGCATGGAATCGTTTTTCTTGGGGATGATTAATTCTACTTTGACGCCACGCTGGGCCGTCATTTTTATGACTTGGAGTAAATTATCACTTGGTACAAAGTAAGGCGTGGTAATGCGTACCGATTCTTTTGCTTGGTTGATTGCCAGCACTAAAACTTGCTGGATAAGGTTTTCCGGCATACCTGGTCCAGATGGCACAACTTGAATTGGGTGCAAACCTTGATCTTTAATTGGGTTATTACTTGGGTGTTCAGACTCTATACTTGAATCAGGAAAAGCACAAAGCGGGAAGGTTGGCATGTTGCGAATTCCAGTTTCTACTTCCCAATCCCATGCATGAATTGCCGCTAGAACATTTACCGTTGGACCAGTCACTCGTACCATGACATCAATCCATTCTCCGACACCTGCATCTTGTTTGAAAAATTCAGGATCCACCATATTCATTGAGCCGGTGTAAGCAATTTCATCATCAATGGCAATGATTTTGCGATGCAAACGTAAATCTAATCGGCGGAAGAACATACGAAATGCATTTACTTCAAGCGCTTGACGAACATCAATGCCGACATCACACATCAGTGGATACCAATGGCTACGGAAAAATTTAGGACTGCCTGCGGAATCAATCAGAATTTGAATTTCTACACCACGCTTGGCCGCTTGAATAAGAGCAGAATTCACTGCATCGATTAGGCCACCACTTTGCCAGATGTAAAACTCCATGCGAATGTTGTTTTGTGCTTGTTCTATATCTTGAATGATGGAGCGGAGAATTTTTTCTGGAGTATCTTGCAAAGAAAGGGTATTGCCACACAGAGCAGGGATGGCGGTGCGATGAGTACAAAGATCGTGAATTTGTGATAATTGCACATTCAGCAAATCGGGTTGGTGAGCTTGGCATTCATGCAGTTGAGTGAACCATTCAGCATAAGGAGTGAACATCTTCTTTGCTCGCTCAGCACGGGTTCGTCCTAAATTGAGTTCACCAAAAAGGAAATAAAAAAGCACGCCAACAAATGGAATGATGTAAATGATCATCAGCCACGCCAAAGACACGCTAACGGCTTTGCGATTAAACACAACGCGTAACGTCACTGCAGCAACGATTAACCAATAAATAATCACGCCAGCGACGGCCATGAATTGATAGAGCTTTTCCATTTAATCCTTTGAATGATTGAGCGCTTGATTTGATACTACATGCTTTCTTGATTCTTTAGAAGATATTACCTAGTGAACAAGTTATAATCCTGAGCTAATTTTAGCAGAGCGCAGAAGAGAATATGTTCGACATTGTATTTCAAAATCTTGACTTTATGGTGATCAATAAGCACCCAAATGTGAGTGTCCATAAAGACGATGGCGATACATCTCTAATAGCCGAAATGGAAGCCTCTGATACGGTTGAATTAGCCGCTGGTCAGAAACTTTATTTGGTGCATCGATTAGATAAAATGACATCTGGCTTGTTATTATTAGCGAAACATCAAGCCGCTGCCAGTGAATTGTCTAAGCTATTTGCTGAACGTAACGTAAGCAAATTCTACTTGGCCATTGGTGTAAAAAAGCCGAAAAAGAAACAAGGTTTAATTTCTGGTGATATGGCTCGCTCACGCCGTTCTAGTTGGAAGCTATTAAAAACACAAGAAAATCCCGCTAAAACACAGTTCTTTTCTGTTGCCGGTGATAATGGACAACGAATTTTTTTGTGTAAGCCACATACAGGTAAAACACACCAGATTCGTGTTGCGCTTAATTCCATTGGTTCATCGATTCTTGGAGACGATATTTATACTCCAAGTCATCCTGCGGATCGCGGTTATCTGCACGCTTTTGCTTTATATTTTGATTACCAAGGTCAGGGTTACGAATTTATTTGTGATCCCACGCTAGGGCCGGTGCAAGGACAAGCATGGCAAAGTGATGCGATGAAAAATGCAATGGCAGAATGGCAGCAACCAAGCCAACTTCCATGGCCGAAAATAAACAATTAAATATAAAATAAACGATTAAATATAAAATAAATAACTAAATAAAAACGAAATTATTATGAATAACCCAGAAGTACAAGAAACACCAAAGCCAATCGATACTTATATGGACGCCGCTGCTTTACCTGTTTTTATTGAACAAGTTCAACAAGCATTATCAGCTTGTGCTGAAAAAGGCATGATGAAAGAAATGCGTCGTTTGTTTCACGGCCGTGGGCAACGTTATGTCGGCTTAGAACAAATCACTGCAGACTGGATTGACCAACAATTGATCGTGACTTTATTTAAGCCCGTCGATGAGGCATTCAGCCAAGCACTGCATCAACAATTGCTTTCCTTATTTGGATCTGAACTTTGGCAGCAAGTGGGTGGCAAAAGCATAGGTTTGCAGCATCGTTATCAATACGGTGCACCATTTGAAACCATTGCTGGTGATATTCAAACGGATACAGTGGGTGTTGAAAACGGTTTGCAATATCAACTCGTTGTTGGCAAAAATCAAAACATGGGCTTATTCTTGGATATGCGCTTAGGTCGTCAATGGGTACAGGAACGAGCACAAGGCAAAAGAGTGCTGAACCTGTTTTCTTATACTTGTGGATTTTCCGTTGCAGCCATGGCGGGTGGTGCAAAGCAAGTGGTGAACGTCGATATGGCGAAAGGAGCACTTTCCCGTGGTCGTGATAATCACCGTTTGAATGAGCATGATTTATCGCAAGTGACATTTTTAGGTTACGATATTTTCCGTTCGTGGGGCAAAATCACTAAATTCGGTCCATACGATCTGATCATCATCGATCCGCCATCATTTCAAAAGGGCAGCTTTGCGTTAACTAAAGATTACAAACGTATTTTAAGAAAACTTCCAAGCTTATTAACACCGAATGCGGATGTGCTTGCTTGTGTCAACTCACCAGTCGTGAGTGAGGATTTCTTAATTGATTCAATGGCTGAAGAAGCACCTGATTTACGTTATGTAGAACGATTAGCGAATCCGACTGAATTTGCGGATATTGATGAACAAGCAAGCTTAAAAGTGATGCATTTTGCATATCAAGCAGAGTCGTAATCCGAATTCAGAGAATAAATTCAGTAACTTATAAATATCTGTATGGTTTGGCTAAGTGGCTTTATTGAAGTAAGCGAAAAGTATCCGCTTTGAAAACAAAAAGTAACTATTTGAATGTTCTATTATTTTGAAGTTCGGTTACTGGTAATTGTGCCAATAAAAGTATATAACCTAGTCAAGTTATGTTCCTAAAATGAAAGACCAAGGAAAACGTGAATGCCTTTAGTTCAATGTCCTGTATGTGAAAAACAAATTTCAAAACGTGCACTTGCTTGTCCAGGATGTGGCGAACCTGATCCATTTCATCGTACTATGATCCGCAATACCATTGTTAACATTCTAACTTTAGCTTTTTGGGTTGCAGTGATTGGTGGTGGCGCATATGCGTTTTGGACGTACGGTTTACCGCTTATGATTGACTTTGTGAAGAATAAATAATCTTGCTCATTTTTATTAAATAGAAACGTTTTATAAAAATTAAAAACAAAACCCTCGGCTTATTATCATCTT
Organism: Vibrio sp.; assembly: GCA_047975485.1. GTDB lineage: Bacteria > Pseudomonadota > Gammaproteobacteria > Enterobacterales > Vibrionaceae > Vibrio. The sequence continues at coordinate 41,005 of JBKEDP010000008.1, read as the reverse complement.
TTAGTTAGATGAAATAAGCCGAGGGTTTTTATTTTGTGCTTAGCAAATGGTGTAAGTTTGGTTATTGTGCTTGGTCTACCGCTAAACAGCTTTGAGAATCAATGGTCTTATCAACCAACATTTGTCCACGTTCACTACGAACATTAATGTGGTAAATCACGCCTTTATCTAGAACAGAACGAACATTTTCATCTTTACAATATGCGCTCGCACTTGCATCAACTAAAGCACTTGGCGCAATGGTTGCTGTGCTGTTGTAAATCATAGTGATATCAACAATATTACCGTTGGCTTTGGCACTCATAATATTGAGAGGGCCAACCGTGATTGGTAAGCTTGATTCAATCAGGCTAGCGCGTTGATCTGCCATCATCTCAATTTCACTTGGAGTGGATGCACAACCAGCTAGTGTAGCCGCAGCTACTAAGGCAAAAATAGGGGCTTTAAATGATAGTTTCATATTTCTAATCTTAATTATTTTTGAGTAATGGGTTATGGCAAAACTTTTTTAAATGGCTTAACGATAACATTCTCGTACACGCCAGCCTCAATATAAGGGTCGGCATCTGCCCATGCTTTTGCGTCTTCTAAAGAATTAAATTCCGCAATCACGGTTGAACCGGTAAAGCCTGCCTCTCCTGGATTATCTGAATCAATCGCAGGCATAGGGCCAGCAACCAACAAACGACCTTCATCTTGAAGTAGTTTTAAACGGTCAAGATGCTTTTCACGCACGCTCATGCGTTTTTCTAAAGAGTTTTCGATGTCTTGAGAAAAAATGACGTACCACATTAGTAAAATCCTTTTTGTAGTCATTATTTAAAATAAAAAGGTAAAAACATATATGCTGAAAGTGAATATACTTTGCAATAAATAATAAGGCTACTGTTTAGCAAAAAAAGTGCGGTGAGTAGCCTTATTTTTTGTATATCTATAAAGAGGGGTTGGAAAATTATTCCGCTTTTACAACCTTTGGTCTACCTTCCGCATCAATCGCTACATAGTTAAAGGTGGCTTCACATACTTTCGATTTTTCACCCACGCCGTGAACGCTAACGGGTTTTACCCAAACTTCTAATGCAACCGACATAGAGGTACGTCCAATTTTGATGCATTCGCCATAACAGCAAACAACATCGCCCACTTTAACCGGTTGTTTGAAGGTAATGCTTGAAACAGAAACCGTAACTACACGGCTATTGGATATTTCTTTTGCCAAAATTGCGCCCGCTAAATCGAGCTGAGACATAATCCAACCGCCAAAAATATCACCGTTAGCGTTGGTGTCGGCAGGCATGGCTAGGGTACGAAGCACCATTGAACCACGAGGTGTTTGTGTACTCATAAAAAAGTGTCCTACTTATTGTGTTTATTCAAGTATGGCACGAAGTTGTGCAAATAATCGTTGTTTAATCTTGATTTGGTTTTTCTTTGTCTTCTAGAGCATCTTTTGGCATGTGTTTATAAATATAAATGCCCGAAATTAAAGTGAAAACAAAAGTAGCAATTAATAAGCCAAAGACCTTAAAGTTTACCCATACATCAAGGGGTAAACGATAAGCGATGTAGATGTTGATAACGGCACAAATCGAGAAGAAACCTACCCACATTAAGTTAATGCGTTTCCATACGGTATCAGGCACAGTGATTTCCTTTCCTAGCATACCTTTAATGACAGGTTTGCCCATATAGTCAGAAATCAATAGTCCGATTGCGAAGATGAGATAAATAATCGTCACTTTCCATTTGATGAAATTATCATCATGAAAAAACAAAGTCATACCGCCGAAAATAGCTACCATCACAAAAGTAATGAGCTGCATTTTTTCAACTTTTTTGTATAAAGCGTAAGTAACTGCAACTTGGATCGCAGTAGCGGCGATCAATGCGCCGGTTGCGACATAAATGTCATAAGTTTTGTATAGAAAGAAAAAGATAACTAATGGAATAAAATCAATAAATTGCTTCATAGTTTGCTTGCGTTTGTGTTTGTGATTACGATTTTCGTAAATTAAGTTGAGGCTAAGTCTAACCAATTCACACAGAATGAAAACCATTTAGAGATAATTTGCTACAAAAAGACGAAAATTAGACGAGCGTTTCGGAGCAAGAAAAGAATAGAAATATGTGTGAATAACATCGCCAAGTTATGAATGCTGCGGGGATTTCAATGCTTGGCGACGATGATTTTTACTGGTACTTGGTTCGTTAATTTCTAAATTAAGTAAGCGAAAATGTTAATCTGACATCACACTTGGTAGCCACAAAGATAAGGTTGGAATAAATATTAATAGTAATAAGCGAATTATATCTGCGCACCAGAATGGCGTAACACCTTTGAAAATGGTACTGGTTTTGATGTCTTTTATTACGCTACTTAACACGAAGATATTTAACCCGACGGGGGGAGTGATTAAGCTGATTTCTGTTACCACTACAACTATGATACCGAACCAGACTAAATCAAAACCTAAACTGGCTACCAATGGGTAAAAGATCGGCACGGTAAGTAGCAACATGGATAAACTTTCAAATACAGTTCCTAACAATATATAAATCACCATGATCATTAAGATGATGTACATAGGATGAATATCAAAAGATTGCATCCAGTTAACCAGCTCAATAGGTAAACCAGTGCGGTTAACAAAGTTAGAGTAAATTAATGCGCCAATAATGACACCAAACAGCATGGTTGAGGTTCTAGCTGTATCGAGCAATATGTCTTTTAACACCGGCCATGAAAGGGTTTTTCGATACCAAGCAATTAAATAGGATCCCCCGGCGCCAATGCCAGCCGCTTCTGTAGGAGTAAATACACCAAGATAAATTCCTCCCATAATCAAAACAAATAACCCCAAAATACCAAGCACTGAACGCAGAGCTTGATTACGTTCTTGTGAGGACATTTTTCTGCCTTTGGGGCCAGCTTCTGGTTTTCTCCAAACCACAAATTTAGTTGCCAGCAAGTAGAGTAAAATGCCTAACATGCCCGGAATAAATCCTGCAGCAAACAAGTCGCGAATACTTTGTTCGGTTAATACGCCGTAAATAATCAAAATAACGCTCGGTGGGATTAAAATGCCTAATGTGCCACCAGCTGCAATAGATGCGGCTGCAAGTCCATCTGAATAACCATATTGACGCATTGATGGCATCGCAACTTTTGCCATAGTCGCAGATGTTGCAAGGCTAGAACCCGAAATAGCAGAAAAACCACCGCAAGCGGCAACCGTTGCCATAGCTAAACCACCACGACGATGACCTAAAAATGCATAACAAGCTCGATAAAGTTCTTGTGACATCCCAGCACGAGTGATCAAGTTGCCCATCAAAATAAACATGGGAATAACGGAAAGTCCGTAATCCTGTGCAGTATCTATCAAGCGTTTGGCACTGACCGTTAAAGCACCATTGAAGTTCCAGTCTCCCAAAGCTGCATAGCCAACAAAGCCAACAACTCCCATAGCAAATGCAATTGGCATCCTAAGTAGAATAAGTGCCATTAATGTTGCAAAACCGAGTAAGGCGATCGTCATTATTAATCCCTCTGATTGTGATATTCTTTTTTATAGATTCGAGTGGTCACTAAGACGACTGATGTGGTTGCCGTTAACCAACACGAAATAGCAAGAAAATACACAAAATAATGAGTAGGAATTTCGAGATATTCAGTGACTTCACCGTATCTCAAGGCTCGATCGCTCAGTTCCCAAACTTTTTGACCAATGACAAATAAACTCAATGCGACCACAATATCAAATCCTATATTACGAATGCGTTTAACATAGGCTGGGAGCATGCTGTCGGCTAAATCCACACAAATATGTTCTTTACGCCATGTAATTAAAGGCATAGTGGTAAAAATCAATCCTCCAAGAAAAAGCTCTGTCAGTTCTACGCTGCCAGTGACAGGGCGTTCAAATATGTATCGACCAATAACATCAATACAGGTTAAAAGCATCATTGCCATTAGGAGTAGGCAAGCACACAATTTTAGGACTTGATCGACTGCTAATGCGCCGTTTTCCCATAGGTGTAATAACATGTTAAATATACTTTTCATGCGAAGCCTTGAACGACTTGAAAGGTGTGTGAAAAGAGCAGGTAACTTCACTGCTCTTTGTTTCGATAGATTTCGATCCAAAATGCAAATCTATATTTCTATAGGCTGGTATTCTTTTACGATTTGGCGGAATTCTGTTAGAGCGGCACTTGAATCCACTTTTCTAGATTTCACTGACTCCATCCACTCAGCATCGAGATTTTTAGTGAGATCTTGGAAGAATTCGATGTCTTCTTTTGGAAGGTCAGCGACTTTGCTTCCTGAAGCAATAATGTCTTTTTCACCGATTTCATCAGCCTTAGCCCAATAGTGACCAGCCAATGCGGACAGTTTTTCTCCAGATACGCTACGGATTGCTTCACGATCTTTTTCCGATAGTTTTTCCATAAACTGAGGGCTTAGGAAAATGCCGAATGAACCTAGGTATAACCCCGTTGGTAGCTTGTAGGTATAAGGCGCAACATCCTTAAAACGGCCAGCTTTCATCATATCCATTTGCATAAACAAGCCATCTGCCACACCTTGTGAAAGCATTTCATAAGCTTTAGTTGCAGGAGCACTTACACCTGAAATTTGAAGTAACTTACCTATTTCAGTTGAGATACCGCCACCGACACGGATCTTTTTATCTTTAAGATCTTTGAGTGAGCTGATTGGTTCGCGCATATGTATTTGACCTGGGCCATGCACAAATAATCCAGCCACTTCTAGGCCTTCATATTCAAATGAATTTTTGAAGTATTTATCATTCACCCGCCAATGTGCCACCGAAGCGGCTTCAGCTGTTGCGTGGTTTCCTGGCAGTTCGGCTATTTGTGGAAGTTTAAAGCGACCAGGTAAGTAACCGTGGAAAGTCCAAGCCGCATCGACTGCACCATCTTCTACTAACTCAACAAGGCTTTTAGGGTGAGCAAGATCGTATTCTAATTTTATGGTGACACGGCCTTCAGTCGCTTCTTCAATCCATTTACCCCATGTTGGTAAAACGTCCGCATTCATGGTTTGCATCGGACTTAACCAAGTCGCGATTTTAAGCTCGTGCTCTGCCGCAGAAGCAGACTGAGTCATTAACAAGGTAGAGGCAACGATGCCAGTCAGTCCCTTAGCCAGTTTATTTTTAAACACCAGTTCCTTTGTAAACATAAGAGCGTTCCTTTTTTGTATTGTTATTATTACTACCACTGATTTTTTATGACACACATAAAATACACTTGATAATTAAAATGTATCACTTTATATTTATTTTTCATTGCTAAATTGTTAGTAAGTTGTGAATGTGTGAGCTCGATTTTGTTTTTACTTAAGAGGGTGTAGATGAAAAGAAACATCAATTGAGCTTGTGGTGTGGGAATAAATGAATTTTATCTTTTGAAATTAATGAAATGGCGGAACCAATAAAAGCATAAAGCTAGAGTGTTCGCTTTCTCAAGGAATAAGAGGCTAGGGTGAGAATGGAAAAGTTAACAAGTTATGTGTTAGGACAGTGGCATCAAGGAAACGGAACGCCTAAAACAGTTGTGAGTGCATTAACCGGAGAGCCATTATTTGAAGTAGATGCGAGCGGTATTAATACTCAAGCGGTATTAACTTATGCAAGAGATAAAGGCACAAAACAGTTAACAACAATGACTTTTCATGAACGTGCCAATATGCTCAAGGAACTGGCAAAATATTTGTTAACCCGTAAAGAAGAGTTCTATGAATTATCTCGTCATACAGGTGCAACCCGTGTTGATTCATGGATTGATATTGAAGGCGGCGCAGCAACTTTTTTTAATAATGCCAGTATGGCGAATCGTGAATTACCGAATGATGTCATTTGGCCAGAAGATGAGTCGATTCCACTTTCTAAACATGGTGGCTTTGCTGCACGTCATTTTCTCACCAGCAAAACCGGCGCCGCTTTGCACATTAACGCTTATAACTTCCCGTGTTGGGGGATGTTAGAAAAACTTGCTCCGACATGGCTTGCAGGTATGGCTGCTATTGTCAAACCAGCAACGGACACCGCTTATGTTACTCACGCTATGGTTAAAGCCATGACTGAAAGTGGCTTATTACCAGAGGGGGCAATTCAGCTAATTTGTGGCTCGGTGGGTGATATATTTGACCATTTAAATTATCAAGATGTGGTGACATTTACCGGTTCTGCTTCAACCGGCCAGATGCTGCGTTCTCATGCCAATATTGTGAGAAACTCGATCCCATTTAATATGGAGGCCGACTCGTTAAACTGCGCAATTTTAGGTGATGATGTAACGCCTGATATGCCAGAGTTTGACCTTTTCGTTCGTGAAGTAACAAGAGAAATGACCGTAAAAGCTGGGCAAAAATGTACCGCTATTCGTCGTGCAATTGTGCCAAAACACTTGCTCGATACCGTATCCGAAGCTTTAGTTGCTAAGTTAAATTCTGTTTCTGTTGGTGACCCTAGCTTAGAAGGCGTGAAAATGGGAGCCTTAGTGAGTGCATCTCAAGTGGCGGACGTAAAAGAAAAAGTTTCAGAGTTAATGAAAACTTGCCAGGTATTAACCGGAGGCAACGATGCCGAATTTTCTATCCAAGGTGATGAAAATGGAGCTTTTTATCCGCCAACGTTATTGCGTTGTGATCAGCCTTTAGAAAGTGAAGCCGTGCATAGCATAGAAGCGTTTGGCCCCGTTTGTACTGTGATGCCATATGATGAACGCGAACAAGCCGTTGCTTTAGCTCATAAAGGACAAGGAAGTTTGGTCGCAAGTTTAGTGACAGCTTCTGGTGAGGTAGCGAGCGATATTGTTTCAAAAATTGCTTCATCTCATGGTCGAGTTCATGTACTCAATGAAGAATCCTCAAAAGAATCAACCGGTCATGGCTCACCATTACCCATGTTGGTTCATGGAGGTCCTGGTCGTGCTGGTGGCGGTGAAGAAATGGGCGGATTACGTGGTGTTAAACATTATATGCAACGTACCGCTGTTCAAGGTTCTCCAACCATGTTAGCGAGTGTTGGGCGTGAATGGGTTCGTGGCGCTCAAAAAGTGGTTGATCCGATTCATCCATTCAGAAAATACTTTGAAGAGTTAAGTTTAGGAGAAACATTAACCACTGCTCGTCGCACGGTGACAGAAGCTGATATTGTAAATTTTGCTTGTTTGAGTGGCGACCATTTCTATGCGCATATGGACAAGATAGCAGCAAAAGATTCTATGTTTGGAGAACGTGTTGCGCATGGGTATTTTGTTATCTCGGCAGCAGCTGGTTTATTTGTTGAAGCAGCACCAGGCCCTGTTTTAGCCAATTACGGCATGGAAGAATTACGCTTTATTGAGCCAGTGAAAATTGGCGATACCATTCAAGTGCATATTACTTGTAAGAAGAAGATCAAAAAGCGCCAACGTTCAGAGGAGGAACAAGCGCAAGGCGTGGTTGCATGGGATGTTGAGGTTGTAAATCAAAATGGTCAGCCTGTTGCGTTATATACAATTTTAACTCTGGTCGCTCGAATGAAAGGTGATTTTTAAATTTAGGAAGCACAATTTTGTAGTCAAAACGAAGCTTATTTTAAAGCTCTAAGATCCCTTCTTGGAGCTTTTTTATTACCTGAAAAATTTCACCGCTTTTGTATTCATTCAATGCCAAGTTATAGAACGTGATCTGGTTATCGCTTTGTTAATTGATATTTATCATTTTGTTTGTTTTTTGGTTCTCTTTCTTGTTTTCTTTGTTTTAGGTGATACGCTTATTTTTAGCTATTTTATTTTGTCGTATCATTTAAATTGAGGTGAACATGGAGAGCCAACAAAACATCTTTCAGCAAAAAATAGATCAAGAAATTGCGATTGAACCGAAAGATTGGATGCCAGATGGTTATCGTAAAACACTCATCCGCCAGATCGGACAACACGCTCATTCAGAAGTCGTTGGCATGTTACCGGAAGCGAACTGGTTGACTCGAGCACCATCCTTGCGTCGTAAAGCTGTGCTGCTCGCAAAAATTCAAGATGAAGCAGGGCACGGAATGTATTTATACAGTGCAGCTGAAACCCTTGGCGGCACACGAGGTGAGTTGTACCAAAAGCTGCTTTCTGGGGACATGAAATATTCTTCAATTTTTAATTACCCAACATTGACTTGGGCTGATGTCGGCGTAGTCGGTTGGCTTGTTGATGGTGCCGCCATTGTTAACCAAGTTGCTCTATGTCGAACCTCTTACGGCCCTTATGCACGTGCAATGGTGCGAATTTGTAAAGAAGAAAGCTTTCATCAACGTCAAGGTTACGAAGCATGTCGAGTCTTAGCTGATGGTAGCGATGAACAAAAAGCTATGCTGCAAGACGCAATTAACCGCTGGTGGTGGCCAGCATTAATGATGTTTGGTCCAAACGATAACGATTCACCGAACTCAGCACAAAGCATGGCTTGGAAAATTAAACGAGTTAGTAACGATGAATTACGCCAAAAGTTTGTCAATAACACGGTTCATCAAGTTCATGCACTCGGTATGAGCATTCCTGATCCAGATCTGACATGGAATGAAGAAACTCAAAACTATGAATTTGGGGCAATGAATTGGGATGAATTTTACCAAGTACTAAAAGGTTACGGCATGTGTAATCACGAACGAATTAAGGCGAAACAGCAAGCATGGAATGACGGTGCTTGGGTGCGAGAAGCCGCAATAGTGCACGCTAAAAAAGTGTGCGCGACTAAAAATCAAGCAGCATAAAAATAAGAAATAAAGAATAGGAAAAGCTATATGAATTCATTGAGTTGGCCGTTATATGAAGTATTTGTTCGTAGCAAACAAGGTTTGGATCACAAGCATGTCGGCAGTGTTCGTGCCGCCGATGGGCAAATGGCATTGGAAGCGGCACGGGATTTATATACCCGACGTAATGAAGGCTGCTCAATATGGGTAGTAGAGTCCGACAAAATCACAGCATCACAGCCAAGTGAATCAGGGCCTTTATTCGACCCATCGAATGACAAAGTGTATCGCCATGCAAGCCATTACACCATTCCAGCTGACATTAAGCATATGTAAGGATCGGATATGAATTTGCAAGCACTGAAATTGGAATTCTTACTTCAACAAGCAGATACCAACTTGATATTGAGTCATCGCTTAGGGGAATGGTGCGGTATTGCTCCTGAGCTGGAAATTGATATGGCACTTGCCAATATTGGTTTGGACTTGCTCGGTGAAGCGCGCAATTTATACCAATATGCGGGTGAGTTAGAGGGTAAAGGTCAAACAGAAGATGACTTTGCTTATTTACGAGAAGAACGTGAATACAAAAATCTTCTTTTGGTGGAACGTCCAAATAATGGTTTTGATGCCACGATTACACGTCAGTTCCTTTATGACCATTTCCACGTTCTGCTATTAAAAAAATTAGCTGAAAGTAAAGACCAGCAAATTAGCGCTATCGCAAAAAAATCACAAAAAGAAGCACAATACCATTTACGTTTTAGCACTGGTTGGATGGTTCGCCTGGGTGACGGTACGGAATTGAGTCATCGAAAAGTACAAAATGCGATGAATGAATTGTGGTCTTACTCCCATGAAATGTTTTCACCCAGTGATGATGAGATTGCTTTGATTGAAGCCGGCGAGATCCCAGACCTTCGCGATTTAAAAGCAGAGTGGTTGGCAAATGTTCAAGCCACATTGAATGAAGCAACGCTAATCATGCCGGAATCTCCGTATTTTCATTTTGGTGGGAAAACCGGTCGTCATAGCGAGCACTTGGGTTACATCTTAGCGGAATTGCAATACATGCAGCGTACTTACCCTAATCAACAGTGGTGAATGAGTATGGAAGTGCAAGTCGTAACGTCGATTTCAGAACCAGAAATACATCGTATTTGGCAGTTAGTTAGTGATATTCCAGATCCGGAAATCCCGGTGATTAGTATTGGTGAGCTTGGCATTATCCGCAAAGTCGAACACCTTGATAATCATTGGAAAATTGTTTTTACGCCAACCTATTCGGGATGTCCTGCCACAGAAATGTTGATTGAAGATATTACGAAAACAATGGCGGATGAAGGCTATAACGATGTTGATGTTGTAATTCAACTTGATCCTGCATGGACAACGGATTGGATTAACGATGCCACTAAAGAAAAGTTACGACAATACGGCATTGCCCCACCAGACCATAAAGCTTGTATGCACACAGCAATTAATGCGCATCCCGCTTGTCCTCGCTGCAAAAGTGAAAACACAAAATTGGTGAGTGAGTTTGGTTCGACCGCTTGTAAGGCACATTTTCAATGCAACGAATGCCAAGAGCCTTTTGATTATTTTAAGTGTATTTAACGCAAGCCATATGCGCTAAAAATACGCCAGATTAAAGGATTAATGATGATCGATTTCTATCCAGTACAAGTTTCTAAAATAAATAAAGAAACAGAAGACTCAGTGGTTTTGCATTTGTCGATTCCACAAGAGCATAAAGAGGAATTTACATTCCACCCAGGTCAGCATCTTACTTTTAAAGTCAATATTAATGGTGAAGAGTTGCGCCGTTGTTACTCGATTTGTTCATCACCGCAAGAATCGGAATTACAAGTGGGTATTAAAGCGATTCAAGATGGCCGCTTTTCAAACTTTGCCCTTAATGAACTGAAAGAAGGCGATGTATTAGAAGTCATGTCACCACAAGGACAGTTTGGTTTTACGCCAGCCAAAGAAAGTGCAAAACAATATTTAGGTATTGCTGTTGGTTCGGGGATCACACCGATTTTATCTATGGTGAAAGCCAGTTTAGAACAAGAACCAGAAAGTTCATTTACCTTGCTGTATGGCAACCGCAGTGTGAGCAGCATGATGTTCCGCCAAGAATTGCTGGATTTGAAAAATACTTATCCAAACCGTTTCCACTTAAACACTTTTTTCTCTCGTGAAGATAATGAAGTTGGACTTTGGAATGGTCGTTTAGATGAAAACAAACTGCGTGAGCTTTCAGAGCAGATCTTCAATTGGGCAGAGTTTGATGCCTGTTATGTTTGTGGCCCAGAAGAACTATTGGATGCATGTAAAGACATCTTAGTTGAATCTGGGTTGGATGCGGATAAATATCACGTTGAACGCTTTAACACAGTGACAAAACGTAAAGATAAGCCGGCTAATCAATCTGAACACACCAAGGTTACGGTGAAGCGTGATGGTCGTGTAATGAATATTGATATGACCTCACAAGATGACAGCTTATTGGATGCAGCACTGCGTCAAGGTGTGGATCTGCCTTATGCCTGTAAGGGCGGTGTGTGTGCAACTTGTATTTGTAAAGTGAAACGCGGCGAGGTGGATATGGGGGTCAATTACAGCCTAGAAGCCGATCAAATTGAAAACGGTTATGTGTTGAGTTGCCAAGCGGTACCGACGACTCACGAAGTTGAAATTGATTTTGATGTTTAAACGGATGTGAGCAGGGATTAGTCATGGAAACGACCGAAGGTAAATTCATTCTTTCTCTTTCTGAACAAGGTGTACTAACCGTGCAGCTTAATCGCCCAGAAAAGAGAAATGCACTCAGCAATGACATGCTAGAAGGGCTTGTTGAGTTACTGAAAAGTGCTGCAAGCGATCACTCTGTGCGCTGCGTAGTAATTTATGGTGGTGAAACCATGTTTGCTGCGGGTGCAGATCTAAAAGAATTATCCGAGCAAAACGCAGTCGATACATGGCTTAATCCTCGTCCTCAGTTATGGCAACAAATCGATCAGTTTCCCAAACCTATGATCGCCGCAGTAAATGGTTATGCATTGGGAGCGGGTTTAGAGCTAGTTTTGCTTTGCGACATCGTCGTAGTGGCAGAAAACGCCATCTTAGGTTTACCTGAAATTACTTTAGGACTCATGCCGGGAGCTGGTGGTACACAACGTTTAGCTCGTACTGTAGGGAAATCGTTAGCGAATCAAATGGTGCTTACCGGAATACCTATTTCAGCGCAAAAAGCTTTAGATTCAGGGCTGGCGAGTGAAGTCACGATCAAAGAAAACACCTTAAATAAAGCGCAACAAATCGCTGCCGTGATAGCAAGCCGTGCTCCTTTGGCTGTAAAAGCGGCAAAAACATCACTGAAATCCGTTCCAAACCAAAGCTTAGAACAAGGCTTAGTCATGGAAAGACAATTGTTCTGTTTGCTTGCTGCGACAGAAGATCGCACAGAAGGGATCAATGGATTCTTAACAAAACAAAAAGCCGTTTTTCAAGGTAAATAATTAGAAAATCCAATAAGGGAATATATATGGAACAGTCGGTTTTATTCACGGTAGAAGAAGGCGTAGCCATTATTACGCTTAATCGCCCAAAACAGTTAAATAGCTTTAATCCAGATATGCATAAAGCATTACAAGCAGCATTAAAAAAAGCAGAAAATGATGACGCTGTTCGTGCCATTGTATTAACAGGAAGTGGCCGTGGTTTTTGTGCTGGACAAGATCTGAATGACCGAAATGTAAACAGTGGCACTTCTGTATCAGAACATAGAGAAATGCCTGACCTTGGGGAAAGTCTCGATAAATATTACAACCCGCTGATCACACAGATTGCTCAATCAAACAAAATCATTATTGCTGCGGTTAATGGTGTAGCAGCAGGTGCTGGAGCAAATATTGCTTTGGCGTGCGATCTTGTTTATGCAAGTCAATCAACCAACTTTATTCAGGCTTTTTGCAAAATTGGGTTAGTACCAGATTCCGGCGGTACATGGACTTTACCTAGTTTAGTTGGTTCGGCTCGTGCCAAAGCTTTAATGTTACTTGGCGATAAAGTCAGCGCAGCCCAAGCCGAGCAATGGGGCATGATTTGGAAAGCGGTTGATGATGCAGCTTTGATGGATGAAGTATTAAGTGTGGCGAAACATCTCGCAACTCAACCAACAAAAGGTTTGGGATTCATCAAACGTGCGATGGCACAAACTGGTCAAAACTCTTTGCAAGAACAGTTACAACTTGAGCGTGACCTGCAACGATTAGCGGGACAAACCCAAGATTATCGTGAAGGTATTCAGGCATTCTTTGAAAAAAGATCACCTGAGTTCAAAGGTAAATAAGAATAGGGATGCAAACCATGACATATTCTATTCAAACTGTTGCGGTAGTGGGTGCTGGCACTATGGGAGCAGGCATAGCACAAGTTGCGGCACAATCGGGATATCAAGTGATTTTGTTTGATCTGCAAAAAGGCAAGGCAGAACAAGCTAAAGCGGAAATTGCTCTGCGTTTTGAAAAACGTGTTCAAAACGAAAAAATGACGCAAGAAAGTAAAGATAGTATTTTGTCTGCAATGGTATGTTCTGAAACGGTCGAAAGCATGGCTGATGCCGACTTAGTGATTGAAGCCATTGTTGAAGATTTAGCGATTAAGCAGTCGTTATTTCAACAACTAGAAGAAATCTGCCGAGAGAGCACCATCTTAGCTACCAATACGTCATCGATTTCAATTACCTCGATTGCCAGTGTATTAACCAAACCAGAACGTTTTGTTGGTTTGCATTTCTTTAACCCTGCACCATTAATGAAATTAGTGGAAGTGGTCAATGGCATTGCAACTGAAACCGCTGTATCTGAGGTTGCAAAAGAGTGGGCGCAATCTTGTCAGAAACATGCAGTTGTCACCCGTTCGTTACCGGGATTTATTGTTAATCGTGTTGCTCGTCCGTTTTATGCCGAAGGGCTACGAGCATTAGAAGTAGGTGTTGCACAGGTTCAAGATATTGACACTTACATTAAGCAAGCCGGTCAATTTAACATGGGGCCGTTTGAGTTAATGGATCTTATTGGCCATGACGTCAATTATGCAGTAACAAAAAGTGTTTACGATGCTTACTACCAAGACAAGCGCTTTTTACCCTCATTAATCCAAAAAGAATTAGTCGATGCAGGATTTTTAGGACGTAAATCAGGGCGAGGTTTTTACCGCTATCATTCAGAAACAGCAAAACCGATTATCAATCTAGCCAAAATTGAATCTGAGTATGACCATTTTATTGTGTCTGTTCATGGTAATTGGACCGTGGCTCCGGATTTTTTGGCATTAATTGGACATGAAGATCAGCCTGTAGCCAGTATTGAAAGCTCTCCAAATCTCTTTATTAACGGTATTTTTGTCGCACCAACACAAGGTTATACCGCCACTGAATTAGCTCATGCGAAAAATATGCCTGTTGTGGTGTTTGATCATTGCCAAGATTTTCTTTCTAGCCCGGTCATTGCACTGGCTGCGGCCGCTCAAAATACCCAAGAGCAAACTGAACAAATCGTCGCATTCTTCCAGTCAAAAGGTAAGCAAGTTTTGATAGTGAAAGATTACCCCGGATTACTGCTATGGCGAACTTGGATGATGTTGATAAACGAGGCACTAGATCTGGTAAATCAAAATGGTGCGTCGTTTGACGATGTAGATATTGCAATGAAAAGTGGTGTGAATTATCCCGTTGGGCCGATTGAAAAAGGTAAGGCGCTTGGTTGGCACAATGTACTGGAATCGTTGGAAAACTTACAAGCTTATTATGGTGAGGAGCGTTATCGAGCTTCACCCTTATTAAGAGAGTTAACTTTCAAAGAGAGTATGTTTCAAAAATCAACACAATGTCCATTTTCAGGACAAAGTTTATTAGATGAGACAAATGAAGAATCTGTTCAAGGATGATGAATATGGAAAACATAAATGAAGCGGCACAGGCATGTGAAATTGCCAAACAGTGCGCTGAAATCATGTTAAAGGAAGATTTCTGTAGTGATGCGATGGGAATTAAGTTACGTCATGTCGGGCAAGGCCAGTCGGTTATGTCGATGACGGTGAAGAAAAACATGCTTAATGGCCATGGCAGTTGTCATGGCGGTATGTTGTTTACTCTTGGAGATAGTGCGTTTGCGGTTGCTTGTAATAGTGAGAACCAAGTTGCTGTCGCGGCAGGATGCAGTATCGAATATATTCGACCGGCTTTTGAAGGCGATGAATTAACCGCTACAGCAGAAGCTAAATCACAAGGGAAAACGACAGGTACGTACGATATTGAAATACGGAATCAAAAGGATCAGCTTGTTGCCTTATTCCGTGGTAAATCTCACCGCTTCGGAAAAAACTTTATTTCCGTACCAAGCGAATAGCAACCAGCTAATAGGCAAATAGTGAGGGAGAACAAGAAAGTGACCAATGCATATATCTGTGATGGAGTGAGAACGCCAATCGGTAAGTTTGCTGGTGGTTTGTCGGGAATGCGAGCTGACGATTTAGGAGCTGTACCAATGAAAGCCTTGATGGAACGCAATCCAAATATTGATTGGACAAAAGTCGATGATGTGATCATGGGCTGTGCCAACCAAGCGGGGGAAGATAACCGTGATGTGGCGAGAATGTCTCTGTTGTTAGCGGGTTTACCGCAAGAAGTCTCAGGCACGACGATCAATCGCTTATGTGGTTCAGGTATGGATGCTATTAGTTGTGCGGCAAGAGCGATTAAAGCAGGGGAAGCCTCATTGATTATTGCTGGTGGTGTGGAGTCGATGTCTCGTGCACCTTATGTGATAGGAAAATCGAATGTTGCTTTTGATCGTGGTAGTCAAATGTTTGATACCACCATTGGCTGGCGTTTTATTAATAAAAAACTGCAAGCTCAATATGGTACAGATTCTATGCCGGAAACCGCTGAAAATATCGCTACTCGATTTAATATCAATCGTGAAGATCAAGATGCATTTGCGGTTCGCAGTCAGCTACGTACACAAATTGCGAAAGAAAAAGGCGTGTTAGCTGAAGAGATTGTTCCAGTGACCATACCACAAAGAAAAGGTGATCCTGTCGTGGTTTCTGAAGATGAGCATCCTCGAGCTTCAACCACATTAGATCAATTATCTAAGCTAAAAGCACCGTTTCGAGCTAATGGTTCAGTGACTGCTGGTAATGCCTCTGGTGTGAATGATGGCGCAGCTGCGCTTGTGATTGCAGGGGATGAGGCTGTTAAAAAATATGGTTTAACGCCAAAAGCCATAGTCATTGCAACGGCAACAATTGGTGTTGAACCGGCAATTATGGGAATAGGCCCAGTTCCAGCTGCAAAAAAAGTTTTAGGTATTACCGGTCTTACTATCGACGATATGGATGTAATTGAAGTGAATGAGGCTTTTGCTTCCCAAGCGTTAGCTGTATTGCGAGAGCTGGGCTTACCTGATGACGCAGAGCATGTGAATCCTAACGGTGGCTCCATTGCGTTAGGCCACCCTTTAGGTATGAGTGGTGCCAGAATTGTTCTCGCAGCATGCAACGAATTAGAAAGAAGACAGGGTCGCTTCGCACTGTGCTGTATGTGCGTCGGTGTAGGGCAAGGGATTGCGATGATTGTTGAGCGAGTACCTAAACCAGATCTGTAAACACTAATCTTTATTAACAAAATATTCTGTAAATAAAATTAGCAATAAACATAACAAATAATAACTACTCATTTGCTCCAAATAAGCAGAAAAAGCAGTCGCATTTATGCAATGAGTTATCCCGAAATGGAATTTTCAGGAGTAACCAAATGATTAACTATTCCAATACACTTGAAGCAATTGAAACCGCTTCGATTGATGAATTACGTGCGTTGCAATTTCGTCGTATGAAATGGACGTTAGAGCATGCATATAAAAATTCGCCAATGTACACCAAGAAATTTAATGATGCAGGTGTCCACCCTTCTGATTTTAAATGCCTCGAAGACATCAATAAGTTTCCATACACGACTAAGCAAGATTTGCGTGATAACTATCCATTTAATACTTTTGCCGTACCAATGGAAGAAGTAGTACGAATTCACGCTTCTTCAGGTACCACGGGCAAACCAACGGTTGTTGGTTATACGCAAAATGATATTAACACTTGGGCAACAGTCGTGGCGCAGTCAATTCGTGCTGCGGGTGGCTCTGCAAAAGATATAATCCATATCGCCTATGGTTATGGCTTGTTTACCGGAGGTTTGGGGGCGCATTATGGTGCCGAAAAGCTCGGTGCAGCGGTTGTACCTATGTCGGGTGGTCAAACAGAAAAGCAAGTGCAACTGATTGAAGATTTCAAACCATCTATCATCATGGTGACACCTTCTTATTGCTTGAATTTACTTGATAAATTAGAACAGGCATATGGTGGAGATGCTTCGGGTTGTTCTCTTCGTGTCGGTATTTTTGGTGCAGAGCCTTGGTCTCAAGAAATGCGTACAGAAATTGAAAAACGGCTAGGAATAACGGCATTAGATATTTATGGTTTATCTGAAGTCATCGGCCCTGGTGTTGCAATGGAATGTATCGAAACTCAAGATGGTCCAACAATTTGGGAAGACCATTTTTACCCAGAAATTATTAACCCTAATACCGGCGATGTTTTGCCTGATGGGGAACATGGTGAGTTGGTTTTTACCGCAATAACCAAAGAAGCAATGCCAATTATTCGCTATCGCACCCGTGATTTAAGCCGATTGTTACCGGGAACGGCTCGTACTATGCGCCGTATGGATAAAATTACTGGGCGCAGCGATGACATGTTGATTATCCGTGGTGTAAATATCTTCCCATCACAAATTGAAGAGCAAATTCTACAGGTTGAAACATTGAGCCCGCATTATCTGATCGAAGTATTTCGTGAAGGTAATCTTGACCATTTATTAGTCTTAGTTGAGGTGAAAGATAATAAACAAATGGCAAATTGTGAGGTTATTACACAGCAATTACAGCATCGAATTAAGTCCATGATTGGCATTTCCACCAAGATCGAAATTCTTCCGGAAAACAGTATCAGGCGATCAGAAGGAAAAGCGATAAGAGTGCGTGATTTGCGTCCGGCTATGTAAGTTTAAATAGCAAGGAAACCTAGATAAATAAAAGTCTCAAAGGTAATATGACAATAAATTAACAACACTCCGATTTACATGGAGAATGTCTTTTGAGGCTTTTACCAATCAGTTTAATTTGTACGGTTGGTATAATAGCAGTTGCAATTTTAAGCATGAAAGGGATAGCTAGGTGCCACAAAATACAATGCATTCAAATATCAAATTAACCCAATCATTAGATGCCTTTTTTCATACCGTTGAAGGTCATCAGTCCATTAGTGGTACATCTCTCATCATGTCGTTTTTTGGTGATTACCTTTGGGTGTGTGGTGGTGGAATTTGGTTGGGTTCTCTCATTCAAGCAATGGAAACCTTAGGGTTTAATCAACGTGTTGTGCGTTCTTCAGTGTTTCGTTTGCACAAAGATGGTTGGTTAATTATTCGCAAAGAAGGGCGCAAAAGTTATTACTTTCTGGATCCTGAAAGATACAACGAAATGCTTGAAGCGAATAAAAAAATCTACCATGACCAAGCCATTCAATGGAATCAGCGCTGGAATTTAGTTTATGCACCCATTGGGCCAACACATTTAAATAAAGACAAAATCGCTTTTATGCAAAGACGAGGGTTTGGCGTATTAGGTAAAGACTGCTTTATTCAACCGGATCTGCAGCAATTAACGGCAGAAGTAAAAGAAAGCATATTTAGTCGAATTCCAGAAGCGAAAATATTCCAGCAATCCGAGCTACAAACCTCTGAGCAACAGAACATTAAATCGACCATTCAAGAAATTTGGGATGTAGAGAAAATAGGGCAGGATTACCAACATTTTTGCCAATTATTTGAGCCTATTGATGTGTTACTTAAAAAGGTTAATCCGTATGAAATTGAACCGGAGCAAGCCTTTAAGCTACGCCTTTTAGTGATTCATTTTTACCGTAGAATTATAGTTAAAGATCCTAGTTTGCCAGTAGCATTGTTGCCGACAACATGGCCAAGAAATCAAGCACAAAAAATAGTGTCGTCGATTTATAAAAAAGTACACGAACAATCATTGAAATACATTTTAAATAATGGTGAAACCACTAGTGGAAAATTACCTGTTCCGTCACCGAATTACTATATTCGTTTTGGTGGTTTAACTTAGTTCGAAATAAGAGTCATAGTCATAAGGAGAGTGACCATGCCAGTATACAAATTTGGAGGAGTAACGCCTGTTATTCATCCGACTGCTTTTGTACATCCAAGTGCTGAAGTTATTGGCGATGTCATTATTGGTGATGGTGTTTATGTTGGTCCGTTGGCGGTATTGCGTGGTGATTTTGGTCGTTTGATCATCAAGAAGGGTGCAAACATACAAGATTGTTGTGTCATGCACGGTTTCCCAGGAGAAAATACCATTCTAGAACAAAACGTACATGTCGGGCATGGTGCTATTGTTCATGGCTGTGTGATTAAAGAAAACACCTTGGTCGGGATGAATGCTGTGGTGATGGATTTATCCGTTATTGGTAAGGAATCTATTATTGGTGCGAACAGTTTTATCAAAGCGAAAAGCACTTATCCTGAACGTAGCATGATAATAGGAAGCCCTGCGAAACGTACACGTGATGTTGCAGATCAAGAATTGGCTTGGAAAGAAAATGGTACGCAGTTATATCAACGTCTGGCGGAACGTTGTCACTCTGAATTGGTGCTAACTGAGCCACTGACAGAAATAGAAGAAAACCGTCCTCAAGTTGAATGGGATATTGTGCATATTCCAAAGAGATAGATAAAATAAACTAAAAATCCCCTGATCTTTTATGAAGAACAGGGGATGAGTCATTGAGTTAGTTTTTTCTATTTCAAAGTCGCTTCTTTCATTCCTGCCACAAAACCATGTAACTTAGCTAGCATGGTTTCAGGATCTTCTTCGTTTGTTTCAATGATTTTCACCACCGCTGAACCTGAAATTGCACCCGCTGCACCAGCTTGAATTGCTTCGGCAACTTGGCTTGGTTCTGAAATGCCAAAGCCAAGTAGAGCTGGTGGCGCATCGTATTGATTTAAGCGTTCAAGCAAAGCACCGACTGGCATATTGGCTTTGGTTTCTGCGCCTGTGACACCTGCGCGAGAAAGCAAATAAGTATAACCACCACCAAGAGAAGCCACATCTTTTAGAGTTGCATCACTTGCAGTTGGTGGCGCAATGAAGATCGCATCAATGCCATGTGCTTTCGCTGATTGATTAAACGGTGCGCTTTCACCTGTTGGAACATCAGCGATTAGGACTGAATCCACACCGGCTTTTTGGCAGCGAGCGTAGAAATCATCAATGCCACGCGCAAACACCAAATTAGCGTAAACCAACAGACCAATCGGTAAATCTGGATTCTCTGCACGAATGGTTGCGATCAATTCAAAGCAAATATCAGGCGTGGTTCCTGCAGCTAAAGCGCGAATGTTTGCACCCTGAATGGTTGGGCCATCGGCTAATGGATCGGAAAACGGAAAACCGAGCTCTAAAGCATCAGCACCGGCTTGAATTAGCGTTCGCATGATTTCTAGCGATAATTCTGGGTTCGGATCGCCAATGGTCACGAATGGAACAAATGCGCCTTGGTTTTTTTCTTTCAGAGTAGAAAAGAGTGCTTGATAACGAGTCATTAGATAGCTCCTTTATCTTCAAGAATCTTATGAACGGTGAAGATGTCTTTATCACCACGGCCTGATAAGTTCACCACAAAGAGTTGTTCTTTTTCAGGTTCGGCATACGCCATTTTTAGTGCATGAGCTAAAGCATGAGATGACTCTAACGCAGGAATAATACCTTCATGGGAAGCCAGAGTTTGGAATGCTTCTAGTGCTTCATCGTCGGTAATAGAAACGTATTCTGCACGTCCAATTGAGTTAAGGTGTGCATGTTGAGGGCCAACAGATGGGAAATCTAAGCCCGCTGAAACAGAATAAGATTCTTCGATTTGACCATGCTCATCTTGCATCAATGGTGATTTCATACCAAAGAAAATACCGGTTTTGCCATGTTTAAGTGGCGCGCCATGTTGGTCAGTATCAATGCCTAAACCAGCAGGTTCAACACCAATTAAGCCAACTTCCGTATCTGGAATAAAATCAGCAAACATACCAATTGCATTTGAACCACCGCCAACACAAGCGATCACCGCATCAGGTAAACGACCTTCACGGGCTAAAATTTGGTTTTTGGTTTCTTCGCCAATCATGCGTTGGAACTCACGTACAATTGTCGGGAATGGGTGAGGGCCAGCTGCTGTGCCTAGTAAGTAGTGAGCATCTTCGTAGCTTGCAGACCAATCACGCAGCGCTTCGTTACAAGCATCTTTTAAGGTTGCTGAACCAGAGTGAACAGGGATAACTTCTGCGCCCATTAACTTCATGCGGAAAACGTTCGGGCTTTGACGTTCAACGTCTTTTGCGCCCATGTAGACACGACATTTTAAATCCAACAATGCACAAGCAAGAGCAGTAGCCACACCGTGTTGACCTGCACCAGTTTCGGCAATGATTTCTTTTTTGCCCATGCGTTTTGCTAGTAACGCTTGGCCTAATACTTGGTTGGTTTTGTGTGCGCCGCCATGCAGTAGATCTTCACGTTTTAGGTAAAGTTTGGTTTTTGTGCCTTTGGTGATATTGCGGCATAAAGTCAGTGCGGTAGGGCGACCTGCGTATTCTTGCAATAAGCCCATGAATTCCGCCTGAAATTCTGCATCATCCTGCGCATCAATAAAGGCTTGCTCTAGTTGATCAAGTGCTGGTACTAAAATCTGTGGTACATATTGACCACCGTATTCGCCAAAGTAGGCATCTAGTTTTGCCATGTTCTTAATTCCTTCTATTTTGCTGAATATCTAGTTCAGCAAATTAATAATTTCTAATTGCTTTAAAAGCTGCAGCTAATTTTTGCGGATCTTTCTTGCCGATTTCACTTTCAACGCCAGAGTTTAAATCCAGACCGATACAACCAAGTTGTCCTGCTTGTTCAACGTTGTCAGGTGATAATCCACCCGCTAGCATGATGCGTTGGCGATGTGCGGTTGAGGTTTGCTCTGCAGGGTTTTGTCCGTTTTGCATAATTTCCCAATCAAATGTTTTTCCAGTTCCACCAGATTGATTACCGACTTTAGAATCTAGTAAGTGTTTGTCGATATGCTTTTCAATCAATTCTGGCATTGCATCAGTTACGCCATAAGCTTTCCAAATCTTGATGCTTTCAGGGAGTAGGCGACGAAGTTGAATCACATCTGCTTGGTTCTCGTTACCGTGTAACTGCACAACCGCTAAACCAAGTTGATTGGCGATTTGTGCAACTTCATCCATGCTTTGTCCTTGGAATACACCGACATAATGCAAAGGTGCGCCGCTCATAATTAAACGTGCTTCTTCAATGCTGATTTTACGTTTAGATTTAGGCGCAAAGATCAAACCGCCATAAACACTGCCTGATTGATAAGCGAGATTGGCATCATCAGGATGCGTCAAACCGCAGACTTTGTTTTCACCCAGAATCACTCGGCGAACTGCAAGTTCTAAGTTGTCTTCCGACATCAAAGCGCTGCCAATTAAGAAACCGTTAGCAAATTGAGACAATTCTTTCACTTGCTGGTGGTTATGAATGCCTGATTCTGAAATCACAATCGTGCCTTCAGGTAGACGTGGCGCAAGCTCTTTAGTGCGTTCTAGCGTGACGCTTAAATCACGCAAATTACGGTTATTGATGCCAACAACAGGGGCTTTTAATGCAATCGCTCGTTCTAATTCTTCTTCGTTGCTGACTTCAGTCAAAATGCCTAAGTTTAAGCTGCGAGCAACGGTAGCAAGGCGAGTGTATTCTTCATCATTGAGCACTGATAGCATCAGCAAAATTGCATCCGCTTGATAATGACGAGCCAAGTAAATTTGATACTCATCGATCATAAAGTCTTTGCACAAAATAGGCTGCGTAACTTGTTTGCGAACTTGTGGCAAGAATTCGAAATTGCCTTGGAAATATTTTTCATCGGTCAGCACCGAAATGGCACTGGCGTGATTAGCATAAACAGAGGCGATGTAATCAAGGTTGAAATCATCACGGATCAAACCTTTTGATGGTGACGCTTTCTTACATTCCAAAATAAATTCGGTTTTGCCTGTTCCTAATGCTTGGTAAAAACTACGATCACTTGGGGTGAGAGAATCTTTAAACGTGGCAAGTGGTTGTGCTGCTTTACGAGCCTCAACCCAAATGCGTTTATCTGCCACGATTTTTGTTAATACGGTTTCCACAATGACTCCTTTACCCATATTTATAATTTTTTGAATGTCCAATGGCGTTATTTGTGTGCAGCTAACTGTTGAACTAGCTGATAAGCTCGGCCTGATTGAATGACTTCAATGGCTTGCTGAGTATTGGCTTTGAGATCTTCGTGACCAAACAAACGTAATAATAACGCCACATTGACTGCGACTGCGGCGATTTGCGCTTCCGTGCCTTCACCGTTCAGTAGCTTGGTTATAATGGCACGATTTTCCTCTGGTTCACCACCTTTAATTGCTTCTAACGGGTAGCTTTTTACGCCGAAATCTTCAGGGGTTAGGGTATATTCCTTGATTTCACCATTCACAATTTCGTTGACCAGTGTAGGGCCGTGAATCGCTACTTCATCTAAGCCGCTACCGAAAACAACGGCAGCCCGCTTCATTCCAAGATTTGCCATGGTTTTAGCAATCGGACGAACAAGACTTTCATCGTACACGCCCATTAATTCAATTTTCGGGCGAGCAGGGTTAATCAGTGGGCCTAGAACATTAAAGATGGTGCGAGTTTTTAACGCTTGGCGAACAGGCATCGCATGACGAACGCCCCCGTGATATTGCGGAGCAAACAAGAATGCCACGCCAATTTCTTCAACTGCTTGCTTGGTTTTTTCTGGACTCATCGCAAGGTCGATGCCAAATGAATCCAATAAATCAGATGAGCCAGACTTACTCGATACGCCACGGTTGCCATGTTTCGCCACTTTTACGCCACAAGCGGCAGCGACAAATGCAGCAGTTGTCGAAATATTAAAGGTGTTTGAACCGTCACCACCTGTGCCTACGATGTCAGCAAATTCGCCTTCAATTTGTGGAAAAGGGGAAGCATTAGCCAATAGAGCTTGCGCTGCACCGGCAATTTCTTCGGGTGTTTCGCCTTTGACTTTAAGCGCAGTTAATACGCCTCCAAGTAGAATTGGATCCATTTCTCCTTTGATGATGATGTCAAATAGCTCGTGGCTTTCTTGTTCTGTTAAATCGGTTTTGTCATATAACTTATTGATAATGGCTTGCATAATTCTTCCTTAATCTTTCATTCAGTTTTGTTGGGCTGATACCCAAGTGACTTCAAGATGCAGAATTCAGAGCTATCATCCAAGTCTTTAGGCAAGACAGATTTATGTAGGAATGTGTCAACCTTTCAAATAAATCTACCGCAGCATAAAGGCTTGGATGAAGCTCCCGAAGGGCAAGTTAAAACAAGCTTTATTCTGCGTTAAATTGAATAGATATAGATGGCTATAATCGTATCCAATTTGCCTTGCCTAAAGCTTGTTTTATTCTTGCTGAAACTCGCATCTTGAAGTTACTTGGGTATCTATGTTTTATTTTTCCAGTGCCCACTGAATGGTGTTATCCAATAACGTTGCGCCATAAGTTGTCATAATGGATTCTGGATGGAACTGGAATCCGCAGACTTTGTCGTTTTCTTCTACCACTGACATCACCAAATTGTCAGCGGTGGCGGTCACTTTCAGTTCATCCGAAACTTTAGTCGCCACCAATGAGTGATATCGAGCAATGGCAAATGAGGGTGGAAGATCCTTGTAAGTAGCATGTTGGTCGTGCGCAATCATCGACACTTTACCGTGAATGATTTCACCAGCGCCTGCAACAGTGCCACCGTAAGCTTCTACAATTGCTTGATGTCCAAGGCAAATTCCAATCATTGGCACTTTGCCTTTTAAGCGTTGGATTAATTCAGGCATACAACCCGCTTGAGACGGTGTACCTGGCCCTGGAGAAAGAACCACGACTGGGTTTTCTAATTCTTTAAGTGCAGATTCAATCGCTTCAACGGGTAAGTTGTTGCGATAGATAGTCACCTTATGTCCAAGCGAGCGGAATTGATCGACAAGGTTGTAGGTGAATGAATCGAAGTTATCAATAAAAAGTAAATTCGCCATGATGATATCCTTAACCTTATCTTATGCTTGAGCCAGATCTGTAGCTTGGTGAGTCGTTTGAATAGCTGAAATCACAGCTTGTGCTTTGCCACGCGTTTCATCAGCTTCAGATTGCGGATCAGAATCAAACACCACACCTGCACCAGCCTGAACATGCGCTTCACCGTTCTCAACATAAGCAGATCGAATCACGATACAAGTATCTAAATCACCCTCACCAGTTAAGTAACCAACCGCACCACCATAAGTGCCACGACGTTGTTTCTCTACATCACGGATCAATTGCATAGCACGAATTTTCGGCGCACCTGTTAACGTGCCCATATTCATACAAGCTTGGTAAGCGTGTAGGGCATCAAGATCACAACGTAATTCACCCACCACACGAGATACTAAATGCATCACATGGCTGTAGCGGTCGACTTTCAACAAATCTGCCACATGACGAGATCCCGCAGTTGAAATTCGCGCCACATCATTACGAGCTAAATCCACTAGCATCATGTGTTCAGCGGTTTCTTTTTTGTCGTTACGCAATTCCAATTCGATACGGCTATCTAAATCACGATTGATAGATCCATCGGCATTTTTACCACGACGACGAGTGCCCGCAATTGGATAGATTTCCACTTGTTCAGAATCGGCATCGTATTTCAATGCACTTTCTGGCGACGCACCAAATAAAGTGAACAACTCATCTTTCATGTAGAACATATAAGGGCTAGGGTTGCTTTGTTTTAATGCTTTGTAAGCCGCCAGCGGAGAAGGGCATGGCAAAGTAAAACGACGAGATGGCACGACTTGGAAAATATCGCCTTTGACCACGTACTCTTTTAAATCACGAACGATCTGACAATATTCTTCATCGCTGATATTGGTCTTAACCGACATATCCGCAACTGCTGTCGCTTTAGGCAGTGGCGCAACATCAGTGCAATGGTTTGCAATATCTTGCATGCGTTGTTTTAAATCAGCTTGAACTTGGTTAGTGCTATTGAATGCAGAACCTTGAATAGTGCAACGCTTGCTTTGGTGATCAAAAATCAGCAAGGTTTCAGCAACATAGAAAACATAATCAGGGCAGCTGTCGATAGTCGCAGCATTACCAAGTTGCTCGAAATTCGCCACATGGTCATAAGCAAATGCGCCACCAATAAAAATAGCGAGTTTTTTATTGGCACCAAGTGATGCCGGCAGTTGTTCTAAATTGAAACTGTGCTGCACAACACGCAAAGCGTCAAAGCTCGACGATTGTTGTAAGCGAGAATCTTCATCTAAAGTTTCACTTGGAGCAGAAAACGTCAGCGTTAGCTGTGAGTCTGAAGCATCAGTTAATACGCCACTGGTTAGATTCGCTTTTACGGCACTCAATAAATGCTGACCGTTTGGAGTTTTTGCAGTAAGAGTGACTTGATGACCACGGCATTCAATGCGAACAGCCGCATCAATCAATAACAGGCTTTTTAGGTTCGCTTTAGAGTCAATTTCTGCACTTTCAAGCAGTAAGTTGTTTTGCGTAGCCATGTCATTAGAAACATTGTCCGCCATACATAAGGCGTGAAAAACTTGGGTTGGATCGTCTAAATAAGGGATTTCTTGCTGAAAAACTTCAAGAGGAAATCGTTGATTAATCTTATTTTCATGTATCTTGGCTGCCTTATTCATAAGACTCCCTTTTAAATTGATTGCGTAAATTCCGTTTACTTCCACTTATCAACTCATTTTTGTTCCATTTTTTCAACATTGAAGTGAGTGAAAGTTTACGTTTATTTAAAATTTTTTGTGTATTGAGTGTGGTCTCTGTTTTTCAGATATTAAAAAACCCGCAAACAGAGCGGGCTTGTTATGAATCAAAGAGATAAATTCAGCCCGAGCATAGGTTGTTTTTCCACCAAATACGCCAAGAGTTCAAAGAAACAGTATTGTTCTGTGCCGTTTGCAACGAAAAAATGTTATTATCTTGTAACATTGAAATTTGCATGACTGTTTCTTCCTAATAAGTGGATATTGAGTTTCTGTATTTGTGTACTAGTAAACTAGTTTGATGGTTTTTAGTCAAGTGCAAAGTTTCAATTTTTTGAATTAATTTAAAAACGATATGTTTAAGGTCACTCTTAAACAGCGTCGAAAAGAACACGAGCGACACCATGAAAATTGATTTACATAGCCACACCACCTGTTCCGACGGTCGTTTTTCTCCGAGTGAACTCCTTGATCGTGCCGTTGACATGGATATTCGTGTTTTGGCGATCACCGATCACGATAATGTGGATGCGATTCCGACAGCGCAGCAATACATTGATGAACAAAGCTTGCCGGTGCATTTAGTCACAGGCATTGAGTTCTCGACGGTTTGGCAAAACAAAGATATTCATATTGTCGGCTTGAACGTGGACATTGAACATTCCGCATTGGTTGGCCTAATTGAAGCGCAGAAGCAAAGACGCATCGAGCGAGCAGAATTAATGGCTGAACGTTTAGGCAAGCACACCAGAGAAGGGGTGTTGGAAGAAGTGAAAGCGATTGCCAATGGCGCTGCAATCACTCGTTCTCACTTTGCCAAATGGCTGGTGGAAAATGGCTATGCGAAAACCATGCAGCAAGTGTTTAAGAAATATTTAACTCGCAACAATCCCGGCTATGTTCCACCCATTTGGTGTAGCATGACCGATGCGGTTGAAGCGATTCATGCATCAGGAGGTGTCGCAGTTTTAGCGCATCCCGGCCGTTATCAATTGACAGCGAAATGGTTGAAGCGTTTAATGGCGGCATTCGTAGAAGCGGGTGGTGATGCAATGGAAGTGGCGCAACCTCAACAATCTATGCAAGAAAGGCGCACATTAGCTGATTACGCTATCACGTATGGATTGTTGGCTTCACAAGGTTCCGACTTTCATTATCCATCACCGTGGACAGAACTAGGTCGAAACTTATGGTTGCCTGCTGGTGTTGAACCCGTATGGAAAGATTGGTCATTCATTGCGAATTTAGAGCACAGTGCATCGGCGGATTCAATAGCCTCAACAGAATCAGATAAATCAGATGCAAATGCTTGAGCCAATCGTATTTTAATTAGGAGCAGTAATGAGCCAATTTTTTTATTTACACCCTGAAAACCCTCAAGCGCGTTTGATCAGTCAAGCGGTTGCTATTATTCGTAACGGTGGTGTGATTGTTTACCCAACGGATTCAGGTTACGCATTGGGTTGCCAACTTGAAAATAAAAGTGCGTTAGATCGTATTTGTCGCATTCGTAAAATCGATGATAAGCACAACTTCACCTTGTTATGCCGTGATTTATCGGAGCTTTCTTTGTATGCCCGTATCGACAACACTGCATTTCGTTTGTTGAAAAACAACACACCGGGTGCTTACACCTTTATTTTCAAAGGCACAAAAGAAGTTCCACGTCGTTTGATGAACGCAAAACGTAAAACCATCGGTATTCGTGTACCAGACAATAAAATCGCTTTAGATTTGTTAGAAGCGTTAGGTGAACCTCTAATGTCTACAACACTAATTTTGCCAGGTAATGACTACGCAGAATCTGATCCAGAAGAGATCCGAGACAAGCTAGAACACGCCGTAGATTTGATCATGAACGGTGGTTTCTTGGGTGAGCAACCAACTACAGTTGTGGACTTCAGCGATGATGAAATGGTGTTAGTACGTCGTGGAGCAGGGGATCCGACTCCGTTTGAGTAATACCAATCACACTAATTAGATGGTCAGAAATTGCGTAGGGAAAAGACTTGAGAACAAGGCAAAAAATTTCGATAAGTAGTTATTCTACAATCAAATTTTTTAACGTAGTTATCGAGGCTTTTAACAAGCAAGGATGAGCAGATAATTAGTACGATTGGTATAATATACTCAATTGCAAATAACCAAATATCAACAGCCTCTCAGAGTGATTTGAGAGGCTGTTTTTGCTAGAACTTACGAAATTCGCTGCTTTTGAAAACTAGTTTGTGGCGTTGACCTTATCCAAAGTCGCCATGACTTTTTGATAGTGTTCAGAATCCCGTAACTGCAGAGATAAATTAATTGTCTCGGTGAATTTCGCACTTTTTACCAACTCTTCATTTGCTTTGCCATTTTGCTTTAACCATTCTGCAATTTCAGCCCAACGCCAAAGAGGGTTTTTACTGTTAATTTTGCGCTTTGGACATGGGAATCCGCCAGTTCCTCTTGTGCCTTTTGAATAGCGAGATAAAGCAGATTTTGTCATTCCTGCCATTTCAGCTGCATCTGTTAAGCCAACCCAGTCACTGGCATCAACTGAAATAACTCTTAATTCAAATACACTTTCAACATCTTTAATTGCGCTTAAAACCGCATCTTGAAAATGCTCAGCTTCACGATCAAAACTCAAAAAAAGCGTACCGTTGGTTACTGCTACCGTTGCATCATCACAACCCGCTTCATACAATCCATCTGATAGCGAAAAGAGTTGCTCATCAGTAAAAACATCAGTTTTATTAGTGATTAAGTGGAATTTATATGTCGTCATATTTGTACCTAGTTTCGAACAACTCTCGCCCATAAGTACCGCTATGGCTTTGTTTATGGAAATCTGCTTATGGGCATTTGCTTGTTTTACGTTTGATGTCTTTTGCATGGTTTTCAACATTCTTAGGCGTACTCCATATTGAAAACATATGCTCGATATGACCCAGTTTGCACTTTAAGCGACCTTTGCAATGTCCTTTAAGGCTAGGTGTCCAATCCCAACCATTCTTCACTGCTTGGTCAATAGCCTTGTTGATTTCTTTGTTGGGGTGATATTTGTAAATAATCCATTCCTCCGATATAAGATAGGGAGAAATGAAGTGTCAACAAGGGTAACCAATGAGTTTTCTTTTGTCAACACATGTGGCCATTTCTCTGGTTCAATATTTCTAAGTAAATAGTCGTATTCGTAGGAAGAATATAAATTGTGTTTATTTGGAAAGGACGGGTGCAAATGGATGTTTTTTTCGAATTGAGAGTAGCTATTGAATTTTTAATAGGTGTTGCATTATCAGATCACTAGTGTGTGAGATGCTCGTAATATGGGATATGAAAAAGCTCAATCAATCATTGAGCTTTTCGATTGCTATAGGTTTAATTTTGCATCGAATGCTGTAATTCGTGAGTAGCTGCGACTTGAAGGAAGTGGCTGCGATTTTTGTAAAGTTCAGGATGCGCCTTTACTTGGTCATCAATTTTTTTCGACAACAAGTTCGGCAAAGTCACATTCAATTTGCTTGATTTTCCAAGGTAAGGTTCTAAATCAATATCAACAACTGCCCAAGCCCATCCTTGGTATTCTGCTACTTTTTGCCATTCAGATAATGTTTTAGCTTGCGGTGGCAATCGACCATCTTCAGCTAGATCTTCTAAATAAAAATTCGCTGCTTCTTTCGCATTAGCTAGTGCTTCTTCTAAAGAATCGCCAGCCGAAAAACATCCTGGTAAATCAGGGAAAACAACGCCGTAAGCAGATTCTTTATCACCAATTTCAATTGCAATCGGATATAGCATCTTGATTCCTTTGTTTGTATCAGAAAAAGGATTTGTACTAACCGGAATTTAATCTTATTTAAGCCCAGCTTGTTTTTTCAATTTCGTGACTAAACCAATTTTTAGATCTTTTTTGGGATGGGGGACAATGATTGGATCTTTAAAGTTTGGATGACGAAATTTATGGTGGCTGCCTCGAGTGCTTTTTAATTCCCATCCGTTTTGTTTCAAAAGCTTAATAAGGTCTGCACTATTCACGCTATCTCCTGATTCGCGTTCTGGAGTTATAATAACCCCAACTTTATGTGGCGTCAATTTATAACCCTGATAACTCTTAAATACTGTTCGAGTTAATTGAGTATTTGTGCAGACCAAAATAACTTATTGATTTACTATCGCTAATGATTCCTTTGCAAAGTGTAATATGACTCGAAAGTTCAATTACAACCCATTATCCAATTCAGGGCGGTTCCAGCGTGGTTTGACGTATTTGTAGTTAATCCAACATTGAATAGGGTCGAGTGTTAAAACCGTTAAAGCAATAAATGCGTGGCGGTTGAGTTTCATTGAATACATGCTTAACACAAATATCACGCCCATTGCAGCTGCGAGATAGTACCATTCATGCTTCATTGCGAAGAAAAACGTTAGCGTCGCGCCAATTAGGTGCACGACAGACCATAATGTCCACCAGCGGAAACTCATAAAATCTTCTTCTTTTTCGACCACGGTGGCTTTTCTTCTTACCACTCTTGGGACTTCAGATTCAGAGGAATAGCCACATTGTGTGCATTTGTGCGCAAAAGGAGCCAGCGTGTGAGTACAACGAGGACAAGCTTGAGTATCCATTGTTATTTCCTTCATTATCAACATCAACAACGGGGTTAATATGCGGCTAATGTTGTAGTTTTTCAATGGTTTTTGTTGATTGAATGTAAAATAAAATCGTATTGGTATGCTTGGGGTGAATTTTTTTTGGGTTTTAATTGGTGTTGTGTCGATAAAAAAGAAATGAATCGAATTATTTTTAAACAGTATGAGAAATTAGGATACTGATCGGTTTCACATTCATGTATAATCTTTTGCCCATTTCTAAGAGCTTGAAGCTGATTGTAAATCACTCAAGAAAATCTTAGGGAACATGATTAATTTTAGCCTATTGTTTTATTGGTCTATCGGTACATAAACCATGCGGTAAATAAACCACAATCAATAAACAATGGCGACGGCTGTGAAGTCGACGAATAATAGGTAAATACATGAGCGAAAAACTACAGAAGATTTTAGCACGAGCAGGCCACGGTTCTCGCCGTGAATTAGAAGCATTGATCCAATCAGGTCGAGTAAGCGTTAACGGTAACGTGGCTCACTTAGGTGATCGTTTAGAAGACGATACAGCGGTTGTGCGTATTGATGGCCACAAAGTTTCGGTTAAAGATTCTGAAGAAGTAATTTGTCGTGTTTTGGCTTACAACAAGCCAGAAGGTGAGTTATGTACGCGTCACGATCCAGAAGGTCGTCGTACCGTATTTGATCGCTTGCCAAAAATCCGCGGTTCTCGTTGGGTTTCAGTTGGTCGTTTGGATGCGAACACAGGCGGTTTATTGTTATTCACAACTGATGGTGAATTAGCAAACCGTTTGATGCACCCAAGTCGCCAAGTTGAGCGTGAATACCTTGTGCGTGTGTTCGGTGAAGTTAACGAACAAATGGTGCGCAACGTAACTCAAGGCGTAGAACTTGAAGATGGCATGGCTCGTTTTGAAGATGTAGTTTACGCTGGCGGTGAGGGTATGAACCACACTTTCTACGTTATGATCACTGAAGGTCGTAACCGTGAAGTGCGTCGTTTGTGGGAATCTCAAGGCGTAACAGTGAGCCGTCTAAAACGTGTTCGTTACGGTGATATCTTCCTTGAAAAATCATTGCCTCGTGGCGGTTGGGTAGAACTTGAATTAAAAGAAGTTAACTACCTACGTGAAATGGTTGAATTGAAACCTGAAAAAGAAACGCTAATCGATCCTAATGCAGGTTCTCGTAAGCGTGATCGTTCTCGTGGTCAAAAAATCCGTCGTGCAGTTAAACGCCATGAAGAACGTGTAAGCGCACCAAAAGGTCGTGGTCGTACGGCAAAACGTGGCAATGTGGCAACCAAAGGTACAACAACAAACCGTGCGAATAACGGTGAAGCAGTAGGTGGACGTCAAGGCAAGCAACGCAAGCCATCAACGAATAAGCCAACAAACAGCAAGCCGACAAGAACTCGTTAATATTATAAATTTCTAACGGTTAAGCATTCAAAAGCCCGATGAACTTATCCTTCATCGGGCTTTTTAGTGCCTGCGGTTTCCAAAATTGATCCGATTTCAGAAGCTAAGCAGATTTCAGAAGCTAAGCAGATTCCAGAAAATCGGATTACCGAATTAATCACGCTTCCATAAAATATGGCAGAATTTGTTTTCAGGATCACGGCTGATCAAAAGGCGAGCAAATACATCATCCAATGCATCATCTGCTTCATTGACTAACCCTACACGAACCTCTGCGTAAGTCTCATCAACTTCAAAGCCTACATGTTCTTCCCAATCTGAACCTGTTTCTACCACTTCCGCTGCGCCGCGATCTTCAAACTGCGCTGTAAATAAAATCACATCCGCCGCTTCAAGGTTGTCTGGTGCCATTTCTAAGAAAATATCGTAACCCACATCGATCACGTCATCGTATGAAATTAAGTCGCTCATATTTGTTGTCCAAAATTGTTGTTTGAAAAATCAAAATAAAAAAGGGGACTCAAAAATGTCCCCTAATCTTTAGAATGCTTTTTGAAGAAAAGTCTTATTCAGCACGGCTCATGAACTTACGTTCTGCTGTGTTGATTTTGATTTTCTCGCCAGTAGCGATGTACTCAGGAACTTGAACAACTAAGCCAGTTGTTAGAGTAGCTGGCTTAGTACGCGCACTTGCTGATGCACCTTTGATTGAAGGTGAAGTTTCAACGATTTCAAGCTCAACACTTGTTGGAAGTTCAATCGCAACAGGGTCACCATTTACGATCACAACGTTCATGCCTTGAGTATCTTCGTTGAAGAACAAGATTTCTTCTTCGATAGTTTCTTTGTTGAAGTGGTAAGGCGTGTAGTCTTCGCTATCCATAAATACATACTCATCACCGTCGATGTAAGAGAACATCACGCTGTGACGGCTAAAGTCAGCCAGAGTCAAAATCTCATCAGCTTTGAAGCTTTCGTCAGATTTAGCACCTGTTGCTACATCGTACATACGCATACGGTAAAGGCTCGCACCAGCACGGCCACTTGGCGTTAACTTGCTGATTTCACGAACAGAAAATACACGACCGTTCAATTCAACAACGGCATTCTTTTTGATTTCACTAGCTTTTGGCATGATTTGTCCTAAATATTAATTTGTTGCAGTAAATCGACAGCAACGATATCAAATAGATTTTGCGAGAAAATATCACATTTTAGGTTTGTTTGAACAGCTAAAACAAACCAATTTGTGGTGCAATAACAGATTCAAAATCCAAACCGATAAACGGAAGAATCGCATCGGCAACCGGTTTGATTTGTTTATCGACATAATGCTGATAATCAATCGGGCTTTCGAGATAATCTTTTGGCTCTGGACCGCTTAGCGTAAACAGATATTCAATCTTGCCACGATTCTGATATTGCAGCGGTCGTCCGTATTGCGCATTTTTGGCATCGGCGAGGCGGGCTGCTCGAACCTGTGGTGGCACGTTCTTTTGATATTCACTCAGTTTGCGTCTTAGTCTTTTCTGATAAACCAAGTCATTGTTGTATCTGCCGTTTTGCGTGTCTTCAACAAACTGGCGAATATAAGCTTGCGGATCTTGGTCGTGGAAGATCATCGAATACAAGGTTTGCTGAAAATGCTGCGATAGAGGCGTCCAATCAGTACGTGCGCTTTCTAACCCTTTAAACACCAGCTTTTCTTGACCATTCTTGTTAATTAATCCGCAATAACGTTTTTTAGAACCGGTTTCCGAACCACGAATCGTCGGCATTAAGAAACGTTGATAATGGGTTTCGTATTCGAGTTCCAAAGCGGAAGTTAGGGCGTATTTATCTTGAATGTATAACGTCCACCACTGGTTAATGGTTTCGACCAACATTTTACCGATCTCATCTGCACGATCTTGAGAATGCGGCTCGATCAAAGAAACGAATAGGGAATCGGTATCACCATAAATTACTTGATATCCTTTGGCCTCAATTAAGCGACGTGTTTGCTTCATAATTTCATGGCCACGCATGGTGATAGAAGAAGCAAGGCGGGTATCGAAGAATCGACAGCCAGATGAACCTAAAACGCCATAAAAAGAGTTCATAATGATTTTGATGGCTTGAGAAAATGCTGCTTCATTGTTCTTTTTCGCCACATCTCGTGCTGCCCACAAACCTTCAATCATTTTAGGTAAGAAGTGTTTGGTGCGATGGAATTGTCCGCCACGAAAGCCTTCTACCGCTTGGTTCGATTCTTTACCAAGTTCGAGTTTCAAACCTTCTACCAAGCCCATTGGATCGATCAAAAAAGTGCGAATAATCGAAGGGTAAAGGGATTTAAAATCCAAAACCAAAACGGAATGGTACAAGCCGGGGTTGGAATCCATTACATAGCCGCCAGGGCTAGCAAACCAATTTTCAGGATGTAAATTAGGCGCAATGTAGCCCGCACGGTGCAAACGAGGTAAATACAAATTAGTAAAAGCGGCAACAGAACCACCAATGCGGTCGAGTTCCACACCGGTTAATCGTGAACGTTCAATCGCAAATTCTAACAAGTGGGTTTGTTCAAAAATGCGAGTCACCAAGCGGCAATCTTGTAAGTTATAAGTGGCGAGGGCGATCTTATCTTCGCGAAACTGACGATTGATTTCCGCCATGCGATTAAACGGATCGTGAATGATTTTGCCTTCGCCTAGCAACTGTTGAGCTACGGATTCTAATGCCCAAGAGGAAAAGTGATAGGTTGCAGTTTTAAGCGTATCAATACCATCCAGCACCACTCTGCCAGCGATAGAAACAAAACCTTGTTGGGTATTATTCGATTGGCGGAAATACAGCTTTTGCTTGCCTCTACCTAAAGTCAGCGGCAATTTATGCCATTGAGCACGCTTATCGAGCAAGCGAAAATCAAAGTCGATCACGTTCCAGCCGATAATGATGTCAGGATCAAATTCATCAAACCACTCAATCATGGCTTTTAGCAAGGCTAGCTCATTCTCAACCCACTGAATATGAATGTCAGAACTGGTGGCTTGTGGTTGTCCAACCATGATCACTCGACTATCCATCTTTGAATCAAAACCAATGGAATACAAAATGCCTTTTTCTGAACATTCTAAATCTAAAGAAACGACTTTCAGATCTGGCTTGAAGTCTGCAGATTTACATTGAACTTGAGTGACCTGTTGATAGCCGTTTTTATGTATAAACTGCCCTGTGAACTGTATTCCTCCTTGGATAAACCGTTCCATTAAATAACGGTCAGTAAGGCGAATGTCATCTTCAAAGGTTTCGATTTCTTCTTGTTCTAAACGTTGCTTTGCTTGTTGGGCGTCTTTTATGTTTGAAAGATAAATCCCACAAACAGGTTCTTGTTTAAAAGTTGTAAGATTTAAGACTTTCATTTGATGAGTAATATTGTGTTGTTTTAAACACAATTGTGCAGAAGATTGTTGATGTTGAAGAATAAAAAAAACGGTAGATTCATCATCAATCAATAATTGCACCGGCCCCTGTTGTGTGGAGACCCAAAGCTCGATTTGAGTATGCAAACGAGGCTGATAAATATCGCGAGCATGTCGAGTTAACACAAAACCTGTTTCGACTCGCTTGTTGCTTGTTTTTGCTGAGTTTTGTGTATTTGACATTGTTTGTGTTGGCGTATTTTTAATCAAGAGGTGGCTCGTTTGAATAAGAGTTCAAATTAAGATTCGAGATTATATCAAATTTAGTAAAAAGGAAGGGATGCATAAATCAGCATAAACAAGACAAAGCAATGACAAAGCTGAAATGAAATGTTTGCTTTTTAATCAGTGAATTTACTTTTTTATGATTTGAGTTCAATCTTAGTTACATCAAGGATTCACTAACATTTTCTGTGTAAAAATTTGGTAAATGATTAATATGCAATAACTAATGAGTCGAAGTCAATCTATTTGTTTAAATTATAACCGGAAAAAGATGAAATTCCCGCTTGCATTATTAGCCAAAGCATTAATAATGAAGCAATAAATATATAGTTTTCGCGTATTCAAAGCATAAAATGTAAGCGTTTTCAGATGTTTTGTTAAATATGCGAGTTTTTATTCGTTTGCTTGTTGTCAGTTTGTCGCAAAAAATACAGTGAATTTCGGATTATTTCACAAGTTAAATTTGAGACAAGCTAGAAAGTGCTATCCCAACGAGCGAGATGCAGTGTTGGTTCAGCGAAGTTGAAGTGTGGAGATACAAGAGTGATAAATGTTTTCCTTGTAGATGATCACGAACTGGTTCGCACAGGGATAAGACGTATTATTGAAGACGTCCGTGGAATGAAAGTAGTAGGGGAAGCTGACAGTGGTGAAGATTCTGTAAAATGGTGTCGCGCTAACCACGCCGACGTTATTTTAATGGACATGAATATGCCCGGCATTGGTGGTTTGGAAGCGACTAAGAAAATTCTGCGCTTTAACCCTGATGTAAAAATCATTGTATTAACGATTCATACAGAAAACCCATTTCCAACCAAAGTGATGCAAGCGGGGGCTGCTGGTTATTTAACTAAAGGTGCAGGCCCAGATGAGATGCTCAATGCGATTCGTATGGTGAACAGTGGTCAGCGTTATATTTCGCCTGAAATTGCGCAACAAATGGCTCTGAGTCAGTTTTCTGCGCCGTCTGATAATCCATTTAAAGAATTGTCAGAACGTGAATTACAGATCATGTTGATGATCACAAAAGGCCAGAAAGTGACCGACATTTCAGAACAGCTGAATTTAAGTCCGAAAACGGTGAACAGTTACCGTTATCGCTTATTCAGTAAGTTAGATATTGGTGGCGATGTCGAATTGACTCACCTAGCAATTCGTTATGGCATGATTAACACCGAGACCTTGTAGTGTCATCGGAGTTTGATTCAGCCGCATTTCTTTCTACGGTTTCCGATCAGCCGGGCGTTTATCGAATGTATAACGCCACGGCTGATGTTATTTATGTCGGTAAAGCCAAAAATCTCTTCAAACGCCTTTCGAGCTATTTCCGCAAAAATCTAGATAACGGTAAAACTAAAGCTTTAGTCAGTCATATCGCCAAAATTGATGTAACGGTAACGCACACTGAAACTGAAGCATTGATCCTTGAACACAACTACATCAAGCAATATCTTCCTAAATACAATGTGTTGCTTAGGGATGATAAATCTTATCCGTATATTCTGATCACAAAACATAAGCACCCAAGAATTGCTTATCACCGTGGTGCGAAAAAGCGCAAAGGTGAATATTTCGGCCCGTATCCTGAAGCAGGTGCGGTGCGTGAAACTCTGCATTTGTTGCAAAAAATCATTCCTGTGCGCCAGTGTGAAGACAGCATTTATGCCAATCGAACTCGCCCGTGCTTGATGTATCAAATCGAACGTTGTTCAGCGCCATGTGTGAAAGGCTTGGTTAGTGATGAAGATTATGCAGAAAGCGTGAATTATGTGCGTTTATTTTTGCAAGGAAAGGATGATCTTGTCGTTAATGCTTTAATCGAAAAAATGGATCAAGCCAGTCAAGCATTAGCGTTTGAACAAGCAGCTAAATATCGAGACCAAATTCAAGCAATTCGTCGAGTGCAAGAACAACAATCAGTTTCAAGCGATACTGCGGAAGATATGGATGTGATCGGTTTTGCTAAAGAAAATGGCTTAGCTTGTATTCATATCTTGATGATCCGTCAAGGTAAAGTGCTCGGCAGTCGCAGCCATTTTCCGAAAATTCCAAATAACACCGATGAGCGTGAAGTCTTTTCAAGTTTCCTGAATCAGTATTATTTAAGTCACAACGAAGCTTCCAGCATTCCGGCTCGTATTACTTACAATGCAGATTTCTTTGATGATGATGCGTTTGATGATGAATCCACACTTCAAGCTGCATTAACTGAAATTGCAGGACGAAAAGTGACGTTTCATGTTAGCCCAAGAGGCATGCGTGGTCGTTATTTGAAATTGGCAAATACCAATGCTCGTAGCGCATTAACTTCAAAAATCAGCCATAAAATGACGGTTAATCAGCGAGTTCTTGCATTAGAAAAAGCGTTACATATTACCCGTATTGAGCGTATGGAATGTTTCGATATTAGCCATACTATGGGCGAAAGCACGATAGCGTCTTGTGTAGTGTTTAATCGTGAAGGGCCAGTGAAGCAAGAATATCGTCGTTACAATATTGAAGGCATTACTGGTGGAGATGATTACGCAGCAATGGCGCAAGTGCTAGAACGTCGTTATTCAAAGCAGCAATATACCGATGAAGTGTATGCCGAGAAAATTCCTGACATCATTTTTATTGATGGTGGTAAAGGGCAGTTGAACCGAGCTTACGAAATTATTCAAAAGCATTGGCAAGATTGGCCGAAAAAGCCGTTGTTGATTGGTATTGCGAAAGGGGTAACTCGAAAACCGGGGCTAGAAACCTTAATCACGGTTGAAGGTGACGAATTCAATATGCCAAGCGATGCTCCTGCTTTGCATTTAATTCAGCATATTCGAGATGAAAGCCATAACCATGCAATTGGTGGACACAGAGCGAAAAGGGCGAAAACACGACGCACCAGTACATTAGAAGGAATTGAAGGTGTTGGACCAAAGCGTCGCCAAGCTTTGCTCAAATACATGGGTGGAATTCAAGAACTCAAACGTGCCACTGTAGAAGAAATCGCCAAAGTCCCTGGAATTAGTCCATCTTTGGCAGAAATCATTCATTCAGCATTGAAATCATAGGGCTTTTAAAGCTACATTAAGCAGTACTCTCCAGAGACGTAATTATGCGATTAACAATACCAAATATTTTAACTTTACTGCGACTTGCGCTAATTCCCGTTTTCGTTGTTGTGTTCTATCTTCCTTTTAGTTGGGCACCTTTTGCAGCAGCAATGATTTTTTGGGTAGCAGGTTTTACCGATTGGCTTGATGGCGTGTTGGCGCGTAAATTAGGTCAAACTTCCCGTTTTGGTGCTTTTCTTGATCCCGTAGCGGATAAAGTCATGGTGGCGGTTGCGCTGCTTTTGATCACTGAGCATTATCATAATATCTGGGTAACCATCCCAGCTGCGACAATGATCGCACGAGAAATCATTATTTCAGCCTTGCGCGAATGGATGGCGGAAATTGGCAAGCGAGCGAGCGTTGCGGTTTCTTGGATTGGTAAGTGGAAGACGTTATCGCAAATGTTTGCGCTTTGGGTGCTAATCTGGCGCTACGATGAGTGGATGATCTGGCTTGGCTTTATCGCTCTTTATATTGCGACTGCATTAACTTATTGGTCGATGTATCAATATTTGAAAGCTGCGAAAGGGGACTTATTAGCCGATCAAGGTGATTGATCACTAAAGCTAAAGTTGTCACTGAATTGAATTTTAAAGAACCTCGTTTAATCGCGAGGTTTTTTTATGAATGCAGTTTGAATAATTTAATCCAAGAATTGAATATAAATCAGACAGTCAATAAGTTAGTGGTAAAAACACCATTAATCAGCGATAGGTTTATGACGGCAAAAAGCAATAAAGAATATCGTTTTGTTGCGACTTTCTGCCATAAAATTGAGCAAATTAACGGTTTTTGATTGTATTTTATCCAAACGAATTAAAAATCAAAAAATAGTGTTGACGTGGTAGGTGTAATCCGTAAAATGCACCCCGTACTCAAGAGGAACGCAACACATAAACGGTTAAGTTCTTCGCAAGGTAAGGCGCCTTGGCAGAGTGGCTATGCAGCGGATTGCAAATCCGTGGACCTCGGTTCGACTCCGGGAGGCGCCTCCATTATCTTGATTAGTTTGTTTCTTAGAAATAAACAAGAGTCACAAAGCGACACTAGCTCAGCTGGTAGAGCGCAACCTTGCCAAGGTTGAGGTCACGAGTTCGAACCTCGTGTGTCGCTCCAAATTTTGCGAAATGGAACTTTAAGTTCGGTTTCAGATGGTGTTCTAACTTTTCAATCTATTGATTAGTCATGGCATCGCAATAAAGAATTGCGTGCCCTGGTGGTGGAATTGGTAGACACAAGGGATTTAAAATCCCTCGGCGTTCGCGCTGTGCCGGTTCAAGTCCGGCCCGGGGCACCATCTATAAAAGTCTACGCAAGTAGCAAATGCGACACTAGCTCAGCTGGTAGAGCGCAACCTTGCC
>JBKEDP010000001.1:0-68487 GCA_047975485.1 Vibrio sp. | reverse complement strand
TGGCAACAGCCCCAAAAGTAGGCAAAAAGGCCGCTGCTGGAAATTTTGTTATCTTTGTTTCGCTTGTTTTTTTGTTAACGGCTTCAAGAGGACATCCCTGTCCTCGAGAAGCCTAACCGTCTTCCATGACGGTTTACACAAAAAGGCTGGCGTTTCACAAAGCAAAATTTAGGCAGAAAATAAATTTCTCAACCCTCAAACAGATCTAAAAAAGAATCGGCTTGGTATTAATTT
The DNA here is from genome assembly GCA_047975485.1 of Vibrio sp. Taxonomy (GTDB): domain Bacteria; phylum Pseudomonadota; class Gammaproteobacteria; order Enterobacterales; family Vibrionaceae; genus Vibrio. The sequence goes on along the minus strand of JBKEDP010000001.1, from coordinate 68,253 downwards.
TCTTTGTGATTTGGCAAAACCATACTCAATACAATTGCAGTAATACCACCTGCCGCTACACCTGATGAGAAAATGCTCTTAATAAATTCAGGCATAAATTGTAGGATTTCAGGTTTTTGCGCAATGCCTAAACCCATCGAGAAAGATAACGCCATAATCAAGATTGCACGACGGTCTAAATCGACACGAGAGATAATACGCACGCCAGCTGCGGCAATCGTACCGAACATCACAATAGTTGCGCCGCCAAGTACAGGCTCAGGAATCAACTGAACAAAGCTTGCCACACCTGGGAATAAACCAAGCAGAATCAACATTGCCGAGATAAAGTAACCCACATAACGGCTAGCAACACCGGTTAGCATAATGATGCCGTTGTTCTGGCTGAATGTAGAGTTCGGGAAGCTATTGAATACTGCTGCAATGGCCGAGTTCAAACCATCCGCCAATACACCACCTTTCAAGCGTTCCATATAAATAGGGCCATTGACTGGTTCGCCAGATACTTCAGAAGTTGCTGTAATATCGCCAATTGCTTCTAGTGCTGTGATTAAGAAAATCAGCACCAGTGGAATAAACAATGACCAGTCAAAACCTAATCCATATTGCATTGGAATAGGTAGAGCAATCACTTCACTATGAGCAGTTTTGCTTAGGTCAATCATACCCATAAAGTAAGCGACCACACACCCGACAAACATTGCAATCACAATAGAAGCGACACGTAAGTATGGGTTTTTTGCTCGGTTTAAAATCACAATCAGAGCCAATACGATACCCGCTAGCATTAGGTTATCTAAGCTGCCGAAGGTGTTGTTTTCCATCGCACCATAACCGCCACCAATCGATACCAAACCAATTTGGATTAGCGTTAAACCAATCAGCGTCACCACAATGCCAGACACCAATGGTGTAATAATTTTTTGTGCGTATTCAAGAATGCGTGAAAGAAGAATCTCAGCACTTGATGCCACCAAAATCGTGCCGAAAATCGCTGCCATCATGGTTTCAATTGAAGCGCCGCCAGCTTTTAGCGATAAACCTGCGCCTATGATTGGGCCAAGAAAGTTAAAGCTAGTGCCTTGAATCGAAAGCAAGCCAGAACCAATTGGGCCAATAGTACGAATCTGAATAAAAGAACAAATACCTGATGCAAACAAAGACATGCTGATAATGGTATTAGTTTGATCACCTGGCACACCGAGAGACTGACAAATAATAAGGGAGGGTGTGATAACTGCGACAAACATGGCAAGCAAATGCTGTAGTGCTGCAAAAAGTGTTTGTGGTAGAGGTGGTTTATCATTGAGTTGGTAAACCAGTTCCGTTGGACGAGGTGCTTGTGGCGTAGTCATGGTGATCCAATGATCCTTAAAAAAATAAGTAAGCTGACTTAAACGTCAAGAAATTGTGGGCTTATTATAGGAACATAAAAACAAAAAGCAAACGTTTGCGTGCTGGCGGGATTGGGTGGAAAAGAAAAAGAGATATAAAGAAAATGCTCAGTAAGCAGAATTATAGAAAAGCCTAAAGATTAGGCTTTCGCATAAAGATTTCTATCACCCAGCCAGCGTTCAATAATCGCTTGGCTGTTTTGTGGATATTGCTGATGAATATGACGAGCAATACGCTGCACTTCAGGGATTAAGTATTGGTCTCGGAGTAAGTCGGCAATTTTGAAATCCGCTAAACCTGTTTGTTTAGTGCCAAGCACTTCACCCGGGCCACGAATTTCTAAATCTTTTTGAGCAATTACAAAGCCGTCGTTACTTTCACGTAAAACACCTAAACGCTTTTGGGCTGTTTTCGAAAGTGGCGCATGATAAAGCAGGACACAATGGCTGGCAACTGAACCACGACCAACACGCCCACGCAACTGGTGCAATTGGGCTAAGCCTAAACGTTCAGGGTTTTCGATGATCATCAAGCTGGCATTCGGTACATCAACACCAACTTCAATTACCGTTGTCGCAACCAGTAAGTGCAATTCACCTTGCTTAAACTGCTGCATGATTTGTTGCTTTTCAGCCGGTTTCATTCTGCCGTGAACCAAGCCAATATTGAGCTCTGGCAATTTGCGTTGTAAATCTTCAGCGGTATCGGCTGCGGCTTGTGCTTCCAACACTTCCGATTCATCAATCAAGGTACAAACCCAATAAGCTTGTTTTCCCTCTTGTGCACAAGCAACTCGAACTCGTTCGATAATGTCATCACGACGAGTATCCGCAATTGCCACGGTTTGAATTGGCGTTCGACCCGGTGGCAATTCATCAATAATTGAGGTTTCTAAATCTGCATAGGCCGTCATGGCTAAAGTTCGCGGAATTGGCGTAGCCGTCATAATCAACTGATGCGGATAAGCACCTTGTTTTGCGCCTTTTTCTCGAAGCTCTAAACGCTGGTGGACACCAAATCTATGTTGCTCGTCGATAATCACCAAAGCCAAATGGTCAAATTCAACATGCTGCTGAAAAAGAGCGTGAGTACCTACTATCATTTTCGCTTCACCAGAGGCAATGCGATCAAGTTGAGTTTGTTTAGCTTTACCTGTTAACTTACCGGCAAGCCAACCCACAGGAATCCCTAAAGGTTCAAGCCATTGTGCAAAGTTAATCGCATGTTGTTCCGCCAGCAATTCGGTTGGAGCCATTAACGCCACTTGATAGCCTTGCTCTAGTGCGTGAGTAGCTGCTAACACGGCAACCAAGGTTTTACCTGAACCTACGTCCCCTTGAACTAAGCGCATCATTGGGTGATTGTTCTGCAAATCTTGTTCGATTTCTCTAACAACTCTTGCTTGAGCATTGGTTGGTTTAAACGGCAAGCTATCAAGTAACTGCTGTTTTAATTTGGTACTGCAAGGTAAAGGCAGAGCGGCATCTTGTTGGCCTTTGCTTCTCACTTCCAACATAGAAAGATTCTGCGCCAACAGCTCTTCAATGATCAAACGACGTTGAGCTGGATGTTTACCTAGCTCAAACAGCTGCAAATCAATGTCTGGTGATGGGCGATGAATGGTGTGTAAAGCTTCATTGAGCGTAATTTGATGATCGTACAAACCACTTGGTAGTAATTCGGTAACCGCTGCACTATCTAATAATTCTAGTGCTTGGTCGGTAAGGCTTTTGAGGGTGTTTTGACGCAAGCCTTCAGTGGTTGGATAAATTGGTGTTAGGCTTTGTTCGACTTGTGGCTTTTCGTTATCCGACAAAAAATGGTAATCAGGGTGCATGATTTCCAGCCCCATGTTGCCACGTTTGATTTCACCATAAGCGTATAACGGACGACCTTCCGCAAAGCTGTTTTTCATCCCAGCATTGAAGTTGAAAAAGCGTAACGTTAACGTGCCGTTGCCATCACTGACTTTCACGGTAAGCATTTTCTTGCGGCCAAAGTGCGTGTCGCAACTCATGACACGACCTTGAATAGCAACAAATAGGCCTGCGTGTAATTTAGCTATTGGATAAATACGAGTGCGATCTTCATAACGAAGCGGCAGATGAAATAAGAGATCTTGAATCGAATGAAGCCCAATTTTTGCGAGTTTTTCTGCTACTTTTGCACCCACGCCAGAAAGCGAGGTTAGGGGAACAGCAGAAAGGAGTTTGGTCTGCATATGGGCTCCATTTTAATGAATGTATTTTTTTACTTGTAGCGAATGCCTTTGTTCTTACCATCTGGCATCGTTTTGTAACGCTTATGTACCCACATCCATTGAGTTGGCGAACGCATGATGGTTTTTTCCATTTCTTGGTTCATTCGACGAGCCACACCTTCAGCATCACGTATTGGGCAATTATCACTAATATCTTCACCTAAACGGAATTCATAATATTGTCCGTATCGGTAACAAGAAATCGCCATAACCGCACATTTAGTTGAGGTTAAGAAGTTAGTACCCACTGTTGTACTCGCTTCTTGAACAGCGAAGAAAGGCACGAATACTGCATTTTTAAATCCGTAATCATGGTCTGGTAAGTAGAAAAGTTTCTTACCTTTGCGCAAGATCTTCATCATGCTTTTTAGATCTTTGCGATCCACCATAATGTTTCCGCTGCGAGTACGTCCGTAGTGCTGAATAAAATCAAACGCAGGATTGTCGTGTGGACGATAAACACCATAACCTGGAGAGTACAGAGCACAAGCACGGGCTGAAAGTTCAAGATTTAAGTTATGAGGTGAGCAGAGTAGCGTGCCTCGACCTTGGTTTTCATATTCTTGCAACTTATCAAGATTGTAGTAACGCACAATACGTTTAATGCGCCAATCCGGCCAGAACCACGCAATCATGGTTTCGAAAATTCCCATACCTGTGTTTTTCATATTTTCGCGCGCCATGTAGTCGCGTTCGGTTTCACCCATATCAGGAAAAGCGAGTTCGAAATTTCGTTTTGCAATATTAAAACGACGTTTAGCGACATAGATTCCTAGCCAACCAAGCGTGCGACCAAGCCATAAAATCACACAAAAAGGCAGAATGTTGACCAACAGGGCTACAAATCCATAGCCCGCCCAAACTCCCCAATACTTTGGATGAAGTAAGTTATTGGAAAATTTTGGCGGCTCTAAGCTCACCAAGGATTCTGGAGTCTCAGTTTGTGTATTCATGGTTTTCTATACCTTAATCCATTTGTAGCTGGAGTAGCGCCCAATATTGGTCAAAATTATTGGTTGGCTGGATTTTAAAGTCTGAGCGAACAAAGCGATTCAAACGGCCTTCAATTTGCCCTAGTAACAAAGCGGCCAGTATGGATTCATCTACTGGGAACCCTTTGCCTTCACGGATTTGTCTTTCACGCAAAATTTGGCGTAATTGGGTTTCAATACGGTCGTAAAGCTGATTGATTCGGCTGCGCAAGCGTTCGTTTTCAAACATTAACGCATGACCCGACATAATGCGAGAAAGCCCCGGATTTCGTTCAGCAAAGGCCAATAATAACTGTAGGACTAAACGAATTCGATTCAAGGTGTCTTTTTCTTCCGCCAAAATTAGGTTAATGCGAGAAAGTAAGGCATCTTCAATAAACTCAATCAAACCTTCAAACATGCGGGCTTTGCTTGGGAAGTGTCGATATAACGCAGCTTCCGATACGCCCACTTGCTTGGCGAGTTTTGCCGTAGTGATGCGAGAAGCACCATCAGTTGATTCCAACATTTGAGCAAGCGCTTGAAGAATTTCTTCTCTGCGGTTAGTTTTTCTTGGCCCAGCCATGTTCATTCCTTAAAACTTAAAAACTGACACGCTTTGATTTTCTCTTTTATTTATTACAAAGCAAAAGTTCAAAGCGTGAATTTATTATTTTTAGTATTTTACTTGCTGATATTTCTTATTTTTTACCAGAGTGACCAAAGCCACCTTCGCCACGTTCTGTCGCATCGAAATCTGCAACGATATTAAATTCCGCCTGAACCACAGGAACAAATACCAATTGTGCAATGCGATCACCTGGTTCAATTGTGAAAGTGTCTTGACCACGGTTCCACACAGAAACCATCAATTGGCCTTGGTAATCAGAGTCGATTAAACCAACAAGGTTGCCAAGTACGATACCGTGCTTATGACCTAAACCAGATCGAGGCAAGATAGTTGCAGCAAGGCTAGGATCTGCAATGTGAATCGCTAAACCAGTTGGAACTAGGTGAGTTTGACCTGGTTCAACGATTAAAGCTTCATCTAAACAAGCACGAAGATCTAAACCTGCAGAACCTTCAGTTGCATAAGCTGGAAGTGGAAATTGTTCACCAATACGGCTGTCTAGGATTTTTAAATCAATTTTCTTAGTCATGTTCGTCTCAATTCTTTATTTGCTAATCTTTTATTTGCTAACAAGTGGTTAGTGCTTGTTTTTAAACTGCTGCGCGATGATCTGTAATAACTGTTTAGCAAGTTGTTGTTTGCTCGCAGTTGCTAATGCTTGGTCGCCATCGTGCCAATATAAGTGCAGCGCATTGTCGTTGCTGTTGAAACCTAAACCCGCTACCGATACATCATTGGCACAAATTAAATCTAAATTTTTACGAGTCAGTTTGCCACGAGCGTATTGCTCAACATCTTGCGTTTCAGCAGCAAAGCCGACAGTGTACGGACGGTTTTGAGTCAGTGCCGCTACCGATGCCACAATATCAGGATTTTTCACCATCTTGATTTGCATTTGATCATTATCAGCGGTTTTTTTGATTTTTTGATCCGCAATATTTTCAGGGCGGTAATCTGCTACAGCCGCACAACTAATGAAGATGTCTTGGCTAACCGCTTTATTCATCACGGCTTCATGCATTTGCTGTGCACTTTCTACATTAATTCGTTCAACGCCATTTGGTGTCGCAAGCGAAACAGGGCCGCTAATTAAAGTGACTTCTGCACCCATTCTTTGTGCCGCTTCTGCAATTGCGAAACCCATTTTGCCTGAGCTGTGATTGGAAATATAGCGAACAGGATCAATCGCTTCACGAGTAGGACCTGCGGTAATCGCCAGTTTCACACCTTGAAGCGGTTTAGGTGCAAAGAAAGCTTCACAGTGCGCAACTAATTCCATAGGCTCTAACATGCGACCATAACCTACATCACCACAGGCTTGTTGACCTGCTGCTGGTCCCCAAATCATCATGCCGCGTTCTGCTAGTTTGGCGATGTTTTCTTGAGTGGCTACGTTGGCATACATTTGCATATTCATAGCAGGAGCAACCGCAACAGGCGCAGTAGAAGCAAGCACCATGGTTGAAAGTAAATCGTTACCCATGCCAGCACGAACACGCGCAATTAAATCAGCGGTTGCAGGAGCAAGAAGAACTAAATCTGCCCATTTCGCTAATTCAATGTGACCCATCGACATTTCAGCTGCAGGATCGAGCAAACTATCAGAAACTGGTTTACCTGAAACCGCTTGCATCGTAAGGGGAGTAATAAACTCTTTGGCAGCTGGCGTCATCACAACTTGAACTTGTGCGCCACGCTCAATTAAACGACGGGTTAAATCAGCACATTTATAAGCCGCAATACCGCCACTGATACCTAATAGAATTTTTTTGTCCGCTAATGTTTGCTCTATCATCGTTTGTTCCATTACTGCGCAATACTTGATTTTGATTTGGTCGCCGAAAGTGGTTGAAATGGGGTTGTTGAACCACAGAATAAAAGTAACCACTTCGCATTGAGGGCATAAGTTACCACAACTTCTGCTTAAGTGGGCAGATTGCTGTGCGATTTGTTATTCGAGTGAGTTAACACTTATTTTGAAAGCGTTTTTGCAGCCTATTCATTATTAAGATTATTTTAGGATTTGACCTAAATAGATTTGAGAAAAATACCGAAAATGCTGATATCGAGTTTTCTTATTTTGAGAGCTAGATATGTCTTTAAAATCCTTACCCGAAGAATCAAGACCAAGAGAAAAATTGTTAGCACGTGGAGCGGAAGCACTTTCTGATGCGGAATTACTGGCTATTTTTCTTCGCACTGGTCTGCAAGGAATGAATGCCATCGAATTAGCGGATTTCCTATTAAAAGAATTTGGTTCATTGCGTACGCTGCTTTCTTCTAATCAACAAGAGTTTTGTTCTCATAAAGGTTTAGGAGCAGCAAAATATACTCAGCTACAAGCGGTGGTAGAAATGACCAAGCGCTATTTAGCTGAAACCTTAAAGCGTGGTGATGCGTTAACTTCGCCACAGAAAACGAAACAATATTTAAGTAGTTTGCTAAGGGATAAGTTACGAGAAGCATTTTACGTGCTGTTTCTGGATAACCAAAACCGAGTGATTTGCGGTGAAATTTTGTTTGAAGGCACTATTAATGCGGCTTCTGTTTATCCAAGAGAAGTTTTGATACGAGTGATTCATCATAATGCAGCTGCGGTCATTTTGGCGCATAATCATCCTTCAGGCCTTGCTGAACCTAGCGACTCCGATCACCGAATTACTCAGAGATTAGTAAAAGCACTTGGTTTGATTGATGTGCGAGTGTTGGATCATTTTGTGGTCGGAGATGGCGAAGTAGTGTCGTTTGCAGAAAGAGGTTGGATGTAAATTCAGTTTGCCGACATCGATAAAATTAATGCATTTGAATGCCGTTTGATGGAAATCATCACCATAAGCTCGATTAGTTTTCGATCAAACGACCTTTTTCTTGTTCATTAGGAAAAATCTGATACAATCCGCCCACTAATTTTATAGAACCTAATTCAGCTCTTTGTTCTAGTACAAAAAAAGCGTTTGAAAACCGTGTTGTTCAAAAAAAGATCGTGTTTTTCCTAAAAAGGATCCGCACAGGTCTTGAGCAATGCTATACAAGTTAGTATAATGCGCGACCTTTGATAGCCTTGGTATGGTTTTTTTCCATAGCGGTCTTTGCCCCAAGGTGATATCGAGCTGAAACGATTTGGAGAAGACATTCATGTCCCGAGTATGCCAAGTAACTGGTAAGCGTCCTGTAACGGGTAACAACCGTTCACACGCACGAAATGCTACCAAGCGTCGTTTTCTGCCGAACCTACAAACTCACCGTTTTTGGGTAGAGAGCGAAAAACGCTTTGTTAAACTACGTCTAACTGCTAAGGGTATGCGTATTATTGATAAGAAAGGCATCGATGCTGTTCTTGTTGATATCCGTGCTCGTGGCGAGAACGTATAAGAGGAATTTGAACAATGGCTAAAGGCATTCGTGAGAAAATCCGTCTAGTATCTTCTGCTGGAACAGGTCACTTCTACACAACTGACAAAAACAAACGTAACATGCCAGGTAAATTTGAGATCAAGAAATTTGATCCAGTAGTTCGCCAGCACGTTATCTACAAAGAAGCTAAAATCAAGTAATTGAATTTAACTCTTTAGAATTGAAAACCCAGACTATTTCGGTAGGCTGGGTTTTTTATTGCCTGTAAGATAGCAATTAGTGATATTGAAGCTTTAAAAAGGACTTTTCATGCCGGAATTACCTGAAGTCGAAGTCAGTCGAATGGGGATCTCTCCTCATTTACTTGAACAAAAAATTAAGAAGATTGAGGTTCGCCAACCTAAATTACGCTGGCTTGTACCGGAAGAGCTTCAACAACTCGAAGGGCAAGTTATTCACGCCATTCGTCGTCGAGCAAAATATTTATTGATTGATACTGATAAAGGAACTGCCATCATTCACTTAGGTATGTCGGGGAATTTACGAGTATTGGATCAATGGATCGAACCAAACAAACACGATCATGTGGATCTTATTCTTACCAATGGAAAGGTTTTGCGCTATCACGACCCACGACGTTTCGGTGCTTGGCTATGGTGTGAAAAAGGCCAAGAGCATGAGGTGATGAATCATCTTGGGCCTGAGCCTTTAACTGATGATTTCAATGCAAAGTATCTCTTCGAAAAAGCCAAAAGCCGAAAAGTCGTGATGAAACAATTCATTATGGATAACAAAATTGTTGTGGGCGTGGGAAATATTTACGCCAGCGAGTCTTTGTTTTCAGCGAAAATTCATCCAAAAACGATAGCGAATAAGCTCACGCTAAAACAAGCGGAAAAATTGGTGGATGAGATAAAGAAAGTGTTAGCTCGTTCGATTACTCAAGGTGGCACAACTCTAAAAGACTTTAACCAAGCAGACGGAAAGCCAGGCTATTTTGCTCAAGAATTATTGGTGTATGGAAAGGCGGGAAAACCTTGCCCTATCTGCGGTGATGCAATTCAAGAAGAAAAAATAGGGCAGAGGAATAGTTTTTATTGTGATCGTTGCCAACTCTAGATTTAGGATTTTTTTAGCTTAGGCTTTGACTTTAATGTTTACTTGCTCAGTAACGTAAGGATGCAAGAACTGGTCAACATCGCCACCATGTATCGCAACTTCACGAACAATGGTAGAAGAAAGGAAAGCAAATTCTTCTGTTGGCGTAAGAAATACACTCTCTAATTCCGGCATTAGTTTTTTGTACATACTGGTTAAGCCGAATTCGTATTCATAGTCGATGGTAGTACGTAAGCCTCGGATCAAAATGGTCGATTTTTGTTGTTTAGCAAAATCGACCAATAAACCAGAAAACCCAGCAACCGATACATTGGAATAGTCTTTAACCACTTCTTTCACCATCTCAACTCGTTCTTCAAGTGTGAACATGGTTTTCTTGCTTGGGCTTGCTGCAACAGCGACGACAACATGATCGAACAAGCGAGCACTGCGTTTAATTAAGTCAAAATGCCCATTGGTAATAGGATCAAATGTTCCCGGATAAATGGCCGATGTGGCTAGTTTTGTCATTGTCTAATTCTCTTTGGGCTTTATTTTTTAGCTCAGGGTTATTTGGCTAACTCACTTTGAACTTTGTTGGCTGCAACTTGAGTATAAATCTGTTTGTACAGTGAAGAGGTATAAGCGATATCAAATTGCTTAAGCTTTTCCTTTCCACCGGCTTTCAGTTGCTGGTATAGCGACTTATCATTTTCAAGTTGATCAATAAATTGTGCTAATTCTTTCGCATTACCCGCTTCACACAATAAGCCCGAAGTTTCGTGATCGATAATATCTGGAATACCACCTGCATTTGATCCAATAACTGGCAAACCCGCTTCCATCGCTTCAAGAATCACAGAGCCTAAACCTTCCGTATAAGAAGGATGGATCAACAAGTCAGCCGCAGCAAACCAAGAGCCCATATCGCTTTGTTTACCCATAAAGCGAATATTGGTTAGCCCTTTAGCTTGTTCTTCTAAAGCTTCACGTTCTGGGCCGTCACCTAATAACAATAGCTGAACTCTTGGATTCTTCACGCCCAGAATTTTGGCTGTCGCCACCGTGACATCAAACCCTTTATGTTTAAGCATATTGGCAGCATGAATCACAATAAACTTACCACGATATTGAGACCAGATTTGATCCACTTTATTTTGGTCTATTGGATAAGTTACTGGTGAACTTGGAATTTTGAAAATCTTATTGGGATCATGAAAATCAGATAGGCGTGCCACAATCTCACCACTTAGGCCGATTAAGGCTGCCGCTTTGCTGTATGCAAGATTTGATAACCATTTGTTTTTAAGTGGATTATCAATGCGACGGGTAACAATGTAAGGAATACCATGCAGCATGTGTTGAATCAAAGCCCAGTAAATTGCACGACCTTCATGGACATGAACAAGCGAGCAATCTTGGGTTATTTTTTTGCTGTGTGATTTGGTGAAATGAGTCGCCAAAACAACAGTACAGCCGAGTTTACGCACTTCACGAACAATATCACTTTTCGGATTCATTACTACAGTGAGTTGATAACCTTCACGCACCTGTTGCTTAATTAATTGCAAAGTTTGACGCTCACCGCCGCTAAAGCCAGAAGCAAGGTTTACATGGCATATTTTCATGGAAATTAAATTCGATTTATATAGTCAATAATCTGTGTAGTATTCCAAAACAACGGCTTTAAATCTATAGGTGATGGCTTAATGTGTTAGGAGATAACAAAAATCTTCAGCGTATAGTAAGTAAATTTGAGATAGAATCTGTGCCATAGCAAAAATCGGATGATATTTGAAAATGAAATATTTAGTCACTGGCGCAGCCGGCTTTATAGGTTCTGCGATCGTTGAGCGTTTGTGTGCAGCTGGACATCAAGTTATCGGCGTGGATAACCTCAATGATTATTATGCGGTTGAATTAAAGTTAGCACGCTTAGAAAGAGCAAAACACGACAACTTCACTTTTGTGAAACTGGACTTATTTGATCGTGAAGCGGTCGCTAAATTGTTTGAACAAGAGAAGTTTCAGCGAGTTATTCATTTAGCTGCTCAAGCTGGGGTTCGTTATTCTATTGATAATCCAATGGCTTACGCTGATTCTAACTTGACGGGATTTCTGACCATTTTAGAAGGTTGCCGTCATCATAAAATTGAACATTTAGTTTATGCTTCTTCCAGTTCAGTCTATGGTTTGAATCGTAAAATACCTTTTGAAACTTCAGATAGCGTCGATCATCCGATCTCTCTATACGCTGCGTCCAAAAAATCCAATGAATTAATGGCTCATACTTATTCGCATCTTTATGGTATACCAACCACAGGTTTACGCTTTTTCACAGTTTACGGTCCGTGGAGTCGCCCAGATATGGCGTTACTGAAATTTACCAATAAGATTGTAAATGGCGAGCCGATTGATATTTATAACAACGGCGATATGCTGCGTGATTTCACTTACATTGATGATATTGTGGAAGGCGTGATTCGAATTCAGGATGTTATTCCAGAGCAAAACCCTGAATGGACGGTAGAAGAAGGATCTCCCGCAACCAGTTCTGCACCGTATCGAATCTACAATATCGGTAATGGTAATCCAGTTAAACTCATGGACTACATTGAAGCATTAGAAGATTCATTGGGTATTGAAGCGAAGAAAAACTTTATGCCAATGCAACCTGGTGATGTGTATGCCACTTATGCAGATACGTTTGATTTGTTTAAAGCTACTGAATACCAACCACAAACCTCTGTGAAAGAGGGAATACAGAAGTTTGTTGAGTGGTATCGGGGGTTTTATGGTAGATAGTTTTTTAATCAGAGCAAAAAACTAGGATCAGTTTTTTCTGAATAATTATCAAATCTATAGAGTAGATGTTCAAAGCTACTTTTTGTTTTCATCTTTATGATAAATGGAAAGTAGCATCTAAGTTTTAATTTTAAATCGATACGTTTTCCACCAAATCCGTCAATGATTTTTGGCGAAAATGAGCCATCTTGATGTTTTTTTAGCAATATATTGCTCATGTTCGCATCGTAGATCAGTACATTTTGTTCAATAGATTTTTGTTGAATATCTATAATAATTTGTCTAATAATTTTTTTATCTAACAAATTATTTTTATAAAAATAGGCTAATGTTTTAGAGCAATTTCCATCATGGTCTTTGATTAGCTCAAAGACCAATCCATCACCTAAATTGGTTTCTATTGGTCCATAGAATCCACACAGTATGGACTTAGAAGAATTTAGATCTTTAATGATTTTTTTTGACTTCTCAATATAAAATTTTTCTGCCGAATTTTGATCAGAGTTTGAGTCCGTTCCAATTCTATTCACTTTTATACATTGAGCACTATCTTCAGGGTTGATGTAACAGGTACGAGCATTTCCTTTCGCTAAATAATGTTCTTCCGATAGATTAATCATTGTGTGAATACTCATTATTATCTAATTTATTTAAGAGAGATGCTTTTCGCTTTTTATATAGATCACTTTGAACGTAACTGCCAATATATGTCTGCTTGGAGACAACGGATTGAGAAAAATCATCAAAATCACCTTTGGTTAAAGTGAATCTATTTTCCATAATCTTGTGCTCATCTTCCCTCATGAAAATAGTAAACATTTCATCAGATAAGTTATTCTTTAGCTCTTCATAAAATAAATAACCAAATGAAAAATAAGGCATAAATCCCATTTTTTCAGCATTATAGATAATATCTGAGGTTAGAGGTGCATTCTTATATCCTGGAACAGTTTCTAAAAGAGGAACCTTACCTGAAATGAAAAGAGAAATTTCCCTTGGTTTGAATATGATCTCTATAAATTTATTCAATATATTATTAATAATTTGATTGTTTTTAGATACAGCGATCAACCAAACTTCAATTGGGCGTGTTTTGTTACCTTTATGCTTAAAGGTAAACAGTTTGGTTTTTTCAGTTGCTTTAGGTAACCAGTTAGATAAAGGTTTCAAGCAAAAAGTTGTTGCATCAACCCAAACACCACCATGCTTTGATAAGATGTGCAATCTTAAGATATCAGCTTTTATCGGTGTTAAGCATCTAACCGTAGACAATTGGAATGCATCATAAAAATTGAATCCGAGTACTGTGTATAAATTGTCATTACTTAACAACTTAACTTCATAATCTGGATTCATTTCTACCCAAGATTTTACGCTTAATTTTACAACTTCTGGTGCATTTTCAAAGCCAGTATCCCAATAAATCCAGATAATTTTAGATATGCATTCGTCTTCAGCTGCATTTATTTTTGTTGGTTCTAGCAGAGAATTTAGAGAATTATGAGCTTTTTGAGTCAATATCTGAGTGCTGGATTCATTGTGAAATGAATTGTTTAAATTTATCTTATTTAGGTGATTGTAGGTTTTGCTTATAAGTGGAAACTTTTTTCTTAGTGGCGCAATTTTACGATCAAGAGATTTTATTTGCTTTGAAAACTTCATTAAATATACCTATGTCAGCTCTTAACGTTACCAAACTTTATTAAAGTCTTCTTTTTCTAACACTTTAGGATCGCGTTGAAATTCAAGCAACTTGGCATATTTCAAATAGCTATTCACAGCTGAACTTAAAGCAACAGTCATACCATCGACACCACCAAGGAAGCCTTTTTGGAATACATATTTTCGAATGAAAGCGTTCATGCCGTGTAAAAATGGAGAAAATGAATTTGCACGTTTTCCTTTTTGGTACATGATCTTGGCAGCACGACCGCTGAAGTTTCTACCTGATTTTGCAAATAGTTGGCCGATATTTTCAAATGAGTAATGAATAATATCAGCATCTAACTTTTGTAGATTTTCCGCAGGAACAGAAGCGTGTTGTTTTACCGCAGTAAAGCGAGTTTTAGTTCTGTTATATAAACGCGTGCAATGATCTGGGTACCAGCCACATTGTTTTATCCAACGGCTGCCAATGTAATTACGGCGACCTAAGGCAAAGGCATCGTGTTGTGTCTTTGATAGGTCTAATTTTTTAATTTCTTGTACTGCTTCAGGGGTTAAACGCTCGTCAGCATCTAAAGACAAAATCCAATCATTAGAGGCATAATCAATGCCGACGTTTTTCTGAATGCCATCACCTAAGTAAGGTTGGTTTATAACTTTTGCGCCTAACTCTTCTGCTATTTTTACCGTATTGTCGGTACTTTCTGAGTCAACAATGATCACTTCAGAACAAACTTGCTGTAAAGACTCAATACAATCTTTTATATTTTGAGATTCGTTCAATGTTATGACGATACCAGTGATCATGCAGGATACCTTTTTTAATATAAATCGTTGAAATAATAAAAGTGATTAAGCTGTTAGTTTTTTAATTCTAAACTAACGAGGTCAAACTTACTAATGACTTGTTGAGCTGTAATCAAGTTCATTGCTTGCTTGTCTTTTACTCTGGTTCGCCAAGGTAGTTGGTTCGCTGGTTTGTTGTGCTCTTTTGCTAGCGCTTCTTCATAACAAGAAACCACATAATCTATGTACAAATATGGCCCAGTTCTTTGAGGATTGTGATGTGCATATAACCCAATAACTGGGGTCCCCATTGCATTCGCTATGTGGGTTGGTCCTGTGTCTGGTGCTACAACTAAATCAGCTTTATCGATCAAAGCGACCATTTGCTTGATACTCGACTTTCCAACCAGATTAGTCACTTGATCAGTTTGGACCAAAATTTCATTAGCAAGATCAATTTCTACTTGAGCTGGGCTACCTGCAAGAATGATATTCCAACCTTGGCTTTGAGCATGCTTAATGAGCGCACAATATCCTTCTGCGTTCCAGTTCTTATAGGCTTTGCTGGCAGCGGGCACAATAACCAGATTTTTCTTATTCGAGTTTAATTGAGCATTACCCCAGTTGTTATCATCTGCAGAATAAGGAATCGACCAGGTCGGAGTTAGCTCTGTAACCCCTAAGGTTTGAGCAAAAGCCATCAACCCATCAAGCACGTGTGGCTCTTTGGGTGACGGCACTTTGACGTTAGTAAACCAAGTTTGAAAGTCTTGGCTACGGTGCTTATCAAAACCTAACTTATATTTAGCTTTGATACCAAGTGTAGCAATACTCGCTCGCAAGGCGTATTGCATATGCAAAAGAGCATCAAACTTTTTATTTTTTAGTTTCTTCCAAAGTTCCAAATAGCCTTTGATGCCGTCTTTTTTATTGAAAACAATAACTTCAATATTTTCAATGTCTTTCAGTAATTGAGCTTCTAAACCACTCGTAATCCATGTGATTTTGGTATCAGGCCATTGACGTTGTATTGTTTGAACCACTGCAATGGTATTACAAACATCGCCAAGGGCTGACAGCCTTAAAATACAAAGGGATGTTGGTGCTGAGTCAAATAAAGGCATAAACATTAACCCCTTTGTATTCCTTAGTTGGCAATTTAGTTCGTTTCATCGTTAACAAGGTAACGAGTATACATATCCTGCAACTTATCATAATCCTTTAAGAAATTAGGATTATCGTTAACGACAGGTGTTGGTACTGTATGAACTAGATCGGTATCCCACTGATAAAGATCTTGTGGGCGATCTTTCGAGTAAGAGCCATTTTCTGTTACTAGATGAGTTTCATTATATCCAATGTTATCTACGCCATTGGTGTCTAATAGGTTTTGTCCACCAAGAGTGATGTAATCAGCGTCAGATAAGCTGTAATTATAAAGTGTTGGGAAAATATCTCTGTGTGAACCAATACGTTTTTGGTCAAATTTATATTCAGTATGCTCCAGGATCGGCTTTGGAATATAAAGGTAGAAAGGTACACCATAAGTAATTGCATACTCATTCTTTAGATCCATATTGATGTTGCGCATATGGTGATCACCAGATGCTGCAATCACGGTATTTTCTTTAAGCGGGGAAGCTTTGATTTGCGCAATAAATTTGCCTAATGAATCGCTCGCATACTGATACGTCTTTTCTGAAATAAGGGCTTCTTCCGGGCTATTTGATATATTGTTTTTCAAACGTTCTGTAAGAGCTACAGGTTTTGGTGAATAAGTGTTCGGCAAGCTAAACGGTGGATGATTGGTAATTGACATCATAAAAATCATCTGTGGTTTTTTAGCTGTTTCTAGCACATGTTGGGCAAACTTGAATGCATATTCGTCCGCAAGTCCCCACTCAGACTTTGTTGCTTTAGCCTCAGGGAATTGAGCAAGAATGGACGCTTCATCGTAGAAGTGGTCGAACCCTTGATTACGT
Source organism: Vibrio sp. (assembly GCA_047975485.1). Classification (GTDB taxonomy): domain Bacteria; phylum Pseudomonadota; class Gammaproteobacteria; order Enterobacterales; family Vibrionaceae; genus Vibrio. The sequence continues at coordinate 51,306 of JBKEDP010000001.1, read as the reverse complement.
AGATAATCTGCAGAGTTTCTCCAGCCGCCATCACCAGCATAAATAAAGCTTACTTCATAACCTGCTTTCTTATACGGAATAGTCGCTAAGCTCGCCATTTTTTTATTTTTGTATGAAGATTGGCTAATTGAAGCGTGGTTTGTTTGAGTTAGCATCATCATGATACTTGTCCAAGTACCACTGGTTCCTGCCTGAAAACGATTGAAGTAAAAATCTTCTTTCAGGTGAGGACGCAATGCTCCTAAAAGGTCATTAGTCTTAGAGTTGTCATCAACAAGATAGTTATTCCCCATGCTTTCCATTAATACTAAGAAAACATTAGGTTTATTGTCTTTAAGATAAGCGTTTTCCGGGGTGTGATACACAGGTGTTGGCTGACCAATGACTTTCACCATTTGTTCTTGCAGTTCATCTTCATCAACAGGTTTTAAATTAATATCGTTTTTATAATCTTTACGAGCCCAATCCATTGCCATAAATGCATTAGGTGTAACCTTATTGATTGGGATAAATTTTGAAATATTGGCATCATAACGACCCAAAGGAAATGAACCCAAAGCACCACGAGCTAAGACAAAAAATACTAGAACACTAGCAAAGGCAATAATAGAGACCTTTTTTGTTGATGGTGGTGTTTGCTGCGGATCAACATCACGGCTGCATTTTTTGATGATGAAATTGATGATAAAAATACAAACAGCGGCAAAGACAAGTGACTGAATAACAGGATAATCTTGCCAGATACTAAGAGCAACAGCTTGTGTGTCGTCATCAATGAAGCCAAACATAAAGACATCAAAGAAATTGCCATAAGTCTTATAAAAGAAGTAGTTACTTATAGATACGGTGATCACAAGGAAGTAAATAACCGCTGAATAGTATTTGGATATACTTATAAAAGTTTGTTCACGATTTGCGTTGGTTGCACAAAAACAACCAAGCAGAAATAATGGCATGAAACCAATGACTGATACTTTTAAGTCAAAACGCAAACCGGTAATGAATGCAGGCAACAAATCGTTCTTGTATGCTAACACTTCATTAAGCTCGGCAATCTTAAATAGAAAGATAAATCTTGCGAAGCATAATAGAATTACGGATACGAAAATAAAAAGAATAATTTGACGTAGGTTACGTAAGAAATTGAGTCGGTACATAGTATTGCTGCCTCTAATGTAATCGACCGAATTGTATAGATAATGGTTAGATTTGTCGACGTTGAGAGTCGAATGATTGAGGTGATTTTGTGTCCTTGATAAAAGAAAAGAAACTTCCTGGAATTAAAATTTGGTATGACGATGAATTAATCAATACCGATGTTGAACGAGTCTTTGAACCTGAATATTGGCACAAGCAGGATAAGGTTTTAGGTTCAGCTCAAGGAAGGGGAACGACGTGGTTTGTGCAAACTGATACCATCCCAGCAGCACTTCGACATTACCGACGTGGTGGTTTGTTTGGAAAATTGGTTAAAGATAAATATTGGTTCAATGGATGGGAAAAAACTCGCAGTTTTGAAGAGTTTCATTTATTGCAATATTTAGCAGGTCAAGGTGTTAATGTGCCACTCCCTATTGCGGCCAGAGTGGTAAAAAAAGGCTTTTTATACCAAGCTGATATTTTGACGCAAAAAGTCGAAGAAGCTAATGACTTGGTCGATATTTTGCAGCGTCAACAAATTGGTGATTCTGACTATTATCGTATAGGGCAAGAAATACGTAAGTTACATGATGCTAATGTCAATCATACGGATCTTAATATTCATAATTTATTGTTAGATAAGAATAAAAAAGTGTGGATTATAGACTTTGATAAATGCTCTCAAATGCCAAAATCTGACACCAAAGAGTTACCAGCCTGGAAGCAATCTAATTTAAATCGATTAAAACGGTCTTTTCAAAAAGAGTTAACGAAGCGAAGTATTCACTGGAACTCAACTAAAGATTGGCAGTCCATAGAATCAGGTTATAATTCGTAACTTGAATTTTTTGACGTAAATAAAAAGGGAAAAGTGTTGCAAGATTCTACTTCTGTAAGTTCCAAGCAAAAAATAAGCTTTAAACAAAAACTGCACACACACGGTTGGTTTATTCTAATCAATGCTATCTTCGCAATGCTGATATCTCTTAGATATTTTGCGTATTTACCTACATTCCCATCAAGCTCTTTGGCTTTAGGCTTTATTGCAACTAGCATTTGGAGTCAAATGGTTGCATTGGTTGCTGTTATTGGTTTGGTTACGATACCTTTATTAATACTCCCTACGCAGCTAAGACGTGTGGTTATTTCATTGATTGCTGCAATAGGCATTGGTGTTTTAGTCATTGATACCTTTGTTTTTGCTCAATATCGCTTCCACATGAATGCTGTCATAGTGGCATTGGTTTTCTCTGGTGATGTGGTCGATTTTCCTCTAATTACTTGGCTTATTGCTATTTTTAGCGTCGTGATTTTAATTGCTGGTGAATATTTTCTACTTTCCAAATTAGATTCAAATCCGAAGTTTACTCAGCTTAAATTGGGAAGAAAATTTACTGTTGTAACCATAGTTATGGCATTAGTTTGTAATGGTCTACATATATGGGCTGCAGCGAATGCATTCCAACCAATTACCATGGTGAAGCAATATCTTCCTTTATTCCAACCTGCTACCGCTAATGGATTTATGAAAAAACATGGCTGGTTAAATGAAGAAGCAATTGAAAAACAAAAATCCATGGCATTGAAGGAAAATAGCAGCCTAAGCTATCCTTTGAAGCCTCTAACTTTTGAGAAAGTTGAGAAGCCTGTCAACATCATGTTTTTAGTGATTGACTCTTGGCGCACCGATTCTTTTAACGCAGAAAACAGCCCGAACTTATGGGAATTAGCACAAAATGGAGCTGTTTTTGATAACCATATTTCGACTGGTAATGCGACTAGAACCGGCATTTTTGGAATGTTCTATGGAATGCCAGGAACATATTGGCAAGGAGTTTTATCAAATCATAAATCTCCGGTTTTCATCGACCGCTTACAGGATATGGACTATCAACTAGGTATATTTGCTTCTGCCCAGTTGAGCTCACCTGAGTTTGATCAAACGGTTTTTGCTAATGTTAAAAATCTACGTTTACGTTCAGAAGGGAAAACATCTCCTGAACGCGATATTAATCTGACTGAAGATTGGAAAAAATGGTACGACAAACGTGACAAATCTAAACCAGTCTTTTCATTCTTGTTTTATGATTCACCGCATGCTTATGAGTTTCCAAAAGATTATGCGCATACATATCAACCAATGGTTGATGCAATGAACTATTTAGAATTGAACAACGAAACCGATCCTACTCCATATCTGAATCGTTACAAAACCAGTGTGCATTTTACAGATAGTTTGGCGAAACAAGTAATTGATAAGCTAAAAGAAACGGGAGATTTAGATAATACAGTTATCATTGTTACTGGTGATCATGCGCAAGAATTAAACGATAATAAGCTTAACTATTGGGGACACAATAGTAACTTTACACCGGCACAAACAAGAACGCCTTTTGCCATTATTGGACCAGACGTGAAGAAGCAGTCTGCAGATGAGTGGAAGGGAATGTTTACAAGCCATGCTGATGTAGTCCCAACCATGATGCACCATTATTTAGGGGCGAATAGTCGTTTGGAAGATTATACAAGTGGTGTGGATTTACTTGATGAAGCGAAAGACCGTCCATGGGTTCTTATTTCAAGTTATAATGGCTACGGTATTATGACGAAAGATTCTATCCTAGAGGTTGGAGCTACGGGCCAGTCGCACTTTATGGATACAACCAACCGTACTAAAGATGGTGAGCCTAATTATCGTTATGTTCAAGAAGCACTAGAACAAATCAGCCGATTTAGGAAATAAAAGGCTCTATATATTTTATGCTACGCTCAATCGCACCAGTATTTGAGTTAATAACTTTTAGAGCATTCTGTCCATATTGGTCACGAAGTGCAGAGTTTTCGAAGAGTAATAATATTTTTTCTGAAAGCTCTGCATGATCATTACAAATGAAGCAGGCATCAGCATTGGATAACTGCTGAGTAATATCTGTAAAATTATAGAATGACGGACCTGTAATGCTTGGTATTCCTAGCGCTGCAGGTTCCAATAGGTTATGCCCACCAACTTTATCCCCAATTAAACTTCCCCCCATAAAACAGACATCGCTGGAAGCAAGTAAAAGCAACATTTCTCCCATCGTATCTCCAAGGTAAACTTGGCACGTTTCGTAGGAATTATTGGATGAGTCAGTACGTCGTTTGGTGATGAATCCTTTTTCAGAACAAAGGTTGTAGACACTATCAAAGCGCTCAGGATGGCGAGGAACTAAGATTAATAGGGCATTTGGATTAGTGCGTAATATTTCAGAATGTGCAGCTAAAACTTGTTCATCTTCACCGTCATGAGTGCTAGCAGCTATCCATATAGGTCTGCTTATACCTAATTGAGTTCGTAACTTTTGGCTTTCAGTTTTGATGTCATCACTAATGGATATATCAAACTTTAAACTACCTGTGGTTTGAAGTTTTAGTTCATTTAAACCTAGATGATTAAAGCGTGTAGCATCGTCATTATGTTGACAAAGAACCATCGACAAATTTTTGGATAACAAATTAAAGACTGAATGAAATTTTTTATATCGGTGAGCAGAACGCTCAGATAAACGAGCATTTATAACAATGATCGGAATATTTGCTTTTCCCACATAATGTAAGGCATTAGGCCACAATTCTGTTTCCATAATGAGCATTGTTTGTGGCTGAATAGTTTTAATAAAATGTTTTATAGCAAAAGGCAGATCCACCGGCATATAGCGGTGTTCTGCAATATCTGAAAGTTTTTCAGCTTGTTGGGCTCCAGTACTGGTTGTTGTTGTTATGACTATCGGCGTTTCAGGATGTTTTTGCTTCAAAGCTCGGATGAAAGGTGTTGCTGCAATAGTCTCACCGACAGAAACAGTATGAATCCATATTGGTTGCTTGGTTTGATCTTTTAATGATGGTGTGATCCCAAAGTGTTCTTTCCATCGAGAACCGAAAGCGGGTTTATTTTTATTAGGCTTGTATAAAGAAAAGGCAACAAATGGCGTCAATATGAAAAACAATAGAGAATAGATGCTTCTTAATAACATGGGTATCTCATAAGTAAGTAGAAATGAATTTCTGTGCGACTTCTTTTCCATCAAATTCATTAAGCGTTTGGCTTGCATGCATCTGATATTGTTCATCGTTTGGAGTGTTGAGAGCAAATAGCATTCTTTCTGCTAAACTCTCTGGCGTTTCTTCGGCTAGGAATTGTTCAAAATAACCATTCATAATCGTTCTCACACCACCTTTAGAGTCGGTAGATATAATCCGAGTTCCACTAGCTAGAGCTTCAATCAGTACCATACCAAGGCCTTCATGTTTGCTACTTAGCACAAATAGATCTGATTGCTTATACCAAGGATATGGATCGAGCTGTAATCCTTTGAAGTGAACATTTTCAATTAAATCGAGTTCGCGGACTTTTTGTTTAATATTATCAATGTCACGTCCATTACCAACAATCACTAAGTCTTGATGAATATTGTGTCTATTTTTTAAAATGGAATAAGCTTCTACAAGTAAAGAGAAGTTTTTCTGAGGTACTAAGCGACCTAGGCCTAATATATAAGGCTTATCGTGTGTTGCTACATTTTCTTGTGATGCGGTTTTGATTTGACCTATATTGATAGGGTTGTTTATTTGGTGTAATGACTTGTTTTGTATAGCGTGTTCATTCTTAACCTCTAAGAAGTCATCCAACACACCGTTGGATACACAAGCAATATGCCTGTCTGCATACAGCTTATTGAATATGTTTTTAGATAACATTCCGTATTTATTTTTGTTTGATATATTTTCACGAACAAAAACAAATCTCTGATCTTTTATTGGCCAAATCTGTTCGAAAGTCCCTTGCCCTCTAAAGATAACAAAATCAAATTTGTTATCTTTTTCTAATTGCTTTAGTTTTTTTGCAAAGATAAAGGATTGAATGTAAGCAAAGAAAATAGGAAAAGAACCACTGACAAAAATGTTTATAATTTTGCAAATAAAATACCAAAATAAACCAATAATGGTTAGAAAAGATTCTTTTTTTAGATTAAATAAATGAACAGGAATATTATTGTTTGTTGGCAACAATTGAGGTGGTCGATTCTTCAAGTAAATGAGATGTGTCTCATGTCCTAGCTCGTGATAAGCATCTGCGAGGTTGACAGCAACCCTTTCCATACCACCTGCTTTTAAGGTGCTTACAACAATAGCTATTTTCATAAATTACCTTATTTTCCAATTAGATAAGTAAGTTCTTATGTTCTTAGTTTATATTGCTCTATTTTATTAATCTGTATATTTTTTATTTACATCTAACCGATATGATAGATAGAAAGTATAAATAGAAGAAAAAATAATCGTTTGAGCAAATACACCAAATGATCTGCTGTTGAAGGTTTCGAAACAGTTGATTATTGTCCAGTAAGTAATCAGGCCAAATGCGCCAATAATAATTATCGGTAGTTGTTGTTTGTTGTAATCTTCACATTGTGATTTATATACGAATAACGAACGAAGAACCCAATAATACAACCCTATAATTAAAGATATACCAACAACACCATAAGCAACCAAAGTTTCCATATAAAAGTTATGCAAGTGTCCAAACTGTTGTTTTAGCTGTGGTGAAAAACGTTCAGATTGCTGGATCACTTGTGGAATGGCACTTGAGCTACTTCCTATAATCGGATGAGCTTTAATCCAATCTGTAGCTGCAATCCATGAGTTAACACGAATACCAATGCTAGTCATAGGAATAGTTTTGCCTTCCATGATGGCCGAAATGGTGCCATGTTCTTGATTTGCTCTATTTTCAAAAATTCTTGCTTGAGAAATCGTAAACCCAATAATGCCTATAACAATATATGAAAAAAACACTATTCGGATTTTTTTATATAAAAATGCAGCGACAATCGGCATGACAAAAATAGCAACAGCAAATGCTAACCAAGCTTGTCGAGATTGAGAGATAACCAAAATTAGCAAAGAAAAAACTGCAAAAATAAAAGCTACAGAACAGCTAAATAGCTTTATGGATGGCTTTACTTTAGTTTTTAATGCTAGTGGTATTGAAAGCAAGCAACCGAGTAGACTCAAGCCTGCAAACATTGAAGTAAATTGTGCGTTTTTTATACCGAAGTTAACACGGCGTCCATTAATCCCATCGATGATTTGTTGAATAGAGTCAGGGAATAATAAACATGCAGCGGTAAAACCGAGAATAAAACATCCCCACAGCCAATAAATTCGAGAAGTTTTACCTTTTAACCAGTAAGCAAGGAGAATAAATATAAAAATTCTAGCTAGACGTTCTAGATGGGGTCCCGAGCTAATAAATTCAGGGATAATACTTCGACCATTAACCCAGCTTAAAGCGGGGATAATTAGGGCGAGAAGTAAAAATTTGAAGATAGGATCTTTAAATAAGGGTTTGCCTTCAAGTGCGAAGTAAAAAACAGAGGCTATAGCTAATAGGGTACGAAATACTCTACTCACATCCTCAAATGGAATGACGGTAAATGTGTAAGCGAGGACTACAATAAACACACATAATTGAGGTTTTGAACTTCTTAGTAATTTTGAATACTTATTCATTATCGATAGGCTTATTAATTGATTTGCTTTAATACTTCTGATGGGGCTAACTCTTTCAAACACTTCAGATGACCTAAAGGACATTCACGCTTAAAGCATGGGCGACATTCGATATCTGTGTGAACAATAGACACCTTTTCAGCCAATGGTGGCGTATATTGAGGAGAAGTTGAGCCATAAATTCCAACCACATTTGCACCAACAGCAGCTGCTACATGCATTAAGCCTGAATCATTACTTATTACCGTATGGCAAGCACCGAGTAAATCAACTGCTTCTATCAGTGTTGTTTGGCCTGCAAGAATCTGCACATGAACTTGGTTCTCTTGTTTAACTAGACTTTTAATTTGCTCTGCAGTCGGGCGATCTTTTTGTGAACCAAAAATCCAGATCTGCTTGCCTTGAGTTATTAAAGTGTTGGCAACTTCAGCGTAATGTTCTGCTGGCCATTGTTTTGCTGGGCCAAATTCTGCACCAGGGCACAGTCCAACCACTTGGCGAGACATGTCTAGTTCAAACTTTTCAATAGTCTGTTTTTGAGTAAAGCTATCAATGTGTAACTTAGGTCTTGGTAGATTATCCAAACCACCTAAGGAACTAGAATTGATCATTTCAGATTTCGGATAAGCAAGTGCCACATAACGCTCAACCATATATTGAAAATCTTTTTTGTTGTTTCGAAGGTCGGTAAGCAATCCATAACGCATCTCACCTTTCCAGCCTACACGAACTGGAATACCAGCAAACCAAGGAATTAAAGCTGATTTAGCTGAATTTGGCAAAATAAAAGCATGAGTATAAAACTGATGCTTTAACTCTTTACCTAAAGCTCGGCGGCCAAGGAAATTAAAGTCACCGTGGCCAAGTGGCATTTCAATCGCTTGATGAACTTCAGGCATGCGCTCAAGGATTGGTTTACACCAAGCTGGAGCAAGAACATCAATTAAGGCTTCAGGGTATTTTTGCTTTAAAGTGATGTACAGGGATTGTGACATCACCATATCGCCAACCCAAGAGGGACCAATAATAAGAATCTTCATAGAGTTATTATTCATTATTTGATTGCCCAAAGTATTGTTCTCGGAATTTTCTATAAAGACTAATATTGTGAGGCTGAGTCTTAAAAAATCTCAAGATCCACATATATTGCTCTGGCGTTTTCAAAATCGCACGCTCAATAAATTCATTCATCATGCGAGCATCTTGTTCTTCAGTTTCATTCGGGTAAGGTTCAAATGCAGGATTCACGTCAATGATGTACTTGTCTGATTCCGCATCATAAATTGAAAATACAGGAACGATTTTTGCCTTGCTGACTTTTGAAAGCTTTCCTAAACCGGGAAGTGTTGCTTTTTGATGGTTAAAAAACTCAACAAAAATACTTAATTCAGGGCCGTGATCTTGGTCCGGTAGGTAGTAACCTAGGTAACCATCACGCACTGATTTAATAAAAGGTTTTACCCCACCGCTACGTTCATAAACACGACCACCGTATTGAACGCGTTGTCGGTGCATCAACCAATCCATTACTTCATTTTTTTGCTTTTTCGCCATAGCTGAAACTGGCTGACCAAAAGAAGCAAACAAAATTGCTGGGATGTCGATTCCCCAAGTGTGCGGAACAAGTAGGATGACATTCTGATCGGAATCTAAAGCATTTTTGATATGTTCCATGCCTCGGATTTCAGAATGATTGTTTAGCCAATCTTTACTTCTTAGAGACACACGAGCAAAACCGGCAGCAAATACGCCAGCAGTTAAGATGGTTTTATGCAATAAATCTTCACGTTCTTGTTCAGATTTTTCAGGAAAGCATAAGCAAATGTTCGCCCAAGCGTTAAGGATGTTTCCTTTTTTACGCTTGGTGAGTTTTTTAGCTACCCAATGACATAAAGAGTAATGAACCTTATGTGGTAAAAGCGCAACGGGGATCATCAACAAAACCAGTAACCATGTTCCCCAGTATTTAGGCGCTAAAAAATGCCACTGAAAAGTTGGGTTATAGGCTTTAGGATCAAAGTCGTCACGCTGTTGCATCATAATAAAATTGGCTTCTGCTTTTTATTCGTTTATTGGTAATTAGATTACTTATTAATTTCTGCCAAATACTCAGCAACACCTTCAGCAACGGTTTTGAATTCTACATCACAACCTGCTGCACGAAGATTTTTCAAGCTCGCTTGAGTGTATTCTTGATATGCACCTTTTAGATGATCTGGGAACGGAATAGCTTCAATAACACCTTTTCCATGATGCTTAACTACTGCCTCAGCTACAGCACGGAAAGTTTCCGCTTTGCCTGTACCACAGTTGAAAATACCAGATACGCCGTGTTCCATGAACCAAAGATTTACTTTGCACACGTCGCCAACGTAAATGAAGTCACGTTTGAATTCATCGCTGCCTTCAAATAATTTAGCATTTTCGCCAGCAAGCAATTGGTTATTTAGGTGGAATGCTACCGACGCCATGCTGCCTTTGTGTTGTTCACGAGGGCCGTAAACATTGAAGTAGCGGAAACCGGTAATTTGAGAAAGTTCTTCACCGTGTTCTTTGGCATCAGCCCATAAGCGGCGAACATAATTATCGAATTGTTGTTTCGAATAGCCGTAAACGTTCAGAGCGCCTTCGTATTCACGTTCTTCGATAAACTCTTTGTCTTGAGCACCATAAGTTGCAGCAGACGATGCATAAAGGAATGGAATTTGACGATCAATACAGTAATGAAGCAATTCTTTTGAATACTCATAGTTGTTGAGCATCATGTATTTGCCGTCCCATTCTGTTGTTGCAGAACAAGCACCTTCGTGGAAAACCGCTTCGATTGGGCCGAAATCATCACCAGCCATAATCTGAGTTAAGAAATCATCACGATCCATGTAGTCGGTGATGTCGAGGTCAACCAAGTTAACGAATTTTTTGCCATTTTTTAGGTTGTCTACAACAAGAATGTCGTTATAACCAGCTTCATTTAGTGCTTTAACAATGTTGCTGCCAATCATGCCAGCACCGCCAGTAACGATGATCATAATAATTCCTTCGAATGTGATGAAAACCTCCGAAGTATATCAGAAGATAAAGCTTATGGGGTACTTTCTAGCAGTTCTTTCTAATGGCTTTTTAGGCTTTTTTTCATAAGTCGCTACTTCTGTTTATAGGATGATTTCATTACTAAAATGTTGTTCTAAGGTCAGTTTAAACTTATGTTTGGTCTCCAATTCACCATGAACTAAGTGGATTTGTTTGGGTGGTGTTTCAATACCTTTAATAAATGTAAGTAAATCATTCTGATCAGCATGCGCAGAATACCCTGACATAGTATGGATGTGAGCATTTACTTCGACGATATTGCTATTAATGACAATTTGATTTTTTCCATCCTGCAAGTCTCGCCCAAGAGTATCTTCCGCCTGATAACCCGCTAAGATTACATCCGTTCTCTCATCAGGTAACAACGCCTCTAGATAATTTATTATTCGACCACCGTTACACATACCACTTGCTGCAACCACAATGGCAACTTCATTGGTTGAAGCTAAGCGATTAACGATCCTTTCATGCTCTTGATGACTTTCTATTGTTGTAAGTTGCTCAAATGACAATGGGTGCCGAGGATGCGAAGTAGCACATTCTTCATTCCATAAATGCCGGAACTTCTCATATTCACGAGTGATTTTTAATGCCAAAGGTGAATCGAGAATAATCGGCAGTTGTTGCCAGTAATCATCATCAGTTGACTCCGTTTGAATGCTGTGCTCAATAAGGCGTTCGATATCAAACAATAGCTCTTGAGTTCGGCCAACACTAAAGGCAGGGATCAAGATAACACCACCATCTTGTAATGCTTTTTCAACGATTTTTTCTAAGCGCAGTGAACGAGTTGCTACATCATCATGCTTTTTATTGCCATAAGTGGTTTCAATCACTAAGTAATCGGCTTGTTTTGGTGGCTCAGGATCAGGCAATAACGCAGTATTGTTCGGTCCAAGATCGCCGGAAAAAACGATGACTTCCTGGTTTGGCAAAGTAACTTCAACATAAGCAGAACCGAGAATATGCCCTGCTGGCAAAAATTGAAAACGTGCACCAGAATTGGCAAGAGTAACGGCATTTTTATAAGGGATTGGTTGGATAAGGTTAGTTATATGACTAAGAACTTTTTGTCTTTGATCTTTGTTTAGGTTTAGCTGAATGCGAAGACCATCATCTAACATTAAAGGTATAAGCGCAGCCGTCGCCATTGTGCAATAGATTGGCTTGTTGAATCCTGCTGCCACTAACCAAGGAATGCGGCCAATGTGATCAATATGTGCATGAGTGATGATAAGGGCTTCAATGTGTTCAAGCGGGAAGTCGATATTTAAATGCTCTGGTGTGTTGGTGTTCCTACCTTGCAGAATACCGCAGTCAATGAGAATACCAGACTCACCAATTTGCAACTCATGACAAGAACCTGTGACGGTGTTTTTTCCACCGTGGTGAGTTAAAAAGTAGGGTTCGTTTACATTAAGTTGATGTTTTTGAATTTCCATGGCACTAGCCTCTGATTGATGATCTTCGTAAAGGTATTAGCGGAAAATGTATCAGTATTGCTTGATGCGGCAAGAAGCAGGAAACGGATTTTCGATTCAAATAACAGTTTTAGGTGAGCTGGATTTTGGTTGTGTCTGTGCAAATCAATGTGAAAAGATAATCTAGGTCAAGTAGCGGTAAGAATCGTTACCTTACACTCGCAGAAAGCGATACTTGGTGATAGAATTCTCGCCAATTTGAATTTTTCAAGTCAACAATTACTTTAAAACTACGCCTGAGGGTGCGTCTAACCTCCGGGCGGTAGCGTATCAATTTTCAGGAGTTCATGTGAGCCATCCTCAATCTTCACCGCAGCAACCTCAGTTACCACCTAACTATTATTATCAACCACCACAAAATGATGAGATTGATTTACGAGAATTGTTCGCTGCTTTATGGAAGGGTAAGTGGACTATTATTGCTTGTACTGTTTTGTGTACTGCATTAGCCATTGCGTACGCTCTGTTAGCGAAGGAACAGTGGTCTTCAAGTGCAAAGATTTCCAAACCACAAATCAGTGATTACAGCGAATATCAAAACCAAGTTGGACAATTTCAGCCTGTTTTTGATGTTTACCAAGATGATGGCACTATTTTAGTAAGTGGGGCACTTGCTCGACTAACCAATGCTGATGATTTGTATCACTTATTTCTTGATGAGTTTAACTCTTCTTCAAATAAACGTGCGTTTTTAGAAAATTCAGAAGCATTCCTTGCAGAAAAAGCGCAACTAGAAAACCCAGATGACGAAGATGCATTACGTAAGCTATATAATGATTGGTACAAATTTTTAGATATTAAACCAGATGATGCCAAGAACATAAATGGTCCATATGTGCTTACTGCAAGCGCTGAAAGCTCACAACAAAGCTTCAATATGTTGAAAAACTACATTGCTTATGTTGATACTCAAGTTCATCAAAAAGCATTAGGCAACTTGAGTGCTATGATTAACTCGAAAAAGAATGAGCTTAAGCAACAGTCTATTATGCTTGCAAAACAGGCTCAGCAACGCTTATTGGTAGAAAAAGAACGCAGTGAATATGCACTAAGTATTGCACAAGCTGCTGATGTGAATAAGCCGTTACAAAACTTTGGTGAAAAAGAATTGTTTGCTATTAACTTGGGTTCTGATGCATTAAAAGCCAAAGTTCAAGCGCTTGATAAAGTTAAAAACTTAAGTGTGATTGAACCAAGACTTGAGCAATTGAACTCTAAGCTTGAGCAATTAGATAATTTAAATATCGATAAGGGTGTAAAGTTTTCAGCATATCGTTACTTAGACCAGCCAGAGAGAGAAGTTTCGCGTGATAAGCCGAAGAGAGCATTAATTGCGATTTTAGGATTGTTGCTAGGTGGGATGATTGGTGTTGGTATTGTAATGATTCGATTTGTTTTTAAAGATACAGAGAATGCTTAACTTATGAAAATACTAGTTACAGGTGGTGCTGGATTTATTGGTTCAGCAGTAATTCGAAATATAATCAATAATACTAAAGACTCTGTGATCAATGTTGATAAATTGACCTATGCCGGCAATCTTGAATCCTTAGCCACAATCGAAAGTAATGAACGCTATACTTTTGAACAAGTTGATATTTGTGAGCGTGTTGCTTTGGATAAACTCTTTACTGCTTATCAACCCGATGCTGTTATGCATTTAGCTGCAGAGTCTCATGTTGATCGTTCTATTGATGGGCCAGCTGAGTTCATTCAAACGAATATTGTCGGTACTTACAATTTACTTGAAGCTGCTCGCCAATATTGGAATCAATTAGATGAAAAGCGTAAGTCAGCATTTCGTTTTCACCATATTTCCACAGATGAAGTCTATGGGGATCTTGAAGGGCCTGAAGATTTGTTTACCGAGACAACATCTTATGCGCCAAGTTCGCCTTATTCTGCTTCAAAAGCTTCCAGTGATCATTTAGTTAGAGCATGGCAACGTACTTATGGTTTGCCAACAATTGTAACTAACTGTTCGAATAATTACGGACCTTATCATTTCCCTGAAAAGCTGATCCCATTAGTGATTTTAAACGCTCTAGAAGGCAAGCCCCTTCCTATTTACGGTAACGGAATGCAAATTCGAGATTGGCTATATGTGGAGGATCATGCTCGTGCGCTTTATAAAGTAGTTACAGAGGGTGAGATTGGTGAAACATACAACATCGGTGGTCATAATGAAAAAACCAATATTGATGTTGTCAAAACTATATGCTCTTTGCTGGAAGAATTTGTTCCAAACAAACCAAATGGAATAGAAAGCTACGAAAGTTTAATTACTTATGTTCAGGATCGCCCTGGGCATGATGTTCGTTATGCTATTGATGCTACTAAAATTGCCAATGAACTTGGCTGGACTCCAGAAGAAACCTTTGAAACAGGCATCAGAAATACAGTGAAATGGTATCTTGAAAATAAAGAATGGTGGTCACGAGTTTTAGATGGTTCTTACTCATTGGAACGTCTTGGTACTAATTCGCAATAGGAAAAGTAATGAAAGGTATTATTTTAGCCGGTGGATCTGGTACTCGCCTTTACCCTATAACTCGTGGTGTGTCTAAACAGCTGCTACCTGTTTATGATAAACCTATGATTTTTTATCCTCTATCAACCTTAATGCTTGCAGGTATAAAGGATATTTTAATCATTACTACTCCTGAAGATAATGAAGGATTCAAGCGTTTACTTGGTGATGGTTCAAACTTTGGAATCAATCTTGAGTATGCAGAACAACCAACACCAGATGGTTTAGCACAAGCGTTCATCATTGGAGAGAGTTTTATCAATGGTGATAGTTGCTGCTTAGTTCTTGGAGACAATATCTTTTACGGGCAATCTTTTACAAAAACGCTGAAAAATGCAGTGAATCGTGAGCATGGCGCTACAGTGTTTGGTTATCAAGTTAAAGATCCTGAGCGTTTTGGTGTTGTTGATTTTGATGAAAATATGAAAGCTTTATCGATAGAAGAAAAGCCTGAAAATCCTAAATCAAATTATGCGGTTACAGGCTTGTACTTCTATGATCACCGAGTGGTTGAATTTGCAAAACAAGTTAAACCATCTCACCGTGGCGAATTAGAAATCACTAGTATTAATCAAATGTACCTTGATGATGAGTCTCTAAATGTTGAAATTTTAGGTCGTGGATTTGCTTGGTTAGATACCGGTACACATGAAAGCCTACATGAAGCATCTTCATTTGTTCAAACAATTGAAAATGTTCAAGGTTTAAAAGTTGCATGCCTAGAAGAAATTGCTTGGCGCAACGGTTGGCTTTCTGGCCAAGAGGTTTTAGATTTAGCTAAGCCTATGATGAAGAATGAATACGGACAGTATTTAACTCGCTTAATTTCAGAAAGTATTCAAGGATAATTGAATGAAAATTCTAGTCACCGGTGCTAATGGACAGGTTGGTCATTGTTTAACTGAACAACTTACAAAATTTGATGATATCGAAACTTTATCTTTAGATGTTCAAGGTTTGGATATTACAGATGAGTCTGCCGTAAACGAAGTTGTTCAAAGCTTTCAACCGGACATCATTATTAATGCAGCTGCTCATACTGCAGTTGATAAAGCTGAAACTGATATTGAAAATGCGTACGCAATTAATGAAAAAGGTGCGGGATATTTAGCGTTAGCTGCCGATAAAATCAGTGCTACTATTTTTCATATATCAACCGATTATGTATTTTCTGGCGATAAAGTCGGCGAATATACAGAAGAAGATCCAACTAATCCTCAAAGTATCTATGGTGCAAGTAAGCTTGCTGGTGAAATTGCAGTACAGAAAGGGAATCCAAAACATATCATTTTACGAACGGCTTGGGTTTTTGGTGAAGTGGGCAATAACTTTATAAAAACCATGCTGCGTCTAGGAAAAGAACGCACAGAGTTAAGTATTGTTGGTGATCAACTCGGTGGTCCAACTTATGCTGGTGATATTGCAGAAGCTCTCATTTCTATTGCATTAAAGTTAAAAGATAATCAATCTGTTCAATATGGTTTGTATCACTTTTCAGGTCTACCTCACGTCAGTTGGTTTGAATTTGCTCAAGAAATATTTACGACAGCGCAAGAGAAAGGTGTATTAGTTAGCACTCCTATTTTATCTTCCATCAAAACTGAGCAATACCCTACACCAGCGAAACGACCAGCTAATTCAACTTTATCTACATGTAAGATTACCAATACATTTGGCATTAAAGCGAGTGATTGGAAACTAGCATTAAATAATATCAAAGCATACCAATAAATACTTTAGGGCAAAATATGAAAGTTATAGATACTTCTATCCCGGATGTGAAAATTATTGAGCCAACAGTCTTTGGAGACGAACGTGGTTTTTTCATGGAAACATGGAATCAAAAAGAGTTTGAAGAAAGAGTAACGGGGAAGCCGACACAATTTGTTCAAGATAATCACTCTAAGTCTAAGAAAGGTATCCTAAGAGGTTTACACTATCAAACTGAAAACACACAAGGAAAATTAGTACGAGTTGTTTCTGGTGAAGTTTTTGATGTGGCTGTAGATATAAGAAAAGATTCTCCAACATTTGGTCAATGGGTTGGTGAGTATTTGTCAGCAGAGAATAAACGACAACTTTGGATCCCTGAAGGTTTTGCTCATGGTTTCTATGTGACAAGCGATGAAGCCGAGTTTGTTTATAAGTGTACAGATTTTTATAATCCAAGAGCGGAAATTTCAATTAAATGGAATGATTTTGATTTGTTAATTGATTGGCCAATTAATGTGACTCTACCAATTCTTTCTGAAAAAGATAGAAATGCAATTAATTTGAGTGATATTTAATTGAGAAATAATATTTTATATTTAAGTTTAGTTCAGATTTTACGCTTTGTTGTTCCAATTCTAACATTTCCATATCTGACAAGAGTTTTAGGTGTCGAAGGGTTTGGATATTTAGCATTTGCAAGTGCTGCCATTAGTTATAGCATGATTTTTTGCCAATATGGCTTTGACCTAACTGCTACAGCTAGAATTGCAAGAATTAGAGCCGCAGATAAAAGTTTTATTAATAAATATACATCTGCAGTATTAACAGCAAAAGCATTTTTATGTTTTGCTTCTTTATTGTTGTTATTCATATTTTTGATGTTTTATAATGATACAAAGTTATCGATACTTATCCTAGTTATGATGCCTATGTTACTCGGAAACCTGATTCTCCCTGTTTGGTTATTTCAGGGGCTTGGCATGATGAAAGTGTTAACATTTATCATTTTCTTTGGAAGATTATGCTCGATTCCTCTAGTTTTTACTTTAGTTAAAAGTAAATCAGATTTATATCTTGCTGGATTTTTGCAAGCAATCCCATTTTTTATTTCAGGTGTTATCTCTTGGTTTTTCCTTATTAAAAATAAGGTTGTGAGTCTGAAATTTGTAAGATTTAGGTATGTGCTAAATATAATATATTCTGGGTGGGATGTTTTTTTGACTAGTTTGGCCTCAAGTGTTTATCTATCATTATTTCCTGTTTTGATTGGCTATATCCAAGGTCCGATTAGTGTTGGTTACTTTAATGTTGCTGATACGATAAGAAAAATTTGTTTATCATTTTTTCAACCTATATACCAAACAGTATTCCCTAAAGTAAATAGTCTGATTAATTGTGATAAGGAAAAGGCTCGAGATATTATTAGAGTGTTTCTCATTATTAGTTTTTTATTAGCTGTAACTGGATCATTATTTGTGTATGCATTTTCAGATGAAATTATAGGAATTGTTGCTGGTAAAGAATTTTTGCAATCTGCAGATATAGTAGAGTTTATGCTGATTGTGATTGTTTTAAGTGTGTTGAATAATTTTTTTGGTGTCCAAACTTTAATACCACTAAAAAAAGAAAAAGAGCTTAGAAAAATTGTATCATATAGTGCTATTTTATGTTTGTTTTTTTCTATTCCTTCCGTTTATTTTTTTGACAACTTAGGTGCAGTTTCTTTGATTGCTTTATCAGAATTTTTTATTTTTATAATGCTATTACACCTTCATAAAAAGAATGATTTTAAAGTGATTTTTTGATTAGATTCTAAAGTGTTTTTAGAAAATTTTTAAATATAAAAATTTAATTTAGCTAATCTTTTTGTACGATAATTAATTTGTGAGTCTATTATGATAAAAAAAAATAGCATCATATATGTTTTTATATTTTTTATATTGGTGTCTATAGCAACATTCAGAACTCCAGGAATTGATCGTGATTCTTTAACATATATTGACTTGATAAATAGACCTATTTCTGAACTTTGGTTTCAAGAGCCCTCATTTACTTTTATTGTATCCATAAATAGATTCCTTTTTAATAATTCATACACTATTTTCTTTTTCGTTTATGCTTTTTTAGGTATTGGTCTAAAATTAATAGCAATATCAAAAGTTAATAGATATCAGTGGGTTGCTTTATTTACATATATCGTTCTGTATTTTGCTCTGCATGACTTGACTCAAATTAGAGCTGGAGCTGCAGGTGGTTTTTTCCTTTTAGCTTTATTTTTTAGAGATAAGTCAAAAACGAAAGCATTGATATGTTCTATTTTCTCTATATTGTTTCATTACGGTGCAATCTTGGGATTTGCCATTTATTTTTTCTCGTGCAAAAGAATAAGTAAAACTTTTTACTCAGGAGTAGTTTTATTTTCTATGATGCTGTCAACAGTTCTTTCTCAAAATTTTATTGTTGCAATTGCGTCATACCTACCAAATCCAATATCATATAAATTAAATTCATATATAGCTGCTCTAAATAACTCAGGGTTATGGTCGGATATAAATCAATTCAACATTTATTATATTATGCTTATAATAATGTTTTTTATTAATCTTTTTTTATTTGAGCGTGCAAAAGAGAATGTCAATGGTGCAGTTGGATATAATGAAGTTATTGTATTGAAAGTAATAGCTTTAGCGATTGTATCATATTATATTCTTGTACCTGTTCCTATTCTTGCGGGAAGATTTTCGGAGTTTTATGGTATTGCTATTGTTTGTTTTTTGCCACAATTTTTATCTCTTTTCAAGAAAAATAAATATTTTATATTGGTTGTTTCTTTTGTATTGATTTTTCTACTTTATAGAGGGATTAGATTGAATTATGAAATTATATTAGAGGCATTATTTCAAAGACTATGAGTGAATTTAATTCAGTAGAGATACTTTTGGCAACATATAATGGTGAAAGATATCTATCAGAACAGATTGAATCATTAATGAATCAGTCATATAAAAACTTCACTGTATTAATATCAGATGATGGTTCAACAGATGGAACGGTTGAACTTATTAATAAGATTCAAGATCCCAGATTTAAACTTGTCAATTCGGAGAGAGTTGGTGGAGTGATAAAAAATTTTGAAATCTTACTTAATAATTCATCTTCTGAATATGTTATGTTATGTGATCAAGATGATGTTTGGCATAAAGATAAAGTAAAAGTTTCATTAGAAGGGATTCTTAAAGAAGAAAGAGATAAAATAGAACCATGTTTAGGCTTTTCTGATTTAAAGTTGGTTGATGAAAACCTTAATCTTATTGCTCCTAGTTTTTATAGAGAAACTAAGTTAAACCCATATAGAAATTTAAATATAAATAACTTATCATGGATGGGCTCTGTATATGGGTGTACTATTATAATGAATAGAGCTGCCGTTCAGAACTCTTTGCCATTTCCTAATAAATTAATTATGCACGATCATTGGCTTGCCTATCGTAGCCTTATTAATGGAATGATTTTTTTCATTGATAAACCATTGTTAAAATATAGACAACATAATAAAAATGTTTCAGGTGGAATGGGATATAAACAATCATTAATAAAAAAAATATTTTCCGTCCAAAAGTATTCTGACATTAAAGATAGAGCTATAAAGATATCTGGTATGCATAACATTGTCGGTTTTAGACAAAAATTAGATTTTTTGATGGTTATCCTTAGATCAATTCCTTATTGTGAAACAAAAAAATATCCAATTTTATTTTTAATATCTTTTATATTATATGGGTGATTGATGAAAAAAATTATAACCTTCGGTACTTTCGATGTTTTTCATGTTGGGCATGTTAATATTTTAGAAAGAGCTAAGTCATACGGTGATAAACTTATTGTTGGCATATCTTCAGATGAACTTAATTTTTCAAAAAAAGCACGTTATCCTATATATTCTCAAGAAGATCGAGTTAAAATTATTTCATCCTTGAAATTTGTTGATGAGGTTTTTATTGAAGAATCTTTAGAGTTAAAACTTGACTATATAAAAGAATATAACGCTGACTTGTTGATTATGGGGGATGATTGGGCTGGTCGTTTTGACTGGGTTAAATCTGAATGCGATGTATTATATTTACCAAGAACACCATCAATATCAACAACTGAGTTAATTGAGATAGTTAAAAAAATTTAAAGCAGGAACATAAATTGATTAGTGTTATTATTACGATTTACAATCGAGAAGATACATTAGAAAGAGCTATAAATAGTTTTTTTGAGCAAAAACTTCAAGAAAAAGAATTGATTCTGATTGATGATGGTTCTACAGACCTTTCATCTGAGATTGCTCAAAAATATTCTAATTTTGATAATGTTAAATACTATTATCAAAAAAATCAAGGTTGTGCTGCGGCTAAAAATAGTGGTGTAAACTTGGCATCATTTGATTATGTGACTTTTTTAGATAGTGATGATTTTTATGATGAAAATAACGTTCTATCTATTGCTGCAGAAGAAATTCATAATGGATATGAATTTATTTCTTTCCAAAAGGTGAAAATGAAGTATCGAGAGTTCGATAAAATCGTTCAATCAAAAGAAAATGATAGAACTAATTTACTTGAACATATGAGTAGATCTCCGCTTAATTATGCCGGTAAGCCACCTTATTTCTTTAAAAAAGAGCTGTTTATTAAAGCTGGCATGTTAGATGAATCTTCAAAGTGGGGGGATACTATTACTTTTTGGAGAGTATTCTTCTCTATGGATGTCAAAACAAAAATCATTTGTGGTCTTGGTTATGTATATGACCAAACAGATACACAAAGTATGGGTAAATTAAACAATAAATCAGTATATAGTCATGCATATGATTCAATTTTACGGTCTTATATTGTTAATGAAAAAACAATAAGGTCATATAAAAGTGAAAAAGTCTGGCAGCTGGTTTTATTATTCTTCTCTCTTAAATCACATTCATTTAGTAAAATAAAGAAGTCAACTTTAGACTTGTTATTAGGTCGTTTTTATTTGATTCCAAATTCAATACTCTATTTGATTAAGACAAAAATGTTATGATTTATAAGTTTTTAAATTGTATTTTAGATTTGGTCTTTTCTTTTTTTTACTCTTCTATTGAGTTGAGCTCAGATTACATTGTGTTTAACTCAACTGGAAATTTAAATTATAATTTTAATTCTAGATTTCTTTTTGAGTCAATGCTGCAAGATGAACATTTTAAAGATAAAAAAATATATTTCATAATTAATGATGACAATAAAAGAGCTGAGCTTAATAAAAAGTATCCAAATTGTTTTATCTCATCTAATTCATTTTTTGGTCGCATTTTATGTTTAAAAGCTAAAGTATGGATCACATCAACAATCGAAACTCCAGTCTGGGGTTTGTCTAAAAATTCGAAAAGAATTGTCTATCATTTAGGTCATGGAATACCACTGAAAAATATTTGTTTGGCTGAAAATAACATTTCAAAGCTAAGATGGTTAAATAGAAAGTTGAGAGTTAGACTTTTTTCTCATGTAACTACTTACTCTTCATTTTTTGATGATTTTTTTATAAAAGCGTTTGGAAATGAAAGTATAAGGTTAATGCATTATGGGCAGCCTCGGAATGATACGCTAGTACAAAATGAATCCCTTGAGAAGGTATTTAAGCTTTCAAGGAAAGAAGATGAAACTTATGTTTTATACTCACCTACATGGCGTCCATATAGTACTACTAAATTATTTCCTTTTGATGATTTTTCTGTTGCAAATCTTCATTCTTTTTTAGAAGAAAATAACATATATATGTTTATTAGGGAGCATCCTTACTTTAAAGCGGAAATACCTTTAGGCTTGTTTGAATCTGATTATGTTTTCAATTCAAACTCCGATGTTATATCTGATATTACACCATATTTAAATGGGTTTGATATTTTAGTGACAGACTATTCAAGTATTTATTTGGATTTCTTAAGTTTAAATAAAAAAGTGTTATATATTCCCTATGATATTGAACGATATGAAAGGATGGTTGGCTTTTCTAATTCATATGATAGTTTAATTTTTGGTAGTAAAATTACCACTTATAAAGATTTATTAAATGAATTATGTTCTACGCATGTGGGTAATGCCGATGAGTTAATGCGTTTTTTGAATGTTTTAAATCTAAAAACTAAATCTAATTGTACTGAACATCTTAATTATATTTATGAGTTATTGAATAATGCTTGATGATACTGGTGATATGTTTAAGTTTAGTGTATTGATGTCTCTTTATATTAAAGAGCGTCCTGAATATCTTGATGCCTGTTTTGATAGTTTATATAAACAATCTCATCAAGCTGATGAAATTGTTTTAGTTTTAGATGGTCCTGTAACCAGTGAACTTCATAAAGTAATTGATTCATGGGAGCCTATTTTGCCATTGTGCATTTATCAGTTAGAGGAAAATGTCGGCTTAGGATGTGCTTTAAATTTTGGTTTATCCAAGTGTACATATGACTTTGTTGCAAGAATGGATACTGATGATATATGTATGCCAGAACGTTTTCATATTCAAATTGAAGCTTTTTTGAGAGATCCTGATTTAACAATATGTGGTGCATCTATTAAGGAAGTTGATGCCGTAAGTTTAGAATTTATTTCTAATCGAAATGTCCCACAATTTGACTATGACATTAAGCGTTACTTACCTAAGCGTAGCCCTTTTAATCACATGACCGTTATGTATAAAAAACATGAAGTAATCAATTGTGGAAGTTACAAGCATTTACCATTAATGGAGGATTGGTATCTGTGGTGTAGGCTATTATCGCCAAAAGCTAAAGGATATAATGTTCAACAGCAGTTAGTTGTAGCCAGAACTGGATTGAGTATGATAGAACGCCGCTCTGGTTTTAATTATGTTAAAAGTGAGTGGTTGATGCACAAATACCGAATGGAACTGAAAATTTCTTCACTGACATCCTCATTTTTTATATTTTTTTTACGTTCGATAGTTCGTCTTTTACCGTCAAAGATTGTTAAGAGTGTTTATTGGATTATCCGTAAGGTTTAATTTTAAAGGATGTAGTTTGACTATTATATTAGATTTGATTTTTACGTTCATTGTTTCATTATCAATACTTTTTATTCTTCGTAAGATTGCAAAAAAAATAGAATTGGTTGATAAGCCTAATGAGCGTAAATTGCACAACGGAGCAATCCCTCTAGTAGGAGGTATTGCTATATCTTTTACCTTCTTATACTTCCTTTTTAATAACTCAACTTTGTTATATCAAGCTCATCTTTATGGTATGTCAATATTGATATTGGTTGTTGTTGGAGCGTTAGACGATAAGTATGATTTGAACTTCAAAATACGGTTTGCCATACAAGCCGTTTTGTCAGTTGTCATGATGCAGATGGCAAATTTACAGCTTCATACTATTGGTAACGTGTTTGGTTATGGCAATGTTGATCTTGGTTACTTTGGTTACGTCATAACAGTATTTGCTGTAATTGGGGCAATCAACGCTTTCAATATGGTCGATGGTATTGATGGCCTTCTTGGGGGCCTATCTATAGTTACATTTGGTGGCTTGGGTTATATGCTATTGCATGATGGGCAGCATAAGCTTTCTTACCTATGTTTAGTTTTAATTGTAATTATTCTGCCATATATATTATTAAATCTTGGGGCGTTTGGTCGTAAACGAAAAGTGTTTATGGGAGATGCCGGTAGCATGGTGATAGGTTTCACAGTTATTTGGTTTTTGCTTGTAGCTAGTCAAAATGGATCTCGACCACCACTTCGTCCTGTAACAGCGTTGTGGCTAATTGCTATTCCTCTGTTTGATATGGCAGCAATTATGATTCGCAGAATGAAAAGAGGGCATTCACCTTTTAAGCCTGATCGTGAACATCTTCATCATATATTTCAACGATTAGGGTTGAACTCTACTCAAACCCTGATTGCTATCTGTGTGATTGCGTCATTGTTTACTGCTTTTGGTATTTATGGTGAAATCATAAATATTCCAGAATATGTGATGTTTTACTTGTTTATACTTTGTTTTGTTGTTTATAGCCTGCTTCTTTCTTATGTTTGGCAAATTACAGCAAAACTCCGTCAACTAAAAAATCCAAGTAATTAGTTAGCTATCGAGATCTCACTATGAAAATCGCAATCGCAGGTACAGGCTACGTTGGCCTTTCGAATGCTGTTCTTTTAGCTCAGCACCATGACGTTATTGCTGTTGATATCATTCCCGAAAAAGTGGAGATGATTAACAACAAAAAATCACCGATTGTTGATGCTGAAATTGAACAGTTTCTAGCTGAAAAAGAATTGAATTTGACAGCAACACTCGACAAACAAGCTGCATACAAAGATGCAGAATATGTCGTGATTGCTACTCCAACTGATTACGATCCACAAACTAACTACTTCAACACTTCTTCAGTTGAAGCTGTGATTCGTGACGTGATGGATATTAATCCAAGCGCAGTCATGATCATTAAATCGACTGTTCCGGTTGGTTATACTTCTGACGTTAAGCAACGCATGCAGTGTGAAAACATTATCTTCTCGCCTGAGTTTTTGCGTGAAGGTCGTGCGCTGTTTGATAACTTACATCCATCTCGCATTATTGTTGGCGAGCAATCTGAGCGCGCTAAAGTGTTTGCTGATTTGTTGGTTGAAGGTGCAATCAAACAAGATATTCCAGTTTTGTTTACTAATTCAACCGAAGCTGAAGCGGTAAAGCTGTTCTCAAATACTTACCTTGCTTTGCGTGTCGCTTACTTTAACGAGTTAGATTCATATGCGGAAGTGAATAGTTTAGATGCTCGTCAAATCATTGAAGGTGTTGGCTTAGACCCACGTATTGGTAATCACTACAACAATCCGTCTTTTGGTTACGGTGGTTATTGCTTGCCGAAAGATACTAAGCAGCTTTTAGCCAACTACGATTCTGTGCCAAATAACATTATTGGTGCAATTGTTGATGCAAACCGCACTCGTAAGGACTTCATTGCAGAATCGATTATTAAACGTAACCCGAAAGTTGTCGGTATCTATCGTTTGATCATGAAAGCCGGTTCTGACAACTTCCGTGCATCAAGCATTCAAGGCATTATGAAACGCTTGAAAGCAAAAGGTATCGAAGTTGTGGTTTATGAACCAGTGCTGAAAGAAGAAGATTTCTTCCGCTCTCGTGTTATTCGTGATTTGAATGAGTTTAAACAAGTGTCGGATGTGATTGTTTCAAACCGCATGATGGATGAACTTTCTGACGTTGCAGACAAAGTTTATACTCGCGATTTATTTGGTTCAGACTGATTACTATTGAGTAATATCTAAGCTGATAAACAAGGATGTTTGAATGCACTACGATGTCTTTAACGGTGATGCGGATGGCATTATCGCACTGTTGCAACTTTATTTTGCTGAGCCTGAAAGATTAGAGCGACCAACGCAACTTGTCTCGGGTGTGAAGCGTGATGTTAAACTGCTATCGCAAGTGGGTGAGCGTGGTGATGCAACTTCCGTTACTGTTTTAGATATATCAATGCAAAGAAACCGCCTAGCGTTAGATGCTTTATTGCAGCAAAACGTGGCGGTTTTTTATTGCGACCATCACCAGTCTGGCGATATTCCTGATTCGCCACATCTCACTTCTCTGATTAATCTTGATGCTGAAACCTGCACCAGTTTGTTGATCAATCAACACCTGAAAGGTCAATTTCAAACTTGGGCTATTTCCGGTGCATTTGGTGATAACATGACCAAGCGAGCTTTAGCATTATCTAAGCAAAGTCAGTTATCTGAATCACAAATTGCTTTTTTGAATGAACTTGGCACGTTAATTAACTACAACGGTTA
The DNA here is from genome assembly GCA_047975485.1 of Vibrio sp. Classification (GTDB taxonomy): domain Bacteria; phylum Pseudomonadota; class Gammaproteobacteria; order Enterobacterales; family Vibrionaceae; genus Vibrio. The sequence continues at coordinate 24,942 of JBKEDP010000001.1, read as the reverse complement.
TGGTGCTTCGTTAGATGACTTGCACATTCCTCCCATCGAGTTATTTAACCAATTACTCGCTTATCCCGATCCTTTTGTTTTGCAGCAAGAGCCTGATTCTATTTTCTATCAACTTCAAACTGGATTTGCAGAAGATAGCTCGCACCTAAAAACTATGCAGTCATATCAAGATGAAAGTTGGGGATTGATTTATCTATTACCAAGTCAAGCATGGGCAAGAAGAATCTCAGGTGTGTTTGGGAATCAATTAGCGAATGATTTTCCTGATAAAGCCATTGCAGTGGTTACGTTAGATGAAAGCGAGCAAACTTATACAATTAGCGTGCGTGCTCCATTGAATCATCGAGAGGGTGCTGATGAAGTTTGCTCTCAATTTCCAAATGGTGGTGGTAGGCGAGCGGCTGCTGGGATTAATCGCCTTCCGGTTGAACTGTTAGATTTATTTATACAACGCTTCAAGTCGCAGTTTTGCCAATCGTAAAAGTGCCTACCTTAAAAACGTTAAGTTCTGCGCACTAACCACAGTATTATCTTCTTGATATACCATGACTCGGTTTCGACCTGCTGACTTGGCTTGATAAAGTGCTACGTCAGCTTGTTTGATCTTCTCATCCAAGTTGAAATCTTCTTTTTCTCCCATCGCCATGCCAATAGATATGCTCATGGATAGACGTTGATCTTGGCTAATACGTACCTGTATATCTTCGACTTTTTGTCTTAGTCTTTCGGCCAGTTCAATACCGTTTTCTAAATTAGACTTCACCAAAACAACGAACTCTTCTCCGCCTAATCGCGCAAATACATCGCCCTTTCTTAGGTGAGTTTGAATCGTTTGAGCTAAAGATTTTATGGCTAGGTCACCTACATCGTGTCCATAGTTATCATTGATTTTTTTGAAGTGATCAATGTCGAGCATAAATAAACATAAAGGGAGAGAATTACGTTTATCTGCAATGAATTCAGGAGCGCTTTCGAAGAAATGACGGCGATTGCTGATCCCGGTTAACACATCGGTATTGGCAATGTAATGCAGTTGCTGTTCTAGATTGATACGGTCGGTAATATCAAAAGTCGAGGTTTTGGCTAGGATGAATTCATCTTTGTCAAAAATGGCTACCGAAGAGGTGGAAGCAAAAAATGTTTCGTTATCTTTGGTTTTGATTTCTAAAACAGCACCATCGATCTCGTTTTCAGTTTGAATGCGCTGTAAAAACTCTTCGAACGTTTGCTGGCTATCTTCAGTTAAAAACTTACTAAATGGCTGACCAACTACGTCATCATGATGATATCCGAGCCAGCTTAATTCCGTTTGGTTTATGCAAGTAACGATTCCTTGTTTATTAATCGCATGGTAGCCACAAGGTGCATTGTCGTATAGATCTTTGAATCCATTGTTTATTTCTATGGTTTGATTGTCGCGCTCTTTTTTCTGCTCATATAAACGAATGGCAAGTAGCATGATTGCAGCGACAAATGCGAAAAGCATAAAGATAAAGAGTCTTCCTGCGGTACTGAAAAAGAATGAATGTGCTTGTATGGTTTGGTTCGGTAGAAATATCACCAATTTCCAATCCGTGTTTAGTCGGGAATCATTAAGAATATAGTGGTTCATTTCCCCATATTGAGCGTGTTCAGGTGTTTCAATTTGGGTGAAATCGAGCGGTTTTACGACTTGGTAGCGGAATAACCCATTTTGAGTTTTTAGTGTGCCCTCTGAGCTAGTCGAAATAACCGGCCATGCGAAAGGGTAACGCTGTTCAAATTCTTTTTCTGGCTGATTTAAATCACGTCCCCATTCATTGCTTCTGTCATGGTTGCTAATCCAATATCCATCGTGATCAATCAGCATTCCTTGACCATTAATTCTTAGGCGCATTTGATAGCGGAAGTTTTGCAGGATCTCGAGCGCAGAATAATTGATGATAAGCAAACCGGCTTTTTCACCTTGTTGGTCCAATACTGGTGTGGCGAATTGAATAGTAGGAATGTAAGGTTCAATAACTTGGCCGTTTTCTTTTTTTAAGCGCAATTCTGAAACATAGATGGTGTTAGGTTTTAATGCTAATGCTTTGGAAATAAAGTCTTCGCCGACTTCTTGATGTTGTTCGTCCATATTGATTTCAACAGCATTATTATTTTTGTGAACTGCATGCAAAAGCGTATTGCCACTATTGTCCATCAGACGAATATCAGAATAATTGCGAAAAGTTTTGATCAGATTTGCGAATAGATTCGATGTCCCTTCCTGATTAATTGGAGATGGAGCCTTAATGAAGTCGGTCAGTGCTTTGGATTTAGCACTCATCATTAGCACAGTTAATTGAGTGTGCATTTCTTTTTGTAATAGGCTGACGGAAGATGAAACAAAGGCTTCTTCTTGGGCGAGCAATTTTTCTTCTAGGTTTTGCGTATAGGTTTGATAAGAAAAGATTAATGCCGGGATGGCAAGCAGTAAAAACAAAGTGAAGTATAGCGTGAATTGCTTGAATACTTTTTGGTTAATCGCAGAGCCGGTTAAAGCCGCAATCTGATGGGATAAAAGGTTCTGATGTATGGTGCTGGTATTTGGCATCATAACGAGCGCTTCCTTACGCAATGTAAAACAAGCAAGTGGATAGGTTGCTTGTTTTCCGAAATCATCACTTAGTGTGGAGGCAGTCCTTGTCTCCACGACTTACCTTGAATATTAAAGATAAATCATCCAGCGAAAATTTGTCTAACTCTTTATTGATAATAGACTAAAAATAATTCCTGTTATCACTTCAACCAATTTCTTGGGTTTTGCGGTTGGCTATTGCGACGAATTTCAAAGTAAAGAGCAGGGCGAGATTGACCGCCGGTGTTACCTGCTTGAGCAATGGTTTCACCTTCTTGAACTACATCACCATCTTTCTTCAATAGTGTTTGGTTATAGCCGTAAAGGGTCATGTCGCCTTTACCGTGGTCAAGTAAGATCACCAAACCGTAACCACGCAGCCAGTCAGCAAATACCACTCGTCCTGAATGAACAGCTTTTACTGCTTGGCCGGTATTTGCGGCAATCACAATACCTTTCCACGTAATTTGACCACTTTGAGATGTGCCGTAGTTATGCAGCACAGTGCCTTGTAGCGGCCACGGAAGTTTGCGTTGGTATTTGGCTAAACCATCCATTGCTGAAGTGTTGCGTTTTGCTGCTTTAGCAATTTCGGCTTTCAAGCGGTTTTCGTTGCGACGCAATTCAGCAATATAGCTCTGGTTGCTCTTAATGTTGCTTTGAATTTTAGAAACAGTCGATTTACGTTGACCTTGCGCTTTTAGCAAATCATCACGTCGAGCTTTTTTGTTTGCTAGTAAAGTCGCTTGACGATTTTCTTCTTCCGAAAGTTGACGCTCTTTGGCGGTCAGTTCGTCTTGAGTTTGGCTTAATGCTTCAATCGCTTCGCTACGTGCTTGAGCAATATGTTGGAAATATTGGCTGATACGATCCATTTTTTCCGCTTCACCACCTTGGATGATTTGCGGCAAATTGTTATTACGACTGGTTAAGTAATAGGTTTTGATCAGCTTTTCGAGGGTTTCAGTTTGGGTTTTCTTGGTGTTTTCAAGCTTTTGCTTTTCGGCTTTTAACTCTGTGAGGTTAGATTGAACTTGTGCTAATTCATGCTCGTTCTTACTGATCTCTTGACCCAGTTTCGAAATGCTTAATTCGTGATTTTTAAGATCGCTTTGCAGTTGGTTGAGTTTTTTCTGCTGGCTAGAAAGGTTGGCATTTTGACGAGAGATTTCAGCTGAAACGCCTTTTAGTTCTTCTTTAGGTGCTGCTGAAGCAGTTATTGGAAGCAATGCCGAGCAAGATAAAAGAAAAGTTAAGAAAGCGGCGCTAAATTTTGAGCCTGACTGAATCGCTGCCATAAATGAAAAAATTCCCAAAAATAAGGCTCATTCTAGCGTTGATCTTGGCAACGTCTAGATGAGCCTCTTAATTCAACTGATATAAGAGTCTGATAGGGGATAATGATATATCAGACAAACATACAATTGATAGGGAAAAAGCTTATCTTATTTAAGATTAACAATTACCTGACCGCTCATTTCCGCAGGGATTTCCATGTCGGTTAGAGCAAGCATAGTAGGTGCTAAATCAGATAGCTTACCGCCTTGTTTGAATTCTAACTCTTTGTTACCCACGTAAATTAGTGGAACAGGTAAGTTAGTGTGCGCAGTGTGGATGCCACCAGTTGTTGGGTCTACCATCATCTCAGCGTTACCGTGGTCGGCAGTGATAAGAAGTTGACCATCCATTTCTTTGATAGCTGCAACAACACGACCGATGCACTCATCAACTGCTTCACAAGCTTTAACAGCTGCATCGTAAACACCTGTGTGGCCAACCATGTCGCCGTTCGGGTAGTTACAGATGATAGTGTCGAATTTGCCAGATTTGATCGCAGCAACTAGCTTGTCAGTTAGTTCTGGAGCGCTCATTTCAGGTTGAAGATCGTAAGTTGCTACTTTTGGAGAAGCTACTAGTTGACGCTCTTCACCTTCAAATTCGTTCTCAACACCGCCGTTGAAGAAGAAAGTAACGTGTGCGTATTTTTCAGTTTCAGAAATACGAAGCTGAGTTTTACCACATTTAGATAACCACTCACCGAAAGTATTATCTAGAGATGCTGGTGGGAATGCGCAAAGTAGAGGAATATCTGCTGCGTATTGAGTTAGCATCACGAAATCGATCGCTGGGAATACTTCACGTTCGAAACCTGCGAAATCAGGAACGAAACAACGAGTAATTTCACGAGCACGGTCAGCACGGTAGTTCATGAAGATAACAGCGTCGCCATCTTCAATTGCAGCTTGCGCTTGGCCTTCAGCACGGATTTCAGTTGGTTTAACAAACTCATCGTTTTCGTCACGAGAGTAAGCTGCTTCCAAACCTTCAACAGCTGAATCGAAAGTGAATTCAGATTTAGCTTGAGTTAGTAAGTCGTAAGCTTTTTGTACGCGATCCCAGTTGTTATCACGGTCCATTGCGAAGTAACGACCAACAAGAGAAGCAATGCGGCCTTCTTCTAGGTTCAATTCTGCAAATAGTTCAGTGAAACGCTCAAGAGAGTTTTTCGCGCTGCGAGGTGGAGTGTCACGGCCGTCTAGGAAAGCGTGAACGTAAACTTTTTTCGCACCACGCTCTGCTGCCATTTTCACTGCTGCGTAGATGTGATCTTCATGGCTGTGTACGCCACCAGGAGACAACAAACCCATGAGGTGAACCGCTATGTCTGCTGCTACAGCTATATCAATAGCATCAGCAAGAACAGGTGTAGTTTGGAATTCACCGTCAGCGATAGATTTAGTAATGCGGGTTAAGTCTTGATATACAACACGACCTGCACCGATGTTAGTGTGACCTACTTCAGAGTTACCCATTTGACCATCAGGTAGACCAACATCTAGACCAGAAGCTGAGATTAATGTGTTTGGTTGATTCGCAAATAGACCATCTAAAACAGGTGTGTTTGCGTTTGCAATTGCGTTATCGCTGTTGTCTTCGCGGTAACCCCAACCATCAAGAATCACTAGAGCCATTGGCTTCTTATTTGACATGTTTAAACCTCATTTAATTTAAAATCGCACTGAGCGTAATTTTACTACACTTTTTGCTCTAAACTGTAGGGTAAGATCAATTTAACTTAGCCTTAACCCTGTGGTGTCACATTTATCTGGTACTAATTTTCACTTATGGTGACGTATTATGCCTGATTTTTAGTCTAGCTGAAAATTGGATTCATCTATGGTAACAATTGAAAAAAATGAGAATTGGTTGAAGAACATGTTTATTTCCAATTGATAGAGCTGAATTGGAAGTGAAATTAGACCTAACTCCTCTTTTCAACCTTTATTCTTGGCGAGACTCGCATATTTTAGTGACTTGGGTATATACTCTGGCCTTTCTTATATAAGGCTAAGGCTGATCTTAGCAACTGTTTTAATGAGTGTAGGGTATGCAGGAATATATTGAGTTTTTCCAACAAAACATGATCTTATGTTTGGTTTGGGTTGGTGTTTTAGTGGCTTTAATTGGTACGACTTTTAAGTCATCAACCGCAAAATACAAAACGATTGGTACAAGTGAACTAACTCACTTGATCAACCGTGAAGACGGTGTGGTGGTTGATATTCGTACAATGGACGAGTACAAACGTGGCCGAATTGCGGGCTCAGTTCACATTTTGCCATCAGACATTAAATCAAATGCCATTTCTAGCATTGAAAAATACAAAGCGACCCCAATCATTGTGGTATGCAAAACAGGTCAAACTGCACATGAAAGTGCAAACCTGTTAGGTAAAGCGGGCTTCGAAAAAGTTTACCTACTAAAAAATGGTATGACGGCTTGGAACGAAACCAACTTGCCTTTAATTTCTGATAAACCAGCTGGCAAAAAAGCTAAGAAGTGATTTGAGCTAGAAGCAAGCAGAAAACGAATACACAACATTACATAAGGAAGGCTAAATTTCATGCCTTTCTTTAGATTTTAATTTATAAGGATGATGTCACCATGGCTGAAGCAGCACCACAAGAAGAAGTAAACTTCGCAATTCAACGTATTTTCCTAAAAGATCTTTCTTTTGAAGCGCCAAACTCTCCACAAGTGTTCCAATCTGAATGGGAACCAGATGTGAAGTTAGATCTTGATACTCAAAGCCGTGAGTTAGCAGAAAACCTATATGAAGTTGTTCTTCGCATCACTGTAACTGTGAAAAACAACAATGAGTCTGCATTCCTTTGTGAAATTCAACAAGGCGGTATTTTCTCTGTTGAAGGTATGGAGCAAGGCCAACTAGCACATTGCCTAGGTTCTTACTGCCCGAATATCCTATTCCCATACGCTCGTGAAACTATCTCAAGCCTAGTGGTTAAAGGTACATTCCCACAACTAAACCTAGCGCCAGTTAACTTTGACGCTTTGTTTATGAATTACCTACAACAGCAAGCGGCTCAAGCTCAACAAGCTGACGCTTAATCTTCTTGGGTTATTGACGCTGCAGCTTTATTGGTTGTAGTGTTGATCTCTAAGTAGATACATAATGATTGATAAATTAAGAGCGAAGAATTTTTCTATCGCTCTTTCTTTTCTTTAGTACTTTCTTTAGTAAAGATTGAATCTCAATTGAACGAGAAACCTTTACTAAAGCCCTTTACTACAGAAAAAGAAAACACAATAGAAGGTTGCAACCATGTCTAACTCAACTGCAAATAATGATGCTGTAATGACCGTAATTGGTGCGGGTTCTTACGGAACATCTTTAGCGATTGCTCTTGCTCGTAACGGTTCAAAAGTACTGTTATGGGGGCACGAAGCTCCGCATATGGAAGCGTTAGAGCGTGACCGTTCCAATGAAGAGTTCTTACCGGGCATTGATTTCCCTGATTCATTAGTGATTGAGGCGGATTTAGCTAAAGCGGTTGCAGCAAGCCGAGATTTATTAGTCGTAGTTCCAAGCCATGTGTTTGGTATCGTTCTAAAAAGTTTAAAACCACATTTGCGTCCTGATTCTCGCATTTGTTGGGCAACTAAAGGTTTAGAACCAGAAACCGGTCGCTTGCTAAAAGAAGTCGCACACGATGTTTTAGGCGATAAAATTTCTTTAGCCGTTTTGTCTGGCCCAACCTTCGCAAAAGAATTAGCAGTAGGTATGCCAACGGCTATTTCTGTGGCTTCACCTGATGCGCAATTTGTCAAAGATCTCCAAGAAACCATTCACTGCAGTAAAACATTCCGAGTCTATGCCAACAGTGACTTTATCGGCATGCAATTAGGCGGTGCAGTGAAAAACGTAATTGCGATTGGTGCAGGTATGTCGGATGGCATCGGCTTTGGTGCCAATGCTCGAACTGCATTAATCACTCGCGGCTTAGCTGAAATGTCTCGTTTAGGTGCTGCATTAGGCGCACAACCTGAAACCTTTATGGGCATGGCTGGTCTAGGTGACTTAGTATTAACTTGTACCGATAACCAATCTCGTAACCGTCGTTTTGGTTTGGCATTAGGTCAAGGTAAAGATGTTGAAACGGCTCAACTTGAAATTGGTCAAGTGGTTGAAGGTTATCGCAACACCAAAGAAGTGTCCGTGCTCGCAAAACGAATGGGCGTAGAAATGCCAATCGTTGATCAGATCTATCAAGTGCTTTATCAAGGTAAAGATGCACGCCAAGCGGCACAAGATCTATTAGCGCGTCAGAAGAAATCCGAAGGCTAATATATCCTTCGTAATTGAAGCTACAGCTTTGTTAACTGCGTTCACTCACCCCAATCGAGTAGGCAAGCTACACTCATGGGGCTTCATGAACTTGTTGCCTCGCTGTAACTCCAATTACTTTGGCTATATCGATGAAAGTTTTAGAATACAGAAATAACAGTAAGAGAGATTGGTGATGGATACTTGTTCGATGGAATACTGCAAAAAACAAGATGTTTGGAACAAGATTGTTGAAGAAGCAAAGCATCAGGCGGAACAAGAGCCGATGTTGGCGAGCTTTTATCATTCGACCATCATTAATCACGATAGCTTGTCGGCTTCACTAAGCTACATTCTGGCGAATAAATTGAAAACCGCTTCTATGCCTGCAATGGCAGTGCGTGAAGTGGTGGAAGAAGCATTTAAGGATGATCCAAGTATCACCGCCAGTGCCGCTTGTGATATTTGCGCTATTGTCAGTCGAGATCCTGCGGTTTCTATGTATTCCACGCCTTTGCTTTATTTGAAAGGCTATCACTCTTTACAAGGCTACCGTGTTGCGAACTGGCTATGGAAGAAAGGCCGTTATGCGTTAGCGACTTATCTGCAAAACCAAATCTCGGTTGCTTGCCAAGTTGATATTCATCCTGCGGCACGTATTGGTCACGGCATCATGCTCGACCACGCAACTGGTATTGTTATCGGTGAAACTGCGGTAGTTGAAAACGATGTATCGATCCTGCAAGACGTAACTCTGGGCGGTACAGGTAAAGAATGTGGCGATCGCCATCCGAAAATCCGCGAAGGTGTGATGATCGGAGCAGGTGCAAAAATTCTTGGCAATATTGAAGTGGGCGAAGGGGCAAAAATTGGCTCTTGTTCAGTCGTGCTTCAAGCTGTTCCACCTCATACAACTGTCGCTGGTGTTCCTGCAAAAATTGTTGGTCGCCCGCAAACAGACAAACCATCTGAAGATATGGATCAAGGCTTTAATGGAACGTCAGCTAAATTGATTGATGGGGCTGGGATTTAATTTTCCTCTTCGTACTTGATGCCGCAGCTTTGTTGACGGCGCTCATTCACCCCACTCATGTAGGCAAGCTACACTCATGGGGCTTCATTCACTTGTCGCCTCACTGCAACATCAATTACTTTGAGGATAGCTCTTTTATTCAGCTATCCTCATTGACTTGTTTAGCTATTGGATTAGAGCAAAGTCCTTTTCTAAACCTCAATGTATACAAATACGCACTCATACCACCTAGTACGTTCCCAACGGCTATTCCGATAAATAATCCCTCAACTCCATGAGTTAAACTGCCAATCCAAGCACAAGGTAAGGTAAACAAAAATAAGCGTGAGAAGTTCCAGCCGAACGCTTTCATTGGTAAGTGCATGGCGTTAAAGCAGCTGACAGTCATCATCACAATGCCTTGGAAGCCATAACTGACCGGAACAATAATCAAAAATAACCAAATCAGATTTTGGACTTGGCTTTCTTGGCTGAATAAATTCGCAATCGGCATACTGAGCGGCACAATTAATAAGAACAAGCCGATTTGAAAAACAACCGCAAAACGCATGGCTAAAAATAACGCCTGAAAACTACGCTGCGGATTTTTAGCACCAATATTCTGCGCAATAAATGACGTGAGTGCCGATCCTAACGACATCATTACAATCAGCATAATGGATTCAATTCGCTGCGCTGCGCCAAATGCAGCCACAGCTTCAGTGCCGAAATGCGCCAACATCATCATCAACAAAGCACCTGAAAGCGGGTTCATTGCACTAGATAAAGCTGCTGGGATACCGATCTTTAGGATTTGTTGCCAGTCTTGCCAAAGCATTGCCCATTGAGGTGCTGACAGCAATTTTTCACGTTTGATCAGAATATATAAAGACACACACATAGCGCCCAACCAACTGATGGCACTGGCAATCGCAGCCCCTTTTATTCCTAATTCAGGGAAAGGACCGTAGCCGAAGATCAGCATAGGATCGAGTACGCCATTGATGAGTCCAGAAGTCAGCATGATTATAGCCGGTGTTTTGGTGTCGCCCGTGGCTTTAATCACGCTGTTTCCTGCCATTGGAATCACGAGTAAAGGAATCGTCCAATACCAAATCTGCATATATTGCTTGATCAGTGGTAGCAGATCATCCGTTGCACCTAATGCTCTAAATAACGGCTCGATAGAAAGCAAGCCAAGAATCGAAGCGACAAGGATTAAAGCAAGATTAAGAATTAAACCGTGCGTGGAAACTCTCGAACCATCACGGCTGTTATCTTGTCCGAGAAAGCGACCGACATTAGCGGATAACCCAATACCAATGCCAAAAGTAATACAGTTCAAACCAAAGGTAACAGGAAAGGTAAAACTTACCGCCGCAAGAGCTTGAGTACCGAGAAGTGAAATAAAGAAAGTATCAACCAGGTTAAACGTTAAGATCGCCAATAAGCCCACGACGGTTGGGAATGTCATGGTTTGTAAAACGGTTGGGATTGAGCCTGTCAGTAAGCCGTGCTTGTCTTGCATTTCACTCTTTATATTTAAGTTAATAAAGCGTTTAGGATAACGTAAATGCTATGCTTGTGCTGAAAAGAAACGTAACCAAAATCATGGCTGCTTAGACTTTTTGTTCTATATATCTTCGCTTTTGACGAATTTCTTTATCAGGATCACATTTTTTTCCTTTTTACCCTTGGGTTTTTGATTCATTCACCCCACATATTCAAACAGACTGAGTGAGATCGAATACTCAATCACGAAGAATCGATCACTTACTCGAATACTCAGAAACCTAAATTTAACTAATACCCAAAGTAATTGAAGTTGCAGTGAGGCAACAAGTGAATGAGGCCCCATGAGTTTAGCTTGCCTAAACCTTCTTTATAAAAGAAATAGGGGGCGAATGAGCGCAGTTAACAAAGCTGCGGCTTCAAGTACGAAGGGGATTACATGAACATCTAATCAGGAGAGATGCACAGATGAACATTCGTCCTTTACATGACCGAGTTATCGTTGAGCGCCAAGAAGTAGAATCTAAGTCTGCTGGTGGCATCGTATTAACTGGTTCTGCTGCAGAAAAATCAACTCGCGGCAAAGTTCTAGCTGTCGGCAAAGGTCGTATTTTAGAAAATGGCACAGTTCACCCACTAGACGTAAAAGTAGGCGACACTGTGATTTTTGCTGAAGGCTATGGCACTAAGTCTGAAAAAATCGATGGCAAAGAAGTATTGATTCTATCTGAAAATGACATCCTAGCGATTGTTGAGTAATTCAGATTCTTTGAACTATCTAACTAAAATTAAAACGATTTAGAGGAAATAATCATGGCAGCAAAAGACGTTAAATTTGGTAATGACGCACGCGTAAAAATGCTAGAAGGCGTGAACATCCTAGCAGACGCAGTAAAAGTAACACTAGGTCCTAAAGGCCGTAACGTAGTACTAGACAAATCTTTTGGCGCACCAACAATCACTAAAGATGGTGTGTCTGTAGCTCGTGAAATTGAATTGGAAGACAAATTCCAAAACATGGGCGCACAAATGGTTAAACAAGTAGCGTCTCAAGCTAACGATGTAGCGGGTGACGGTACAACAACTGCAACAGTTCTTGCGCAATCTATCATCACTGAAGGTCTTAAAGCGGTAGCAGCGGGTATGAACCCAATGGATCTTAAGCGTGGTATCGACAAAGCAGTTGCAGCAGCAGTTGAAGAATTGAAAGCACTTTCTAAAGATTGCTCAAGCAGCACTGAAATCGAGCAAGTTGCAACTATCTCTGCAAACTCTGATAGCTCAGTAGGTAAAATCATTGCTGAAGCGATGGAACGTGTAGGTCGCGATGGTGTTATCACTGTTGAAGAAGGTCAAGCACTTCAAGACGAACTAGACGTAGTTGAAGGTATGCAATTCGACCGTGGTTACTTATCTCCATACTTCATCAACAACCAAGAAGCGGGCAGCGTTGAGCTAGACAACCCATTCATCCTATTGGTTGACAAAAAAGTATCTGGTATCCGTGAATTGCTTCCAACACTAGAAGCAGTGGCAAAAGCATCTCGTCCACTATTGATCATCGCAGAAGATCTAGAAGGCGAAGCGCTAGCAACTCTAGTTGTGAACAACATGCGTGGTATCGTTAAAGTTGCAGCAGTTAAAGCACCTGGTTTCGGTGATCGTCGTAAAGCTATGCTTCAAGATATCGCTGTTCTAACTTCTGGTACGGTTATCTCTGAAGAAATCGGTCTAGAGCTAGAAAAAGCAACTCTAGAAGATCTTGGTCAAGCGAAACGCGTTTCTATCACTAAAGAAGCAACAACTATCATTGATGGTGCTGGTGAAGAAGATATGATCCAAGGTCGTGTAGCGCAAATTCGTCAACAAATCGAAGATGCAACTTCTGACTACGACAAAGAAAAACTTCAAGAGCGTGTAGCTAAACTAGCTGGCGGTGTTGCAGTTATCAAAGTTGGTGCAGCGACTGAAGTTGAAATGAAAGAGAAAAAAGACCGTGTTGAAGATGCACTTCACGCAACTCGCGCAGCAGTTGAAGAAGGTATCGTAGCAGGCGGTGGTGTTGCTCTAATTCGTGCAGCTTCTAAAGTTGTAGGTCTTGAAGGCGACAACGAAGAACAAAACGTAGGTATCCGTGTAGCACTTCGTGCAATGGAATCTCCAATTCGTCAAATCACTCGTAACGCAGGTGATGAAGAATCTGTAGTAGCTAACAACGTTCGTGCTGGCGAAGGTAACTACGGTTACAACGCTGCAACTGGCGAATACGGCGACATGCTTGAAATGGGTATCCTAGATCCAACTAAAGTAACTCGTTCAGCTCTACAATTTGCTGCATCTGTTGCTGGTCTAATGATCACAACTGAAGCAATGGTAACTGATAAGCCACAAGATGCTTCTCCAATGCCTGACATGGGCGGTATGGGCATGGGTGGCATGGGCGGAATGATGTAATTCATCTTCTAGCTCGCTATTCTTAATTAGCTCTATCTGCGTATAAAGAATGCTTGAAAAACAAAACCTCGGTTCGAATGAGCCGAGGTTTTTTTATAAATCATTTTTAACTATCTATTTTTTAACTCAATTAGTGAGACTGATATTATTGAGCTATTTCCGCACTTGAGACTAGCTCCGAATTTGAGACGAGGGAAAACGTCTTTTCTTTCTTATTGCGCTTGTTGATATACAGAATCTCATCGACACGAGTATAGACCGATTTAAAGGATTCCTTGTGCTTTACTTCGGTGTAACCCGTTGTGACCGTCATCGGGAAGCCTAATCTATCTTCTGAACCATTTTGAATATTTAACTCTATCAGTTGAGCAATCAATTTCGCTCGTTCAATTGAGGCATTGGTCAGCAATATCATAAACTCATCACCGCCCATTCGAATCACATAGCCGTCTTCAACTAATCCATTAATGGTATGGGCAATAAAAATCAGCGCTTGGTCGCCACTTAAATGGCCGTAATTATCGTTGATGAATTTAAACTCATCGGCATCTATCGCAATAATGGCAGAATGATGACCGTGTGAAAGGTGGGTTTGCAGTTCACTATAAGCATAGTCTTGAATGATTTTCCGGTTATAAATGCCAGTTAGCGAATCGTGGTACAACTCGTGTTTGAGTTCCGAATTAGCCTGTTTTTCTTTTTGAATCGCTTCAATGTAAAGATTGATGACGAAAGACAAAAGTACTAGAAACAAAAACAGCGATAAATTCTTTTTCACGAAAAACAGGACATCAAATTTTGTCACTATGTGCCCGACAAACGGCATATTGTATTGATAGCTAAATGCTGTCCATATTGTATTGTGATTATGTACTAACGGATACCGATCTCCATTTAAATACTGCACATCTACTGCAATATTGTTTTCAAGCTTGGGGTATTGGTAAATCAAATCACGCAAATTATCGATACCTAAATTGGTGGCGACATCAGCCACGTGGTTGTTGTTCTTATACACAGGAGAAACGATAGACACGATGCGTTGACCGGATAAAAAATCATCATAAGGTTCAGTGATAAAGAAACCGTATTCTTTGATGATATGACCAACCTGTTCGTTTAATCGACCGGTTAGAAACTGGGGGGTAATTTTATCTATTTGGCTGATATTGGTTGCATTTTCAATATCATAAAACCGAGAGTAGTAGACATATTGGTGCAGGTAACTCACCAACATATTGTCTAAAATCAGAGGGCTGGAATGATAGGAAGCCCAAAATTTGTCAGCAATAAATAAGTGGGTAATGTTTTTGATGGATTGATTTTCTTCCTGTTTGGCTAAACCAATAAAGGTTCCGTTTGGTCGTACAGAAAGGGTTTTATCCGAGTGAAAAATGTATTTTTGAGAGTTATTGAGAGACTGAAAACGAACTTTGGCAGCGAGACTTTCATCGATGTAGATGTTTGACTGCCCATTAGAAATCAATGTCGCACGTTCAGCATTATCCGCATTGGTGGCACCGAGACCACGAATGATCAGCGAAAAGTTATCCAAGGTTGGCTTGAGATGGGTTTTGATCTCATTGATATCCATACGAACGCAAGCAAACATGATGGCCACAATCAGCAAGGCATTGATTGTTAGTCTCACAGATAAACATGAATTACAGCCTAATCTCTCCACAACAACCATATCTGACATCCATTTGAAAGGTTTAAAATTGTTCCCTATATCCCTGATTTCAATATGAGTATTACAGAATAAACTTGAAAAGCATATAAAAAACTTTTGTTTATTTCGTTAGTTATCATTGATTTGTTATCGATTATGCAGGGGGCCTTTTATTACTTAGGTTTGCCCCGTGGTATTGGCTTTGATTTTTTGTGGATATATGAGGTTTTAAAGACACTTACCCATAAGTTATCAGGAAAGAAAACTGAAAATGTTAACGAGTTATCACGAAAATATTTAATGAAAGTTTACACTGGTTCAATTGAATAATCAGAACATTGGACGTGATCATGCAAGATTCTTCATTAAGAGGAAACTACCCGCAATTAGAACAAAAGCTACAGCAGCGCATTCCGATTGAGCGCATTATTACTCAAACTGCACAGTGTTTAGCTTATGGAACCGATGCCAGCTTTTACCGCTTAATCCCCAAAATCGTGTTGCGGTTAGCTTCACTGGATGAAGTCATTTTTGCGATTCAATCTTGCGCCCAATTATCCATTCCTTTTACCTTTCGAGCTGCTGGGACAAGTTTGTCTGGGCAAGCAGTTTCAGATTCAGTTTTGATCACCTTAACCGATGATTGGCGAGGACATAAGATCCTTGATGACGGTAATCGCATTCGGCTGCAACCCGGTGTGATCGGAGCGCATGCCAATCAGTATTTAGCTTCTTACCAACGAAAAATCGGCCCAGATCCAGCTTCAATTGATACCTGTAAAATCGGAGGTATTGCAGCTAATAACGCCAGTGGTATGTGTTGTGGTACGGCACAAAACTCTTATCAAACCATTGATAGTATGAAGATTGTGTTTGCTGATGGGTTTATTCTCAATACCGCAGAGCCTGAAAGTATCGCTTTGTTTACACAGCAAAAATCGGATTTGGTTTCAGGTATTGAGTCCCTATGCCAAAGCACCATTCAAAATGAAGAATTAACGCAACGTATTCAGCATAAATATCGTCTTAAAAACACCACGGGTTACGCTTTAAATGCGCTGGTGGATTTTACCGATCCCATCAAGGTGATTGAACATTTGATGATTGGTTCAGAGGGGACGCTCGGGTTTATTGCAGAAGTAACCTATAACACGGTTGTGGAGCATGCTCATAAAGCCTCAAGCCTGTTGGTTTTCGCCGATATCGAACAAGCTAGCCAAGCAGTAACGCTTCTTGCTAATTTGCCTGTAGCTGCGGTTGAGATGATGGATGGCCGCTCTATGCGTTCCATTTCCGACAAAAAAGGTATGCCGAGTTTTATCGCTCAACTGGGTTTGGATGCTTCTGCTTTATTGATTGAATCTCACGCCAGTAATGAAGAATCACTCACCGCACAATGTCATTCCATCATGGACTCATTAGGTGATTTTCAGATCATTGAATCCATTCCATTTACCACGGATAAATCAACGGTCGCTACACTGTGGGGCATTCGCAAGGGGCTATTTCCAGCCGTTGGAGCTGTTCGTGAAGTTGGAACCACCGTCATTATTGAAGATGTGGCATTTCCTGTTGAAAACCTTGCGGCAGGTGTGCGAGATCTCCAAACCTTGTTCGATAAATACCAATACTCGGAAGCCATTATTTTCGGACACGCCTTAGAAGGTAACTTGCACTTTGTATTTACCCAAGGGTTTGAAAGTCAGCAAGAAATCGAACGTTATGGCGCATTTATGGATGATGTGGCGGAGTTGGTGGCAGTGAAATACCAAGGTTCTCTAAAAGCCGAGCATGGAACTGGCAGGAATATGGCGCCGTATGTGGAGTTAGAGTGGGGCAAAGATGGCTATGCATTAATGCAGCAAATCAAAGCTTTGTTTGACCCGCAAGGCTTGTTGAATCCGAGCGTGATTATTAATGACAATCCTCATGCTCATTTGACTGATTTGAAACCCATGCCTGCTGCGGATGAACTCGTGGATCGCTGTATCGAATGTGGTTTCTGTGAACCTGTTTGTCCATCTCGTACTTTGACGCTATCACCACGCCAACGCATTGTGTTGTATCGAGAATTGCAGCGACTCTCCAATTCGGGCGACAAAATTCAAACGCAGCAACTACAACATACTTTTGAATATCAGGGCTTGGATACCTGTGCTGCAACTGGCTTGTGTGCAGACCGCTGCCCTGTGGGAATTAATACGGGCGATCTGGTTAAAAAACTACGCACCGCTAAATACAAAAAGTTCACGCCAATAGCTCGTTGGACGGCGGATCACTTCTCTGGCACAACCTCTATGGTTCGCACTGGCTTGAAAGCCAACCAATTCACTCGACGACTGCTAAGCGATAAGACAATACATAAGGTAAATCATCAAGCGAGAAAGTGGACGAAAAATGCACTTCCGTTATGGATGCCTGAAATTCCTCAAGCAAATTCATTCCAACTAGAACGAGCGGTTGCAAGTCAATCCCATCAAGATAAAAAAGTGGTTTATTTGCCGTCTTGCGCCAGTCGGAATATGGGGCAGCAGAAAGATGCACAAGACCAACGCTCACTCACGGAAGTCACTTTATCTCTGTTGGAAAAAGCTGGATTCCAAGTCATTGTTCCTGAAAATTTAAATGCACAATGTTGCGGCATGCCTTATGAAAGCAAAGGGATGAATGATCTCGCTCAGCAGAAATCCCAACAATTAGAACAAGCACTATGGCAAGCGAGTGAACAGGGGAAATATCCAGTTTTGATGGATACCAGCCCGTGTGCAAAACGTAGTCAGGAACACTTTACTAAACCATTAGATGTTTATGAGTCGGTTGGTTTTGTGAGTGCATATTTGCTTGAGCATTTATCCATTACACCAAAAGATGAAACGATCATGCTGCATGTGACGTGCAGTTCTCGTCGCATGGGGCTTACTAACGATATGTTGGAGTTGGCTCAAAGATGCGTGTCAAAGGTGGTTGTGCCTGAACATATTCAATGTTGTGGTTGGGCGGGCGATAAAGGTTTCACGACACCGGAATTAAATGCCTCTGCGGTTCAATCGCTAAAACAACAAGTACCCGACTTATGCTTTAGAGGTTTTAGTAATAGCCGAACCTGTGAAATAGGGTTATCGCATCATAGCGGTATTCCATACCAATCTATTTTGTATTTGGTTGATGAAGTGAGCGAAGCTATTGGCTAGATGAAGGTTAAGACGATAATAGAAGCAAAAAAAAATCCCCTCGTAAGCCTTAACTTACAAGGGGATCGAATATTAAGCAGTTAAAATGTTAATTATTTTAGGTCAGCTTTAAGTGCGTCCATGCTCGCTTTGATTGAATCAATTTGAGATTGGATGTCTTTAACTTGGTCATCAGTCATGTTAGCAACTTTGTCTTCAAACGCTTTAGTTTGTTCTAGTTGCTTCTCAGCGTTAGCTTTAGTGCGTTCGTTGATTTTGATTTTAGTGTTGATTACAGCTTTGTCTTTTGCTGTAGCAGCGTCAGCTAGTTGAGAGTTCAAATCTTCAATGTTTTTAGTTGCAGTCGCTTCAGTAGTTTGAAGTTGAGCAGTAATATCATCTAGGTTTTTTTGTTGGTCAGCAGTTAGAGTTGCAGCAGAAGCAACAGCAGAACCTAGGATAAGAGATAATACTAGAGCACGTTTTAACATGATAAATTCCTTTATTCGATTAGATTATTGCGGGGTAATATTGGCTATTAATCCCACACGGAACGTAGGGTAGTTCAATTCAAGTAAAGAAACAAATTTTTAATGGCACAAAAAACATGATGTTGAATCGATAATTTTGTGTTTTATTAACAAATGATAATGGGATGTTTTAATTTCAAAGGAGTGAGTAACAATGGCGATAAATGTTGTTGGTATTATTGATAAAAAGAATAGCCTGCGAGTTGATAATTGGACGATAGAAGATAACCAACATTGGGCGGTATTTTCCACCTATAGTCATTGTGGTTCACTACTTGGGCAACTCATTGCTGGTGAGCTCGATGTAGAACAGGGTGAGATAATTGGATCACCAGAAAAGATCGGCTGGGTGTCTTTGTACCAACAACAATTGTTATTAGAAAAAGAGTTGGCAGAAGATGATACGGATTTCATGGATCAACTTGATTACGGATCTAGTGTTGAAGCCTTGATCTCGGAAGTCGCAGCCTCAGCTTTAGAAGTTGAGCATTTACTCGAATTGACTGATTTAGCGCATTTGCGTCAACGTGGTTTTAGGCAGCTTTCAACCGGGGAAACTCGCCGTGTTATGTTGGCTCGTGCGCTAGCCATTAAACCGCAACTTCTTATTCTTGATGAACCTTATGCTGGCTTAGATATTTCCCATCAACAACAGCTTTCCAGCTTGCTAGAAACCCTTTCTCAAAGCATGCAGTTGCTCATTATTACTTCTCGTGAAGATGAAATTCCAAACTGTATTACTCATGTTGCTATGTTTAATGAAGAACTTGATAAAGCAGGAAACTCAATCCATAACTTGAGTGCACAAATGACAGTGCAAGAATGGCACGAGCATCCTGTAATGGCGCAATTAACAGCGTTATCTCAGCAACGTAGCCAAGAAGTGTTGGATCTGATTAAACACCAACGTTATCAAGCCAAATACCCAGATCCTTTAGTCGAATTGAAAAATGCCAAAGTGGAATATACCGACGCACTGATTTTTAAAGAGGTAAATTGGCGAATCAATAATGGTCAGCATTGGCAAGTCAGAGGGCCAAATGGCTGCGGAAAAAGTACCTTGTTAGGTTTGATCTTGGGTGATCATCCGCAGTGCTACAGCAACGACATTACTCTATTCGGCAAACCTCGTGGCAGCGGTGAAACTATCTGGCAGGTTAAAGAGCAGATTGGCATTGTTTCTTCAGCACTTCATCTTCAATATCGAGTCAATTGCAGTGCACTTGAAGTGTTGCTTTCTGGCTTTTTTGATTCTATCGGCGTGTATCAAAAACCAAGCAAAAAGCAGTTTGATTTAGCGAAAGATTGGCTGGCAATTTTGCACATGTCTCAATTTGAGAAAACCAGCTTTAAGCAACTCGATTATGGTCAACAGCGTTTATTGTTAATTGGTCGCGCTTTAATTAAACAACCGGTTTTGCTTATTTTGGATGAACCTTATCAAGGCTTGGATTTTATTAACCGCAAATTAGTAATGAACACGCTGAATATGGTTGCGGAAGAAAATCTTAGTCAACTGCTATATGTTTCGCACCATCTTGATGATGCTTTACCAGCAATTCATAACTATGTGGATTTCGTGGGTGACAAGGATAAAGGTTATGAGGTTGTTGTGACGAGTAAGTAACCTCAATTTTAGATAATCTATTTATGTTATAAATTCATAGTTAAAATGATTGGTTATGCGTTTGCTGCATTAACTATATGTGAATTTATCACTATTCTCATACAGTGCATTTACCTATACTTCAGGAATCGCATTAAATTTACTCAATTTTGGAGACGTTATGTTTAAAGCATTCGTATTGAACCAAGAAGAAAAACGCACCATTTCTAGCATTGAAATGTTGGACGAAAGTCTATTGCCAGAAGGCGAAGTGCTTGTTGCGGTTGATTACTCATCAATCAACTACAAAGACGGCCTAGCGGTAACTGGCAAAGGTAAAATCATTCGTAACTTCCCAATGGTTCCGGGTATTGATTTTGTTGGTAGCGTACTTGAATCAACGGATGCACGTTACCAAGCTGGCGATAAAGTTGTTTTAACTGGTTGGGGTGTAGGTGAAAACCATTGGGGTGGTTTGGCTGAAAAAGCACGCCTAAAAGCAGATTGGTTAGTGCCGCTACCTAAAGGTTTAGATGAAAAACAAACTATGGTGATCGGTACAGCTGGTTTCACTGCAATGCTTTGTGTTCAAGCTATTTTAGATGCAGGTGTGAAGCCTGAAGATGGTGAAATTCTAGTAACTGGCGCAAGTGGTGGCGTAGGTTCAGTTTCTGTAACGCTACTTAGCCAACTGGGTTATAAAGTGGCTGCAGTGACTGGTCGTGTTGAACAAAACGGCCCATTACTTGAAAAACTAGGTGCAGCTCGCATCATTGATCGTACTGAATTTGAAGAACCAGCACGTCCGCTTGAAAAACAAATCTGGGCTGGCGCAGTTGATACGGTTGGTAGCAAAGTATTAGCGAAAGTATTAGCTCAAATGGATTACAACTCTGTAGTTGCCGCTTGTGGTTTGGCTGGTGGTTTTGACTTACCAACAACGGTAATGCCATTCATTTTGCGTAACGTACGTTTGCAAGGTGTGGATTCAGTAAGTTGCCCTGCAGAAAAACGTATTGCGGCATGGGAATCTCTAGCGAAACTACTTCCTGCTTCTTACTTCGAACAAGCTTGTACTGAAATCGGCTTAGAAGAAGTGGCTAAATACGCAGAAGACATCACTAACGGTCAAGTGACTGGTCGTGTTGTTGTGAACGTAAAAGGCTAATCGTTATTTATCTATAATGACGATGATGTAATTTAAAAGTCAGGCTGTGTATTTACATGACATGAGTCGCAGCTTGGCTTTTATCCCCTTTGTACTTGAAGCTGAAACTTTTTTAGCCAATTCCCATCACTTCGATCCGCTCTGCGATCAGTTTTCCACACTCTTGCTTTAACACATCTCGTAGCCATTGTTGGGCAGAAGAATGCTCACATCGAGAATGCCAGATTAACGAATAATCAAATGGCGTTAATTCGAATGGTGTTTTCTTTATGACTAGGTTGTAACGCTTAGCAACTAAATAAGCCAGATCAGCAGGAACCGTAATAATGAGCGGCAGTTTTTCTAACATCGCCAGAGCTGCCTCAAGATGATAAGCACGCAGCAACCATTTTGGTTCAGGATGACCAGATAAAGCTTGGTCGATTAATGCTTTTACACCATCACTAATAGCAATCATGGCATGAGAAGCGGATAAGTAATCTTCCAACGTCAGTTCTGAATTCGCTAAAGGATGATTTGGCGACAATAAGCAAAACACGCCAACTTTGCCTAAATGCTCTCGATGCAATGGTGCGACCGAATAAGTTGGGCGGCATATTGCCATGTCTGCACCTTGAGTTGTGAGTTGATCAACCAAGTTATGGTGTTGCAGCGGAACCAGTTCTAAACGTACATTTGGCGCTTCTTGATAAATTCGAGGCAAAGCAAAAGGCAAAATGGTTTGCATTGCATAGTCAGTGGTGGCGATGGTAAAGGTTTGCTCACAGGTCGTTGGATTAAAATCCTGCGGTGATAATACATGGCGCAACTCATCTAACGGGGCGCTCAATTGCTGGTGGAGTTCCAATGCTTTTTGCGTCGGAATAAGTGATTGGCCTTGGCGAGTAAATAAAGGATCATCTAATAGTAAACGCAAACGCCCAAGCACTCGGCTCATGGCAGACTGGCTCAAGTTCAATCGAATCGCGGCTTTGCTGACGCTGCTTTCTTCAATCAATACTTGCAAAGCGACCAATAGATTTAAATCACGACGGTAAACATCTTCCAATTCCATTATTCGCTTACTCCTGATTTAGCTGTAAATCGAGCGGTGTTTTGCTTTTCTCGCCACCGACTTCTCTTGCCAAGGTTGGCACTAAATAGCCTGAAACTTGGGTCAATAATTCTGCCATGATTTCTCGTGCTTGTGCATCGGAAACATAAAAATGTGCTGCGCCTTGTACCTTATCTAAAACGTGTAAGTAGTAAGGCAAAATGCCAGCTTGGAATAGGGCATTGCTTAGCTTAGCGAGTTCAGTTGCAGAGTCATTCACGCCTTTCAATAACACGCTTTGATTCAATAAATGTGCACCAGTTTGTTTGAGCTTTTGCATAGCTTGAGCCAGTTCAGCATTGATCTCATTGGCATGATTGATATGGCTGACAAATACCACATTTAAGCGAGTTTGTTGCAACAGTTGGCAAAGCTCATCGGTGATCCGAGAAGGGATCACAACAGGCAAACGGCTATGAATGCGCAAGGTTTTGATGTGTGAAATAGCTGAGATACTTTCTATCAACCAAGCCAGTTCATGATCTTTCGCCATTAAAGGATCACCACCCGATAAAATCACTTCTTCTAGTTCAGGATGATCGGCAATGTAATCTAAACTCTTTTGCCAAGTAGCTTTATTGCCTTGGTTATCTTGATACGGGAAGTGGCGACGAAAGCAGTAACGGCAGTTAATCGCACAAGCGCCTTTAACGATCATCAGAACACGATTGTGATATTTGTGCAGCAAGCCCGGCAGCACGTTATCTTGTTCATCTAAAGGATCGTTGGAATAGCCTGCGTGAACTTCAAATTCTTCATTGAGTGGTAAAACTTGGCGTAAAAGCGGATCGTATGGATTGCCTTTTTCCATTCTGTCGACAAAACTTTGTGGAACACGCATCGAAAATAAACGACGAGCCTGTAAACCTGAAAGCCACGGCTGAGGATCAATCTCTAATGATTCCAGAAGTTTGAGTGGATCTGAAATCGCTTGAGATAATTCGGTTAACCAAGTTTTTTGCTGAGTTTGTGCATTTTGTACGGTATTTGACGAGGTTTTGCACCTGTTTTGCTCAACAGAAATGACTTTTCGGGTTATTATATCGGGCATTAAATTGAACTCGAAGAATATATAGAGGAAAAAATGGCGACTGTTAGCACCAATGAATTCAAAGGCGGTCTTAAAATTATGCTTGATTCTGAGCCTTGTGTCATTCTCGAAAACGAGTATGTAAAACCAGGTAAAGGCCAAGCGTTTAACCGTGTAAAAATCCGTAAATTGCTTTCTGGTAAAACACTAGAAAAGACATTCAAATCTGGTGATACCGTTGAAGTTGCTGATGTAATGGATATCGATCTTGATTACCTATACAACGATGGTGAATTCTACCACTTTATGAACGCAGAAACATTCGAACAAATCGGTGCAGACGTGAAAGCGGTAGGCGACAACGCTAAATGGTTAGTTGAAAACAACACTTGTATGCTAACTCTTTGGAACGGCAACCCAATCGCTGTAACTCCACCAAACTTCGTTGAGCTAGAAGTAACTGATACAGATCCTGGCCTAAAAGGTGATACTCAAGGTACTGGCGGTAAACCAGCTACATTGAGCACTGGCGCGGTTGTTCGCGTTCCACTATTCATCTCTATCGGTGAAGTAGTGAAAGTGGATACTCGTACTGGCGAATACGTTGGTCGTGTTAAGTAATTTAATTTGAGTTAATTACTTAGAAAATCCTATTAAAAAAAGCGGGTCACTTATTGAAGTGACCCGCTTTTTTAATGTTTCAAATTTGCTTTAAGTAGAAATTTAGGTGTTTTATCCAAAGTAATTGCAGCTTCAAGTACGAAGGATAAATTACACGCCCAATACGCCCCACCAAGCTAGACCAACCGCCATAAAGCCAATTGCACCAACAATGGAAATCACTAAGCCGATTTTCATCCACTCGCTGTCGGTGTGGTAACCGTAGCCAAGCAATAACGGGTTACGTGCGTGGCTATAAGTTGCAAGGTTACAACCAATGTTAGTGATACCAGCAATCGCTAAAACAGCCATCATTGGGCTAACGTGAAGCGTGATTAGTGCGCCAAGAATTACAGGCCCTAATGCCACGACTTTTGCTGTTGCAGAAGCAAAGAAGTAAGCGGTGAATAGGTAGAAAGTCATCATAGCGAGCAAGAAGATAATCGCACTAGCGCCACCTAAATGGTGTGATAAGAAGTTAGAAACTAAATCACCAACCCAGTTAGTAAAGCCAAGCTTCTTCAAGTTATCCGCCATACCCATTAGCACCGAGAACCAGATTAGGGTATCCCATGCACCTTTTTCGCCTTTAATGTCATCCCAGCTTAATACGCCGAAAACCAATAAAGTGCCTAAGCCGATGAATGCAGAAGTCGTTGCGTCTAAATCAAATTTAGCACCGCCAACCCAAAGCACGATCAAACCAATGAAAACGATGATCAGTTTCCATTCACTTAAAGAAACGTTACCCATTTCCGCTAATTGTTGTTGAGCAAATTTAGGTGCTTCAGGGGTTTTCTTGGTTTCAGGGTT